>CANSHI010000005.1 GCA_947646655.1 uncultured bacterium
AACCTACTGCAGAGCCTACTGCAGAACCAACTATGACTTCAGAACCTACTGCAGAACCAGGTGCAAGTCCTACAGGAAAGCCTACTCTTCCACCTGATCCTGATTTTGGAGATGATGAATTTAATGAGGAATCAAATGCCCAAGAAAAGGAAAATGAAGCTCAAGAAGAAGAGATAATAGTAAATGGTCAAGTCGATGTTTATTATGAAACTAAAAGAACTAAAGCTAAAACATTGAGATTATTTAGAAAATAAAAAATTCACATCAGATAAACTGATGTGCTTTTTAAATATTTAAAAAGTTAGACGATTATTCATCTAGCTTTAACTCTTCAATATCTTCGATTGTTTCTAATTGTGATTTAACTATGGTACGCATGCGCCTTTTAAAAACTGTCATATTTCTTTTCATATTTTCAGTTTTAAATTCTATCTTTTCTGCTTCGAGTAGGGCATCATTAACTATTCTAGAAGCATTTTTTTTAGCATCCTCAATAATACTTTTGGCTTCGTTTCGAGCTAGTCCAGTTATTTCAGTACCAGAACTATAAATTGAACCTAGATTATTATTATTAAGCTTTCTTTGTAAATCTGCGTTTTCATTTTTTAATCTTTCGATTTCAACATCTTTTGCCTTAAGTTTATTAATGATAGAACTATACTCATTAGTCATTTCATCTACAAACTTATTTACTTCATTGATGTTATATCCTTTGAAAGAACTACTAAATCTTTCCATAGTTCATCACCCTTTTGTTTTTTACCAGTCGTCTTCTTCGTCTCCTTTTTTCGATTTATCATCCGCACTGATCTTTCCTTGAACAGAAACATTTTTAGGAGTACATAAATAAATGCCTGGACCGATTTGTTGTAAATCGCCACCTATAGCATAAAGCGTTCCAGATAAAAAGTCAATAATTCTTTTTGCCTGGGCATCTGTAACTCTTTTAAAATTTACTACAACTGTATTTTTAGATTTTAAATGGTCTGCAATAGTTTGAGATTCAGAGTAAGCTCGAGGTTCAACTAAAATCATTTGATTAGTATTCTCTTTGCTACTTTTTTCTTTGCCCTCTTCTAAGTTGTAAAGCACTTCTTCATTTACTATTTCTTGATCGTCTTCATCTCCGAGCATTTTTTTTAATTTATCAAATGCCATAAATTATCACTCTTTCTTCTATTTATTATATTTCCTATTAATGATACCATAAAATTAAAATTTTTACTAGATTTTTTTGAAAAATTTACACATTGAACTATCTAGCCAATTTTTTAGTTTAATTTAAAAAACTTGAATTTGCATTCAAGCCTTATGTTTCTTTTTTATTATGCCCATTTGTTCCATCAAATATTTGGCATTGGTAGTTTTGCACTGCCCTTCTTTTATTTTATAATCGAAGTTAATTTTGTTGTCTTTGTATGTTTCTCTAAAGTGATAATTATAAATTGTTTTAGACTTTATCTCACATAGTTCAAAATCATGAGTAGTTAGAAATACTATACAATTTAAGCTGGCTAAACTTTTCAATGTTTCTTTAGCTCCAAGTATGCGATCATTGTAATTTGTACCTTTAAAAATTTCGTCAATAAATACGATCAGGGCCTCATTATGGTTTTCACTATAATCTAAAATATCTTTTATTCTTTTAAGTTCGCCATAAAAAGTTGATATTCCATTTGCTATGTCGTCTTTAACATTTATAGATGTGAAAATTTTCATAATAGGACAAGAGAAAGAAGCTGAATTAACGTATGTTCCCGAGTAGGCAAGAATTAGATTTATTCCAATGGTACGCATGAAAGATGTCTTACCACTCATGTTAGAACCAGTAATTATATTTATATCACGATTGCATGAGAAACTGTTCGTTACACACTTTTCTTCTTCTATTAAAGGGTGTCTCATGTCAGCAATATTTAATTTTAAATCATCTTCGATAATTGGAAGACATGTATTGTTTTTTACAAAACATATAGTTGTTAAGCTTATCAATACTTCAAATTGTTCTAATGCTTTAATACTTGTTTTAAAATTTTCGGTATGTGTAGATAAAAGTTTAGAATATTTGTATAAAAGTATAAAGTTTAAAGAAAAGAAAACATTTAGTAAAACATTTGTGATAAAATTAGTTCTAAACAAATCAAACTCTCTTATTGATGACAAATCTTTTATAATAGATTTTCCGCGAGAGATTTCGGTTTTTAGTTTTTGGTTTTGTGAATCCTTAAATTCGAAAGAGTCTACATAATTAAAGCTTTCCATTAGTTTACTAAATATTCTAGATGAATTGCCGATGTCTTCAAAAAATTCGTTGTAACGAATAGAATAGATGTAGGAAATGGCTAGTTGTAAAAAGAATAGTACTAAAAATAGAGCTGGATTAACTATTTTTAAAATAGATAAAACTAATGATAAAATTGTCGATGCAGAAAGGATTAATGATAAAATTAAGTGACAGTTTTTAGTTTGAATAGATTTATCGAATAGAGAAAATAATTCTTTGAAATCGATGTTTTCAATGTTTTCAATTTTATCTAATCTTTCTTTGAAATTTAAACAAAAGTTGAAGTTAGTTTTAAGTTCCCCTATTGAACCTTGATTGTCTTGAATCTTTTTTTGTGAAACATTTTCTAATGAAAGTGTTTTAATAAGTTTTCTTTTGCCTCCAAGACTCGATGTAAAATCAAGAAATTGCATTAAAGAATTTTTTCCTATAATATCTAAATCTCCTATAAAATTTTCTTTAGATTCGTTTATAGAGTATGTTTCTTCTTTCCACTTTTCGTCGATTCTGTTTGAGTACTTTTCAATAATAGAAAGTAAGTTTTTAAATCGATCGATTTCTTTGTCTATTTGATGATGTATAATGACCATAATTATAAAGAAACAAATTAAAACAACTGTTAGGGCTATGTGGAGTGTGCTTCGAGTATTAAAATAAATAATCATTTCTACTAAGCTTAGTATGAATATTATCAATCTCATATTCGAATAAAAATTGCTTTTTCGTTCTTTTTCTTTTTGTTCTTGTAAAATACTTTTTTGGATTTCTAAAATATTTTTGTGCATTTTTTCACTCTCTTTCTGTGTTTATATTTTTATAAAAAACTACTCAATAAATTTAGTTGATTTTTCTCTTTCTTTTAGATATTATGTTAGTCAATATGATAAATAGTATGGAAAATGAAAGTAGTATAGCCATGTTAAAAAACACTGGTTTTAGAGAAATCAAGTTTATACTTTCAATGGTCTTTAAAATTTCATTATTTTTTATGAACCAGTAAGAAGGCAAAATGTGAGCAATGTTCAAAACTGAACTTGGTAACCATTCCATTGGTACAAAGGCTCCACATAGAAAGCTGGATCCTAAAGCGATTACATTGACAATACCGTTTACAGCTTCTTTGTTTTTAACTAAATTTCCGATTAAAAATGCAATTGTTAAGGCATTCATCGTGAAAATAAGTGAGTTTATTATATAGATTAACCCGTGGGATGTAAACATTGAACTACCGATCAAAATAAAACCGAGTAAAATGTAGACGAACCATAATCCTAATGCGAATAAACTGTTAGATAATAGTAATTGTCTGTTAATAGTTTTATAGTTTATACTACTGATCGTAGTTCTTTTGAAAACGTGTTCATTTTTAAAGCTAGATAAGATTAGACATATAACATAGATTGCTCCTGCTAGAATGCAATAATTTGTAAAGTTAAAGTAAGTAGTCATTTTATTTAAGTTAGCTGTGTCTAGTTTGCTAGTCATCTGGACAGTTATGTTTTCTTCTAGGATAGCAGCAATTTTTTTGGCTATTTCTTCTTCACTTTTAAATTCTGTGCGATAAATATTAGCAAGTCTTAAATATTTTTCTAAGTTCATCTCAGCTAGAGTTGAGGAGTATTCGTTAGTAGTTTTTGTTTCTAATTTAGGGTTTAAGCCTTCCATAAAGTTTTCGTTAAAGTGCTCAGGAATGTAAATGCAGTAATTAATTTCTCGATAAAAAAGTGCATCGTTAATTTCTTCTTCGTTTTCAAATTGGACAAAATCACTCTTCTCTTTTAGAAAATCAATTAAAGATTCTGTAATACCCTCGTCTTTGTCGTTGTTGACAATAGTAATTTTTGGTTTGCTTTCTACAAAGTTGGTGGAATTTTCATTGGTGGTCATATTAAATCCTCCAAAAAAAACTAAAATTACGGTATACATTATTATTGGAGCTTTACATTTGTTTAATATTTTTAGAAATGCTTTAAATATTGTCATACTTTTGCCTCCTTAAACTGAAAATGGATATGCTTAATAAAATGCCTGTGAATATTAGAAGACTGATAACATTAAAGTAGTATCTATCGTTTGGACCATAATAGTATAAAGAGTAAAATCCGTCTGTAATCATATTAGCAGGGTTTAACATGTTGATTATAGGTAGGTTCTTATCGACGATATATTTCATAGTGATACCCATCATTCCCGATAGAAAGCATCCGAGCATGGTAAACGAAATCATGATACCTGTCTTAAGGTTTTCGTTAGTTTTAAATACACTTGCTGTTGTGATACCAAAACTCAATCCTGCGAGGGAACCGATTAGCGAAAGTAAAATTATTAAAGGAATATTATCACCATAGTCGATTTTTAATACAAATATAGTATAAATAAATAATAATGCTAAGCCGAATAATTGAATTAGGTAGCTAGCAAGTACGTTGCTTATAATGAGGCTGCCTTTTTTTATTGCTGAGATAGATACTCTTTTTCCATGATTACTCATATTAGCAAGAGATTTATTGATCGCGACCATTCCTAATATTCCTCCGTATAAACAAGTCATAGCGATTAGTGTATAAAATTCAATCATCGTATAACTCATGTTTTTATTCGTGATATCTTCTATATTAGTATCATTTTGCTTTATTAAGTTTTCGACTTCTTTAGATAATTCAGAACTTAGTTTGGCATAATCTAGTTCCATATTGTTTTCAGTACTAATTATGTTTTTAATTTTGTTTTCTATTAAGTCTTTGGATAATACAATTTGTTCTCTTATTTCTTCAGTGACAGTTTCTAAAATGGTTTCGTTGATACCGTTTGACTTCACGATTACTTCAGGTTTATCTTGAAATGTAATAATACCATATATTTCATCGCTTTCAAGCGCATCTAAAGCATCTTCTTTAGTTAAATATTTAATGTTAAAAATTTTGTTATCACTATTCTCTTCACTGATACTATTTAATGCATTTTTATAATACTCGTAGTCTTCATAATTTTTGTTCTCGACAACAGCAATATCAAAAGATTTAAAACTTTCACTATTTTCGATGTTGGAAAAAGCCATATTAAAAAATGTTCCTAAAATAATGGGGAAGGCAAAAGTCCAAAATATGAGAGCTTTGTTTTTGAGTAAAGTTTTTATAGTGTATTTAAAATTGTGGATAAACATCAGTCTCTCAATTCCTTTCCCGTCAACTCTAAGAAGACGTCGTTAAGCGTTGGTCTTTCGGAAAATATTTTACTATAATTGATTTTATTATTTTTTAAGTAATCGATAAGTTCTGTTAAATTGTTTTTACCTTTTTTATAAGTTATTATCAAACTATTATTGGAATAAACGACACTTTGGGCATTTTTAAATCCTATTATTTCTTCGATATATTTTTGTTCAAGATTTTGTACTTCGATAGTTACTTTTTCTTCAATTTTAGCAAGGCTTTTAAGTTCGTCAGAAGTACCTGATGCGATAATTTTTCCTTTATCTAATATGATAACTCTGTCACAAAGTATTTCTACTTCTTCCATATAATGAGTTGTGTAAATGATGGTGGCTCCATTTGTCCTTAGCTTTTCAATTCCATCTAAAATATTATTTCTACTTTGTGGGTCGACTGCGACAGTTGGTTCATCTAAAAATATTATTTTTGGTTTATGGGCGATTCCACAGGCTATGTTTAATCTTCTCAGTAACCCTCCCGATAATTGTTTGGGATAATATTTTTTATAATTTTCTAAACCGACTAATTTAATCGCATCTTCGATACATTCTTGACGTGAACTTTTATCTTTTATATAAAGTCCACAAAAATAATCGATATTTTCTATGACATTTAGTTCTTCAAAAACTGCTACATCTTGAAATATGACTCCAATTTGTCTTTTGATATCGTAGGCATCAGGTCTCATGTTTTCACCCATAATTTTTATTTTTCCACTTTGATAGTTCAATAGTGAGAGAAGACAATTGATAGTAGTTGATTTTCCACTTCCATTTGGCCCTAAAAGTCCTAATATTTCCCCTTCATAAACTTCGAATGACAAGTCGTCGATTGCTTTTTTATTTTTGTATTCTTTTGTTAGATTTTTAACTTCAATTATATTTTTCATCAGTATTCTCCTTATTGATACTTTTTTATTATAAAATTTTTTAGAACATTTGTAAATATTTTTTGGCATTTAAAAAGCAACCACAAGAATGGTTACTTTCGAAGAAATAAGCTAGTTAAAACTTCAAAATAAAGTTTGGGAAATACTTCCCTTGCCCATGATAAAGTTTTTGATTTTAACATAATCAGTAGCATAAATTGAATTATCGTTGTTCACGTCTGCTGCAAGTCTATAAGCTCCAGTTAAAGTGGTCTTACCCATAATGTGGTTTTTAATACGCACATAGTCTGTTGCATAAATATAACCGTCGCCATTAACGTCCCCTTTTACGACGACTGTATAATTGTAATCAGTATTGTTAAAATGGAGAGTAAACTTCATAGCAGTTGCAATTAAACCTTCGTATATCTCAGTATTATTAGCAGATTTAAAGCTTTTTAAAGTGACTCCTTGTAAACCAGAAAGTTTATTTCTCAAATCTTTAATATTTGTATTGAGTGTGAAGCCTGCAACATAGCCGTCTTTTTTAGTTAAACCAAAGTAATTTAAAACATCTGCTTCATTCAAAGTATTTGAACTACCATTTGTGACTGTAACTTTACTAGTTAATCTCATCGAATTTGAACCGATCGCTAAATCAGCATGTACATTTGAAACGCCCGTTTTTAAACCGCTTAATACACTGTTTTGATATTCGATAACATCACTATTTTCGACAAGGACATTATAGTTTAGCACAGTTGTAGGATTAGATTCGATACTATACGTAAATATTTCTCCAATTTTCATGTCGATTTCTTTTAAAACGCCGACTCCTACTATGCCTTTAGAAAGTGAGTTCTCATTTAAAACATCTAATTTATGTAAAGAAGCATAATTACCAACAGGTTGCATGGAATTATTAACAGTAGTCTCATAGTAAACATTAAAAGGGACGTTATAGTAATTATCCATTATGCATTGAAGAGCGATGAATGCACCAGTGTTTGAGTTACCGTTTACTTTTCCTTGAGTAAAACTATTTTTAATAATTGCATTCATATTTAGACCTATAAATCCACCTGCATTTTTAGGAGAGTTAACACTGACTCTTGAAGAGCAGTCTTCTATGTAAGTATCATTAGAGGCATTTCCTACAAACCCTCCTGTGGAGGCTAAATCTGAAGAGAAAGAACCACTATATTCTATATTGGTTACTGTTCCACTTTTTAGGTGAATATTTTTAAGTGTTATATTCGAAGTTGTGGATGCAAAACCTCCTAAATAGTCGCCTTTGTCAGGTGTAGCAGTAATATTTTCGACGAAAAGATTTTTAATCTCCGTTTTAGTTCCATACACTCCTACCGAAGAGAACACTCCTGCCCCTTTCGAAGTAATGTTTTTAAGGGTCTTATTATTGCCGTCTAAATTTCCTTCAAAGTTGATACTAGGATAATTTTTGATATCTTTAAAATCGATGTCACTACCTAGTTTATAATACTTACCTTTAGTATCTAAACTCATGAGATACATAAAGTCTTCAGTATCACTTATAATGTATGGATCGTTTGCAGTTCCAGATCCCACTGTTTCAGGTAATGTAACGTTGAATGTAACAGAGTCAGCTGTTTCTCCTGTAACCTCAATAGCAATCCTTGAATTACTTCCGTCTGCATAGTAAATAGTCTGATTATCGAATACTCCGTTTGTGATAGAAGTTTTACCGAGTGTTTTTCTAGACATATTTAATGTAGCTTCAACTAAGTTACCTGCTCCTTCACCAAGTTTATCTTCTCCAGGTCTAAATACAAATATATGGTCTTTTTCTCCTCCATTACCACTTTGGGCATTACCCATATATTTATTTTTTTCATTAACACGATAAACGATTATTCCCGATTTATCAGATGAGGAAAAATCGTAAGTGTTGTGCTTCTCGTGATATTCGACTATAAAGTACTCCTGCTTATTAGCATCAGGTTGAATTTTAATAGCACGTACTTCATTGTTATTTATGTACTTTGGTTTATGAAGTGTAATAGATTTTGTCGTCTTATTAATGACTGGAAGTGGCGTATGCCAGTTTGTTTCCAGGTTAAATTCACTTATAAAATATGTCAAAAAGTGCTGAGGGTTAGAACCAACGACGTTTCCCATAACGTCATAGAATCCTACTGGCTTTTGTGTCATTGAGTCGCCATAGCGGTATAAATCACTAAATCCTAATGTATGACCAAATTCATGGATTATAGTACCATATTTTCCTCGATTTAATGAAAATAGATTGATAGACTCAGTATAATCTCCTGCATACATAAAGTTGTAATCTCCAATACTTTTATTTAAAATTTTAGAAGAAATGTTTCCTTTGTTACTCGATTTATGAGCCCAAAGTAAGTCTTGCCATGTAATAGAAACAGGCAGTGTATCGGCACCTTCTACTATGAATGATATGGCATCTATTAGTCCATCATTATTTGTATCGATATCTTTGTCTGTAAAACCATAGGCACTTAATTGATTGCTGATATAGGCTGTTGCTTTATCGACTAATGCAGCTTCTCTTTCATTAGCTTCTTCTCTAGTTTTATAACCTATCGGATTTTTAGCATCGTATTTTAAATAATAACCAATCGGTTTGTCATCTCTAAATGATTTAACTTGACCATTTTCTTTTGGAAAAATGTCAGTTGAAATAGATAGTTGACCATAACTTTCGCGTTCATAATAAGTTTTAAAAGAAGGAACTTTTATTAAGCCGTTGACTGTAAGCATTTCAAATTCATCACTATTATATATTGCTTCGGCGTTTTTAACACTTTGTTCGTCGTCCAAATGATGTTTAGTATTAGTATCACTATCGCTAAATTCGATGAAAACGACGATGTTTTGTAATTCTCTTCTACTTGCCCTAGACTCAGCACTAAGCTCAGTTTGTGTAACATTAAAAACTTCTTCTTTAGAAAGTATTTCACTGTTTGAAGGTAATAGTAAAAGAGCCGTTACTAGTAGTAATAATTTAAACAGTTTTTTCATAAGTTTTACTCCCTTTTTGTTTTTTTAAGAGGGCTAAAATTATAATGAGAAGTGCACCAGATAAACAAGAAAGTATGATAATTAGTAAATTGTTATTATGCTTAGTGCTTTCGTTAGTCGGACAATTCGATAAAAATGTCGGATATGGTATTAAAGAGTTTTCAGAAGCTTCGTATAAGTACTCTACGCGTGTTCCATCTGCATTAATCGTATTTAGAAGATAATAGTTATCTTGGTTTTTATATTTATAACAGTCGATTTCTAGGTCTTCAATTTTTAACTGACTAAGCTCTAAATTATCATCATCATTTTTAGTATCCAACAAATAAATTGTTTTGTTAGCGATTTTTATTGGAATTAATTTATTTGTAATTTCATTTTTCTCTTTGTTGTAGAGATAGAAGTTTTTGATATTATTAGTTACTCCATAAATTATAGAAATTTTATCATTAGTAAAAACAGTAATCGTTTTATCATCTTTAGTGATATCTTCTTTTTTAAATCCTTCAGGAATGTTTAGCCCTTCTAAGTTTCTAACTAATCCTATACTCTCATCATTATAATTTATGAAAACAGTTGGTGCCTCATCGACAAAGACATTTAATTTGTAAGTCTTTTTAGAACCATTTTCGGCAGTAACAGTTATTTTAATTTCATTATTTCCCGGTTTCAATTCGGTTTTTCCTACTCCCGAAACTTTAGCTTTATCATCTTCGGCTACCCCAGATATGTCGATAGAAGTAACAGTATTTGGAAGATTTAGGGTATATTTTTCTGTATTTGGATCAAATTTAGGATTTAGTTCATAGCCTTCTACTTTTAAATTTTTAAGTTTATTATTTGATGAGCGTTTGTCTTGTGGTTTTTGAGATGTCGAAGTAGACGGTTTAGATGTGGAAGAACCAGGATTTGATGGAGTTGTCGGATTTGATGGCGTGGAACTTTCTTCTATTATAGATACAGAAACGCTTCTTGAACCAGGATTATATTCATTCGCATCAGCATCAGAAAATCCTGCTGTTGGTGTTGCTGTGATAGTCACTACTCCACTATTCCCTGCTGTAACAGTAATTGACTCTGTATTTTGTTCTACCCAAACGCTCGATTTCGATAGTTTACCATTAGAAACGGAAAGATTAACTCTTCCTATACAATCCCCTCCAACATTGATCGTAAAAGTAGCATTTGGTTTTACTTTGCTTGTAGAAGCACTTATTTTAAAAGATGCCGCCTTAACAGGTATGACTAGAATAATCATCAAAAAGATGAATATAATTAATAAATTCTTTAACTTCATAAAAAACACTCCTCAAAATTCACGTGTAGTATATCATATTTTATGCCTAAATGATAGTGATTTGTGAACTTAAAAGAAGAAATATTGACAAGATGATTTAGTTGTGGTAAAGTACAAACATTTCAAGGAGAGAAATAATTATGGAAAATGAACAACAAAATTTAGTAAATCGTTTGGAAGAACTTAAAGCTACTTTAATTAATTTATTTGAGCAGTCAAAAAAATATCAAGCGGGATGTCGAGAGTATAATCTTATAATGTATTCAATCGGCGAAACTTATATGGAAATAGGAAAAATATATAAATATTTAAGTCAAAAAGAATGGCTTGGAAATATTAATGAGACTTTAGAAAATATTCAAAAAGGTTGCTCCAAATAATAAACTGGAAAGATGAAATGTTTTTAAGTAAACATTTCAAGTTATCCAGTTTTTTTTAAAAAGTTTTATGATTACCATATAGTCGCTCTTTTATGTTTTCTATTTCTTGATTTATAATTTTAGATTTTTTAGAATTTTTTAATGTACATGTAATAAAACTGATTGCTTGACTGGCAAGAGCCAATCCTAAAATTCCTATTTTATCGATTATTTGTTTTACACCTTCGAATAAACTTGCGTACGTTGCCTGAGCGGCTTGATCTTTTGAAAAGACATCACTGTTTGAGATGAGGGATAAAACTTCGTTAAACATTTCTGTAACATTTGTTGTAATTGTTGAATGGGGGTTTAAAATTAAATAGCCTAAAAATAATATTAATGCTCCTTGTCCAATAGCTTGTTTTACTAAAAGAGAGTTGTATTCACTGAAATTTTGATCAATTCTTTCTATTTTTAATTTTGTACTGCCATTAAAACCATTATCAAAAGATGAGACTTTTAATGAATTAATATCGGTCATTAAAATGTTTTCGAGTTTTATTTTTTTTTGATTTAATTTACTTGGTATCATTTATTTTTCTTCCAAATTTTTAGCAAATATTTCTAATAATTCAAAGAACAACTGTTCTTCGTTTACTAGTATGACTTCATCATCAATTAACTCACAAATTGCTATTCCTGATTGATCTTTCTTTATTAAATAAATATATATTTTTCCTTTAAATTGAATTTGGTCCATAACTATATACTGAACATTGTTACTTAACTCAATTAAATATCCTTTTTCTAACATTTTAGCACTTCCTTATTATTTTTTAGGCTTAAGACTTTTACAAGTTTCTATAACTATATCTCGAATCAATTCTTTGTTATCGATATCTTCGATAATGTACATCGGTTTCGCACCTTTATAAGGAATTGCTTCTTTTAGAGAAAACTCTTTGTTAGTATCAACAATTTTTACTAGTAGTCGTTCATCGTATATGCCTCCAAATAAAATGTTTTTATAGTATAGCAAGTACTTTCCCATCATCGGTCTACAAGTTATCTCTTCAAGTAAATTTAGTTGTTCTAATAAAAAGTCTCTGTATTGTTTTGTTGTTGCCATAATAATCTTTCCTTACTGTTCAAATTTATTTGTTCTATTTAACTTTATCTCTATTAATTTTATATGCTTCGAAATAATTGATGCCATAAAGTTTGTGAATATCTTCTGTTCCCATAACAACTACTTTATTTTCTTCTAAACCTAAAGCTTTAAGTAATTGGTCAACAGTCCAACCTTCTTTCTCGAGATGCTCAATATCTATTTCTAAAAATGGTGGTATCAAAGGGAATTTATCGATGTCAAAATCTATTTGGCCTATTTCATATGATATTCTATGAGAAGTAACTTTACAAATTGGGTCTAACCCTAATTCATGAAAAAAATCTGCTGTTTCTTTCATTCTACTAGTTTTAAATTTAATTCCTTCTTTTATCTCTGGCTTACTTTGATTAACATGCATAGTTACTTTAACAGTTCCTTCTTCAGTAATTCTAATAAGTTTGTCTTTTTGATTTATATAAGCTAGATTTTCTGTATCAAAAACCGTTATAGTTCTCTCATCATCAAATACTTTAATTGCATTGAGATCTACTAATCTTGCTTGCAAATCATCTATATTTACGTCTAATATTTTTATTTCATGTTCTTTATATTCATTCATTTTTATTTTTCTCCTTTGTTAAATAAATTATATCATAAGTAACTTTAATATAAAAGACTTATACTTGCTATTTAATGTTTTCAGGGATAAGAATATTTATATAGTTTATTATATCTTGTTTGGAATAATCAGTTGGACTCATAAGCCATTTAATTACTATACCTACGACGGCACCTAAATAGAAAGCTGAAGTAAATTCCGCGGGTACTTGGCCTTGTACTTTAGGTTCATTTTGTAATCGTTTTTTGATATCTTTACTTATAGTATCGATAAAAATATCAGATGTTATACTTCCTCGGTTGTTCAAAAGCATCGAATAATAAACATCTTTTTTATCTTCCATGTGGTCTAGGAGTAATCTAATCATTTCAATGTAATACTCTCTCGTATTGATGATATTTTCGTTTTGTTCTAAATCTTCCGCTAAAGAATTTTTAAGAGTGTCGATAAAGTCGACCAATAACTCATATTTATCTTCATAATGAGCATAAAAAGTGGAACGGTTAACTAATGCTAGACTGCAAATATCGGAAACTTTTATGCTCTCAAAAGACTTACTTTTCATAAGTTCTAGAAGAGCATTATATAAAGATTTTTGTGTTTTTAATATTCTTAAGTCGGTATTTTTTTTCATTTTCATCACCTGATATCCATTATACTAATAAAAGAACAAAAGTAAAGATAAGAAACAGAATGTTGTTTATTTAGCAATACAAAATCAAATTATTTGTTGGATAAAATACAAAGTTTAATTTATGTAAGTGCATTTTTAAAGCCTAAATAATAAAATACTGTAGCGAATGGAGGAAAATTATGCAAAAATTTTGTGATTTTATTTGCAAGAAAAGAAAACTAGTCGTAGTTGTTTCAGGCATCTTGCTTATCTTGTCGATTATAGGTTCGATGATGACTCATATTAACTACGATATTCTGGTGTATTTGCCTTTAGATAATGAGACTATTAGAGGCGAAAATATTTTAAGTGAAGACTTTAATATGGGTGCTTACTCGATCGCGACAATCGAAAATATGGAAAGTAAAGATGTTCTTAAATTAGAAAGTCAGATTAAGGAAATCGACGGTGTAAATTTGGTCGGAAGTTTATATGATTTTTTAGGAACAACGATCTATGTCGATATGTTACCTTCGGAAATCTCTAGTAAACTTCATAAAGAAAATACCGATTTACTATTTATAACTTTTGAAGACGGTATTTCTAGTGATTCGACATTGACTGCCGTAGAGGAAATTAGAAATTTAGCTCAAGGAAAAGTTAAATTTGGAGGAATGAGTTCTTTAGTATTAGATACGATGGAGCTTGCCAATAAAGAAATAGTTATTTATATAATTATTGCTGTGTTACTTTGTCTAATCGTATTAGAAATTGCTTTAGACTCTTATATTGTTCCAGTTTTGTTGCTTGCCAATATTGGTGCTTCTATTGTCTTTAACTTAGGAAGTAATGTATTTTTAGGACAAATTTCTTATATTACAGAATCTTTAGTGGCGGTGTTGCAATTGGGTGTTACAACGGATTTCTCTATTTTCTTGTATCACTCATATGAAAAGAATAAGAAGTTATTAAAAACTAAGGAAGAGGCGATGAGTGAATCGATTAAAGAAACGTTTACTTCTGTTACAGGAAGTAGTTTGACGACTATTGCAGGATTTTTAGTTTTATGTACAATGCAGTTGACTTTAGGTCGTGATTTGGGAATCGTTATGGCTAAGGGTGTTATGTTTGGAGTTTTATCGGTTCTTACTCTCTTCCCTAGTTTACTATTAATCGCAGATAAATTGATAGATAAAACGAGACATAAGAAGTTTGTGCCTAAATTCGATAAGTTCAATAAGCTTATTATTAAGCACCATAAACTAGTGTTTGGCGTATTTTTGTTACTATTAGTTCCAGCTTATTTGGCAAATTCAAAAGTAGAAGTTTATTATAAAATCGATCAATCCCTACCCGATAATTTGGAAAGTATTGTTGCTAATGAGGAATTAAAAACTAAATATAATATCGTAAGTCCTGAAATTATTTTAATCGATAAAAATATGAAGACTGATGAAGTAAAAGAATTAACTGAAAAGTTAGAAGATGTCGATGGAATAGACTTTGCTTTAGGAGTTGCCGATTTAAAAAGTATGGGAATGAACACGAGTATGTTTAGTGAAGAAATTATGAGCTATTTAGAAAGTGATAAGTATCAGCTTGTAATGCTTAATTCGTTATATGATATAGCAAGCAATGAGTTGAATTTACAAGTCGAAGAAGTTAAAACTATCGTTAAGGAGTACGATGGATCTGCAATCGTCGCAGGTGAAGGACCTTTGATGAAGGATTTAATCTCGATAAGTGATACAGATTTTAAAAATGTCAATTACTCGTCTATCATATGTATAACTCTCATATTGTTCTTCGTTTTAAAGTCATTATCACTACCTATTTTATTAATTGTTGCCATTCAATTTGCAATATTTATGAACATGGGCTTCTCATATTTTAGTGGTACTATTTTACCTTTCGTCGCTCCGATCGTTTTAGGTACTATTCAGTTGGGTGCGACTATCGATTATGCGATTTTGATTACTACTTGCTATTTGAATAAGAGAAAATCGGGTATGAAAAAACGAGAAGCTATGTTAGAAACTATGAATTATGCAAGTATGTCTGTTTTAGTAAGTGGTATGTGCTTCTTTGCAGCTACGTGTGGAGTTGGCTTTGTATCAAAGTTAGAGATGGTCGCATCGATTTGTACTTTAATATCTAGAGGTGCCATTATAAGTATGATAGTCGTTATGACTGTTCTGCCTTCTATTTTATTAATATTTGACAGTCTTATTATGAAGACTACTTTAAAAGGAAAGGAAGTTAAAATTATGAAGAAAAATAATAAAAAATTAGTGTCTTCTGTCATGATTGCATGTCTTTTGATGAGTGTGATTCCAATACCTGTTTTTGCTTTAAGTAAAGATGAAACGGTTAATGTTAAACTTAATCATGATGGAAGTGTAAAGAAAACGATTGTAAGTGAAAGGTTAATCAACGATTCTAAGTTGAACGTTATAGATGACAATTCTATATTAGAGAGTATCATGAATGTAAACAGTGATAGTTCTTTTAAAAAGGATGGCGAGAAGTTATCTTGGCAAGCAGATGGAAAAGACATTTTTTATCAAGGTAGTACTACTAAAGAGTTGCCTGTAAATACAGAGATAACTTACATGCTGAATGGAAAAAAGTCTACTGTCGATGAAATGCTTGGCAAGAGTGGCGAAGTTGTTATTGAACTTAAATTCACTAATAAGGAAAAACATTATATCAATGTCGCTGGCAGTTTGGCTACTATGTATACACCTTTTATGGTAAATGTTGGCACAATTATCGACAATGAAAACAGTAATATCAAAGTAAATAATGGTCGCGTTTTTAATAATGGGAATAAGAGTATGGTAATGGGTGTTGCCTCCCCTGGATTAAGTAAAAGTTTGGATTTGCAAGGTAGTAAAGATATGGATAAGGTTGTCATCAGTTATGAAACATCAAAGTTTGAGCTTGCAAGTATTTATGTCATTCTTGTACCTAAAGTAATTACTAAAGAGGATATCGGATTCATAGATGAATTTGACACTTTATATAGTAGTATGAATGCTTTAAAAAGTAATATGTCGACGATTGCCGATGGTTCTAAAACTTTAAAAAGCGGTTCGAATGAATTGAAAAGTAAGCTAGCTAGTTCGATCGATAATTTATCAAAGGATAAAAGTAATGCTTTAAATGTTGATCAGATCGATGCGATAAGGAAGCAAGCTAGTCAAAGTGTTAAGTCAACTTTTACGGATGATTATAAAAGTCAATTAGCAGAAAGTGCATGGACTCAAGTTAAAAAAAGTTTGAATCCTAATGATAATAATGTTAAGGAAATTGTATCTTCAAATGTAAAGGATGCTGTTAACTCAAATGTACAAAACGAAGTACAAAATTATTTAAATGCTTTAGTTGCTAATGGAATAAGTTTTGATCCTAATGTTTGTGTATCTCCTTCAGTAGATCAAATGCCTATTTGTTTAGCTTTAAATTCCATAAAAAATGCAGCAACAGAAGCAGCAAAGGAATCTTCTATCAATACTGCTTCAAAAGTTTCTAGTTATGTAGCCGAAAATGTTGCTAAAAGTGTTTCAGTTAATGTTGCCGAGTCGACAGCAGAAATGGTGGCAAGCAATGTTGCAGGTACAGTAGCATTAAATGTTGCCAATCAAGTTAAAAACTCTTCTATTAGTTCAGTGAAATCGTCACTCAATACGCTTTATACAGGTGTCTCTAAAGTCGACGATGGCATCAATTCTTTATCGAATGGTATTGGCAAATTTCAAAAAGAAGGTATTAACAAATTATCCAATACTGTCAATGGAAAAGTTAAAAATACCACTAGTAGAATGGAAGCTTTAGTTCAATTAGGCGAAGAATATCAAACTTTCGATAGTAAATCTAAAAATCATAAGGGAGAAACAAAATTCGTTATGATAATAGATGGAAAAAGTATTCCTACAGAAAAAAAGATTGAAAATACTCCACAAGAAAAAATGTCTTTTATAGAAAGAGTAAAAAATTTATTCAAATAAAAACAAACTATAATAAGAGAATATCCTATTATAGGTTTTAATTTTTAAAAATTGTCATCTAAAAGAAAATCGATTAAATTTAAATGTACAATTCCATCTTTTGATAAATCTTTTTTTTCTAAAGAAATAACGAATTTAGGATAATTATCTGTAATAACTTTAAATGCTCCAAACTCTCTTTCCATAGTAGAATTATCTTTCAAATCATAAGTAACTTGTATATATTTGGTCAATCCATTTTTTTTTGCTACAAAGTCTATTTCACCATTTTTTGTTTTACCTATATACACTTCATACTCTTTGTTAAGTAATTCATTATAAACAATATTTTCTAACATTATATAGTTTTTAAATTCAGAATTATTGTTTTTAATTTGGGCAATCCCTAAATCAGTTACATAATATTTGTTCAAAGTTTTTAATAATCCTTTTCCATGAACATCATATCGATATACTTTTTTGATAATTAAAGCTTTACATAAAGCTTCTATATATGTATAAATAGTTTCAGTTGATACTTTTTTGTATTCTCGTTCAAGATAATTTATAATATTTTCACAAGAAAATTCTCTACCTGTTGTATCAATTAAATATTGTAAAATCATATTGAATAGAATTGTATCTTGAAGTTTAAGTCTTGTGATGATATCTCTTAAAATAATAGAATCAAAAACGCTGTGTAAATAGTTTTTAATATCAGCTTCATCGGTAAATTCGCATCTATTAGGTAAACCTCCCCATTTTGCATAATCATTAAAGCTTTCTAAATCAAAGGCATCTTTTTTTGTCAAGGCTATATATTCTTTGTATGATAAAGGATTAATATTAAATAATACATATCTTCCAGATAATACGGTAGATAACTCATCCGATAGCATTTTACTATTAGAACCTGTAATAAATATGCTAATATTATTTATCGATGCTCTAATTGAATTTATAACATCTTCAAATTTATCAACATTTTGTATCTCATCTAAAAATACATAATATTTTTTATTATCAACAATTTTTTCTTTTATATATTTATTGAGCTCTTTATAGTTTTTTAGATCCTCAAATTCTATAAACTCAAAGTTTATTTTTATAATATGCTCTTCATCAATTTTTTTCGTTGTTTTAAGTTCTTCGATTATTTGATTAAGTATTACTGTTTTACCGCTTCTTCTAATTCCTACTAGTATTTTTACCAAGTCAGAGTCATAAAAACCCCTAATTTTTTTTAAGTACTTTTCTCTAATTAACATTTATCATCACCTAGTAAAATTATAACTTATAAATGAACAAAAGTAAAGTTATTTCGTTTCGACAAAATAACTTTACAAACGGTTGAATTATTTTGTTTGAACAAAATAACTTTTTCTATCATATGAATTAAAAATAGATTATTAATCTGTTTCTTTCTCAAAATTAATTTTCTCTTCTTGTTCAACGATTAGTTCGTCTATATCATTAAAAGCATTTTCTATAGCTTCACTATGGTATCTTTCATACATGTCATATACTATTTGGGTAAGATTTAGTTTATCTAGTTTATTGATAATATCTGTCGTAGAAGTTTGCTTGTATTCTGAATAATTTTCTAGTAAATAAATAAAAAATTCGTCTTCTTTTTTCATCAATCGATACTCCTCAAATATACTGAGTTTTGTGGTACTCCAGTAATTAACTCATTTTCTAATATATCAAATATTGCTGGACTTCCAAATTCGTACATTGCACAGTTTTTATCTTCTATAAGTTTGTATGTTTTAGAATTAAGGAATTTTCTGTAAGCTTCAAAAAACGAAAAATCATATTTTTCCATCAACATTTCTACCACTTCTTTGGAATAATATATTAGATATCTGCTTGAAATCTTATTCATAAATTTTGACCTCCTCAAATACTAGATATGCTAGTGCTTTCTCAGTTTTAAAAACTATTTGGTCTTTAAGATTTTGAGTTAATAGCCTTTTTATTGCTTCTTCCTCATTGTATACATTGTTAAGATAATCATTAATTACTGGCATAGTATTATCATTCGCAACTGGTCCAATTATAATGTCATAATTATTTTCTTCGTATAACCTTTTTCTATTTAACGATACAAAATGTAACCATTCTGTGTTTGGACTATCAAATTTTAATATTTTTAAATTGTTATTTTCATTGTAATTGTATACTGAAACTGACTTATTTCCTTTTTTTCTTCGCATTGTAGTTGTAAAAGACCATTTTATTGCTTGGTCTAAATCCGAAGTAAGATAAAACCCGTTTCCAAAATCTAAATTTCTTTTACTTTTTATTATTTTAGGTTTTTCAACTGTTACATTACTTCCATGATATAATTTCATATTAACACGTTCCTCTAAATATATTCTATCATTTTTTAATGGGTTGCACAACTAGTTGCAATACTATTCTTAATTCTTTAGAACTCTTTTTTTAAATAAATGTGTTTTGATACGAGATAGGATAAAACCATGATAACTACTGATGAAATACTAAATATTATAAGGCCATAGTTATTTAAAATGGATAAAGTAGAATCTGATAAGTGTATTCCTAACTTAGAAATTAAAGCAAATATGCCTGCCACTAAAAATATTCCTACAAAAAGACCAATTCGACTCTTTTCGATTCCGAATTTAAATATTATTGGATATATAATAGATTGAACAATGAAGACACTAATTAGGCATCCAAATCCTGATGATATTATTTCTTCGATATTTAAGTTATTTCTCACTATACCCATTAAAATGGTTAATATACTCATTAAAAGAGTTGAAATAACGATGATTAAAATAGTCGCTAAGTATTTTGAAGCAACGATATTTTTTCGTCCATTAGGCAAAGTTACTGCAAAAGCATCAAACTTATTGTATTCATCATAACTGAAAGTAGACATCATAATACTTATACTTAAAAATGTTGCAATAAATCCTATATTGCTGTTTCCATTAGTTAGAATAATTGCAAATATAGCAAACATAATTAATAAAGTTCTTAAATTATTTTTTATTATAAATAGATCTTTTTTGATTAAGCCTCTCATATATTTTCTCCTTTTATCATTAAAATCATCAAATTTTCTAAAGTTATTTTGTCTATGATATAATTTGCATATTTTTTCTTCATTTTGGCCATATCTTTCATTAAGACTTCGTAGTCGTATTTATTTTTTATAAATTTAACTATATCTGAGGGCTCTATATTTTTGAATGTCTTTTCATCACATTTAATAATTCCAAAGTTATCCATAATATTATCGCGAGTGTCCTCAAGTATTATTTGACCTTCATCGATAAAAACTATTTTATCAGCTATATGTTCTAAATCACTTGTAATATGAGTCGACAAAAGAATTGTGTGTTTATCATCACTGACAAATTTTTGGAACACATTTAAAATATCTTGTCTAACAACAGGATCAAGTCCACTCGTCGGTTCATCAAGAATTAAAAGTTTTGGGTGGTGAGAGAGTGCGGTGGCAATTTCCAGTTTTTTTCTCATACCTTCAGAAAGAGCTTTTATTTGTTTATCTTTGTCGATGTCAAAGTCGTTTAAGTAGTTATAAAAAAGTTCTGTATCCCACTGTTTATAAATACTTTTCATAACCGAGTCGATATCTTTAACAAGTAATATTTCTGGGAAAAAAGAATTATCTAATACTACGCCTATATCTTCTTTAATTAATGACTCTTCTTTTTTATAATCTTTATCAAATATTTTAATACTTCCTCGATCTATATGTAAAATGTTTAATATAGATTTTATCAGAGTAGTTTTCCCTGCTCCATTTTCTCCGATGAGTCCAATTATATAACCACTCGGTATATTTAAAGTTAACTCCCCTAATTTAAAAGATGTTTCATATTTTTTAACTAAATTTTTAATCTCAATTGCATTATTCATTTTCTTCACTCTCCAATAAATATTTAAATAGTTCTAAAAGATCTTTTTTCTCTATGCCGAATTTATATGATTTTTCTATGATATGAAGCATGCTCTCTTCGATGTCTTTTTTGGCTTGCTCTTTTATTAACTCTGTGTTCTTAGGAGCTACAAAACTACCTTTTCCGTGTCTAGTCGTTATATAGCCTTCTCTTTCTAGTTCATCATAAGCCTTTTTGATAGTCATGATACTTATTCTCGTATCGCTTGCTAAGCCTCTTATCGAAGGCAAAGGTTCATTCTCTTTCAGCTCATCATTCATTATTTCTTTAATAATTTCCGTTTTTATTTGCTCATAAATGGGAATAGGACTAGAATTACTTATGATTAATTTCATGAGAGACCTCCTTAACTGTTATATATAATATATAACAGTATAAGACACTTTGTCAAGCACAAAATAAAAAAGCAGAAATCAGTTTCTACTTTTTAGCACGCTTCTTCATTAAGCTCATTACTTTAGCATCATTTTTAATTCCATCTTTTATTTGAAATGGTAAGACAACAGTTTGTGGAAAATATTTTGCCAGTGAATCTATTTCACTTAAACTCATTTTATAAATTGGATATTTTATATTGCCTTCATATAAACTTAAAAACTCTTCTATTTGGTCTTCATCTACTTGATCAAAACATCCATCCATAAACTGTTCAAGTCTTAAAAGAGATTTAGGTATATTTATTATGTTTGATTTTCTATATGTTCTACGATCATCAAAATGATAAAAACCCTGTTCTATTACTAAACCTTTTATATTAGAAGGGCTTAAACTTGTATCATCAATTACTTCTACGTAATTAGATGCTCCTAATCTTTTATAATATGATTCTAATAAATTTATATTAGGTTCTCCCTCTAATGGAATAACGTCGTGGTTAGTATCATAAAATTTATCGTCAAAAGACAATTTAGAAGCCTTTATAGTTGTCATTCTTTCTTGTAAAACTTCTGGGTTAAATGCTCTTTTTAATACTTGACTATTAGAAGTAGTTACAGCTTGTAAACAGCGTTTTTTTTCAGGAATCGTTTCAACTCCAGCTTTTTTAAATTCATAAAATTTATTTTTATTAGGGATAAGCGGATAAACTAATACTTCTTTATCGTCTCCGTCGTATAAATACATTACTCCATCTGTTCTTTGATAGTGTTTCATAATCAAAACCTCCTGAATTAATTGTATCATAAATACTATAAAAGTGTCTACTATTTTTGTTTCCGAAATAAAGTTGTAGTATTAAGTTACAATAGACGTGATACCAAAAGTATATATAAAAAAGATTTAAGTCGTAGAATATTGTTAATCAAATACGAAAGGACTCAAATCTATGATCAGTATAACTTAAGTTAAAAATAATGTAAGATTATTTACTACACGAATTAAAATTCGGATGATCCCGCAATCTCTACGGTACAAGTAGCATTTAGTATTTTGTTTACTTTATTTTGATTTACAGTTATTTTGTATTCATCTGCCTTGTTTCTTGAAGTTGCTTTTAAATAGTAAATAGCATTTTCACCGAGTATGAATATCGGAAGTCATCTTCTTCATTTTGTTCGTATAATTCTTTATTACAGCCTTCCTTTATAGTAATACCTTGACCAGAGGCTTGTAGTTTTTCTGAGGTTAAAATAGTACCTTGGTCATTAGTTATAAATATGTAAACGCCTGGTTCTCCTGCGGGCATCACTCCATAAGTTTTAAAATATAAATAATCTTTATCTCCTTTTATAAAGCCAAAACTATTTTTGATTAATAAAACTATTTCATCAATATACTTTTTTGATTCTGTCATTTGGTCCGGGTCTAAAAGCATTGTATTTATTGACTCAGTTGCCGAAGGTGTGTATATTTTATTATTAACTATAATATCATATTTTATAGTCTCTTCATCTTGTTTATAAAAACCTAAGTCGACATCGACCATTTTTCCATTTACTTTTTTCTGTATTGATTCAGTTCTAAAATATTTTTCATTATCTATTATTTTTTTGGTATCTTCAATAGGTTTCTTGTCATTTTCTTTTTCATTTATTTTCTCATTAGGCATAGGTTGATTAAATTTTTCATAGATAATGTAACCTCCTAAGCTTAAAGATATAATTATGAATATTACTAAAGCAATTTTTGTAGCGTTATTATTTTCCATTATTACTTCCTACTCTCTAATAAGAGTTTAACATCAGATTGTTAAAAAGTAAATGCAAAGATTATAACCTTTACACTTAGTCAATATTTACTCCTTTGTTTAATAAGTGTCTGTTAAAAAGATATTCTATTATGAATAGTAGTATGTTCATGGCTATATCGAATACGATAATAGTTGTCACAAAATTTGGACTCGGTAATGTATTGGTCGTGAACATTTGCATAATATCGTTGTTGAAAAGTCCGAGGATTAGTAGTCCTATGACAGTGAAAGTTTGTAAGATGATATGTGTTATAAATCCAAAAATTACGGAATACCCAAGTTTCATATTGTTCATACGATGTCCTAATAAAAGTCCTGTATAACCTAATTGTAATGTGTTTGATACTTGAATAAAAGTTGCAAAAATGAATCCGATTATTAGGAAAATTAAGGAGGTATCGATGATGTCTTTTAGAGATGTGAACATGTTTTCGATAGACAACCAGTTATTTTTTGTGTAATATGTTACGAAAATTGTGCAAAGAATTACGACGATGCTTGTAAATAAGCATATTACAGATGATAGAACCTTAGATAAATATAGTGAATTTTTGCTGACTGGTAGGGAATGTGTTAAATAAGCTTCGTCACCATAAAAGTTATTTTTAAATCTTAGCCATGCTCTCATCAATGTATTTATGAGAATGGCTATTATACATACTATAGTGAGTATATTACAAATTTCGCCTATCGAATGTAAAATTAATGAGTTTTGGAAGCCTAAGAATAGACGTGTTATTATTCCAAAAAATACGGTAATTAAGTAGAAAATGCTTAGAAATTTTAAATTATATTTTAAGTCGTATTTTAACAGTTTTTTTAGCATTTGAATTTCCTCCTAAATATTTCGTCGATAGAACAGTTTTCTTTAACTCTTAGAGTATCGGCATCACTTGTTAGAATAATTTTGCCTTCATCGATAAAGATAACCTCGTCTAATATTCTTTCGATATCTGAGATTAAGTGAGTCGATATGATTATGCTTGCTCCATCTTTAAAATTTGATAAAATAGTATCAAGGATATAATCTCTCGTAGCAGGATCAACTCCTCCGAGTGGTTCGTCTAAAATGTAGAGGTCAGCATCTCTTGACATGACGAGAACAAGTCCAACTTTTTCTTGCATACCTTTACTCATTTTAGCAAGAGTTTGATTAATGTCTAATCCTAAATCTGAGAGTAAGTTTTGTGCTTTTTGAGCATCAAAATTTTCATAAAATTCTTGAAAAAATTTAATACTCTCTTTTACCGTTAATGATTTGTCTAAGTAGGTTCTTTCTGGTAAATAAGCAATTATTTTTTTACTTTCGATACCTACTTTTTTTCCATTGATTAAAACTTCTCCTGATGAAGGAGTTAAAGCATCGTTTATGAGTTTAATGAGGGTCGATTTTCCTGTGCCATTTTTACCGAGTAAGCCGATTATTTTTCCTCGTGGTATTTTTAAATTTATATCTTTTAAAATCATTTTTCCATTAAAGTTTTTACATACATGTTTAAATTCTAATAGTTCCATATTATTTTTTTTCTCCTTTTTTCTTTATCTGTTCAATTATTTCTTTTAAACTATATCCCAGTTTTGACATGTTCTCTATGTAATAAGTAGTCAATTTGGCAGACTGCTCTTGTTTCAATTTATCAATCAACTTCTTATTTTGAGTAGCATATTTTCCATTAGTTCGTTCAGTGTAAATAAGTCTAAGATTTTCTAATTCGACCAAGGCTTTTTGCATGGTATTAGGGTTCACTTTCATGTCGAGTGCGAGGTCTCTTACGGACGGAAGTCTATCGCCTGGTAAAATTTGTCCACTGATGATGAGAATTTTTATTTTTTCGACTATTTGCAAGTAAATCGGTGTTTCATTAGAAAAATCTTGTTTCATAAAATTCATTCCTTTCTAACTGTATCACTAACTTAATACAATAGTACAATACAATGAAAGAAAAGTCAACAAAAAAATTCTAACATTAAATATTAGAATTAATTTTGATATCTTTAAGTATGTAATTATCTCGTTCTTTAATAAATGAAACTGTATATTTATCTAAATAGTTTTGAAAGTTGACTAAGTCTTCATTATTGTATTCTTGTTTGATTATATCATTTTTATTGTTTAAAAGTACGTTGTTTTCAGATATTTTAGCTGTCAGAATGTCAAATTTAAGAGTTTCATTTTCTAAGTTGGCATCAATAATCTGAAAGTGAAAATTGGATTTATTTTCTTTTTCTTTCATTCCTAAATAGGTGTTATTATAAAACATAAAGCGTTCAGAATTATATGTAAATGTTTCGTTTTCGAACGTAATGTTTTCACCTAAAATTTGTTTTAATGTAACTAAAAGCGAATTTGGCTCAAAGCTTATTATATCATTTTCATTTTTTATAAGTTTTTCATCTAAATTTTTGTATGCTAACTTAAGTTTAAGTTCATTTGATAAATTGTTAGTTGAAATAGAATCTTTAAATAGATCAAATACTGCATTATCTTCAATAATAATGTTTTTTATAAGATATTCGTATTCTTTGATTAGTTCTTCCTTAGTAGGCTTAGGTGGTTCATCTTTGTTTATATTATTATTGTTTTGGTTATTATTTACGTAATCTTCTTTTGGAAGTTCAATTGTAATGTTTTTTAGATGAAAATAGTCTACATCGTAAAGACAATAACCAAAGTAACATATTATTGTTAACAAGATTATTATTAAAAAATTAAGTCTTATGATTTTAAACTTTTGACCACGAGTAAATTTTTTTTCTTCTTCTTTTAAACGTTTTGCTACTTGAAATTCTACTTGTTCATTTATTTTATCTTTTAGATTTTCAGTTATGAGCTCAACTTTTTTGTTCAGCTCTTTATTTATTCTTTCTTCAATCTCTTTCGTATCGATAGAGTCCGATTTATCTCTTGATGCAAGTGCTTTTCTTGGCATATTGTTACCTCCCTGATTTAATACTCACAATTCGATTTTATCATAATATTTGGGAGCATGCAAGTTTTTGATAGTGTAATTTTATTTAACTTTGTGATAAATATTTGTACAAGATTTGCAAGTGATTTTTAGATCAAAGCTAGCTACTTTCTTATCTAATATCGTAAGAAGTGGTTCGTTATCTTTTGGACAGCAAAGTCTATTTTTTATAATAATCATTTCATCATTACAATCGTGTCCAGTTTGACTGTCTTCAAAATCTAGAAAAGCCTCTCCCCTGCTACCACAGTTACATTTATATTTTAATTCTAGACTGTCGTAAGTAGAATAGCATAAGTAACCTATGTTTTCATTACAAGTCTCACAATACATCCAACCTCCATAGTTAGTCGCTAATTTAGTATTAATTAATGTTTTTGTTTTTAATATTCTTGCCATTTTTTTATCCTCCTTTTAAATTTTAGTAATATGTATAAAGTATATCATAGTGATGGAGAATTTTCTATTTTTTGTTTCATTAACAGTTTAAAATATTAAATTTTTTATTTGTACAAAGTGTGCATAGATTGGCTTATTCATATAAACTTTAACATTTAATTGATTTTGCTGAGACTTTATGTTATTATAATTTCCTTTTTAAAGGAGGATTTAAGGTGATGGAAGAAATATTAGAAAGTTTAAAATCAATAGATTTAACATGGCCTAAAAAATATATTATTCGTTATATTTATATAAAAATTTCAATATTTTTTCGACGTGACTTAAATTATTTTTTAGCAACAGAAGAGGAACAATTAGAATTATATAAGTTAGGATTTAAAAAAGATGGGTTTAATATAGTTTGTAGTAGCTTAGCTGATTATTACATCGATATTTTTTCTATTTTTAATATAAGAGCTACAAAAATAGTTGCAACGAATACTGCTGTTCCATTATTTTCGTTAATTGTCGAAAGCGATGAAGAAATTTATTATTTAGATCCTCTAAATGATTTAGCTAGAAATCAATATGGATTAGAAACGGGATATTTTGCGATTATTCCAAATTATGAAAATGTTAGAAAAATGTTTAATCTTTCGTCAATTTCATCCGATGTTCTACGCACTATGGATACCGAGTTAGGGTTACAATCTAATGGAATTTATGTTTCAGATTTTGTCAAAAGATTGCGCCAGGAAATGGTTGTTGAAAGTAAAATAAATAGAATATATGATATCGCTTTTACGGACATATATTCATCGATAAAGAAAAAGTTAGAAATAATTGAGGGAGAATTAATCAATTTAGGCCATGTTAAAGGCTTGTATGAAAGAATGATGGTTTATAATTATTTGAGAGGACAGCTTTTTAATAAGTGTGAAAGAAAAGTAACTGAAATGATTATTGATAAAGATAAAATGGAATTACAGTTTGTTTTAAAATTCCCTTCTTTAGATAGAGAAGTCTATGTGGAAGAACAAAGCCCGAGTGGACAGCATTATTTAAAAAAAAGATAATGAAATCTTTTAGAAGTAGTATTAAAGTTCTATCTTATTTTTAATAATTTGAGTTTATAATTAAATTTCAATATTTCAATAAAGATAGCTGTTCTTTTAATTCTTCGTAAGAACTATTTTCGCATACGATGTCAAATTTATCTTCAAAGAAGCTACGATTTTGTTCTATATTTTCTTCTAAAAAACCTATTTTCAACGCATTTTTTCTGCTTTCTTTTTTGGCCATTCTCAGATCAGAAATTGAATCTCCTAACAAAATAATATTTGGTCTAGTAGATAATAATTTTTTTACATCGTCTGGTAATGAAACTTCATTTTTATTTAAAGAATGTATTATATTTTCTGATACTCCAATTGCTATTCCATTCTCGAATTTTATGAAGTTGGAAATTATAAAAATGTT
This sequence comes from uncultured bacterium, assembly GCA_947646655.1. Taxonomy (GTDB): domain Bacteria; phylum Bacillota_I; class Bacilli_A; order RF39; family UBA660; genus RUG11867. The sequence goes on from CANSHI010000005.1 coordinate 28,368, forward strand.
ATCGAAATCGCATCCATTTTGGATTAAAAATTGTTTTATGAAATTTCCGATTCCCGCTGAGATTATGATTACTGGTGTCTTTCTGTCGTTTAAACTTTTCAGCAATTGTTTTGCACCTTTTCGAAAAGCCATTATTCTTAAATTTTTTGCAGCATCATTTATTACTTTTTCTGATAATTTATATTTTATAAATAAGTTAATATGTTTATTCCACCATTCATTCATCAATTTGTTTTTTGTTTCGTAGTCTAATGTGGCATCTATTTCAAATGGTCTATAATATTCAAATAATTCCTGTCTTTCTTTAACGTATTCTTTAGGAACTAAATTACTTTTAGATAAAATACTCCATGAACTATCACTATTTCCAACCGTAATAGTTCTATCGAAATCTGTTAAAATATGTATCGATTCATCACACCATGTTTTTACTCTTTCTAATGTTCCTTCTTTAATTGTGATCATATCAAATCCTCCAAGTTTCTAAAATACATTTGACTAATATAATTTTAACATAAAATTTTAGTCTATTCTATTTTTTTTGTGGGTAAGTTTTGCAAATTACCAGGAATATATTCTATTAAATCATTTGGATTAATCCCGTAGTTCATAAGTACAAAACCGATTCTAGCCAAGACATCTTTATCAATTCTTATAATATCATCATTATAGTATTTTTTTACTATATCGTAATTTAATCCAGTCAATCTTTTCATTTTTGAAACAGATAAACCAGCTTTATCCATGGCTTCTCCAACTTTACAAATATATTGACCGTAATTCTCAAATAATTCAATCATAAAAAACACCTCTTCTAAATACAAAATAATTATATTTAAATTATAAATTAGTAGTTTGTATTATAGCAAGTTTTTTTATAATCGATATTTGCTAACTTGGCTTGTTTACACAAATCTTTCGTTTGAATTTTATATTGTTTTCCATCTTTTATTGTATAAGTTCCACACTGTCTAAATTCAAAATTAACTTTTTTTCTTATACACTGTTCTCTAACATTTAAAGCCCATTTATAATCAAAAGTTCTAGCATTAACATCAGATTCTCCACCAACTACTACAAGTTCTATATCAATAAGATATTTTTCTATATCGATATTTTCTAATAATGGTTGTGCTGTGATACATTTATGTTTTATTGGAAGATCTTTAAATATGGATAATTTATAATCAGTATTTTTCTGATTTTCGATAGTACAACATACAACGACATTATCATAGCCACCATTCCAATCAGATGGAATACATTTCATGAATCTTTCAATTCGCTTTGTTAAAAATAGAAAGGTGCAATCTTGTCTTTCTTTAATCATTTTCCAACATTCATCTCTCCACTTGTCGGCTTCTTCAATAAGAAAGTCAGTAGAAAAACATAAATAAACGATTCCAGATTTCATTTTATATTTGCCATTTTTAAGTTTTTCTATTGGTTTATCAAAGTATTCTGTTTTTACAATTTCATTAGTATTTATATTTCTTTTTGTATCCCCCTTTATGAATATAGCAATGTAAACAGCCTTCACTACATTTTTTACAACCTCGCCATGGATTCCACATTGCCATATTAATCACTCCTTAAATCTTTAATTTCCATAATTATAAGGAACACTTGTTCCTATAACTAATCTTCATTTAGTCAAATCCGAATCTTCTTGAATAGGTATTAATCTCGTTTTTATAGTATTTATAAAAGCACATTTATGCTCTATTTCAAATCTTTCTTTGTCAGTTGTTAATTCATATTTTATAAATAAATTAGGTATGAACTCATACTTATCACTAGCAAAATTTCCATAAGACGTATCACTTTCTGTATAACTTCCTTTTAACATATTATATAAAAGTTTCCATCTATCACAAGATCCAATATCAGTTTCTTTTGTAATATCATCATTTTCTTTAAAGATAGATTCTTCTTTCATGTCTATCTCAGAAAATTTTATTTTTAATTTATCATAATAATCTTTTAATATAGAACCTTTAAAATACTGATTTAATGCAACTTCTATACACTTATTAACATCTGTATTTTTATTAATTACTATTAATCTAACAGGCATTTTATTTTTATAAAATACTATAGCATTATGTTTATTACTTATATGTATGTCATTTTGATTGACATTAATAATACAATTACAATTCTTAATAATTTTATATTCATCAAATGGTATTTTGTTATTTTCAAATCCATCAACAAATGCTCCATTAAAACATTCATAGTGATTTTCATGTTGTTCAGTCCATAAATCAATTGTTTTAATTGTCTTCATTATTTTAAATTCTTTCATTTCGATTTAATTTTGGCTTGCTTCAAATTTTTAATATATTTGTCAGTTAAAATATAATCAACAGTTCTTATTTGTTTTTCATTTAATCTTTTTAAAAAGTCTTTTTGAGTCCGGTCTTCCATAAAAATCTTCCCAATTAGTCAGTCACGACTGACCAGTTCAAAACAAAAATTTAAATCTCTTATATTATAACATTTATTTTGTGCTATTTATACTATTTTAGTAGTATCCCATTAAATTAATGTTTTTTAAACTACTTTAATTCATAATAACAAAAAGTGTAGCCTAACGGCCCCTTCAGGGGGCGGTTAGAGTTCACGCACTTCAAAGTTTATTTAAATAATTTTACCTTTATTTTAATAGGATTAAAAATACTTAAATTTAACAAGTATTATATGAATTTTTAAATTTTGGTAGTTGAAAAGGTAGTTGAGATAATTATAAACTACCTTTTTTATTTTTTATAATTTTTTTAACAATTTTAAATATTATTTTTTCAATTTTCCTATAGGATATAATTCATTAAGAAATTCATTTAATTCTGCCTGATTATTTGCATTTATTACTGAAGTAAATAATATTGTATCATTATCTCCCAATATTTGTTCTATAATTCTTTGTGGTTGCAATTTAAACATCTCTTCATTAGTTGCAAAAATCCACTTTTCAGGTTCACCATATTCTTTTGACCACCCATCAATATAAAATCTTACCATAGTCATATCAAAATTAACCCAAATATTTTTTTCTTGAATATATACCAAATTCCATGCATGGCCTGTAGTACCTTTTCCTCTTACTTTTAAACAAGGAATATTCAAGCTATCACATATTTGTTTAATCCACCTTGAATATTCTCCGCATACACCATTTGTTAATAATCCATTACAATATATTGGTGGATAATTGTTTGGCTCAATGTGAACAATTTCATCATAAGCATCTCTAGCAGGAATTTTTATTATTCCATTTTTTGCTAGTTGTGCTTCATGATGAATAACAGTACCATAATTTTTAAACCATTCTAATTTATTTTTTTCAGATAATGGTCTTCCTTCAATTTTTAAGAATGCATCGTCTAAAAGTTTTATTAAATATTCTTTAAATTTATCAGATTTCTCATTTTCATTTTTTGTTATTAAATCATTAACCTGTCTTAAATATTCATTTTCATATCTTTGATATTTTACTACTTGAAGTTCATCATAATTATAACTTACATTATTTTTGAAATAGCTAAAAAGAGTGATTAAAATTTCCTCTGTACTAGTTAAACTAGATAACATTTTAATAAATTGTTCATAATTCATATTTTGCCTCCTATATTTTTTCTTGCCTTTTTTATTATTTTAGTTTATTATTTAAAGCATTAATGTATTTATTCAAGTACTTATTCTTCTCTTTTGAATTATATTGCATAATAAATCTTGGATGTTCTTAGGGATTCCTTTTATTCTTAAAATAGGAGCTATTGCAAGACCAATATCAGAGCATCCTGAATATGTTCTTCTTACAAATATTTCAGCAGATGTACATGCAAATTTTTTTGTATTTTTATCAGAAATAAAATAAGAATAAAATAATTCATCAATATACTTTAAATCCTCTACATGTTCTAACGGAGGAATTTTATTAGCAAATGATATCATTTCAGGATTCGGTTCATTTTGGTCTTTATTTTCTAATAAACTTACCAAATTATTTCTATCAACTGTATTAATTATGTTACTCATACGAACCTCCTCAATATTACTATTTGTGCAACACTTTATATAAAATATTATACCATTAAAAAAGCAAAATCTAAACTGATTCTACTCTCATTCTTCAAAAAATTTATTATCCTAACACCTAGTATTATAGAAATCTTATATATAGTCATAAGTGATATATTATCTCTATCATTAGTCGACTCGATACATTTTAGATGATTAACCGATACATCTAATTTTTCAGCAAGATCCATCAATCTTACACCTTTTTCGTTTCAATATTTCTGGATGTTTTGACAGATAACAGCCTTAATATTTTCATTAAAGTCAGCATACTAATTCAAAATATCACTTTCCTAATTAAAATTATAGAAAAAAACTACAAATGTAGTATTGGTGTGTTTTGTAATTTCTTTTTTTAGTAAAAAAGTGGAGCCTTTCGGCTCTGGGGGCTATTAAATTTTAATTTATTTTTATCTAAACTCACACTTTATCCTATTTTTTATAAGTTTTCTTTTTATTTTAATTTAAAAAAATTTATTTTTTCACTTTTGATTTTAAAAGTTTGTGGGGTAAATGTGGGATAAAGCACATTTTTTTAAAATTCATTCCTTACAAACCCTAGTATTTAAGGCAAAAAAGTAGTCGACATAATTAATATGCCGACTTTCAGGGGGGTGTAAAATTATGGATTTTTATAGTTTCCCATAGTTTAAAATCCCTTTATTTATAATACTTTCAGCACTTTTGAGATTTTTAGAGATTTCTAAAGTTTAATATTTTGAGTGGTAAATAAGTGGTGAAATTAGTCATTATATTTAGGGGGATTAAGTATAGGCTCTTTTAAGAAGAAGCAGGATAAACTGACATCTAAAGTACGAGCTAATCTGTCAAGAAAAACTACTGACACCCCTTGCTCTACATTTTTGGCTGTAAGGTTGTATAACATATTAGGACTACTGTCTATCTCCTCCGCCAATCTTTCAATAGTAACAAATCCTTTTTCGTTCATTATTTTAGTGTTATTAGCATGATAACGATAATAATTGATATTCTTTCCTATTAGATTTAATAGGTCTTTTTTATCTTGGTCGGTATAATTCATGTACGCCTCCTATACTAAGTCATACACTTAGTAAATCTCAGTAATAATTATCGCCAAAATATCAATTTTTAACCATAAACGTAACACTTAATTATTTTAAGTTATTTACTTAAACCATATTGCGTAAATAAGTTTATTTGTGCTATAATATAGAAGTATAGAGGAGTGAGAAAAATATGGAAAATTGGTCTGTAAAAAAACAATTATGTTTAATCTTTGGAGGAGGAGCTGTATTACTTATATTTATTTTTTTGGTAGCTATTTTTTATGATGGAAATGGGAATAAAACCGATTTAACAGAATCGAAAGAAAATTTAGATGGACTTCAAGGAAACTGGGCAAAAGTTGATAATACTACTCGAAAAGTTGATAAATCTGAATATTTAAGTTTTGATGGAAAAGGAAATGTTACATATTACGTAAGCGGTTATAGTTTAAATTATAATTATACTTTTGATGATAAAGTGTCTTTTGAAAATTGGTCTTGTAGTCTAAAATCGACACCTTATTCAGATGGTTCAAAACAATATAGGTTAGAATGTTGGAGTGATACAACAATAAGAGTTTTTATTAGACAATAGCTTATATTTTGTAAAAAAATTAGTCCCATTGTCCGACTTGAACATCGGGACTTTTTCTTTTTCCCCTTTATTTATGGGGCAAAATAAAGATAGCCCGCGGGTTTACCACTTATTTTACCTCTATTTGACCTCAAAAATTGCATTTTTTACCAATATTAAGAGTTACAGAGTTACACAATTTTGTTGATCTCTTTTTGTTTTTTATTTTTTTCTTTTCTTAATTTATTTGAAAAGAATAAAAGAAATTTTGTAACAATATAAAGACTTGGAGTATGATCCCCAAGTTTTAAAATGCTTAACTTTGGTTACAGCAATTTTTTTATTTCTGTAACTTTGTGTAGAATAAGCGTAACAAAAGAAACACAATTTCATATACGCTTATGGCTGGATTATTAAATTTCTCTTGCAAGATTCTTTTAACATCATACATAAGTTTATTACTAGCCAAATTTTCTTTTGTGATTATTGTCATTTTATAGCTACTATGAATCCACTTTCCTTTGCTATTTTTATAAATATAGAGGACTATTGCTTCTTTCTCCATTTATTCTTCCTCCTTAAATATTTTTCTAACACTTGCTCCAAACTCATCTTTTACAACTCTTGACTTATACCCTAAAGCATTTAATCTGCGACTAAAACGTGCTGGCGACAATGTTTTTAGTTTATTAGCTTGTGTATACATTTCATAATAATGATAGGCTTCTGTTACCTTTCTACCTATTACGTGTTTAGATTGTTCCTCAAGGTAGGATAATACGCTGTCATTTTCAATATGATATTGCTTGGTAGCTTCGTTTATAGTGCTGCTTGTAGAAAGTTCTAAATCATTGTCAAAAAGCCTTTGTACTCCCTCTAACGCAAGATTAAGAATATAACTCTTTGCATTGTCTGTACTTAATTCTTCATCAATATATGGATTCCGCTTCTCGACTACATTTTCAAAAGGAACGATCACAAGTCTACGAATCAATCCATTTGACTTGTCTTTAAAGCTAGGAGGCTCATTTGCGGTAAATATAAGGCTTGCTGTATTTTTAATTGATATAGGCTTGCTATATATTGCTCTAGTGCCTATTTTATCACCACTTGCCATGGTTTTTAAATTTTTGCTTTTTTCTAAATATACAGAATCTACATCATCACTTACATTAACTATTTTTCCAATTAGTGATGTAAGACTTGTACCATCATCAAAATCAGCAATATCAACGTATGAAGCAAGATCCCCTGTAAAATTAGTAATAAGTTTAATAAAGGTGCTTTTTCCGTTCTTTCCGTTTCCAGTTAAGAAAAATATCTTATGCGGAAATCTATTAACTAAAATTATATGTCCTAATACTTCCTCTAAAACTAATCGTAAGTCCTTTTTCCCAAAAGAAATAAAATTTAGAAAAGTGTCTACATTTTCATCGTATGCGTTTTTATCATACAATACATCAAGATAGAAAGGCGTAAAATCACACTCACTCTCGACTACATGATTATTAAATATATATCCATTACGCAGCTGGATTTTAAATTTATCATATCCGCTGTCAATTAGATCAGCATACTTATACAACTGATGATTTAATTCGCTATCTTTATTACGTGTAAGCTCAATATACTTTGCGATCTCTCTTAACAATAAAGTTTCGTTACTAATATACTTCCCATCGGTTTTGAAATATAATTGTCCGTTATATAGTTTTATATCTAGTTTTTTAACTATCCACTTGGCAGCAGAGATCATATCTTTTTTACTTCCTTTGTAGATTTCCATGTTAGACAAAGGATCACTAGCTAATACACTTTTAATTACACGATCTAGCTCATTATTTTCCATTACTTCACCGAAAATATTCTGATTGATAAATTCTCCAATCTGTGCTATATTTAGCGTAGGATAACTTTGTTTTAAACAATATAAATGTGCGTTTATACCAACATTGCGACCATCACCATCACACATATTACTCAAATTAGTTTTAATTGATAAAGGGTACAATATAGGAGGTAATATAGGAAGATTTGTAAGAGTTAGATCTCGATTTCGTTCTCTTTCAACGCCGCAGCGTTTAACAATTCCATATTGATTTCCAGTTTTATAATCAACTTGGAAGCCTCCCGCTGTAATTACATCAGACTTTGATTTAATAACAATGTCGGAGGGTTTACTAAAATAAAAATGATAACCCTTTGTAGTAGTTATAGTAAGTGTAGGATAATTGAGCTTTATATACTCGATTATCCCTTTTTCTTTCTCCCCATTATCACCATCAAAATCTACTAATACCACGTTATTGTTAAGCATAAGCCCAGCACTATTCAAATGATCCATACTTGGATATGTAACATCATAGCTAGTTTTAGGAGATTTATCTTCGTTAAGTTCTATGAATCTTAATTCTGACACAATAACCCCTCCATTTTTACATAATTGTAAAGATCCACTATATCTTTTACGCTCAAAAATATTTTGTAGTAGGAATACTTATCCAATTTTGGCGATTCATCATTTTTAATTAAGTAAAGGGTTTGCTTTTTGCCAATTTCAATGACCGCAGCTTCCCTAAAATTTCCGATTACTCTCATTTTAGCTCTCCCTTTCCTCTAATTCCTCAAAAATATTATTTAAAGAGATTTCCATAAGATCCCCAACTTCTTTAAATGACAGGTATTTTTTATTATCGAAATTTTTATCGCAAATTAAAACACTATTTTCCTTATCATTTAAAGCATATATGTTATTTTTTGTAGTGTAGATTTCTTCACTAGTTTTAAAGAAATCAACAGGAATCTCTATTATAGAAGCAGGAACACTATTGTCATATTTTTTCATTAAATTTCGCCTCCATCTTCTTTGCAATTTATAGCATTTCCTATTATATTTCCTGTGATATATTGTAATTCTTCATCGTTTTGTATCGGCATACTATTAAGCTTCTTTTTTAGGCTTCTTAATTCTGCTTCACAATTCGCTTGCCACTCGGAAATTTTATCGAATTTCCTTTTTAATTGCCTTTCAATAGCTAAATCTATATCGGTACAATCTTGGAATATTTTGTTCCTTTCAGAATCAACATCAATTATATCATTTTTATTTTCTTTCATTTAGATTTCCTCCTTTTTTATTTATTTCTTGCGATACAATATCATATATAGTGCCAGATGATATACGCTTTTTTCCTTTTTCAAATTCACCACTTTTTCGTGATTCTTTCCTCATTTCACATATAGATTTCTCTATTAAAGTGAAACGACTATTCATTTCACTTTTAAGCTGTAAAATAGCTTTTTTTAATTCATTTTCCATTATTCTTCTCCTTTTACTTCTAATTTTTTAAGATAATCAACTATTTCATTGATATATGTAGGATTTATAGCAACTTGATTGACACCATCTTTAATAACTGTCCACTCAAAATGCAACTCCACTATTAAGCGATCCCCTATTTTTAAAGTAGGGCATATATCATAGTCTTTTCTTTGAAATTGTTGAATTTTTAACATCTGTTCTACACTCAAATATACAGGGCATAACTTATCAGCAGCTATGATCATAATATTTTGACCTTTAATAATTACAATGTGATCTATAATATCCAAAATATCACAGTTTTCACCTTTATAAATGCTTTTCATTACTTTTTTACCTCCCTAATTGTTAAATCTGGGTATGAATACTCAAAGAGCTTGTTTTTAAGCATATATACATCTGTTTTAAAGCCTTTTGTATCTTCAACAATAGTTTTACCTTGTTTAAGATCAAAGTAGCTAAAATCAGCCTTATAACAGGTTTTTCTATATGCTTTATTTCCTTTTTTAAACTTTGGAATCAACTCATATGATGGTTGCAGGACTAGATCCTTAATAATTCCTTGTGATTCTAAAGTTTTAAGCTCCTTATACCTTTTTGCTTCCAATTTTGAATCAAAAGTTATTCCATCAACACAAGTTTTAGTATTATGGTATTTAGGTTTATTTTTCAAAGTCAGCTTCCTCCTTTACTCGCTTTAAATAATTGATGTTTAAACCAAAGAATTTTACAACATCTTCCATTTTCACGAGATTTTTTGGTAAAAATAAACCATTTAATTCTGATTCTATTCTAATTTTGCGTTTTATTTCTAACGCTGTTCCACGACCTACTGATCCAATCGACATAATATCTTGTGTGTTTGCCCAAGGTTTTGCGATTAGATTTAAAATGTCTTTAGCTGGAATTATTCTCATTTTTCACTATTCCTTTCATTATTTCGGCGATTCGTTCGTTTTAGAGGGCAAAAAAATAATATCCTCAAATTTCATGTTGCTAGCTGTAAGAATTTTCATTATTATTGGGGCTGTTGGATATGTCTTAAACTTCTCATAGTTTCTTATAGTATCAACACTAACACCATATTGCTCCGCTGCTTCTTCTAAAGACCACCCTAAATTTACTCTTATAGCCTTTAAAGTCATCTTCAATAAACTTCCTCCTCTCTTGGCTGACTGATGTCTATTTTAATTAAATTTTTCCAAAAGTCAAGCACTATTTTACGATTAATTATCAATTTTTGTTTATTTATATCTTTTTTGAATAACGAATCGTTGACAAATCTCATAATTTATGGTAATATATTCTTGTAATTGAAAGAGGAGATACTATGGATAAAAGTAAGATTAAAATATTTAGTACTAATCTATCATACTATATGAAATTAAACGGGAAAAAAAGGCAAGATGTTGCTAAAGATTTAAACTTTCCGTATTCTTCATTAAGAGATTGGGAAAAAGGAATCTGTTATGCACAAATAGACAAAATAAAAAAACTTGCTGATTACTTCAATATTTCAATAAACGATTTAATAGAAGATCGTAACAGGGCTACACTAATAAAAAATATCAAAGAATCTGAAGAATCTAAACTAATAGAAGAAATTATAGAAGAACTCCCAAGTTTATCAAAAGAAAAACTTAAACATATTAAAACAACAATAGCTTTATTAAAAGAAAGCAAATAAAAAAGAGCTAGTACTGGTAATACTAACTCGAACGCTATATAGCGTACACAAGAAAAAATAATCCCAGCTAAAGACATTTCTTTTTGTGTACCTCTATTATAGCATTTAACAAAAAATATTGCAATTATGGAGGTTATAAAAATGGCAGTATATCAAGAAAAAAATAAAAATAAATGGACTAAAGATGGCAGGAGTTGGTATTTTAGAACACCATATGTTGATCTAACAGGAAAACGCAAACAATATTGGAGCTGTTTCTACTTAACAAAAAAAGAAGCTCAAGAGGGAGAAAGACAATTTCTAGCTTCTGTTAAAAATAAAGTAGATAATACTAGTATGACTTTTGAAGAATTATGTTCAGCTTTTTACAAACATCAAGAAGAAGAAGTTAAAGAAACTACACTTCAAACATATAAAGATCGTAAACCATTTTTAGAGTATTTATATCATATTAAATTAGTAGATTTTAACATCAATCATTTTGAAATGTGGAAAAAGAAAATCAATGAAAAGAAAATTGCTACTAGTTATAAAAATGACATATTAAAATTTTTAAAAGCTATACTTAACTTTGGTACAAAAAGATACAATTTTAATTTTACAGCAGTATATAATCAAATGAAAAATTTTAAAGATCCTAATGGAATAAAGAAAGACATGGATTATTATACTCATGAGGAATTTTTACAATTTATAAGTTATGAAACTGACTTAAAATACAAATGTTTATTTGAAACACTTTATTATTGTGGTTTAAGAAATGGTGAAATGAGAGGAATCACTTGGGAAGATATAGACTTTAATAAAAAGACTATTAGTATTAACAAGCAGATTCCAACTCGTTATACAAGTAAAAATTGGAAATTTACAAGTCCTAAAACTAAAAATAGTATAAGAACATTACCTATTCCTAATATACTTTTAGAACATCTTAAAATACTTTATAGTAAAGAATCTCAATATAAAAATTTTAAGTCTACATGGTTTGTATTTGGACAAGCTGATGTTCCAATCGTTGCAGATAATCCAAGTTATAGACAAGAGGTTATCTGTAAAAATGCCAACATCAAGAAAATCAGAATACATGATTTTAGACACAGCTGTGCTTCACTTTTAATTAACAAAGGTGCTAATGTAACAATCGTTGCAAAATACCTAGGACATACAAAGATAGATGAAACACTAAATACCTATACTCATATGTTTGGAAGTGCTTTAGACCAAGTTGTAGATCTTATAAATAATTTATAAAATAAGTGGTGAATAAGTGGTAAAGCCACTTTTTTTAAAAGCTAAAACCTCCCAATCCCTTATAAATACTGGGATAAAAAAAGTGATAGGTCTTTCGACCTATCTTCAGGGGGTTTTGGTCGACTTCGGCCCATTAAAATCATGGGCGGAGGTCTAGCATGACATTACTCAAATATCACGCTATAATAATCATACTTTAATTTTAGTTTTTTGTCAATCCAAAATTTCTAAAAATTGTCAAAAATTTTTATTTTATTTTTTTTCAATTGTTTTTTCTTTTTTTTCCGACTTTGGAAGTGCTTCTTTTCTCGATAAATTTAGTCTTCCTCTGTTGTCAAATCCTGTAGCTTTTACTATAATCGTGTCTCCTACTTTTACTATATCACTCGGTTTTTCAACTCGCTTATTATCTAATTCACTGACGTGTACTAAGCCTTCACACAAAGGCCATAATTCTACAAAACAACCAAATGTTTCCACCTTAGTAACTTTTCCTGTGTAAACTTGTCCTATTTCAACTTCTTTTACTACATTGGAAATCATCTCAATAGTTTTGTCAATAATTTCTTGATTAGAATGATATACTACTACATGTCCATCATCATCAATATCAACTTTAACAGCATCTTTGTCATTGACAGTTTTAACATTAGAGGATTCTAAAATAATTTTTGTAATCATTTCTCCACCACGACCAATAACATCTTTAATTCTTTCAGGTTTAATATCCATCATAGCGATTTTTGGTGCATAAGGACTTAACTCTTTTCTTGGTTCGGGAATTATACTTGTCATTAAGTCAAGTATTTGTAATCTCGCTTTATGTGCTTGTGCTAAGGCTTCTTTTAAAATACTTTGGGTAATTCCTTTGATTTTTATATCCATTTGAAGAGCTGTAATTCCATTTTTAGAACCTGCTACTTTAAAATCCATGTCTCCCATGTGATCTTCTAAACCTTGAATATCGGTTAATATAGCATGTTTTTTCCCTTTTGTTATTAAACCCATTGCAATACCTGCTACAGGAGCTTTAATAGGAACTCCAGCTGCCATTAAGCTTAAACATCCAGCACATATAGAAGCTTGACTAGAAGAACCGTTACTTTCTAAGATTTCACTTACGACACGTATTGTATAAGGAAATTCTTCCTCACTAGGTATGACTTGTAAAAGTGCACGCTCGCCAAGAGCTCCATGTCCAATTTCACGTCGGCCAGGTGCTCCGTATCTTCCTGTTTCACCTACACTAAAGTTAGGGAAATTATAATGAAGCATAAACCTTTTCATATCTTCGATACCTAATCCATCGAGTATTTGATGTTCACCAATTGCTCCAAGTGTCGTAGTACTTAAAGCTTGTGTTTGTCCTCTTGTGAACATTGCACTTCCATGTGTACGAGGTAGAGTATCTATTTCTGCACTCAATGGTCTTATTTCATCAAGTTTTCTTCCGTCTGGGCGAATACCTTCTAAGACAATTAAATCACGTACTAACTCGGCTTCTAACTCGTCAACTAGTATTCTAACATTTTTAAGTATGTCCGCTAAGTTTTCATTTTCAGCATATATTTCACCAAAATGGCCTATTGCTGAAGTTTTAACGTTTTCAATCATCTCAAATTTTTCTTCTTTTGTACCTGGTGTACGAATAGCTTTATCCATGGCTTCTTTTGAGTATTCTTTTACGATAGTAGTAAGCTCAGGGTCGATACAAGCTAAGTCGACTGTAATCTTTTCTTTTCCAACTTCTTTTATTATTTTTTCTTCAAATTCACAAAGTTCCTTTATAGCAGCCTGACCAAATTCTATAGCTTTAAGCATTACTGCTTCAGATACTTCTTTAGCTCCTGCTTCAATCATACATATATCGGTTTTAGTTCCCGCGAGAGTGAGAAGTAATTCAGATTTCTCTGTTTCTTCAACTGTCGGATTGATAATATATTCTTTACCAATTTTACCTACTCTGACTCCCGCGATAGGCCCATCGAATGGAATATCGCTTATACCTAAGGACAAGGAAGCTCCCAGCATAGCGGCCATTTCTGGTGAATTGTCAGGGTCCACTGATAAAACCATATTTACGACTTGAACTTCATTTCTAAAACCATCTGCAAACATAGGTCTAATAGGTCTGTCGATCAATCTGGCATTTAGTGTTGCTTCATCAGTTGGCTTTCCTTCACGTTTTATAAAGCCTCCTGGAATTTTACCTACTGAATAAAGTTTTTCTTGGTAAAGAACTGTAAGTGGGAAAAAATCTGCTGTGCTGACATTGTTACTCATTACTGAAGCACTTAATACGACTGTATCTCCATATCTAATTAAAGCAGAGCCATTTGCTTGTTTAGCTTTGTCACCTGTTTCAACTGTGATTGTTCTTCCCCTAAAATCTAATTTAAATTCTTTTTTCATTTATACCTCTTCTATAATCTAGTCTCGAAAAGAGACATTTATTAAATAAAAAGACACTAAAAATAAAGTGCCTATTTTCTTATATTTAACTTCTTTATTAGTTCACGATATGCTACAACATCGTTTTCCTTCAAGTAGTCAAGTAAACTACGTCTCTTACCAACTTTCATAAGAAGACCTCTTTTTGAATGATAATCGTGAATGTGTACTTTTAAGTGTTCAGTTAAGTCATTAATTTCGTCTGTTAGAATAGCGATTTGAACTTCTGTTCTACCAGTATCTTTATCATTTTTACCGAACTCTTTTACACGAGCAAGTCTTTGTTCTTTAGTGACTGCCATATTCGTTCCTCCTTTATTTATACTCAATTTAAACTTTGTAAGTAAGATGGAGTTCATACAAACAATGTAAAAATCTATATGTAGTATACAAGAAATTTATTGATAAATCAAGTGGGTTGAGTGAAATTTTTTATCAAGATGTAAAGACCGTTGTTTTTTATAAAGTGATGCTTTTGTCAAAATGCTATTTTTGACGTCAATTGCCCTATCTAAGCCAAAAAATTGACATTCATTAGTGGATGTGTTTTAATAAAAAATTAAGAGCACATCTATTCGTTGTTTCTCCTTTCTTACCTCAATCAACATGATTTTCATAAAATGCTTTACTCAGGGGGCTAAATATAAAGTAGGAAGGAGTTGATCGGTTTTATGTCTAATAAACTTAAAACTGTGCTTAGCATCCTGCTAGCACTAATCATTCTCGTCCTTTCGTGCGAGAGTGATTGACAGGAAAAAAAGACACGATAGATCCTTGAGGTATCTGTAGTGTCTTCAAAAATCATGGAGATACACATGCATACGTGTGCTCTTTCCTAATTAGATTATACTACACTTGAGAGATTTTTCAAGTATTTTTTTACAATGTGATTAAGTTAATTTTTTAAATATAATCTTCGGTTAATTCGTCGTCAATCATATTTATAGTATATTGCCATTCATCTTTTAATCCTTTAAGTTTCAGCATGTCATCAATATAGATATTGCCAGTATTGACATTGTTCATGAATGAAAATGCTTCTGTATATGTAATAGCTATTCCTTCTAAATTAGCACTTTTATATATGTTGTCAACTAACTTTCTTTTAGCCAAAAATATATTTTCTTCTTTTGTCATATCGTATTTATTTTTTATAAGTTAAACCTCCATATAATTATACTAAATTTCTTATTATAAGTCTAAGATTTTTGTATAGAAAAACGACTCTAGTTATAGATTCGTTTATTTAATAGTTCTGTATTTAACAGATGGCATTTCGACTTCTTCGTTATTCAAAACTTTCTGTGGATTAGTTACTAATAAACGTTCAAATTCGCTTTTACCTAACATTCTCTTTAGCTTTTTCATCGATTTATCAAAAGTATTATCGTCTTTTATGTGGTGAAGATCTGTAGAAATGATACTTACAAGACCTTCTTTTAAAAGCTTTTTAACAAGGCTTTTTGCATGTCTACCATAATAACCTTCAATACTTTTAATATTACATTGTAGTCGACAATCGAAATCTAAAAACTCGTATATTTTGCTAAAGTTTTCTTGAATATATGAATAACGTTCGGGATGAGCGATTATCGGTATGATTCCAGCTTCATTTAGTTCATAGATGACATCTTGAATATAGCGTAATTTCTGATTAAGTGGAAATTCTACTAATAGATATCTGCTGTTGTTAAGCGTAGTAATTTCACCCGATTTCAAAAGATTAATCAATACTTTTCCATTATTTATAAATACTTCGTTTCCTAAGTATAATTTTACTTCGTCATCATTTAGTTCTTTTTTTAATTTTTCTAATATTCCTTGTCTCGTCTTTACTACACTATTGTAATTGGTATTTACGATGTAATGAGACGTTAAACAGATGTGCTTGAATCCACGTTCACTTAAATATTTTATATTTTTAACAGCTTCTTCTAAACTTTTGGCTCCATCGTCTACTAAAGGTAAACTGTGATTATGTAAATCTATTAAATTATTCATAATAGTGTCCATAATACTTGCTCTTATTAGTATCAGTTCTATTTAAAACGATACCCATAATATTAGCGTTTACGTTTTCAAGATTTTTCTTAGTATCTTCTAATAATTTTTTAGAAGTCTGTTTATAACCTGTAACAACGATGACACCATCGACTAAAGTACTCATAACTAAGGAATCTGCTAGACCATTGATCGGTGCTCCATCAAATATAACGATGTCGAAGTTTTTCGATAAGGACTCCACTAATTTTTTGTTTTTTTCTGAGTTAAGTAATTCACTCGGATTTGGAGGAGTTACACCTTTAAACATTAAGTATAAATTGTCTATATTAGATTTAAATATATAGTTTCTGTATACTTGTCCAACGTCTTCAAGAAGCAAGTTAGAAAGTCCTTTTTTATTAGGCGAACCAAAAATGTGGTGCTGACGGCCTTTACGTATGTCACAGTCTACTAAAAGAACACGGCTTCCACTATTTGCGAGTGATACTGCTAAGTTGGAAGTGACGAAACTCTTTCCTTCACCTGGTACGCTACTTGTTACTAAAATGGTTTTCATCTGTTTATCGATAGATGAGAATTGAAGATTTGTACGAAGAGTACGGATTGCCTCACTAATGCCAGATTTAGCATCATTCATGATAATAAGCTCCTTATCACCCATTTTTTCTTTGTTTTTAGGGACTGCACCTAAAATAGGTAATTTGAACTCTTTCTCTATTTCTTCTTCACTTTTGACCGTATCATCGAAATAATACATAAGAGCAATAAGCAAGCTACTTATGGCAAAACCAGCACCTGTTCCAAATACAAACTGTTTCAATACATGAACATTATATGGTGAGTCACCTGTTGTAGCTTCATCGATAATACTGACATTTTCAATATTATAAATAGTTGTAATTTCTGTTTCAAAAACTTTAGCTATTTCATTGGCTATTTTTTTAGCTGTACTACTCTTCTCATTATAGACGAAGATATTAATAATTTCTGTATCTTCTTTAGTGCTAACTTTTACTTGATCTTTTAAATCTTCATAAGCGATATCCAAGTCTAGGTTAGTTATAACTTTGTTAAGTATTCTTCTACTTTGAATGATCTCTCTATAAGTAGATACTAAGTTTTTATTGATAGTAATATCCGTTTGTGTAATAGTTGTATTTTCTTGAGAGTTATTTACCAATACTAAGCTAGTTTTAGCTTCATATACTGCTACTTGTATGTTATAAGTATAAAGTATACTTGCTATAAGTCCTAAAATTGTCAGTATAATAACAATTACAACTCGATTCCAATAGTATTTTAAAAATTCTAAAATATTAAATTCTTCCATGTAAAATTTCCCCTTTTTTATCACGATTACTTTACCATATTTTGTTAGAAAAATCAAGTGTTTCGAACTAAAAAAGCCCTTTTAATAAGTGCTTCTTCTTTCAATGTTTCTTTTCTCATCGTCATCGGTAGTTAAATATTTTATGAACACTCCTTGTACAAGACTTTCCCCTTTTGAAAAACAGTGTTCTTCTGTACTTTCGTTTTGAATACTTAACCACATGTGACCTTCATTGTCTTTATTATTATAGTAGTCTGCATCTATTACACCAAGTTGATTTGTTAAACGGATGTTGTACTTAAATCCAGTGCCACTTCGCACTACTAACAATAATACTTCATCAGAGTTAAATAGAGCTTTGATACCAGTAGGTATTTTCTTTATTTCTCCTGGTTTAATTGTTATGTCTTCTATAAGACTGAAATCGTATCCTGCTGTTTTATCAGAATCTCTTTTGGGCAATTCAAAAGAATTATACAATTCTCGATTGTCACTTATATCTTTTTTAAATGGTTCAAAAGTTATTTTTTCAAATTTACGCATATTTTTTAACTTCTTTCTTTTTGGTTTTAATATTATTTTTAACTTTAATAATTAAGTTTGTCAAGCACATTCCAGAGAAGCACCCGATCGTGTCTATTACGACATCATAAAATCTCGCTGTTCTACCAGGTGTGAATATTTGATGAAATTCATCACCACATGCGAATATAAAACAGAAGATGATACTTATCATGAGAGTATGCTTTATCTTATAACATCTTAAGAAGGCATAAACTAAAATACCTAGTATTAAATAAATTGTAAAGTGTGCTAATTTTCTTACAATAAATCTACTTCTTACGACAATTTTTACTTTTTCTTTTGGTGTATAGTCTTCTTTAAACACACTGGCATACTTATCGATTACACTTTTTGTAAAAGAGTCACTGACTTTTATACTAGAAGAGCCATCTTGATTGGAAAAAAAGAAAATAACTGAGGCAAGTATTAAAAATAAAGCGATAATTGTAATCTTTTTTATTTTTTCTTTTTTCATACTTTTTTCCTCCTCAAGAATTGCTTTAACAAATTTAAATAATATTTAAAGTTTTCATTATTGCGATATATAATTATTAAAGCTAGATTTGGAAGTAAAAGCGATAATAAGATGTTTAGAAGTAATAAGATAACTTGGTTTTCTATATTTATAAAATATGAAATAGAGAAAGTTATACCAGCGATTAGAATAAATACTAAAATATATTCCAATGTCTCTTTAATATAATCTTTATAGTTTCTGTCAAAAAGTTTTTTGTATACAAATTTCGGATAACTGTAGCACCATAGAGCTAATCCACTTATAATAGTACCCATGAAAACGCCTGCTAAATCAAAATAGTGAAGTAAAATGATAGATGAGACAATGTTTAATACAGATTCAATGATCGGTACAAATCTATCTTCGTGATAAATTCCGGCTGCTTCTTTAAATACCGAGTAAGATGAACGCATGGACTTTTGAAAATAGTTTAATATTAAAATTATTAAAACGAAAGTCGGCAATATAAATTCTTTTCCTACCCATACCGATATAAAAGAATTAATTATTACTAAAATTGAAATTCCCGAAAAAGTTGCAATCCAAAAGTTTAAAAAACGCACTCTTTTGAAAACGTCAAAAGTCTTTTTTTTATTATTTTCTGTAAGAAGATTGCCTACACTAGGCGTTAAAACATTTATGACTTGACCGAATAATTTAGATACGGCATCTATGATTAAGTTGTAGTTCGAATATAGTCCGACTGTTACGATACCTAAGTATTTAGAAATAATAATGTTATCCGTTCCGAGAACTAAAAACCCTCCGATTTTATGAAAGAATAAAGCTCTTACTTTTTGAAAAATATCTTTTTTCGTAACTTCATCTAATTCTTCTTTGTTATTGTTTAGATATGGATAAAGTTTTGTTGCGATTATGGAAAGTACGACGTTTTCTAATAGACGTAATACTATTTTTATACCTAAATACAAGTAGTAATTTTTAGTTAAAATTAAAATCGCGATTTGTAATAAATTTAGTATGACTAAATAGCCAATGTGAACTATATTTACTATAAAGTTTTTTTGATTAGCATTTATTATAGAGCGTTTATATGATAAAAGATAGGAAGCAAAGACGTCAAGGATAAATAAAATATATATAAATTCTAAATTGACATCAACTGTGACATCTGTTGCAAAGAAGTTTAAAAAAGGTGTAATAGATAGTCCTATTAGCAAAATAATTATCGATATAATGTTGTAACATTTTTTATAAAAGTTCATGAGGGCTTTTATTTTTTGATGATCGTTTTCAGCAACAGGCTTATATAAATTGTATATTATTGCAGAGCCAATACCTAATTCGACTATCGCTAACATAGAGACAATATTATTAAATAAGCCATTTATACCAAGGTATTCTTTTCCGAGAATTTTAATGAAAATAGCTTGAGACAATAGCCCTAGTAATATAACAATTAGATTACTAGAAAAAGATGTAATGATATTTTTTATTGAATTTTTGACTCTCATAAAATCTCTCCTTTTTAGTCTTTTTATTAATTTATATTATACACTTTATAGTGATGAAAATAAAGAATATACTTTAATTTTTACTCTGTTTAAAGTTGTTAATAACTAGTAGAGATAACCCTAGAAGCAGTATAATACACCCAGTTACTAGAACTAATGATAAATATTTGTCGATTATAGATACGATAAGATTAGAAAATACTTTGCTTATAATAGAAATATTTTGGTAAATTTGTCTTAAAATTAGATTTAAAGTAATAGCGATAATTCCGCATGCAGTAAAGATTGTACCTAGTTCTTTTAAAGGTTTTTTATTCAATATAATCGTTAATACTATTAAAATTGTCAATAAAACTGTTAACACTATAATAACTGGTTTTGAAATATTTTTAACTTTGGAAATTATTAAACTCAGTTTAGATACCGTTGAAGGAAAAACGCTTATCTCTTCTTTATAAATATTTACTAACTCTTTCTCAAGTCTTTCGATGTCTTTTTTCTCTTCATAACTAGGAGTTCTGTCGGCTGCATTTAGAGCTTCTGTTATTTTTGTATCGATCTTTTTTTGGAAGTCTCTTTCATCTATATTCAGCTCTTTATTTTGAAATAATGAGTCAACTAACTTATCGATTTCAGATTTTACAATTTTTTCGTCAACAGTGTTTTTCAATTCCTCCGTATTGAGACCAGACTCTAATGTATTATTTTCAATTTGTTCTTGTATGTTAGTGTAAATTTCGTGGTAGTAGTTTATATCTTCTAAATGATTTTTTATGTTGTTTTCATCTAGTAAAACTGACTTTCCTATGAGTAGAAAAATAAATATAATCATAGTCACAAGAGTAATAAAGTTTAATATATGTTTAAAAATTTTCACTATTCTTCACCCCTATATTCACTATTCTCTAACTTTGCATATACGACAAATCTCTTTTCAGTGTGCCCAAAAGTAGAAGTTTGAAAGCAAGTATATAACATCAATATTTCTTCACCTTTGTTTGTCGGAACTTTATCGGTTTCTTTGTAGTTAATAATTTGGTGGTCATATACTTTGTATGTAAATTTACCGTATGAAGTTTGAACGATTATTTCAGAATTTATGTCGATGTTTTTTAGTTTACTTAGAACTCCGACATTGTTATGACCCATGTAAAGGATTGAACCGCCTTCGCCCGGGAAATAACTACTACTAGAATGCCCTATTCCGTGTTTTAAAATCGACATCGAGTCCCCGAAAAAAACGGGCAAGTCGATATTTAAAGATGGTATTTGAAGTGTGGCATATTTAGTACCATATTCCGGGTAGACAACTAGCTTATGACTTTCTTCATCGATCAAAACATCTTTGGAAGATACTTCTTTGTTGTTAATCGAAATTAAGTCGATTGTAGATTTTAATTCCTTATAACTTTTATTAAAACATATAAATAAGACACCAAAAAAGAGGAATGAATAAATGAAAGCAACTATAATAGATTTCATAGTTGCTTTTATTATTGTCTTAACGTTTTTATTAAGCATTGAATCTCTTTCTTAGAACAAGTGTTCCTGTTCCTAGAATAGCTACTACAGACATAGTAATTGCTAAAACGTTAGCAGTACCAGTTTGTTTAAGATAAGGGTTCAATGAAATGGCGTCTATTTTTTTGTCACCTTTATAGGCAACGATTTCTTTATTAGCTTTGTCATAAGAAAGAGTAACACCAACAATGTTAGCAGCTTCTTTTGCTAAGCCAAATATTTCATTTTTAACGTTTTTACTTAATTTTGTAACGTCTTTAACGCCTTCTCTATTTAGAACAGCTATTATTTCGTCACATTTAGCAATTATATCACTAGCTTGTTCATCAGTAACCTCGTTAGAATTTAAAAATCTTTCTATTTTAGCAATATCACCATTAGATAAACTAACATTTTCCCCCGCAATTTTATGAGATTGATTAGCATAAGTTAATAATGTATCGTTTCCTTTAGCACTTACAGAAGTAACAAAAGTAAAAGTTGCTAACATTACTAACATTCCTTGCATAACTTTTTTCATAATAAATTTCCTCCTTTTGGGGTCATATTATAGCACACTTTTTATAAAAATCAAGTACTAAACGGCAAAAATACGTTATTTTTGGTGGAAATGTCTGGAATTATCGTCAAGTTAGTCTTTGATTTTATATAGTATTTTTAAAGTTATCAAATATAAATTCATTAAAATGGTATTATTATTTTTAATCATATTAAGTAAAATTCGATTTTTTTTAGGCAGTGTATTTAAATGAGAGTTAGATAAAAGATATTTAAAATAATCATCGTTTTGCAATTTTGTGATTTCTTTAATACACGTATTTTTATTAATTTTACATATGTTAATTAAATATTGACTAATGATAGATAAGTGACTAGCATTCATATCTAAGATGATGTTTTTATCGACGATATTTTTGATTTCAGCGTTAAGAACTCGGTTAGTATCTAATATTCCGTATATGATTTTTGTAAAGTTGTTTTTATTATGTGTTACACTTACGGGATTATTGTAGTAGTTATACATTTTAATATCTATGAATTTACCTTTTTTGGCAGTTTTGAATAGTTGAAAATAGAACTCGACATCTTCCATCATAAATAGAGTTTCGTTGAATTTCAATTTATCAATTATGTCTTTTCTTATTAATAGCAAAAAAATTAAATTAGGAATTGCTTCTTTGGAAGTTAAGAAGTGTCTGAAGATGATTTCACTATTTTCCTTTATATTTAGTGTTTTATTAGCTAGATCGAATAAATTGTTATTAAAAGTAGTTGGTCCAATCGGATTAAAATTGTATCTTATGAAATCTACGCTTTCTTCGATGTTGTCAATAAGAGTTTTTATGCAGTCTGTTTCTATAGTATCATCAGAATCGATGAATGTTACATAATCTCCAGTTGAGGCCTCGATTCCCTTATTTCTAGAGTTACTTACGCCAGAGTTTGGCTTGTCGATAACTTTTATGCGATCATCTTTATCAGCATAAGAAGTACATATTTGTAATGTATTATCTTTAGAGCCGTCGTTTATAACTATTACTTCGATATTTTGATAAGTTTGATTTAAAACAGAATCTAAACATCTCGCTAAAGTTTTTTCGGCATTGTAGGCTGGAATAATAATACTAACTTTCATTTTTGATCTCCTCCTTGTTGTTAAAAATTATGTTCGCGATGATTAAGAGCGAAATCGACCTAGCTATGTTAATTGGAAATAACTCATTAAACAAGTACAGTGGGAATATAATCAGAATGGCCCTATCGATTACATTTTTTTCTTTTTTCTCTGTACAATAATATAAGAAAGCGATCACTACAAGTATTATGAATCCATAAGTTATGAAAGCCCTAGTATAAAAGTTGTCGACGATTAAATTATTGTTTATTAAAACGTTGCCTATTTTATTGCCAAAAATATGAAAACCAAATAGTTGTATAGCTTTGTTTGTGTAGTAAAGTCTTCGGCTTAACAATCTATCGAGTTTGACTATTAGAGGATTTTTCATAAAATTACTTATGAACAAAGTGAGGCAGTTAACGCATATCATAACCAAAAACAACTTTTTCTCGAGAAAATTGGTTATTTTAGTAAACTTTTTGTGTTTCAATAAATACAAGAGCAATAAAAATATTATATATATTATGATAGCTGTTCTCGAATATATAAAGATCGAATATAGCGTGAATACAATAGTACTTATTATAATCGCTCTTTTTTTGTTTTTGGTAATATATATCCAGTCGATGATAAGCCATATAATTATTGAGGCAGTCGTATTAGGATGTGTAAAATATAAGGCGTGTCTAACAGATATAGTACTACTTCTAAATAGATGAGGTACTATTTTAGAATAATCTAATATGTAATCATAGAAGTAGATAATCGTATGTAGTGACAAGAAAATTAACTTCATTATTAGGTCAGCTTTTATTACCTTTTTAACGTCGACATCTACTATGGCAATCATTACGATAAAATTGGTTATAAACATAAAATCATTCGTTTTAAACGAAGTATATATAGAAATTAATCCTATTAAAGCCATGTAGAGAATGTGTTTTTTCTCGTATTTAGATTTTACTATTTTTAAAATCATTAAGACTAATGCTAAAGCATAAAGTGCATAATGTATTTTAGAGTCTATGGTAATTATATTAGATACGCCTGATAGAGTTATAAAGTTTAAAATTATAATGCCTATAATATAAAATAACTCATTTTTTTTCATTTACATCACCCTTTTTATTTAATCAATTCGTGGAAATTTTGACAGTAATTTTCTATAGAAAACTTTTCTATTATAGCTTTGTAATCTTTTATTTCTCTTTCTTCTTTTAAAACTAGTTCCATTTTGGCAACTAAATCTTCTACTAAATTTTCTCTATTAACATAAATCGCATCGTCTTTTAAAACTTCTGGTATACCACCACTTTTGGTAGCAATAACTGTGAGATTAGATGGAAGTCCTTCTAGAAGTACTAGTCCAAAGGCTTCGTTACATATAGAGGGAACGACTTGAATGTCGGCGATTTGATAGTATTTGTACATACTTTGATAGTCTACATAACCAGTGAAAATGATGTTTTGGTTATCTTTACTCAGCGATAGTAAACTTTCTCGGTAGGAATCGGTGGCACGCATGCTTTTAGTTCCACCAGCGATGAGGAGTTTTGTTTTTGGAAATTGCTTATTAACTACTAGAAATGCTTCAACGAGTTCTTTAACTCCTTTTTCGGGCATAAGACGACCTGTATATAGAAAAACTGTTTCGTCCATAATGTTGAGACTTTTTTTGAAAGAAATCTTTTCTTGTTGAGACAATTTTTTTTGGAAATTTGCAAAATCTACACCATTATAAAGAACTTTGACAGGAATTTCTTTATGATTGACTTCTTCGATACGACTTTTAATAAACTCACTTACTGACCAAATTTCATCACAAGATGCGATTATTTCATGGACATTGATAGTATCTTTATTGACATAATCATTGTGAAGATGAAGAATAATTTTATTTTTGGCACCAGTGTGTTTTTTAAAATAAGGAATATGGTATTGGCAGTTTTCGAAAATTATACAATCATAAGAATTTATATTTTTGTGCTTATTTAAGTCTTTTACTACACTTCTCATATAAGCTCCTGGAAGGTTCTTTTTAGTCAGTTTATTTAATAAGCGATAAAAATAATCTTTAGTTTTAAATAGTAATTTTGTTTTATCGATTATTTTAAATTGTGTATGTTTAAAAGTTCTCGTTTCTGTTTCTCTCGACTTAATAGTATATAAAGTAATATCATCTTTAACTATCTCATTATAATCGAGATAATACTCTATAAGTTTTTCTATTGCACCTTTTTTGCTCGTGACAGGAATGTAACCTGGACTAACAATTAAAATTCGCATATTCGTTCCTCCTTATAGTATTTTTTTAATTTCTTCGTATATTCTCTCACTGTTCGATTTATCTATATATTTGAAAAAACTCTTGTTTCGACTTTGATACTCACTAAAGTCTTCTTTGCCTTCTAAATATTCTAATATTTTTTTCTTAAGACTTTCAAAATCTTTATAAACTGGTCCGAATCCATCGTTTTCGTAAGAGTAGTAACCATCGGCATATTGTTCTTGACGATATTTTTCGACGTCAAATTGAAAATATAGTACGTTTTTTTGCATGTAAGCAAAATCGAAAGTAACACTTGAATAATCAGTAATTAAAAGTTTTGATCTTTTTAATAAATCTTGAACATCGTAATTTTTAAAGTCGGCCATGATTACTTTTTCACTTGTACTTTTAAAATCTTTGATAAATTTTTGAAGTACAATGTGGGGATAAAAAATTATTTTCATGTTTTTGAGCTCTAAAAGTGATAAAATGTCTTTATCGTTTAATATTTTCATGTATTGTTCATAAAATTTCGTACCGACTAAAGTATCGTTATATTTGAGCCATTTACGCCATGTCGGCATGATTAAAATTATGTTTTCATCTAAATTTTCGAGTTGGTCAAATCGAGAAAACCCTGTCAGCCTGGCAACTTTGTCACTGTAGCCATATTTTTCTATCATATATTTACATTCTGGAATCGCACCACA
Organism: uncultured bacterium; assembly: GCA_947646655.1. GTDB lineage: Bacteria > Bacillota_I > Bacilli_A > RF39 > UBA660 > RUG11867. The sequence continues at coordinate 54,772 of CANSHI010000005.1, forward strand.
TATGAATAAATCTAGTTTTGTTCTAGTGGGAAGCATATATTCCATGAAGTCTTTTGTTATACCATGTTGTAAAAAAACAGTTTTTCCACATAGTTTTAAAAGTCCCATTTTGTTAAGTCGATAATAAAGTTGTTCATTTGGGGAAAAGCCCATTATTTGAGCACTTATCAATACTTTAGAATATAAAAAGTAGTAGTAATGCTCTTTTGAACGATAGTCGACTATATCACAGGAAGCAATCTTTTTTCGGTCAGCACTTTTTTTAGAAATTACATATTTTATTTCTATTTCTGGATGATTGTCTTTCATATATTTATAAAACCAATATCCGTTGTCTCTAGCATCGATACCTCTTTCGGAGATGAGCCATGTATCAGTTTTCTTTTTGCCTTTAATTTTAAAGAATATTTTATAAAAAGCTAATGTTAATATGTCGATTAAACTTTTAAATATAAATTTTAATTTATTCATGATCGATAACCCTTTCATAATATTCTTCTAATTTTTTGACTTCAAGAGCAATGTCATACCCATGATATGATACTTCCTTACTCCAATCCCTTCTAGGCTTATTGTCTAAAAGCTTTAATGCTTCGTTTTTCCAAGCAGTGCTTCCAGCTTCTAAGCTTAAAAATTTTAAATTTTCGGTTACTTTAGTAGCTTTTGGAACCATAGTGGAAGTCAAACATTTTGCTCCAGCACATTCTGCTTCGATGAGTGCCATTCCTAGTCCTTCGTAGAGACTTGGCATAATAAATAAATCTATGGCCTGATATATTTCGTTGATATCGTCTCTTTGTCCTAGAAGTTGAGTACAACCTTTTAAATTTAATCGAGAAATTTTTTGTTCTACTTCGTTCATTAAAGGTCCATGGCCTCCGAGTAATAGTACTGAATTTGGAAGATTATCATGGATTTCTTTGAATATATCTAGTAGGAAGGTATGATTTTTGGTTTCGACAAACCTTCCTACATGTCCTACTACTAATACGCCTTCTTCGATATTCAATTCATTGCGCACTTTTTTTCTTATTTTTTCATTGTATTTAAATTTACTTAAATCGATAGCATTATTTAAAAGATAGACAAGTCCTTTATCATATGTTTTGTCGCCAAAAAGCCAACGACCTGCATGTTCTGAACAACACATATAGTTGGTTGCAAAGACTTTACTGAATGGTTTTAATAGTGTTTTCATAATGTGCTTTTTTAGTTCTTTTTTATTTGTCGTAGCGTGATTGTGCGCGATGCGAACAGGCACGCCTGCTCTTTTGGCAGCCAAAAGAGGAAAAACAGAAAGTGTATTGATGTGTGAATGAACTATTTTGTAATTGCCTTTTTTTAAAACTTGTTTTAATACTTTTTGGTATTTAAAGATTTTTTGATATGGAGGTATTAAAATTACTTTTCCTCCAAGTTTTTTGATTTCTTCGTAGGGAATATCAGTGGAATCTTCATCACATAAAAAGTCAAACTGTATTTTGGATCTATCGATTTGACGATAGTAATTCATAATGACAGCTTCTACTCCACCACCTACCCATTTTCCTATTATTTGGGCTATTCTTATAGGCTTATCCATGGCTTACCTCCAAAAAAAATACTATATACTTTTGTATATAGTAATTATATCATATTATAAAGTTTTATGGTAACCAATATACACTTATTTGGCACTTTTGTGGTCAAAAAGAGCAGTAAAAGTTTTGAAAAATATTTTTATGTCCATTTTAGCATTATAATTGTTAGAATAATATTTTTCCATTTTTAATCTATCTTCAAATGTACCACGTGAACGAAGATTTACTTGCCAATAACCTGTAAGTCCTGGTTTGGTTTTAACGATATCATTGTAATAAAACATCATATCTTCTTTTTCTCTAGGTAAGTATGGTCTATTTCCAATGAAACTCATATCACCTTTTAAAATGTTTATTATTTGCGGAAGCTCATCGATAGAGGTACGTCTTAAAATTTTACCAATTTTAGTTATTCTAGGATCATTTTCAAGCTTTTTCATTTCAGTATATTCTTCTTTAATCTTTGGATTACTTTCTAAAAGTTCCATAAGTACAGCATCAGCGTTAGGTATCATACTTCTAAATTTATATAATTTGAAGAGTTTGCCATCTTTTCCTATTCTGTTTTGTGTATAAAATATGGAATCGTAATCTTTAGATAAAAGAGATACTATTTTAACTATTAGTATAACTGGTAAAAGACATATAAGAGCGAGCAAAGATAAAACAATGTCAAAAAGTCTTTTAAAACCTAAATAAGTTACTTCTAAAACTTTGCTTAATTTAACACTAGTACGGACTTTTCTACTTTCAATTATAGTTTCTTCAAACATAAACAAAACCCCCTTTTGTTTAATGGCTGATATGATAACACAAATCGACAAAAAATGCAAGTTTTTTCGTTTTGGAATTTATTGGAGGTTACAAACACAAAAAAAGATAATTCGTCATTTTTGAACTATCTTATATCAGTTTTACGTACATTTTATATATGTTATTTTCTTTTTGATAAATAGCGTACACTTCATTTTCTTTGACGAATTTAATAAATTTATCTTCAAAGTTATAACTTAATTGTATGCCATTTTCGACCTTTTTTAGCAAATTTTCGTCTAACTCAACAGATCTTATGTTTTGAAGAAATTGTATAGGTTTTAAAATAGTAAAGTTATTTTTTTCTATTTCTTCTAGTGTATAACAGTTTTCTATGTTAAAGTTTCCTTGTTTAGTTCTTATTAGAGACGTCATAGTTGCATAAGTACTCAGTGAAGCACCAATATCGCGTATAAGACTTCTAATATAAGTCCCTTTGGAAACAAGAGTTTTAATAGTTATTTTTGTTTCATCAAAAGAAAGTATTTCGATGTTTTTAATGTTAACTAATCTACTTGGTAAATTTACTGGCAGTCCTGAGCGGGCATATTCATAGAGCTTTTTTCCATTTACTTTAACAGCCGAATATTTAGGAACGATTTGATTATATTCACCTTTAAAAGAGTATATTGCCTCTTTAATAGCATCTTTTGTAACCATATGACTACTTTCTTTGGTTTTTACTCCAGTTATATCTAAAGTATCTGTTTCAAATCCTAATATAAATTCGGCAATGTACTCTTTATATTCACTTGTCAGCATTTCAGTGAGTTTGGTACATTTTCCAATAGTTAAAATGAGAACACCAGTCGCGAGTGGGTCTAGTGTTCCTGTATGACCTATTTTTTTGGTTCCTAGTAGATGAGAAACTTTATTTACCACATCTCTACTAGTGAATTTTTTTGGTTTATTGATTAGCAATATTCCGTTTAAATCAGTCATTATCCTTTATTTCTTCCATTATTTCGTCGATATTACGAGCGTAGTCAGCTGATTTATCATAGACGAATCTCAACTCAGGTGTACTTCTGAGGTCGAGTCTGTGAGCAAGTTCTCGTCTTATAAAGCCGGAAGCCTCATTTAATTCTGCTTCTACTTTTTCGTGTTCTTCGAGTCTTGTCATAAAGTAGACTTTGGCAAAAGTTAAGTCTGAATCGAGTGTCACGTCTGTTACACTAACCATTTTTAATATTTCGTTTTTAGCTTCTTCATTTAGAATAAGACCAATTTCACGTCCAATTTGAGATGCAATTCTTTTAGTTTTTAAGTTCATCTTTTTACCTCAACCATTTCATAAGCTTCGATGATGTCACCGACTTTTAAATCATTGTATCCGTCGATTGTGATACCACATTCGTAGCCTTCTTTAACTTCTTTAACACTGTCTTTTTCTCTTTGAATAGAAGATATTTTGCCGTCATAGATAATAGTACCATCGCGTATGATGCGAGCTTTTGAATTATTTTTCATAATATCTTTTATGACTTTTACTCCAGCGATAGTTCCGACTTTAGAATATTTAAACAATTGTCTAATTTCTGCCTGTCCTGTAACACGTTCTTCAAATTCAGGGTCGAGCATTCCTTTCATGGCTGCTTCCATATCTTCTACTAATTTGTAAATGATAGTATATTGTCTGATTTCAACACTATACTCTTTAGCTGCTTCTTTAGTCGAATTTGAGGCAACGACATTGAAGCCTATGACGATGGCATTTGAAGCATTGGCAAGTACAATATCTGATTCTGTAATAGCTCCTATACCACTTCTAATTATTTTAACTTTTACACCTTCGACATCTATTTTGATGAGAGCGTTTTTTACAGCTTCTTCTGAACCACGAACATCTGCTTTAAGGATGACATTGATTTCTTTAACACCAGATTGAATTTGACTAAATAAATCTTCAAATGTAACAATATCTGTTTTATATTTAGTGGCTTTTTGATTATTTTGACGTTTGGCTGCAATTTCTTTAGCCATGTGTTCAGATTCGAAAGCCATAAATTTATCTCCAGCACTAGGATTTCCATTTAAACCAGTAATTTCTACAGGTGTAGATGGACCTGCTTCTACTATCGGCTGACCTAAATCGTTTTTAATAGTACGCACTTTTCCAAAAGCACTTCCTACTACTACTGGATCACCTAGTCTTAGAGTTCCATTTTGTATTAGCAAGCTGGATACTCCTCCACTGGCTTTATCGATACGCGATTCAATAACTGTTCCACTTGCGTAGCGATTAGGATTAGCTTTATATTCGTTGATTTCAGAAATAGCAAGAATGGTATCTAGTATTTCGTTGACATTGTCTCCTGTTCTTGCACTGATGTTTACGAAAGGTATATTTCCTCCCCATGACTCAGGAGTAATGTTGCGTGCTGCCATTTCTGATAAAATTTTCTCAGGGTTGGCATCTGGTTTATCACATTTGTTGATGGCTACTATTATCGGTACACCTGCACTTAGAGCATGGTCGATTGCTTCTTCGGTTTGTGGCATGACACCATCATCCGCTGCAACGATGATGATAACGATATCTGTAATACTAGCTCCTCTAGCTCTCATTTCTGTAAAAGCAGCATGTCCTGGAGTATCGATGAAAGTTATTTTTTGCTCGTTATACTCGATTTGATATGCTCCTATATGTTGAGTGATACCTCCGAATTCCTTATCTACGACATGTGAATTTCTAATGTAATCCAGTAATGTTGTCTTTCCATGGTCGACGTGTCCCATAATCGTTACGACTGGTGGTCTTTGTTGAAGATTAGCTTCATCTTCGATTATTTCTAATTCTTCAAAGTTAGAGACATCTTGAGTACTTTCTTTCTTTAAAGTTTTATTATATTCTAAAGCTATGATTTCAGCATTTTCGAAATCGATCGATTCATTTAAAGATATCATCAAACCCATTGACATGAGTTTTACAATTATGTCATTTCCTTTGACATTTAGAGATTCTGCAAGTTCACTAACGCTCATACCATCTTTATATATAACTATATCTTCGTTGGAATTAGTATTAGACTCCAATTTTTCTTTATGTTTGTACATCTCTTTACGCTTTTTGGCATAATTATTTTTGCTATCTTTGTTAGCAGATTTTTTAACTTTATCGTTTATTCTTTTTGTATCTTTTTTTTCGTTTTCAATGACAATACTTTCTTCATCATCGTCGTCTTCTGTATAAATGTTTTCTTCAGCTGTTTCCACTGAGTCCATAATATCTATAGCATTATCGAGCATGATGACATCGTCTTCGCTCAACATTGCTTCTGCACTTTTGGCATCAATTCCTAAAAATACACATTTATTAAGTACTTCTTGTACAGTTATCCCCATTTCTTGTGCATATTCTTTTACATTACACATAGAAAATCACTTTCCTTTCTTAATCGATTAGTTTACTTAAGTGTTCATAAACTGAATCCTCTATTTCTATTTCAAGTGCTCTGTCGATAGCTTTATTTTTTTTTGCTAAATCTAGCACACTTAAATCTTTTTTAATATAGCAACCCTTACCATTTTTTTTACCTGTCTCATCGACAGTTACAACTCCATCAAATTTTACGATGCGAATAAGTTCTTGTTTTGGCAATTTCTCTTTAGTTACTATGCAAGTTCTCATCGGAACTTTTTTTACTTTCATTATTTATTACCCTCTTCATTAACTTGACTCATCGATTTTACTGTAAGATGATATTTTGTCAACTTACTTGCTAGTTTGATATTTGAGCCTTGTTTTCCTATCGCGAGACTTAATTCGTCATCACTTACAACTATAAATGCTTCATTTTTCTCGGTTGTTTCGTCAATAGTTACATAGACATTTTTAGCAGGGCTTAAAGCATTTTTAATAAATTCTTGTGGGTCTTCTGAGTATAAGACTAAGTCGACCTTTTCACCGTTTAACTCTTTATAAATGCTTCCTATACGGATACCTTTTTCTCCAATACATGCTCCAATAGCATCTACTCTTTCATCGGTAGAATATACGGCTACTTTACTTCTAATACCAGGTTCACGAGCAACACCATATAGTAATATAGTACCGTCAACTAATTCAGGTATTTCACTTTCAAATAGACGTCTTACGAAGTTATAGTGTCTTCTAGAACATAAAATAAGTGGACCTTTTGGAGTAGCTTCAATTTTTTGGATATAAACTCTGATGCTATTACCCATTTTAACTGTTTCGTTAGGAATCATTTCTTTTTTAGGTAGGATACCTCTTGCACGGCCTAAATCTACGTAGTAATTTTTTTCATCTTCCATAGCAAGCATACCCATCATCATTTCGCCTTCTTTTCCTTCAAAGTCGGCCATGATACTTTCGCGTTCAGCAGTTCTAATTTTTTGGATTAAAACTTGTTTAGCTGTTCCAACGGCAACACGTCCAAAGTCATCTGGAGTTACTTCTTCTTCGATAGTCTCTCCTACTTTAATATCGGGAACTTTTTTACGAGCATCTTCTAGAAGTATTTGAGCATCTACTGGTACAGAAGGTTCGATTACGACTTCATTTCCTTCTTCATCGATTGTTACTTCTGGGTCTTCATAGTCTTCCATGACAACATAGTAAGTAAAAATTTTAATCTCACCAGTTTCTCTGTTTATTTTTGGCTTAACGTTTGTCTTAGAGTTGTAATTTCTTTTGTAAGCTGTAATAAGTGCTTGTTCCATTCCTTCGAATATGATTTCCTCATCTATTTCTTTTTCTTTTGCTACTAAGTGTACATTTTTGATAAAATCTTTTGCATCCATTTTAATTACCTCTTTCTTTGCTTGATATATCTAAAATATATTCCTCTTTAATTGGGTCTAAGTCATCAATTATGGGATTTATGATGTTAGTGGCTTCGACAACAGAGTCGATATCTAATCCGTTTACTTTATCTAAAGTTATTTTAAGAAAATTATAGCCGTTTTCTTTTTCGTATAAAATCTCATCTACAGATATCCCCAATTTTTCCATCGGTTCTTTGATGGCTTCTTCAATTCGTTTCAGTGTTTTTTCCATATAATAATTTCACCACTATAAAAGTGGGATAATTTTTTCCCACTTCCTTTCTGTTAATAAAATGATTATAACATACTATTTAATAAAACACAAATTTTTTTGAAATTTTACGTAGTGAACGGATTATTTATCGTTCCATTACCTTTTAATGTCTGTGCATATTCTTTAGTAAGGTTGATTACTGGTGCTGTGCCTCCGTCTTGAGCACTGACATTATATTGATTGATCGTTCCTGTATTTCCTACTATAAGCATATGGGCAGTAGAACTGTCGGTGAAAGCGCGCGGAGTCATCGTCCAATAGAAGAGACCTTTATATAAGTAGTAATTTGTATTTCCTGTACCACCTACTGCGCCTCCTAGAGATGCTTCATCAGCAGTAATGAGGCCTACTGGGTAAGTAAGAGCAGCATTTCCATTAGTGGCATCTGATACAGTAAAAGAATCGATTTTTTCTTTACATATTAGCTCAGGTTTAGGATCAGTATTCCACGAATTATCTTTAGTTTTAAAACGGCTAAATCCACCAAAAGCGGTTGGATTAGAACCAAATCCTCGTGCTGTATCATTTGTCCACCATGTATTGGCACTGGAAGCGGTAGTACGATCATTACAAAAAATAACATCGTCTATATAACTTCCATATCCTTTATCTAAAATATTAGTTTTATACCATTCTTCTACTTTGGATTTTATATTGGAGCTGGTCGTATTTGTACGAGCTTGTGTTTTGGAAGTCGAAGCTGCTCCATTTGCACCTCCATACATCCAACCTACATATTTGGCATCATTTTCGTAGCTCATATTGTATGGGTTACCTCTGGCTATAAAACGAGATAAATCGTTAGTACCATTTGTATGTGCTTTAGTTCCATCATAAATAATTCTTAAGCTTCCATTACCATTAATTCTTATGATTCTCCAGTAAAAACCTGCAAATCTAACATAGTTGTTTTCTGTTGCGCCTCTAAAGTAATAAGAAGTACCATAATTATCTTCCATAGAGAAAAGTCCATTGCTTGTTTCATCAGTAGTTGCAGGAGTTGAAAAGTTATTTATTTGGTTGTTATTAACTTTTAAATTTAAAGAATATAAAGTTTTCAATGAAGGTGGTAACTCTTTTTTAAAATAAAGGCTACATCTATCGTTCGAAGATACTTTCAATCTGATCTTTTTACTTTCCATGTCTTGTTGTAGTATTCCTGCATTTGAACAACTGCTTTTTTCTAAGTCGAGCAAGTATCCATCAGTCGGAAATTTTTTCTCGTTTGATAACTGGAACTCTCCATTGTCATTTTCTACGTAAATGGCAATTAAATTGTTTTTAATTTGATCGGTGCTATCTTTAGAGAACACTATAAGAAAGTTAGATAATATTAGTATAAACAGGCTCAGTATTATAATAATTTTATGATTGTGTAAAAATTTTAATAAACATATTGAAAACTTGAAACGCATTTTATTATTCATTTTAATTCCCATTTCTATCATAATAATTTTACTACCTATATCAAAAAAACACAAGCTTTTGCATAAAACTTCATAAGAAGATGTTGAACTGTATTTGCAATAAAAAAAATTCCGTGAAGGAATTTTTAATCGTCGTCGCCGAAGAAATCATCGAAAAATTGGTCATCTGTAACTAATTGATTACTTAAAACTACACTTGAATTGTCGACATTTGACAATACTTTTTTAGCTGGATGATCGTCTAAAATTTTTCTTTCTAGAGGAGGTTCCATAATATTAGGTGTATTTTTTATAACGTTTTCAACTTTTTCTTGATATGACACTGGTTTAGCTGGTTCAGCTGGAGTGCTAGACTCAGCTGCTTTTTTCTTCTTTTCTTCCTCTTCTTCTTTTTCAAGAGCAGCGATTTGAGCATCTATATTTTTAATTAGTGCATCTATGTCATCCACTTTATTATTAGGCATGCCCATTCCTCCAAAAGATGACGGTGGAGGTGGAAATCCATTCATTCCTGGTAAATTGGGGTTACTCATGAAGTCATTTACCCCTCTAGCAGAAGGCATAATTCCACCAGGCATGTTTGGTAAAGTTCCATTTTTGGCTTGATTTATCGTGTCCATTTGTTTTTTTCTTTTTTCTTCTTTAACATGTGATCGCATGTCAAATACTTTTACAGGATAAATTTCTCTTTCTTGTAATATAGCATCTTCATATGAGTCTCCCCAATCGATGTCATATGAACCTTTTAAAACAGTTCTAAACGGTCTCATACGCATACGAATAACTATAATCTCATTTCTTTTCATCTTCTGAAGATCGGTTACAGTTACTAGAGGAGTTGAAACAGTTTTATCATCTTTTTTAGATTTGACTTCTCCACAAAGTTTACTAATCTTTTCTAAGGCAGATAATTCATTTGTAAGTAAGTAAATAGTGTTACCACAGTTACTTCTAATTGTTTCGGCATTTTTTTCACCGTAAACTTCATCTAGCTGTGCAAAGTTCTGAATGATAAATGTAAATCTTATTTTACGAGAACGTGCTGCTGTTACCATGGAAGTAACATCGCGTAGCTGAGGCATGTTTGCAAATTCGTCTAAGATGAAATTTGTACGATATTTTAATTCACCATTAGGGTTTTTGTGAGCAACATCGATTAAAACTTCGTAAAGCTGTTTAATAAAAATCGTTGCAAGTGAGTGATACGTAGTTTTTTCATCGTGTACAATTAAGAATACAGCTGTTTTTTCTTTACCTATATCTTCCATGTTAAAGTCTGTGTATGATAGCATTTCTGATAGTTTTTCACGAGTAGAGAAAGTTCTTATTTTACTTTGGAACACCGATAAAATACTTGATTTTGTATCACTAGGTGCAGAGATAGTTGCCTTAGCAAATTCATAAGCAGAATTTGATTCATTTTTTAGAGTAAAATAATCTTTGGCAAAAGTACTCAAGCCATTTTTTTCTTCACCAACAGTTGCCATGTTACTGATAGAAGTAATATTTACTTCGTTTTCTTTGGCATCTTCGAATAAGCCGAGTGCTAAACCTGAAAAATAGTCTGCTGCTGAATTTTCCCAAAAGGGATCGTTAGTATTTTTAGGATCGATACAAATATTTTTACTAATGTCTTCTAATAGCTCGATGGCTTTATCGACTTTCCCCTGTTTATACATACGATATGGAATAGTAAGAGGATTCCAAGCATTACCGTTTTGTGGATCACGGAAATTTATAACTACTACTTTATAGCCCTTGTCTTTTAAGCGATTAGCATGATGTTTGTAAATCTCACCCTTAGGGTCTGTGATGACCATCGATTCTCCATGTTTTGCTAAACTATATACTTGGGGATCTACAAGTGCAGTAGTTTTTCCAGCACCAGATTGTCCTATTATTAGTGAATGGTATTCTCCATCGTCAACCCACATATTTTTTCCGTCATTGATAAGTACTATTCCTGCTGCATCGCTTGTAGGAACATTTACTGGTATTTTTTTTATTCCAAATGCCGATTGCATTTCTTTAGTAGTTAACCATCTGTTATATCCTTTTTCTTCTTTTTCTCCAAAAATTAGTCCTGGTTTACCTTTTTCAAAATTAAAGATGGTTTTGGAAACACTTGTAAATATTACTACAAGAGAGACTATAAATAGAAAAAATGTTAGCCCTATAGCTTTCCCACTTAAATGAGCGAATATGTTTAATCCAGCAAGTTCTCCCGTATCTGCAAATGAGATGAAATTGATCGCTAGGATGGAACAACCGATGAGTAGAGCTATGCTTATACATATGAATAAAATAAAATCTTTTTGTTTAACTCTTATTTTTAATTTCATTATACAATCATCCCTTTAATTCGTGCTTATTATAACCTATTTTTTTGTAAATTGCTATTATTATTTTATTTCTACTGTATACTGCATAACACCAGTCGTTCTAAATATAAAATTGACATTTGGATTTGCCGTGATGTGGAAAACATAGTTGTTATCCACAACTTCAACTTTATAAGATTGTACTTGTGGATTAAATTTTAATTTTTTTGTGTATTCTTTAAATAAATCTAATGTTGGAAATTTTGTTTGTTTAAAGTTCTCATCAAGAAGAGAATAGGCTTTTTCGATATTAGAATTAAACAATTCGTAATAATCATAAAGATAAATTGAAGGCATTTCATTTTCATTTACATTTACTGTTTGAAAAGTGTTATAACCATTATTTTTAAGATTTTTAAATTCATTATCTTTATATTTCTCATTCCCTTTTATTATTATTACTGAGAAAATGCTAAATAAAGCAAGTATTCCAATGATTATAAAGATGGTTATGTTATATTTTTTCATTTATTATTAGCCCCTTTTGTAAATTCTTTCCCATCATATGGTTCAATAGAAAAAACTTTCAATTTCTCATTTAAATATATTATATAATAGGTATCTTTTGCGTTTTTAAAATCATATCCTGTTGTAGAATTTAATTTAAAGTCTGTAGTTAATCCATATATATAATACTTGTATTCATCTTTACTGATGTGTTTATAAAGAACTTTATTAGGAATGAAAATTGGATTATTGCCTAGATCAATTTTTTCAAATACATTAGTTGTATTTATACGGTTTTCCTCTAAATAATTTTTTGTAAGTAAACTTAGAGTACCTTTTACATCTTTTTGTTTTACATAATTTAAATATTTATCTACACAGTTAGATATAGTATAAAAATCGTTAAAGTTTTTAACTATAACAGGTTTTTTATCGTATTCTAGCTTTTTTTTATGACTATCACGATATAAACAGAAACTTATTAATAAAACCAATGCGGCAAAAATATATATTGTTATATTAATTTTTTTTGACATAATCTAACTCCCTATCATAACATTTCCATACATGATTATGAAATAATTCGAATTCATTTTTTCTTCGAGTTACTAAACCTGGTTGAATTTCTCCATCTGATTTTCTATACCATTGGAAAAAATTATCATATAATGCTTGAGTATCTTTTGTTTCAGCATATACATGGAAAAAGTCTTCTTCACCATCAGCTTGGGTTTCACCCAGGTATCCTAAATTATAGTGGAATGAAGTTAATGCAGCTAATTTGTCGAAATCGAAAACTAATTTATGATCGGATACTTTTCTTTTTACTTCATTTAAGTGAAACATTACTATATCTACTTTAACAGCATCAACAATATTTTTGGGTAACCAGTCACCCTCATTAACTGCGTTACCATTAATTCCATATTTTGAAAAATATTGTTGATTACGACCTTTTCCTATTGTGACTCCGTGTCCTACAGTTAATACTCCAGCGGGATCAATTGAACCATGTACCACTTTATACATTCCATTAACTTCATCAGTTGTACCTTCATAACAGTTTATTAATGCAATTAATTTCTCTAAATCACCATCAATAGTGATATCTGAAATAATATTTACAGGTCTTGGATTCTCTTTACTTATTTTAGTGAATGGATCTTCTCTTCCAGATCTATCATTTGTTCCAACTCTAAGTTCGAAATGTAAGTGAGTTCCTGTAGAATCTCCACTACTTCCTACATAACCAATAACTTGCCCTTGTTCCACTTTTTCTCCAACTTTTACAGTAATAGTATTTTTATACATGTGACCATACCAGGTGTAATTTCCATCTGGATGCGCTATCACAACATAATTACCATAAGTACCAGGAGGCTGAAATTCTTCATAACTTATGCTTGATGAAACTTCGTGTATAGTTCCAGACTGAGCTGCTATAACAGGTACTACACCACTTCTTGCATATGGAGCTAAGTCTACTCCTCCATGTTCCTGATTACCTGGACCTGTTGGATTTTCTCTCCATCCAGTACCTGATGTCACATCATTTTTATAAGGATTTCCAGTTGCAAATAATTTTCCATTTTTTGTTTCTGTTTGCAATGACCCAATTGGATACCAGTAAAGGGAATTATTGTAAGAAATTCCAATATTATTATTTTCTTCCTCTTTCATGCCTTCTTCTACTATATCTTTTATATCTTCTATTATAGTTTCTCTTACTTTTATTTTTTCTTCTTCAGGCCACGATTTTATATCTTGACTTAAATCATTAGCTTTAGCATAGTTCATATAAATAGATTCAAGATGGACTTTTTTATCCAAATATTCAGATGTTTTTAGGTATTTATAAAAGGCGGCAACTGAAGGTTCTCCTCCATTGACTTCTTCTATTTTAGTTTTAGGGTTAAGACCATTATATCTTTTGTAACATTGCTCTTCTTGTGCTTTTTCATATTTTTCATCTTTATATAGTCCTAAATTAAAACTAAGTTTATCGAAGAAGTTGAAGACAAAAGACTCATCACCATTTTTAATTTCTATCCCAGGCCTAGTAGCGTTTCCGTCAGAGTCAACGCTGTCATAATAGCATTTAGGAACGGATACTTTAAACTGTTTTACAAGTTCTTTTAAAGTATCTTTTTCTTCGACATATGCGTTTGATTTTTCGTCTGCGGTCACAGTCATCTCATCATTTCCTGATTCGTCTAGCTCAAAAGCTGTTCCTTCTGTTAAGTCGTCTATACCATAGCCATAAAAGACTGTGGTCAATATTATGTAAGTTTGTTCTTTTTTATCTTTAGAATTTTTTGATAGATGACTTTCAGTAAGTTTGTCTAATCTTTCATAAAAAGCGGCTTGGTCTTTTTGTAATTTTTCGGCTGCTTTTTTTTGCTCTTCTGTACAGTCTTTAGAATTTTCTTTACAAAGTTGATCCCAATATTCTTCATAAGCTTCGTCGATTTCTTTGTTTTCATTTTGAACTCCGTCGGAATAAAATAAGAAGTTTACAGAATTTAAGACTATGGCAGCTAAAACTGGAATCATAATTAAAGAGAGGACTCCTATAACCCCTCCTATGATTTGCAATTTAGCTACCAAAGGAAGCTTTTTCCAGTGCGCTTTTAGAAATTGACCAAAAGCCTCTTTTGTTTTTGACTTAGGTTTTTCTTCGTTTTCGTTATCATTAAAGTTAAACATAAAGCGCATTCACCTCTCTTTGCTTTACTATAGTCCTCCACCTGTTCCAAAGGAATCTAATTCTTCTTGCGTTAAGACTACATTTATTTGCATTCGTCTAGATCCACATACAAATAGTCCTTGACCTTGACTAAAGCGTTTGATTGTCTCTATTTCGTTTTCGTTTAGATCGACGAGTTTTGCTAAATCTTCTGTTGCCTGTTTTCTAAGTCCCATTGCTAAATAGTAGCTGGCATTATCAAATATGGCTTTACCATGCATTAATATTTCTGGTGCAGCAAAGTCTGTCGGTTGTTGTGTAATAATGATTGTACCTGTATTATACTTTCGGCTACGTCTTTGAATTTGTGCTAAAAATTCGGCACCTAATTCGTTTCGACTTCCTAAAAGAACGTGTGCTTCATCTACAGAGAGTACTGTATTAGTATCTTTATCTAGGCATAAACTCCACGCATACTTTAAGATGTTGAAAAATAAAGCATTTCTTATAGAAGAATCGGAGTTCATGAGCTCTCTTATGTTAAATACGATAAAGTTTGAAGATGTTTCAATCGTTGTATGTCCATTGAAATAGTAACGTAGTTCTTTTGTAATAGGTCTTATTTTTAATTCTAGACGTTCCATTACATCTCTTTCTCGCGTATGCTCTGGCATACTTAAAATTCGTCCTTTAATAGTTGCATAGACATCATCGAAAGTCGGATAGTCACTGCTACGGAACTTACTAAAATCTGAATTAAAATCGATATTAAATCTTTTGTATGTATCTTGTACTACATCCGAGAAAAGAGTTAGGACATCGTCTTCTATATCGGGATAAAGATAAGTCATAAAAGCTTTTAAAGTTGACAATGCTCTTGTTAAAACTGCATATCCTAAACCTTTTGCTAAATCTTCTTCATCTTCATCGACGATTATTTCAAGAGGATTAACCATTCCTAGTTCTCCACCTTTTCCGAGGTTTATGAAGTCACCACCGAATGCACGTGTCATATCTTCTAGTTCACCTTCTGGATCGATCGCGATAATTTTATATTCATTTCTAAAATGGTTTCTAAGCATAAGTTTAGCAACAGTTGACTTACCTGAACCGGATGCTCCTAAAATAAGCATATTGGCATTATTACGATTATGTTCTTTTTTAATTTGATAGAGGAATTGGTTAAATAACACTACACCTCCTGAAAAGTCTACTCCGAGAAGAGTACTCAATCCTGGATCTTTAATGGAATCGAATACGAATGGGTACATTGCTGCGATAGTATTAGATGGTATTGGTGTTCCTATGCGATCTTCGATATCTTGTTTAGGGAAAATCGGAATAATAGATTTGAGCACTTTTTCTTGTTCAAACATAAGCGGTATGCCTCTTAAATCCATACCTGTCATAAAAGTTTTCATCTCTAATTTTTTGTTTTCTAGTTCTTCTTCTGTGTTGGCACTTAAAAGAACGTGTAGTTGAAAATCGAAAATTTTAGCAGATGAGGCTGCGAGTTGAGTGATAAAGGCTTCTAAAGACTCATAGTCTTGTCTAATTCTCTCTTGTAACGTATGATCATTTTCTTTTTGAAATCTATCTTTTAAGTCAGCTATCTCTTTATCGATCATTTTACGCATCATGGCAAAATCGATAGGAATGTGTTTGATGACAACTTTTACACCAGGAATATTGGTTAAATTGGCTAAGTATCCATGTTCTATAAACTTCGGATAGCTTATGATTGTCAGGATCGTACAAAACTTTTCTCCCATACGAAAGTTTGTGGGTCTAAAATCTAAGCCTTTTGGGGCTATTTCACTTTTTAATGTACTCATGCACTCGTCACCGCTCCAAATCTAGAAGACTCTGCTCCATTAAAGAAATTATCCAATAACATTCTTAAATCGTCGTTAGATACTTGTTTACTATTCAAAGTACAATTTGCTAAACCACTGATAAGTGTTTGTAAACGTTTTTGTATAATTTCTGGTTTCTTTTCTTTGAATAATATAAAGTATTCAGTATCTACTGCATTCATTTGTGTACTCATGAACATATTAGCTTTACTAATATCTTGCATCAAGAGTTTTCTAACTGTTTGATTATTCGTGTTATTATATTGTACTTGTAAATTTGCTAAGTAAACATTAATGTCTACTGGACGTCCAGCAGATATCAACCAAAATTCGTAATCGATCGTGTTATAAAATGTACGTAGAGAAAATATTACATTGTTTTGAACATCTTGATCTAATATGAATATATTTTTAGGTTCAATTTTAACTCCTGTTACGAAATAACCATTATCTATTTGCAACATTCCATTATTGATTCCCTTTATTGGTAACCAATCTTCTGTACTTTTATTTGTTATTGCCATTTTTAAAGCACCAGCCTTTCCACCTATATTGTCGCTGTCCTGCGAAAAATGTATATATATTTACTATCAATTGTAGTACGTTATGATAGTTTGGTATCGGAAACACGAGGAATCCAGATACAAGGGCAGGAAGTAGGATCATTACCATACCTATAAAAGTATCTGTATGTATCGACATCATAAGGATGAAAGTAAGACCTACTCCACTTCCAAAAAGTATTAAGTCTACTGGTGTAAAAATACCTAGTATCATCGACGATTTTTTTGAGTTCGCCGGGATTAAATAATTGCCATTCATCTTTTATTCCTCTTTTCTTATTTTTTATCATTAGGTTTATTATTATTACGTCGTGCTTGTCTTTGTTCTTCTCTTGCTCTTTCTGAAGCAGTGGCAATGTTAATTTCATTTTTACGTTTAATAATTGCCCTGTTGTAGTCTTCGATGAGTTTGTTAACGGCCGCACGTTGTTCTGCCTCAGGTATTTGTACTTCAACTCCACTGGCATCTTTTCGAGTCGTTACAAATTCTCCGTTGTCTTTAAGAACTTCGCCTATACGGTCATATAGTTTACCATCTTTGTCCGCCAATTCTCTTAATTGAGGTGTACTTTCAAGTATAACTTTCATCTTTTGGATATCAGCTCTTTGTTGGTCAACTTTATTTTTAATTATGCTATCTTTTCTTGATTCCATATTTTGTTGGACAGCTGATAATTGAGCATAGCCACTACTCCTCAAGTATGCTTGATCTTCTGCAGAATATCTACTGCGCTCAGCAGGTGTAGCAGTACTAAAAGATTTTAAATGATTAAAGTAGTCTTGATAGTTTTTACCTGCATTTTTAGGATCACTTATAAACTTATTATACCCTTTGACAAAGGCATTATCTTTTCCAGCCTGTTCATTAAACAATTGTCTTTGTTCAGCGTATCTTGCATCATTGTTTTCGTTAGCTCGGTGGTCTTTAAATTGATTTTGTAGTCTATCTAACATTTCTAATTCAGGATTATTATTGTTGGCATTAAGTCCTACAAATCCACGAGCAGCATGGGATATATCACTTCCAAGGTCAGAAAAGTGTCCTCCAATTGATCCCAAGAATCCTCCATGAGCAGCGGCATATGCATCTCTGTTAATTCTTCTGTTAGCAACTGTTTGACTAGTTCTTCTTCGTAAGTTGTTTGCATCACCTATAGTATGTACATTTTTAGCTCCCATAAAATTATGTGTTAAGGAAGAAGCTGTACCTGCAACGCCGCTTCCGGCTCTATAAAAGCCGTTCCCTATGCCTCTTAAAGTTCTTGTAAAACCATTTTTGCCTTTTGAAACATCAAGAGCGCCCTTAGTATTTACTATATTACTTATACCACTACCGACTGCAGAGCCAAGTGTTCCTCCAAGGAATGCACCCATTGCACCACCTTTTTTAGTCATTGCCCATGAATCTTTAATTAAGCTAGTTGATTTGATACCTAGTAAATCTAATAGCATGGCAGGTGCTTCTTTGGCAAACATTAAAAGTCCGAATATTAAAATGATACTTGCAATTAGACCTAGCTCTCCTGGTGCTTTCCATAATCCAGAAATAGCAGCGGGAATAAGAGAGATAAGTAAAACTATAAACGTTACGATCACTAAATATATAAAAGCATCTAAGTAAACTTTTAAAAGTGTTTCAAACCATTTTTTTCTTGAACCTTTTTTGTTTGGCAATATTTCTAATGCTAAAGGTACTGGGGCAATAAGCTGTAAAATTAAGAGTTTTCCAACTCGTTTTGCCAGTTGAAAACAAAACATTACCATGAAAATCAATAAACCTATTCCTGCAATAGTTGTTAAAAATGGAGTAAATTCAAAATCTTTATTCGTAATAAAGTTTTGAAAAGCATCTATTCCGTATCCTCTTTTTGAAGCTTCATAAGCATCACAATAATCTTTAAAGCTTCCAGATATATCTTTTTTATTACAGTCAAGAGAAGTTTTTGGTTCTTCACCCTCTATCGTGATTGGCCGCAGAAATGCGGAGTATACCGTGGCAATCATTATGCCTGCTCCTTGTTCAACCGGATTTTGTTTTTCACTATCAGTTGAAGTTGTATCTTCTACTTGTTCATCAGGGTTATTAGTATTTAAAAAATTATTTCCTCCTAAGACTAGATTAAAAATAGTTCCATCATTTATGACTGCCCATTGAAAAGCATATAATTTGTCAAATACTGTGCCGAGTACAGAAATTATGACCAAAGTTATTACTACATCTTTAATAAAAGTACTTGCTCCGACTTTTTTATCTTTTATTTTATCGGGGTCAATAATATAATTTAACAAGTTAAAAGCTAAAACAAATATCATTACGATTCCTAAAATGACATAAATTCTGTTCGTTATATTTGTTAAAACTGTTTCTCCCTTTGTGGTATCTAATATGTTAAATCCCGCCAATTTATAAAAAACTTGATAAACTACACCGACTAACCAATATATCGCGTGGTCGATCCAAAACGTCAATGTTTTTAAAGCGTCCATTAATATATCGCCAATACCACCAGTTAAAACGATATTTTTAAGCATTATTTTCACCTCTAATTCTTTGCATTATCGACTACAGATTGAATGCCATTTATTAAATCAAATTTGGCTTTTTCTTTGGCGGCGTTACATTCTGTTGGTCGTAGTAAACAATTTTTACAGACATTGGCATCAGGCGTTATATTTTTTCCGTATGTATCCGTTAAACCCATGGCTAAGTAAACAATTGTTGGTGTGAAAAAAATTAATATACCAGCAAGACAAGAAGTGACAAGTTTGTTAATTTGTTTTTTTAGTTCTTCTGGTTTACCACTTGTTACTGCTGTAAAGAGATTTAAAGTTGATTTGACAATAATTATAAGTGGAACTGCTATTTTAACGAGGATCAATGCCATACCTATCATTCTTAGAACATTTGAAAAATCTTGACATGTATTTTCCATTAAGTCTGGCTTTTCTTTCTCATTAGTTAAAAGTACGTATTCGCCTGTACTTAAAGATTTTGCGTTTGCTTCACTTAAAGCAAAAAAAGGGATTGCTAATATAATTAAACATAATAGAACTTTTTTCATAATTTCACCATATTTCACATCAAAATTATATCATAAAAATATAAGATAATAAAGAAATAGTTGCTCAAAAATAAAAGTTTCTTAAAAAATAAAAACACGGTAATCGTGTATCATTTTAAAGTTTCTTCATAGTAAGCACGTTCGCTTATGGAATCGAGGACGTATTCTAAGTCATTAGAGTCATCTGTATCTAGTTCTTCTTCGTCTATGAGAAAACTTATTTTCATCATTAAGTCTCTTAAAGAGGAAGACGATTGGTATTGAATAGAGTATTTATTTAGTATTTCTATTTCTTTTTTTGTTAACATTAAATTTCCGATTTTTTCAAATTCATTATTATTAAAATCGATGCTTTTTAGAAGGCTCTCTATATTATATTTTTTTCCATTGACAATCATATTATTCCTCTATGTTTTTAATGGCGTTTAATAGTGCTAGGCGGGCATATTCATAAGTAAGTCCACCTTGTAAGTAACAGGCAAATGGTTCTCTTAATGGACCATCAGCACTGATTTCGATGGATGATCCTTGTGTGAAAGAACCAGATGCCATAATTATTTCATGTTCATAACCAGGCATTGCAACAGGTTCAGGTGTTGCGAAGGCATCTATAGCAGAAGAAGCTTGTATACCTTGTACAAATTTGATTAGCTTTTCTCTATTTTTAAAAAGGATCATTAATACTATGTCAGCATGTTGTTCATCATATCTTGGGGAAACTGTATAGCCCATTTGTTCTAAAATGTAGCTAGCAAGTACACTAGACTTTAGACTTGCCCCTACGGCACTGGGTGCCATATAAATGCCTTTTAAAAATTCTCTATTAATGCCGAGTGTCGGTCCTACTTCTAGTCCTTCGCCAGGTAGTGTAAGACGTTCTGCACATAAGTTTATAAGTTCTTTCTTACCAGCAATATAGGCTCCATTTGGAGCAACGCCTCCTCCTAAATTTTTGATGAGTGAACCGACTATTAAATCAGCTCCAACTCTTGTCGGAGAAGTATCTTCTACTAACTCACAATAACAATTATCTACCATAATGATAGACTCAGGAGAAAGTTTTTTAATCTTTTTTATAATTCTCTCTAGTTTTTGTATTGTAATACTATTTCGAAGGGAGTAACCTCTCGATCTTTGAATGTGAATAAGTTTGTAAAATTTATTTTTTATTTTCTCTTCTATTAATTCATCTTGAAAATCATCATTCTCTAATTCGATTTGTTCATACTTAATTCCATATGATTTTAAAGAGCTGGGATTTTCTTTTATTCCTATGACTTCTTTTAAAGTATCGTAAGGTTCACCAGAAATTGCTAATATCGTGTCGCCTGGTCTCGTACAGGCGAATAGACATACATTTAGGGCGTGAGATCCCGAGATGAACTGATTACGTACTAGAGCTTGCTCAGCTTCTAAGACAGTCGCAAAAACTTCTTCGATTTTGTCCCTTCCTATGTCATTATAACCGTATCCAGTTGTCGAAGAAAAATGTATTTCACTTATGTTATGTTTATGAAAGGCATCGAGTACTTTTTTGCTATTTCTAAAAGTCAGTTCGTCAATTTTCTTAAACTGTTCTGAAAGTTCTATTTCAGCTTTTTTAAATATTTCTTCAATTTTCATAATTTCTACCACCATCTATTCTAATAATGCTTCCATTTATATAAGAAGCTTCATCGCTCGCTAAAAAGTAAGCTAAGTTTGCGATTTCTAAAGGATTTGCAAAACGTCTTTCGAGTATTTTTTTAATTTCTTTTTTTTTAAATTTTTCTTCTATATCTTTGGTAATATGTGTCTCTATCCAACCAGCTGCAATGGCATTCACACGAATTTTAGGGGCGAATGCAACGCTCAAATTTTTGGTTAAATTGTTTAGGGCAGCCTTGGAAGCATCGTAATCGAGGGAATCGGTATACATCGAGTCTATTCCGTTTGTAGAAGATATATTTATGATTGATCCTCCTTTTTCATTCAAAAGTGGATATGCTTTTTTGGACATCAGGAAAGGTGCGACTGTATTGACGTTTAAAATTTGTAAGAAAGTGTCTCGTGTTTTTTCTTTCCAACTTTGATCATCGTTAGAAGCAGCATTGTTTATAAGTACATCTAAAGTCTTAATATTTTTAAAAATATTTTCGATTTCTTCATCACTTTCAAGATCTAGTTTAAAAATTTGAACATCGATATTATAATTTTTGGTAAGTTCATCTTTTAGTGATTCAGCTTCTTTTTGACTTTTGTTGTATGTAACGATAACGTCATAATTATTTTGGGCAAATTTTTTTGCAATAGCGCGACCTAATCCTTTTGCGCCCCCTGTTATAAGTACTGTTTTTCTCATAATTCACCTACTTGTACATAATGTCTAAATCGACAGCTCCATTGATTCCTGGAACTTGTCCGTTTGCCGTAAATTGCCAAAAGCTATATTTGTCTTTATAATCTGCTTTAGTAGTATAATGGGCAACCCAAACGGTTTTATTTTTTGTATCCCACATTTTATTTAAATAGTTTAAGCTACCGTAAAGCATTCCTTTATAGCCTGCTTCCTCGACAGTTTTTATAAATGCTTCGGCATTTTTATTGAGTTTGTAAAGACTCATACCATATTCATTATAATGTGACCAATCTTCAAAATCGAAGGCTATAGGAAGATCAAGTTTTGCACCGTCTAGTTCTTTAAGCACGTATTTGGCATCATTTATAGAATCTTCTTCATTTCTTGCATAAGTATAGAAATATGCTCCAACGGGAATTCCTACTCTTTTAAAACCTTCTAAGTTTTGTTTGAATTTAGTATCCGTAAAATATTCTCTTGTGGCTTTTTTCATCGATCCTACACGAATGAAAGCAAACTCTACTCCAGCTTCTTTTAAAGCTTCAAAGTTTATATCGCCTTGCCAAAAAGAGACATCGATACCTATTAATGTATCATCAGTTTTGAATTTATCATATATTTCTTTGAAAGGGTATGGGTTTTGAGAACTTGAACTACCTTTATTAGAAGGTTTTGTAACGTTTAGTGTAAAAGGAATTTCTGTTTTATTATCTGAGGAGTCGATCGCGATGAATGTTAAGTTATAAGTTCCTTCGGTGTCAGTTTTATATTCTCCCTCAACTATACATGTCGGATTGTCGTCGTAATTATCAGCACATAATATTTTATCAGTTAATGTTCCTTTAAAGTTTGTGTCAATATTGTAAGTGTTACTTAGCCACACTAAAGGTGGTGTCGTATCTTTTATATTTATATTAAATGAATACGGTACGAGAATATTTTCATCGTTTGTATATTCAAACTTTATTTCTTTTTCTCCTAGTTCTGTCGTGTCGATTAGATAGTCATCTTTTATAGTTCCATTGATATATTTGATAAAGTTACTAATATGAACATCAGGTTCGTTAAAAGGAATGTCTAAATTTTCATTAAGCTCCACTATAATAGTTGCATTTTTGATTTCTTCTTCTTTTTGTACTTTAGTAAACAATTTTATTATAAAAATAATTAAAACTGTTGCAAATATAGTGATACAGGAAATTATTATTATTTTGTTCTTAGACATGTAAACACTTCTTTCTAGTAAGTATTATAACATAAAAAATTTAGTAAAAAAACTATTCATTGTGCTGAATAGTCTTAAATTTTATTTTAAATCGTTCCATTTCCAATTAGCTACTTCTTCGATGTCTACGCCTAAATCTATGATAGTTTTTTCATGTTTTTTAAGCATTTCATTACAGTAAGATTTTAACTTTTTGCATTGAGGTTCAAATAAATCGATATACTTTAAACAATCGAGTACAAGGTTATATCTGTCAAGTCGGTTTTGTACTCTCATATCAAATGGTGTTGTAATAGTGCCTTCTTCATTGTAACCATGGACGTGCATATTTTGGTTAGTTCTTTTATATGTGAGTTCATGAATTAATGATGGGTAGCCGTGGAATGCAAAAATAATCGGTTTATTTTTTGTGAATATGGCATCGTAATCTTTGTCAGTAAGTCCGTGTGAATGTACTTTACTTGGGATCAGTTTCATTAAGTCAACGACGTTTACAAGTCTTATTTTTAGTCGCGGAATATATTCGTGTAGAAGAGAAACAGCGGCTAGTGCTTCTAGAGTCGGTGTATCTCCAGCACATGCTAAGACGATGTGAGGTTCTTTACCATTATCTGTCGAAGCCCAATCCCAAATACTGATACCTTTTTCACAGTGTGCTGCTGCTTCTTTGGCGTTTAACCATTGTGGACGAGGATGCTTAGAAGCAACTACGACATTTATGTAATCTTTGGTTTTTATGCAATGATCCATCGTCGATAATAAAGTATTGGCATCAGGCGGTAAATACATTCTTACTATTTCAGGTTTTTTAGTAACTAAATGATTCAATAATCCCGGATCTTGATGAGTATAACCGTTATGGTCTTGTTGCCAGCAATGGCTAGTTAAGAGAAGATTTAATGATGAAATACTTTTTCTCCATGGAAGTTCACTACAAACTTTAAGCCATTTAGCATGTTGGGAAATCATAGAGTCTACTACTCTGATAAAAGCTTCATAGGAATCGAATATTCCATGTCTTCCCGTTAAAATATAACCTTCTAATAGTCCTTCGCATATATGTTCAGAAAGAATTGAATCGACTACTGCACCACGGTTATTTAAAAATTCGTCGCCCGTTATTCTTACCCCATTCCACTGTCTGCTTGTAAGCTCAAAAAGTGGTGCCATTCGATTAGAAAGTGTTTCATCAGGTGCGAAGAGACGGAAGTTAGCATTTTTATCGTTCATTTTTACGACATCTCTTAAGTATTTTGCTAAGACTGTCATATCTTGTTCTTCACGATTGCCATGTTTGACTTTAAGGCAATAATCTTTGAAATTAGGAGTTTTAAGTTCTTTTAAGAGGAGTCCTCCATTAGTGTGTGGGTTGGCAAAAAGTCTATGTTTTTCATCAGGTAAAATACTTTTAAATATGTCTAAAAGTTTGCCGTTTTCATCAAAAAGTTCTTCGGGCTTATAACTTTTAAGCCAAGCTTCTAAAAGATCTAAATTTTCTCCTGTTTCTTTGTTTACATTTAGTGGTACTTGATGAGCTCGGAAAGTTCCTTCAATTATCTTTTCTTCAAAAATTTTAGGTCCTGTCCAACCTTTTTTGGATACGAGTACGATCATTGGATAGATAGGTCTTTCCATTTCGACTTTTTTTGAGGCACGTTTTTTAATATCTTTAATTTCTTTTAATACCGCATCAAGTGTTTCTGCCATTTTCTCATGAGCTGTCATGGTGTTGTTGACATCGACAAAGTAAGGATTCCAACCACATCCTTTTAAGAATGCCTTTAGTTCACTTCTAGGTATGCGGGCAAGGACAGTGGGATTGGAAATTTTATATCCATTTAAATGTAGAATAGGAAGCACAGTTCCGTCAGTTTTTGGATTGATTAGTTTATTTAAGTGCCAACTGGTAGCAAGAGGACCAGTTTCCGCTTCCCCGTCTCCTACTATACAAGCAGCGATTAAATCTTTGTTATCTAATACTGCTCCAAAGGCATGGGCAAGAGAATAGCCAAGTTCTCCACCTTCATTGATAGATCCTGGTGTCTCAGGCGCGACATGGGAAGAAATTCCACCTGGAAAACTGAACTGTTTAAATAGTTTTTTCATTCCCTTTTCATCTTCAGAAATATTTTTATATACTTTTGAATATGTACCTTCTAAATAACAATTTGAAACCGCGGCATTTCCTCCATGACCAGGTCCTACAACTAATAACATATCTAGACTGTTTTTTCTTATAACTCTGTTTAAATGTGTAATTATAAAGTTTTGTCCTGGTACTGTACCCCAATGTCCTACTACTTTTGTTTTAATATCGCTTACTTCAAGAGGTCTTTTAAGGAGTGGATTATCGAGTAAGTATAGTTGTCCTACTGATAAATAATTGGCCGCCCTAAAAAAACCATCTAACTTAAATAATTCTCTTTGTGATAGTGCTTTCTTTTTTTCTAAGATCATTTTAATTCCCTCAATTCTTTCTTTCCCCTATTGTTGCCACTTAATATCTTAAGTGGCAATATAGAAAATAGAAATAATATTTTTTTAATTCTTTACTTTCTTTCATAAGAACGTAACAAAGAAACAATAAAGAAATAAATTTCTTTATTTCGCCTTATCATTCAATCTTTTTATTTCAACCTGAACATAAAGTGATGTCTCTATTTTTCATTCTTTATTCCGTTCGTTCGCGACTTCTCGCTTACTTCACTTCGTACGGACTCGTTGTTGTTCCA
>CANSHI010000006.1 GCA_947646655.1 uncultured bacterium
AAAGCTTAAAATTACAATCTTATTTATTAGAAGAATTAACCAATCGTGCAGTAGGACCTGTTGGCCCTGGAACTCCCATTGGCCCCATTGGTCCTGTAGGTCCAGGAACACCCGCTGGCCCAGTTGGTCCTGTTGGACCGGGCATTCCTGCTGGTCCAGTTGGCCCAACTATACCACGACTAGGACAACAGCAATTCTGATTACAATGATTTTTGTTATAACAGTCGATATAATTACAAGCTCTTTGATATTCTAAACTATTGTTCATTTTTTTCTCCTTTCAATAATATTTTATGAATGAATATTATTGAACGTATGTATGTTCGCCTCAAAATACAAAAATTTGATTTTTTATTAAATAATAAAATTAGTCACTCAGTATGAACAAATATTTATAATTTTACCTTTCCTCTTTCTCTTTATCATATGAAAAATTATATATCCTTGTTACCATTAAATATTCATTATGAAAAAATTATATTTTTTAATCTACTTATTTCTTTTATTGACTAATTTTAAATATATTTTTATCAAACTTATAGAAAAAATATAACTAAAATGCTAAAATAATAAAGGAAGTGATAAAATGAAACTATTATTTGCAACAACTAATCCCTCAAAACTAAACAATTTTAAATCCGAATTAGAAGCTCAGGGTATAGAAGTATTTAGCTTAAATGACATAGATATAAAAATAGATGTTGAAGAAACAGGAAAAAATGCTGTAGAGAATGCTATTCTAAAAGCAGAAGCTTACTATAAAGCGACAAAAATACCTAGCTTAGGAATGGATGATAATCTTTATATTGATGAACTCCCTGAGCAAGATCAACCTGGTACTCATGTCAGAAGAGTAAATGGAAAAGAACTAACTGACGATGAAATGATAGAATATTATACAAATTTAGTAAAAAAATATGGTACAAAGTTAACTTGCATGTGGGCATACGGCTTAGCACTAGCAACAGAAAAGGGCACCTTTACTTATTCGTGGAACAAAGACAAATTTTTTCTTGTCGATACTCCAAGTCCAAATAGAAATGCCCGCTACCCATTAAATTCTATTAGTATTATTCCACAACTCAATAAATATATCAGTGACCTAACACCAGAGGATAAACTACTTTTAAATCAAAATTCAACAAACAATAAAGCGATAGATTTTATCATAAATACTATTAAGGATAACAATTTATGACATTAGGAATAGATATAGATGGTACCATTACCGATATTAATGGACTACTATTCGAGGCAGCTGAAAACTACGCTAAAAGTTTAAACAAAAAAATATCAGACAACAACTTAGACATCAATGACCCATACAACAATGGAGAAATTTATAAAACTCATTTCAAGTTCAACTATGAAGAGCTAAAATATTTTTTATCACATATACAGGAAGAAATTCAAAATGAAGCAAAGCCGAGACCTTATGCCAGAGAAATGATTGAGCGGCTTCACCATGAAGGATACAAAATAATTTTTATAACAGCAAGAGACAGTGAATTTCACGAAAACCCTTTCAAGCAAACTAAAACATGGCTCGAAAAAAATAAAATATATTTTGACGAGTTAATCGTAAACGCTAGGAACAAAAGTAAAATTTGCCTCGATAAAAAAGTAGACATTCTAATAGAAGACAACATTTATAACTGTTTAGATGCCTCTAAAAATAATATAACCTCATTATTAATAAGCCACCAAAAGTATCCCAATATTGAAACCTTTAGTGACTGGAAAGATATCTATAATTATTTAAAAAAAGTTATTCCAAACTAAAAGAATAACCTTTTTTATTTCCAACTTTTAAAATCCTTACTAAGGCCTAACCTCTTAGCCCGACTTTTTTGCCTTTCTTCGTTTACTTCGATACCTCTAATATCGTTTAAAGCTGTTACAAAATACTGTGCTAAAGTTCTATTGTCTAAACCAGGATACTGCTCATTAATTTTATTAAATATTGCTCGACCAAGATTCAAATCACATACTACATCGATAAAATCGAGAGACCTATTTATACCAACTTTTGAATACTCCATAATTGCTTGTTCTTCTAAACTCATATCTTCCAATTTTTTCTTTCTCTTTCTCAACCCTGTATCAATTCCACATTTTATACACCCAACCGCATTAACATAAATAGGGGAGTGCTCTTCGCCAGGCATCTCGACCCACAAATGATTACACGAATTATATTCTTGTAATTTTTTTTGAATATATATTGTTCTCAGTTGCTCGTATAATGCTTCCCGTTTTTCTTGCAAACAACAATATTTGACGACAGAATCATCTTTTTTCATTATTTCAATCTCCTCTAATAATTTAGTATATTCTTTTAATAGTATTTCTAATTCCAAAAAATACCTCCTAAATAATATTATATTTTTCTATTTAATATATAGTTAAAAATTCACCTATTTTAGTGAATTTTACTTCTCATTATCGAACATCAACATTTTATAATACTTCCAAGATAACACCCTAAAGGCTAATTTATCTATTTGTGCTTCACTCAATTTGCCAGTCTCCAAAGCATTCTTAATTGAGTTAAAACTTTCATCATAATCAGTAGTAATTATCAAATCATTACCAGCTAAAATAGCTTTAACAGTCACATCATCAACATTTCCAAGTGCTCCCATGGCGATATCATCAGTTACAATTATTCCTGTAAATCCTAATTCATTTCTTAATAAATTGTGTACATTTTGCGATAAACTAGCTGGATTATTACTATCAATAGCAGTTACAGTATTATGAGCAACTAACACAGCTTCAGCTCCAGCATCAATTCCTGCTTTAAAAGGTGGTATATCGTTTTTAATCAAATCATCATAACTTCTATTATCAGTTTGGGCTCCCGCATGCGTATCGGCATTATTACCATACCCAGGAAAATGTTTTAAAGTATATGATACATGAGTATTTTTACTAGCATTAATAACAGTCTTTGCAAACTCACTCGTAACAGAAGTATCTTGCTTCAAAGAGCGGTTATACATATAATCACTAGAATTAGTCGACACATCCACAACAGGAGCAAGATTTAAATTGAGACCTAAGCCATTTAAAAATTTACTTTTCTCTATCGTATCTTCTTTTATTTTATCTAAACCACCTGCATTATAAAGTTCACTCGGAGACTCGAACTTACTAGCCCTCAAATTAGGATTACTACTGACTCTTACGACACTTCCACCTTCCTCATCTACTGCTGTAAGTAGAGGTATTTTACTTGAGCTTTGTAAAACATTAATCATATCTTTAACTTGTTCCAAAGACTTATCTTTAAAATCTTTTTCGAAAAAAACATAACCTCCTAAATGATACTTATTCATAATTCCAACTGCATCTTTTGAAGGATATCTAACAAGTAACAGTTGTCCAATTTTTTCATCCAAAGTTAAACTCTTAAGTTTGTTCAAAGCCAAAGTATAGTAATCACTAAATATTCCTTTATCAGCCCATTCAGCAGGCACAACCGACTTATCTTCTGAAGTATCTACCACTTCATAGCTTATAACTTCACAGCCCGCGATCGTATAATTATTGTTTAAAATAGAAGTATATTCTAAAGTGACAGAATCTCCAACATCAAACGTAGCATTATTTACGTTACAAGTATATATCCCCAATTCTTCATCTTGAATAGTCACGACATTATCATTATATTGCATGACAACTCCTGATAATTCATGTGTTTCTAAATCGTTTTTCTCATCATCTCTCAAAACAGAAATTAAAGAAATAACCCCAATAAAAAGTCCCATAACAGCTATTAATCCAATTGTGATAAGCTTATTCTTATCCATTAAATCACCCTCAATTAAGTTTATTTAACTTCCTGCATAATATACAATAAATTAAAAAGAAACTAAAAAAATTAATCTTCTATTGTATTAATACACCGATTTGCAAAATTAAAACCACGCTCTTATTACAAATTATTATAACAAAAAAAATCACTCTCTTCCATAATTTATTTATTTGAATATTATTCACTAGCTTGATATACTTATATAAAAAGGAAGTTAGATTATGACAAAATTAAATAAAGAAAGAAAAGACTATATATCATGGGATACCTATTTCATGGCGATTGCTAAATTAACTGCCATGAGAAGCAAGGACCCAAGTACTCAAGTCGGAGCTTGCATAGTGAGCAACGATAATAGAATACTATCTATTGGATATAATGGGGCTCCAAATGGTTATCTTGATGATGAATTCCCTTGGGAAAGAAAAGGCTCTAATTTGGAAACAAAATATTTTTATGTTGTACATGCCGAACGTAATGCAATTTTAAACTATCGAGGCAGTAGAAAAGACTTAGAAAATTCAAAAATATATGTAGACCTATTCCCTTGTAACGAATGTGCAAAAGAAATAATTCAATCAGGAATTAAGGAAGTAATATACCTTTCAGACAAATATGCTGATAGTGACGAAACAAAAGCTTCAAAACACTTATTCGATAAATGTGGCGTAAAATATAATCAACTTCAAAATCTCGATACCAATATAAATATAGATTTACACCTTTAAATTTTTAATAACCATTTCCAAATTTCTTTTCTCTCCATCTTTCCTCCTGATAAAATTAGCAAATTGAAAGAATACTATACATTTATAATGATTTATTAAGAAAATATTTCATAAAATACAAAAACGAGAGAAGGGAGAAAATTATGGAAGGAACAGAATATATTTTAGATTTTTCCGTTCCACAAGGACCTACAGGACCTATGGGACCAAATTATCCTATTTGTTACGTAGATTATAATACTGTGAATGGAGGAAAGTATCTCACAATTAAAAGTGTAAAAACAATTCATTCTAATGGTGAATTTACTAGAGACGATAATGGGATTTATGTAGAAGCTGGAACATATGAGATAACTTTTTGTGGAAAAATGGAAATGGACAGTGCTTTTCAAAAAGAGGTATCAGTTGGTATACAAGAAGACTTAGGCGGAGGATATTCTTCCCCTATCGAAGGTATGAAGGCTATAATGCCCGTAGGAACTTTATGTATGCACTTTTCAGAGACAAGAATTTTAGAGTTTGATGATAGAACAGATTTAGTTATAATGTTATTCAATCAAAATGCCAATCCCTTAGTAGTATCGATGGGATCTCTTATATTGAAAAAAATAATATAGCTTAGAGATAATTTACAAAGTTTTAAGGGGATGTTAGAAAGAAATACAGCTATTTTCTAACATCCCCATTATTAATCTTATTTTTTCGTTATTTTTTTAATAATATCTTCGCCACTAATATTTTCTCTTCCAAAGGCTTGTAAAACCTCGACTGGAACAGCAAAAATTATTGTATTTGATTGATCAGATGAAATATCATTTATTGTAGACAAAGTTCTCAAATGTAATGCCCCTGGTGTACTAGCCATAGTTCGAGCTGCTTCTGCCAAATTTTTACTTGCTTCAATTTCACCAACTGACTTCGTAATAACTGCTTGTTTTTCTCTTTCAGCTTCTGCTACTCTCGCAATAACTCTTTGCATCTCTTCAGGTAATCTTATATCTTTCAACTCAACATTCTCTACCTTAATGCCCCAAGGATCAGTAGCTTCATCGATTATTTTACAAATCTTCTCACTAATCTTTTCTCTACTTGTTAAAAGTTCATCCAAAGTAACTTCTCCGACAGCATTTCTCATCGTCGTTTGTGCCAATTGACCAACTGCATAATAATAATCTTGAACAGCCAAAATCGCTTTAGAAGCATCAAAAATATTATAATAGATCACAGCATTAATTCTTACAGAAACATTATCTCGCGTAATCGCATCCTGCTCAGCAACATCATTCGCTTTTGTTCTCACATCGACTTTTCTAAAACTTTGAAACACGGGCAAAACAATATTCCAACCAGGATTTAAAATTCTTGAAAATTTTCCTCTCGTAAACAAAATACCACGTTCAAACTCTTCAACCTGTTTAATAGAAATCAATAAAATAACTACTACAACAACCAAAATGATTAACAAAAATTGCATAGACATACTCCTTTCAAATTCATTTTAACACACTATATGTAAAAAGCAACAATACTATGACATTTTATCAACACTTATGATTTATAAATTGACACTTACTCTAATGTAAAGTAAAAGTCTTTTCCACATAAAAAGGCACATTTTTTGTCGATTCAATTGACAAACTTAACAATTCATTATATGATTTAGGTAAGAATAGGGTTGGTTATATGAAAAGATACTTTTTTGTTCAATTAATGATCGACGTAGTAATAATTATCTTAGGCTTTATAGTTTGTCTTTTTCCTAGTGTATCAGCTTTTAATGCAAATATAGTATTTTACACCATGATGAGTATATATGCTGGTCTAGAACTGTGCGAATACATTATAAGTTATCGAAAAGTTAAAGAAGGCTTGTACCTATTTTTCGCAAGTGGAACTGTCGCCTTCAGTGGATTTTTCCTAAGAGAATATCCCGATTATGCAGTTTTATCTATTTCTTTAATCGTTTGGCTTCTAATGATTACAATAATAAAAATGATCAACTTAGAAAACATAGAACACAAAAAGAGTAGGTTATTTATTATCAAATTGACTGCCATGAGCATGAACATTTTAATCGGTCTTTTAATAAGTGCAAACATATTTTATCAAACTTCGACCATCGGTTATATGCTCGCTTTACTATATATAAGTTATGGATTTTTAGAGCTAGCTAGCGATTTTCTTGAATTTTTAAGCAAAGACACAAAATTTTTAAAAGAATAAAAGGAGTAAACAGTATGAACATTTTAGATATAATAGAAAGAAAAAGAGTAGGGGAAAACTTAACTAAAGAAGAAATAAAATTCGCCTTTATGGAATATATGGAAGGACACATCGAAGATTATCAAATGTCAAGTCTTCTAATGGCCATAACTATAAATGGTATGAGCTTTGAAGAAACACTTACACTTACAGATGTCATGTTATCGAGCGGTAAAAAGATGGATACAAGTAAAATAAATGGCATTCAAGTCGATAAACATTCGACTGGAGGAGTAGGAGATAAAACTAGTCTAATTATTGGCCCAATTATGGCGTGTCTCGGTTTAAAAATGGGTAAACTCTCAGGCCGTGGACTCGGTATCACAGGAGGCACTATCGACAAACTAGAAAGTATTCCTGGGTTTAGAGTATCTTTGACTTCACACGAATTTATCCATAATTTAAATAAAGTTGGATTTACGGAATGCGAACAGACCCCCGAATTTACTCCCTTAGATAAAAAAATATATAATCTAAGAAGTGTCACAGGAACAGTTTCTTCGATACCTTTAATCGCTTCATCTATAATGAGTAAAAAATTAGCAACTGGAGCCGACTACATCTTGATCGATCTAAAAGTCGGAAATGGAGCTTTAATTCAAAATAAAAGTGACGGTGTAAAACTTGCCAATACTATGATCGAAATAGGTAAATCATACAACAAAGTTGTCATTCCTATCCTTACTAATATGAATAGACCCCTAGGCGATAACGTTGGAAATGCTTTAGAAATTTTAGAAGTTTTAGACATCTTAAAAGGAAAAACTGGCTTACTACGAAACCTATGTATCGAACTAGCAAGCAACTTATATAGTAAAGTTAAAAAGATCAACATCGACATCGCCACTCGAGAAGTAACTCGTGTATTAGATGACGGCAGTGCCTACACTAAATTTCTAGAATTTATAAAAGAGCAAGGTGGAAACATAGATGCCCTTGAAACAGCACCAAATCTTATGCCGATTAAATCTATTACTAGTGGTACTTTAAAAGATATTAAAGCAAAATCGATTGGTAGCCTAGTACTACAATTAGGTGGCGGACGTAAGAAAAAAGAAGACCATATTAACTATGGGGTAGGAGTAGTAATTAATAAACATATTGGCGATCAAATTAATGAAGGTGATACGCTATGTTACTTATATCAAGTTGACAACACCGATTATAGTAGCCAAGCACTTGAAGCCTTTACGATTGTAAAGTAAACACTAATTTTAGTTAAAAAAAACTAAAAATATTATATAATTATGTGGGGAGGTTTACTAATGAAAGTAATAGTAACCGCGGGCGGTACAGGTGGACACATCTACCCCGCATTAGCAATCATTGATAAAATAAAAGAAAAAGAACCAAATAGTGAATTTATATATATAGGAACTACCACACGCATGGAAAGTAAAATAGTTCCAGAATTGGGAATAAAGTATGTCGGAATCGAGATGTATGGACTCACCAAAAACATATTAAAAGATCTAAAAGTTCTTACTTTAATTCATAAAAATGAAAAGAAAGTTAAAGAAATAATTAAAAACTTTAAACCTGACATAGTTATTGGAACAGGAGGCTATGTTACTTATCCAGTAATTAAAGCCGCTAAAAGCATGGGTGTTAAAACGTTTATTCACGAACAAAACTCCATTCCAGGCAAGTCTAATAAAGCACTTGCTAAACTAGCAGATAAAATTGGAGTAAGCTTTAAAAATAGCGTTCACTTTTTTGATGAAAGAAAATCGGTATTCACAGGAAACCCTTGTAGTGAAAGAGCGCTGAATACGAAGCCTATTTCCAAAACTCTTTATGGTCTCCACGAGAATAAAAAATTAGTTCTCATGGTTCAAGGAAGCCTAGGCAGCACTTCGGTCAATGAAAGAATGAAAGAGTTTTTAACTTCTATTGAATCAGAAGACTATGAAGTACTATATATAACTGGTGAAAAATCATATGCTGAATTTTCTAAAAATAAATTTAGCAAAAATGTTTTCTTAAAACCTTATATAGAAAATTTAAGTGGACTTATGAAAGAAGCAGATGTGGTAATAAGCAGAGCTGGAGCGAGCTCTTTAAGCGAAATCATAGCTTTAAAAAAGTTTTCTATTCTAATACCTAGTCCATATGTTGCCAATAACCATCAGTTCTTTAATGCTTTAGAACTTGCTAACAATAAAGCAGCTTTCTTAATAGAAGAAGATTCTATCACTTCTAATATTCTTAAAAATCATATAAATAAAATTTTAAATGATAAAGAACTACAAATAAACATGCGACTAAATCTCGGAAAGATGAGTAAAAACGACAGTAGCACTGCAATCTATGAAATACTAAAGGAATTGATAAAAAAACATGAATGAAAAGAAAGTTAAAACCAAAAAAGTAGTTAAAAGAAGACTTAAATTAAAAGGAGTCTTCATTTTAACGTTATTTTTTGTAATAATTTTCTTATCTGTAAAATTTATTCTTAAACTGCAAATTGGCGTAGTCACAGTTACGGGGAACAATTTTTTAAAAGACTCACAAGTCATAAAAGAGGCTGGATTAAATGAATCTGTACAATACTTTAAATTTAATACGCGATCATCATGTGAACAATTGACAAAAAATCCTTACATAAAATCATGTAAATATAAAAGAAGTTTAAACCTTAATTTAGAAATTGTAATCGAAGAAAATGCCCCACTATTTTATTATTTACCCGAATCTAAAATAGTTTTAAGTGATGCATCGAGAGTAGAAGGCGATGCTAAAGGATTGCCGACATTAATAAATTATACAACAGAAGACATTTTAACAGATTTTATAAGTAGACTTTCTAAAGTTAAAAGTGATATAATACTTTCCATCAGTGAAATCGAATATGTGCCGAGTACTAGTGAAGACGGAACGCCGATCGATAGCAACCGATTTATGATGATAATGAACGACGGCAATACTGTTTATATAAACAACAAAAGAATGAACAATCTTAATCATTATGACACAGTTTTTGCAACTATCGGTGAAAAAAAAGGTATCATAAACTTTGACTGGGACTATGGCAACTATGGATTTACTGAATATAAGGAGCAATCATGAATTACGATAAAGAAATGACGAATTTAATAAACGATCTTACGCACATACCGAGCCTATTGCTTCATTCTTGCTGTGCACCATGCTCAAGTGCTGTATTAGAAAGACTTATGCCTTATTTTGACATAACTATATTATATTACAATCCTAACATCGAACCGTTTGAAGAATATACTAGAAGGAAAAAAGAAGAAACAGATCTTATTTCTAAGCTTAAAAGTCCAAATAAACTAACTATTATAGACTATGACTATAATCACGAAGCTTTTGTTAAACTGTCACAAAATCATGAGTCTGACAAAGAACGGGGGCCACGCTGTTACTTATGTTATAAAGAAAGATTAAGTTATACATTCAAAAAAGCGAAAGAATTGGGATACGAATATTTTGGTACAACTTTATCAGTTAGTCCCTACAAAGTTGCTAACTGGATCAACGAAATCGGTTTAAGTCTCCAAACGGAGGATGTTAAATTCCTTGTTTCTGATTTTAAAAAACAGAACGGCTATAAACGTAGCATTGAACTATCAAAAAAGTATAATTTATATCGTCAAGATTACTGTGGCTGTATATATTCTAAAAAAGAAGCAGAAGAATATATTTAAAAGGGCGTACTTACTTATCACAATTAAAAACACTTTTAACTTGCAATATAATATTACTTGTGATAAACTTGTTATTGAAGAATATAAAAAGAATATGAAAAGGTGGTTTAATCATGGGTGAAACCTTTAAAGCGTTTATCGCATTTATATCTGAAGATCCAATTATGCTAGGTCTTTGTATCGCGATTGTCGTACTTATTATAATGTTTATTTTAGTATTAGTTTTAGGAAAGAAAAAAGACAAAAAGCCTGAAGCTGTCGAAAGTACTAATGAAGAATTATTGAAAACTAAAATTAATATGGAAGCTCTTAAGAGTACCAGTGAATTTAAACTTGACGAACTAGGTCAAACACCTACTGAGAAAACAGAAGAAAATGCACCAGTTGTAGAAGAAATTCCTGTTACTACAGAAGAACCTATAAAAGTAGAATTTGAAGACAAAGTTGAAGATACAGTCGCACCAACTATTGATACTTTGAGCGAAAGTGAAGAAAAGACTAACTCAGAAATATCTGCATATCCTACTTTTGACAACATTCAGATAACCGAAAATAGAGAAACAAAAGAAGAAATTTCTGAACCTGTTATTGAAGAGGATCTAAATAATTTAAGTGTTTTAGAATCTGCTGAAATTCCTCTAGAAGGAGAAGAACTTCAAGAAAAAATAGTTGAGCCTATTAAAGAAGATCGACTAGAAGAAAATAAAGATATCGTGGAGTCTACTATCAATCCGATAGAAGTATCAGAACCTATAGAGACACCAACTTTAGAAGAAACTACTTTCCCTATCTTTACAGAGACTCCTACTTTAGATATTCCACCTATCGAAGCGGTAGAAATTCCAAGTGAACCTTTACCAACTGATTTATATGAAATGCCTACTATCGACATTCCAAACATTACTTTAGATGATAATATTTTAAGTGTAACTCCACAAGAAGAAGAAATTACACCACCAGTTAAAGAAAATACTCCTATTGAGGAAACTACACAAATTGTTGAAGAAGAAAACGTTACTATAGAAAAACCTTACGAAGATGTTATCGAACCACTATCTGAACCTACAGTACAGTTGGAAGAGCCAAAACCAATTGAAGATATACCAGTAGAACCAATTGAACTACCAGAAATGACTTCGGAAGAAGACGTAGAATTACCTGATTACAGTGATATTTATTCTATCGATGATATCGAACTTCCAAACATCATTTTCGATGACCTAAACAATTCTCTAAATGGACCTGAAAAGCATGAAGACAACGAAGAAGATTTAGACTTACCAAAATTGAATACTAATACTTCTCAGACACTTAATAATCTTCAAGGAGAATCGTTTAAAATTGACTAAACTGTTGATAAGCCAAAACTTATGAACAGTTTTTTTCTTTTTCCTTTTCTTAAATCCTACTTAGTTACATATATTTATTTAGGTGGAGCTAATGAAAATAAAGGATAATATTTTAAACTACCTTTGCGATAGAGACTATCTAATAAGTATGTATGATAACTATTTCTATATATTTAATTTTAAGTATTTAGAAACTTTTAATGAAAAACTTATAACAGTTAGTCTCAGCGATAGAAAAATAAATATTATAGGAAATAACCTTCTAATCGTCAAAATAACTAAAGAAGAACTTCTTATTAAAGGCGATATCGAAAAGATCGAAGTGATGAAAAAAAATGAATAAAATCAAAATAAAGATTCCTAGTGACAATCACTACATCATAAAAAAATTTCATAGAAAAAATATCGACATCTTTAATATCGAATACATTGGTAAAACGGCTATTTATACCATTGACGAAGCAGATTTAGAAAAAATAAACATCGAAGATATCGAAATCATTTCCTATCGAGGGCTTAAAAGTTTTATAAAAAAAATAAAATACAATATCCACTTTATCATATCTTGTCTTATTATTATTTTACTTTTATACTTTTTTGGAGGTTGTATAATAAAAGTGGAAGTAATACACTCCAATAAAGATATAAGAGCTCTTTTAGAAAATGAACTTTTCTCACTAGGCATAAAATCGTTTACATTTAAAAAATCTTTCGAAGAATTGCAAACTATCAAAGAGCACATAAAAAAAGAATATCCGAATGACATCGAATGGCTTGAGATCGTGGATGACGGTATGAAGTACACGATTAGAGTCGAAGAGAGAATTATTACAGAAAAAAAAGATCCTCCTAAATACTGTAATATAGTGAGTACCAAAGATGCCGTAATCATGAATATTACTTCTCATAAAGGACAAGCTATTTTAGGAATTAACGATCATGTAAAAAACGGCGATATTATTGTAAGTGGAAAAATAAAATTTAACGAAGAGACAAAATCGCATACATGTGCAGAAGCAACAGTATACGGTAACACTTGGTACAGAGTAGGAGCAAACCTTCCCCTCGACCACGAAACGAAAGAATATACTGGAAAAAAGAAAAACAATCTTGCATTCGAAATAGGTACTAAATACACAAGAATTTTTAAAATTCATTTTGACGAATATGACGTAGAAAAAAAATGTATATTTCGCCTCGGCCATTTTGCCATATACAAAGAAACTGTAAAAGAATACTATACCAAAAAAGAAAAATATACTGAAGAAGAAGCCTACAATGAAGCTCTAAAACAAGCCAAAGAAAAATTGGAAATTAAACTGAATAATCAGGCAACCATTTTAAGCGAAAAAGTTTTGCAAAGTAACACTTATAATAGTATAATTAGTATAGACGTTTTCTATTCAGTAAAAGAAATAATCGGCAAACAAGTCGAAGCACAAATTGAAGAAGAAATAGAACCAAAAGAGCCGTCTAATTAAGGAGTTGTACCATTGTGATAGCATTACCAAATGAATTTTATAAAATTGTCGAAGGCGACTGGCCAATGATATTGATCTTTATAGTTGTTTTATCGACTATCAGGATATGTTATATTTTAGAAAAAGGGGAAAAATTTGTCCTATATAAAGAGTTCTTTAGTTTATTCTTTGTAATATACATTTTGCTACTCTTTGGTCTAGTTACCAACACAGATGTTCAAGGTGGGCACAATAACTTTATACCATTTACAGAAATTTTAAGATATCCAATCGGAAGCAAATACTTTTATTGGAATGTCATTGGAAATATAGTTATTTTTATTCCATTCGGCTACTTTATAAGTCTTTACCTAAATTCAGGCCGAGTGAATAAACCACTCTTAATTACGTTTATAACAAGTTTAACTATCGAATCAGTGCAAATGTTCATCGGAAGAATATTCGATGTCGACGATATTTTGCTAAACTGTGTTGGTGGTATATGTGGATTCCTTCTCTATATAGGGTTATCTGCTATAAAAAAACATTTACCAAAATTTTTACAAAGAGATTTGATCTATAACATATTGACAGTAATCTTCATTATCTTTATAATAATTTACATCTTGAATTTATGGGGGATTAAAGTACGATGAAGTATTACA
This sequence comes from uncultured bacterium, assembly GCA_947646655.1. Classification (GTDB taxonomy): domain Bacteria; phylum Bacillota_I; class Bacilli_A; order RF39; family UBA660; genus RUG11867. The sequence goes on from CANSHI010000006.1 coordinate 13,956, forward strand.
GTATTATAGATGAATTTAGTTACGAAAAAGACTTTTCATTTCTAAACGATTTGCTCGATATAGCTGTAGAAAAGCTAAAAGTTGACGGTATATTTTCTATTATATTTATCGACAATGAAAAGATTCACGAATTGAATTTAAATTACAGAAATATAGATAGACCAACAGACGTCATATCATTCGCCTTAAATGACGTTAAAAATTCATATGAAAGCGAAATAAACGTTTTAGGAGATATATACATATCCATTCCTAAAATGAAAGAACAAGCAGAATGCTATGAACACAGTGAAAAAAGAGAGCTATCTTTTCTTACAATTCACGGATTATTGCACCTCCTTGGTTATGATCATCAAACTCCTGATGAAGAGAAAGTCATGTTTGACTTGCAGAAAGAGGTATTAAACTATGCAAATATCACGAAATAAAAGTAAATATAAAGGTATAAAGAGATTTTACTATAGTATTAAATACTCTTTCAATGGATTGTTTTACGCTTATAAAAACGAAAAAAGTTTAGGTATTCATGGAATCCTTTCTATAATAACTATCATATTAGGGTTTGTACTTAACATTTCACATACACAATGGGCTGTCATCTTAATCTCTTTAGCAGCTATCCTTGCATTTGAGCTAGTTAATACTGCTATGGAAGCAGTTGTCGATATGGTCACATTGGAATATAACGAACTAGCGAGAATAGCCAAAGATTGTTGCAGTGGAGCAACATTCGTCATGTCCTTAATAGGCTTTATAATCGCCGTTGTAACCTTTGCTCCTAAAATTGCTCACATATTTGGCTGGCTTTAACTTTTAAAAGCACAGAGTAGCAATCTGAGCTTTTTTTCATATAATATTATATGAAAAGAATTGCACATAGAGGATATAAAACTCTAAATATTAAAGAGAATACTATGGAAGCTTTTAAAAACGCTTTCAATCACGATTTTGACGGAATCGAATTTGATGTCCGTAAAACTAAAGATAATAAATTGGTTATATGTCACAATGCATGGATCAACTTAACTAGTGACGGTTCAGGTCTTATAAGTGAGCTCAGTTATGATGAGCTAGAAGATTACAACTTTGGTTCAAATGCAACTCCGAGCAAAATACCTCTTTTAAAAGATGTTTTAAAAGAATTTAAAAACAACGGTAAGATCAAACTTGTCGAAATAAAATCAAATATAAACCTCGATGAAGTATTAGACTTTATAGACGAAGACACATACTTTATAAGTTTTGATACATCTTACATTGAAGCATTAAAAAAAATATACCCCAATCTCAAGTTTGGAGTACTAAACTATGTATTAAATACAGAACTAGATTACGACCTAGATGCTATATGTTTACTAGATAACATCGCGAACGACTTAATTGTAGAACATTTTTTAAACAAAGGTATTAAAGTCTTTATATATGGAATTGTAGGAAAAATAGATTATTTAAGAGATTACGATAACCTATATTACATTGTTAATGATTTATCGACTAATTAAATCATTGGCAGCATGAGAATAAGCACGGAGTAGAGGACCACTGCCGAGTTTTACACCACCGAAATAACGAACTACAACGATTAAGACTCCATCTAGTTTATTTCGTTCTATAACATTCCAAATAGGTGTACCAGCTGTACCAGAAGGCTCTTTATCATCACTCTTACGGGCTTCTGTTCCTACTTTATAAGCATAAGGCATATGCCTTGCTTTTTTATGTTCAAGTTTTAATTCGCTAAATATTTCTTCAACCTCATTAACACTTTTAATTTCATAATACAAGCCTATAAATTTTGATTTTTTAATAACGATCTCACTAGTATAAACAGGTTCCATATAATCACCAACTTAATAATATAGTAAATATAAATTTTTGTCCAGTTATTTTAAATTCCGAAAATTACTAAACTAGAAAAAATCGGAATCCAAGCATTTAAAAATTATTTACTTATTTTGAAACTTCTGTAGTATAATAATCATGGTGATTACATATGTTTAAAAACGAACTAAGCCTGGTGCCACATCTACCTGGCTCTTACCAAATGTACGATAAAAATGACATCGTTATATATGTTGGAAAAGCTAAAGATTTAAAAAACCGCCTCTCGTCATACTTTACAGGTAGAGTAACAGGCAAAACAAAAAAACTAGTAAGCGAAATTGCTTATTTTAAATATATTGTCACATCGACAGAAAATGAAGCATTTATCTTAGAGCTTAACTTGATCAAAAAATATGATCCCAAATACAACATCTTACTCCGCGATGATAAAAGTTATCCATACATTGAATACATTAGAAAACCATATCCAAGACTTAAAATAGTTCGTTACTTAAACGTCAAAAAAGCAAAAGATAGAAGACTCTTCGGTCCTTTTCCCAACCAATACGCTGCAAGAAGAATTGTTAACCTCATTAATAGACTTTATCCTCTAAAAAAATGCGAAGGAAACCCAAAAGAAGTCTGTCTTTACTATCATATAGGAGAGTGTCTAGGATTTTGTTCAAAAGAAATAAATAACTCTAAAATAGACGAAATGGAAGCCGAAATAATTTCTTTTCTAAGAGGAAATGACACTATCATCAAAGATAAAATCATGGAACGAATCAATTATCATAGTGAGCAGATGAATTATGAAGTGGCCCTAGATTTAAAAAGAGAATTAGATTATATCACTATTATTTTAGCAAGACAAAAAGTCGAACTAACAGACTTAGTAGATAGAGACATCATCAACTACTATATCGAAAATGGTTACATAAGTATCAATTTCTTCTTTATAAGACATGGCAAACTGCTCGGCAATAAAAACGAGATTTTTCCTATCATGGACGAATATATTGATGAAATAGAATACTTTATAGGCTTATTTTACACTAAAAATGAACTTCCTGCCGAAATAATTATAAATGATGAACTCGATGCTGAGGTTCTTAGTGAAGCATTAAATACTAAAGCGATACATGTTCAAAAAGGAAAAAAGAAAAATCTTTTAGAGCTTGCCAAAACTAATGCTAAAATTTCCTTACAAAACCAATTTGAAACGATCCACAGAGATGAGCAGAAAACTATTGAAGCCAATGAAGAACTACGTAAACTTCTAAACTTAGACAAACTTTATAGAATTGACATCTTCGACAATTCAAACCTTTTTGGAGAATATTCTGTCAGTGGTATGGTAGTATTTAAAGACGGAAAACCTTCTAAAAATGATTATCGTAAATTTAAAATTAGTTTAGAAAAAAACGATGACTATAATACTATGAAAGAAGTTCTTTATAGGCGTTACTATCGTATGCTAATGGAAAAGACAGAATTTCCCGACCTAATTATTTTAGATGGTGGAGAGAACCAAATTAATGCCGCCAAAGAAATTATGGAAATGCTTAATTTAAATATCAAATTAGTAGGACTTAAAAAAAACAATAAACACCGCACAGACGACTTAGTAGATGAAAATCAAGAAATTATTCCTATAGACAAGACTTCAAACCTTTTTCACTATCTAACTAGAATCCAAGATGAAGTACACCGCTTCACTATCAATTATCATAGACAAATTAGAAGTAAAGGGTCCATTCAAAGTGTTCTCGATAACATTGAAGGCCTTGGCGAAAAAAGAAGAAAAGCCCTTATTAAAAAATTTGGCAGTTTAAAGGGTATCAAAGCTGCAACACAGGAAGAATTGGCTGACATCATACCAGAAAACATCGCTATAAGATTAAAAGAATATTTAAGTTCTTTAGACGAGATAAAAAAATAAAAGTAAAACCACGCATTTAAATTGGTTTACTTTTTTCTTTATTATAAAACAATCTTAATTTACAATATTTCTTCATCAAAACCCAATTTTTTTCTTGCAACATATATAGGTCTATTTTTTGTTTCGATAAACATCTTAGCAATATACTCTCCTAGAATACCGATTGCAATAAGCTGTATTCCTCCTAAAAACAAAGTTAAACTCGCCAAAGTCGCAAAACCTGGAGTATCGACACCACGTATTAAAGTTTTCACTATTAAGTAAACGAGATAAATGAAACCTCCTAAAGAAGACAAAGTACCAAAAAAGGTTGCTAGTTTTAAAGGCTTAACAGAAAAACCGACTACACCGTTTATTGCATATTTAAAAGAGGACTTTAAGTTAAATTTAGTTTTTCCAGCCTTACGCTTTCCGACTTTATACTCCATTGACTTTGTATTGAATCCGACCCAACTAAATATACCTTTTGAAAACCTATTTTTCTCAGGCAAATTCAATATAGCTTCTTTAACTGTTGATCTAAACATTCTAAAATCGCTCGCATCTTCGATAAACTTTGTATCGCTTAAAAAGTTAATAAACTTATAAAACAACTTTCCACCTACACGTTTAAAAATATTCCCATTTCTCTTTTGTATAGTCATAACTACTTGATCATAATCAGGATGATGATCTAAAAATGTCATCATATTTTCCAAATAAGTTGGATTTTGTTCCATGTCTGCATCTATTATAGCTGTATATTCGCCTGCTGCATGCTCCATACCAGCATATATTGCCGCATCTTTTCCAAAATTTCTACTAAAACTGATAACTTTAACATGCTCCTTGTCATTTCGATATACAGACTCCAGTACCTTATAAGTTTTATCCTTGCTTCCATCATCGACAAAAACTACTTCAAAATTGATGTCAGAAAATATTGCTCGAATATTATTATAAATACTATCTATATTAGCTTCCTCATTACACGCAGGGATTATTATACTTAACTTCATAAAAAGTACCTCCTAATACCATAATTATAGAGCGTTTTAACCTTTTTGTAAATAAAAAATATTGCATTTTTTGAGTGTCTTCATACAAATTCTTAAATGTTATTATAATCTTTATTTATAAAGGTTTATGGCATTTTTGTTTTACTCTATCAAATCTATCAATGACTTGCCAAAAAGTTGTTTTTATGTTATGATGAATATGCCAAGGAAACTTGCATAAAATAAAAAAGGAATACCTAGTTTTGTCGAGTTAGGTACTATTCCAAAATAATTTGTCTAGTACCGACTTATACAGTTGGTACTATTTTTATTAAAATGACTAAAATCACAATAATAAGGAGTATTATGATAGTACAAAGATATTTCTCTGATTTTTCATAATTTCACCTCCTTCCACTTTAAAAGCAAAGGAGAATAGTACCCAAACTAACTAAATATTCCTTATTATATTGTACTATTAATGATAGATTAAAACAAGTAAACAAAAAAATGAAGAATTATATAAAAATATTGGAGGCTTGCCAAAAAAACAGCCTTTATTTTCAAATAATAACAAGTCTTCATTCTGATACATATTTTAGTTTTTAAAAACACTAGATTCCCTAGTGCTTTATTCACATTTTTTATAAACATTCAAAGCTTTCACATAACCAGGTTCGATTTTATAAGGTGCTTCTCTATCCTTTAACACTTCTTCAATTACAAATTCTCTGTCACATACTCTTTCGACGACTTCTTCTCCATCACTATTTCTAAAAATATCACCCGTCACAAAAACCTTATCTCCACGACTAAATTTTAACGTTTCATCTTCATTTAAATGATTTAACCCAGCACGTCTTATGACATCAGGATAATCAATATATGCAATATCCCCATCGACTCTTCCGCGTATACCAGGAAGTTCTTCGTAAGCAGTATTTTGCCACATTCCCGCATGTCCCTTATATGTGAGACGATCATTCCATTCGGCTACCCACTTATCGAAGGCATCCAACTCCTCTGAATCTAAGTTACTATTAAATCTATCCAAACTTCCATATATACCTACATAATATCCATTGCGTTCCATTTCTTCACAATAAAATTTGACAATTTCTGTAAGTTCATTCTTAGGTAAAGACATCATTCTACGTGCTTCTACATCCAAGAAAACTGGATACTCGAGCTTTTTATCTTTGATCAATCTCAAAGTATGCATTACTTCACTACGGGTATCGTCTAAATTAGTTGCATAACTATATAAATAAACTCCATAAGGAATATTTAGTTCAGAACACGCACTCGCATTTCGTTCAAAATATACATCATCCTGCCTTCTAGAATCATTGCCCCAACCACATCTCAAAATAGCAAAATCGATATGTGGTTTAACTCTTTGCCAATCAATTTTACCTTGATAAGAAGAAACATCGATACCTCTTCTCACACGCATCACTCCTCATAATATTCTATTCTTTAAACATTAAGAAGTTACAAAATCTTGAAAAAAGAATAATTTATTGTATAATTTTATTAGAATTTAGGTGATAAAATGAGAATAGGAATCGACATAGACGGAGTTTTAACAGATTACGAAAGATTTTCCTACGACTACTTTAGTAAATACTGTTTAGAAAATAAAATCGACTATCATATATTGGATTCACAATATGAAACATGTGATACTTTTAATGTAAGTAAAAATATAGAAAAACAGTTTTGGAAAAAAAATTTAAACTTTTATGCGACCAATTATCCTGCAAGACCTTTTGCCAGTGAAGTCATTAAAAAACTTAAAGAAGAGGGAAACGAAATATATATAATCACGGCGAGAACTCTAACTGATAGACAAGATGAAAGTGGACAAAAAATGCGTGAAACTGTCGAAAATTGGCTTACCAAAAATATGATCGAATATAACAAAATCATTTATTGCAAACGTCCAACTTATAACAAAATAAATGAGATCAATAATTATAAAATAGATTTAATGATAGAAGACTCCCCTCAAAATGTTGAAAAATTATCTAAACTCATACCAGTCATAATTTTTCACTCAGAATATAATAAAAATTGCAATCTTCCAAATACCACTAGATGCTATAGCTGGTATGATATATATCGATATATACAAAATAAAAGCTGTTGAAAAACTACAACATTTCAACAGTTTTTTTATTGTCCTAAATACTTTGACTTATATTCGCTTACCAATTTCATCAATTTAGTAAAATTTTCTTCACTAAAGTGACTTTTATATTTAGTTAAATCGATATTGGGATTTGCATACAAAGCCTCATAATTTTTTTTGACAAACCTATAGACAAAATCCACCTCAGATTCACTCAAAATAATACCTTTTTTTGTACTAAATTTGACCACATCTTCACGAGTCATTTTAGCAACATAATTTTTAACTAGTTGAAACATTTTAATCACCTATTTTATTATATGATTACTTCGCCAAAAATTAACCATACTATAAAAGATGAATATGAAAAACGGTAAAACTATAATTTATTTCATTTTAATTTTATTTATGAGTATTACAACATACCGTATATGTGACTTATCGATAAATAGTCATGCTTTTTATGTGAAAGAATATGAAAACCTAACTAGTAAGCTAGTTTCCGGCCCATCTGCGCCAAGAGGTCGTATATTAGATGTCAATGGAAAAGTCTTAGTGGACAACATAGGTGTCAATGCAGTAGTTTACAATCGTACCAAAAACTCTGAACTTTCCGAAACAGAACTAGCATATAAGCTAGGTTCAATAATTAAATTAGATTACACTAAATTTACAACTAAGAAGTTTAAAACCTTTTATTTAAAGACTCATAACAATGGAAACGATTTAATCACCGAAGAAGAAAAAATATTGCGAAATGAAAGAAAACTTTCTAAAGACGACATCGAAGCTTTGAAATACGAAAGAGTCACTGATGATATTTTAAACGCAATGACAGAAGAAGACAAAAATGCGAGTGCAATTTATTATCTACTTACAAATGGTTATTCTTACGAAGACAAATTCATAAAAACGGGGGTAACCGATGAAGAAGTCGTTCTAATAAATGATCTTCATCTTCCAGGCATTAAAACTACTCTTACTTGGGAGCGTACTTATCCCTACGGCGACACTTTAAAAACATTGCTCGGTTCGATCAGCCAAACCGTTCCTAAAGAACTTAAAAAATATTACGAAGAGAAAGGCATATCGCCTAATAGTACAGTTGGTATAAGTTTTCTAGAACTAGAATACGATGAATACTTAAGAGGAACAGACAGTACATATAAAGTTAACGATCATGGACTAACAGAACTTGTAACTAAGGAAACAGTTGGACATGATCTCTATCTTTCAATAGATATCGATAAACAAATCGAAATCGAAAACATTGTAAAAAATGAAATGTTAAAAGCAAAAAAAGCCAAAAACACAGAATATTACAATCACTCATATGTACTAATAGGTAATCCTAAAACTGGTGAAATTATAACAGCTGTTGGTCTGCAACTAAACACTGATCACTTCGTCGACATAACTGCTAACATGATAAGCTCTAGCTATACTGTTGGAAGTATTGTCAAAGGTGCAACTATGTCGGTAGGATATGAACAAAATCTTATAAATGAAGGAACAAAAGTTCGAGATTCCTGCATTAAAGTATATGGAGTACAACAAAAATGTAGCTGGAAATCCCTAGGTTTAATCGACGACATCTCTGCCATGGCTCTCTCATCAAACTACTATCAATTTTTAATCGCTACTAAATTAGCTAACTCCAATTATTCTTGGAACGCCAAACTAAATACAACTAAAGAACACTTTAATATATATAGAAACATGCTTTCGAGCTATGGATTAGGTACTAAAACAGGTATCGATCTACCAAATGAAACGACTGGTATCATAGGACAAACTATTAATGATGACCTTTTATTAAACCTCTCGATTGGACAATATGATACTTACACTCCGATCGAAGTATTGCAATATACTAACACACTTGCTAATAATGGCACTAAATTAAAACCTACTTTGATGAAAAAAATAGTCAAAGACGACAAAATTATAAAGGAAATGACTCCGACAACAATCGGCACAGTAAACCTTAATCCCGAAAAAATGGCGCGAGTTCAACAAGGCTTAAAAGCTGTAATGACTTATGGACTAGGTAAAAGTTATACGACTAATAAAGTGTCCTCGGCAGGAAAAACAGGTACAAGTGAAACTTTTATCGATACGAACGGCGATGGTCGCATAGATACAAAAACTATATCCACATCTTTTATCATGTATGCTCCTTTCGAAAACCCCGAATACTCAGTAGTAATAATAAGTCCGAATATTGCTAAAAGAACTGGCAATAACAATTACAAATACTCGATCAATCTAAACATAAATAGAGCCATCATGAACTACCTATTCCCTTAAAACAGATTTTTCTTGACTTTATTTCAAAAATGTATAATAATACTTCCTACAAAAGGAGGGGTTGTACATGAACTTGGTAGACTTAATGGATTACTATATAAAATTATCTTTAAAAGAAAATTCAACCGAAGAACCATACAGTAGTCATTTGGATAATAGTCTAAAATATATAAATTCTCAAATTGAAGATATACTACATATTTCAGCTAAACCTAAATTAGCAGGATTCAAAGATGCTCTAAAAAAGAGAATCGCATTTTTAACAAAAGCAGCCGAAATTGCTAAAACTGAAGAACAACAATTTGAGTTAAATTATAGAGCAGATTTTTATACATACTTCTTAAATGAAGTAGAGAAAAAATTAAATAGTTCCAAAAACTTCTAACACTTTATCATAAGTGTTTTTCTTGACAATAAAATAAACAGCAATATAATAATATTAAAGGAGACACTAAAAATGAATGTATTAGCTATTTTAGAAAACTATATAAACAGAGAAGTAGAGTACCAATTAGATCCCGATAAAGATAATCGTTCTACCACTGAACAAAACCTTTCAATTCTTTACAATAAATTTAAGAAAGCTTTAGAATGCTTGAATAGACAAGAAATTGAAGAATTGATTAATAAAATTAACGATAAAATAAATGATTTAGAAAATCGAGCAAATGAACAAAACACTAAATTGCAACTTGAATTTTATAAATACTTTTGCCAAGTAGAACTAGAGCCAAAAATTAAAGGATCTAAAAGAATTTAACTATTTTTAAACTAAACGTTTGAAAAATCAAAAAATTTTGATATAATACTATTGTCTTATTAAAAAAGGAGGGACTTTTATGGCTAAAAAGAATGAAAACAGAGCACCTATTGGACTTAAATGTAGCGTTTGTGGTAACATCATCCGTCCTACTGAAAAAAATAAAAAAAATACTGTTGATAAACTTAATATCAGTAAATATTGTCCAAAATGTAGACAACATACTGAACATAAAGAAACTAAAAACTAATTTAGGAGGATGATTACTTATGATGATAAACATTAATGACATTAAAAATGGTATGACTGTTATAATCGATGGAAAACTTTGTGTAATCGTCGAATTCCAACACGTTAAACCTGGAAAAGGGTCTCCATTTGTTAAAATTAAACTTAAAAATTTACGTACAGGAAGTATTGTTGTTGAAACATTTAACACTAATATAAAGATCGAAAAAGCTCATGTCAATAAAGCTAAATCACAATTTCTTTATAGTGAAGGAGATATCTATGTTTTCATGAACAATGAAACGTATGAGCAAACTGAACTATCTAAAGACAGTTTAGGTGAGGACGTTAAATATTTAAAAGAAAACATGGAAATTCAAATCAATTCATATGAAGGTGAGCTTCTAGGTATCGAACTACCTGAAAAAGTTGATTACAATGTAACTGCAACAGAACCTGCTACTAAAGGAAATACGACATCTTCTGCTATGAAGGATGCCACTTTAGAAAACGGTTTAACGATTAAAGTCCCTCTGTTCATAAACGAGGGAGAAACTATAACAGTATCTACTATCGATGGCAGTTACTGTGGAAGAGCATAAGTGGCTAAACTTATGTTTTTTATTTTGAACTTTCTAACATTTTATAGTATAATTTAACATATAAAAAAACATTCCAACTAGGAGGAACTATTTTATGAAAAAAGAAATCAATTTACAAAACGTCAAAGGAAGTTATGATTATTTGCCAAAAGAACAAATAATTAGAAATTACATTCAAGATACTCTTAAATCGGTCTTTGAAAGCTTTGGTTACAAACCACTTGAAACTCCTATACTATGCTACTACGATTTACTGGCGGGCAAATATGACGACTCTAATGATCTTCTAAAAGAAATATACAAACTCACAGATCAAGGAGAAAGAAATCTCGGACTACGCTATGATCTAACTGTACCATTTGCTAAATGTATTGCTATGCAAAAAGAACTGAGACTCCCATTTAAAAGATATGAAATAGGAAAAGTATTTCGTGATGGTCCAGTAAAAACGGGGCGAGATAGAGAATTTTTACAATGTGATGTCGATGTCGTAGGATTAGAAGGAGCGCCAATCGAAGCAGAGCTAATTAACCTTTGGTTAACCGGCTACAAAGCTTTAAACATAGAAGTTTACATCAAATATAACAGCAGAAACCTCCTTCGAGGCCTTATCAAAGAAGTTTCAAATAACGTAACAGAAAACTCATTGCCACTTTTCATAACTGTTATAGACAAAATGGATAAAATTACAAAAGATGAACTTATAGACGAACTCATTAAATATGGCATGCAAGAAAAAGAAGCAGTTCGCTTACTAGATTATCTTTCATGGGATTTAACCAAGCTTGAAACACAATTTTCAAATACTACTAATGAAGATTTAAAACAAGGATTGGACGAACTCACAAAACTAAAAACTATCTTAGAACAATTGAATTTGTCTGAACACTGTATTTTTTCACCTTCTCTTGCTAGAGGACAAGATTACTATACAGGCAACATCTTTGAAGTTTATGCCAAAAACAATGAACTTTCCTGCAGTCTAGGTGGTGGAGGCCGCTACGATAAAATGATTACAAACTTTATAAATAATGGATCTACTTATCCAGCAGTCGGCATCAGTTTTGGACTTTCTACCATTTTTGAAATTTTAAAATCACGAGCTACAAAAGAAAAAACATCCCTTACAAATATTTTAATCGTTCCACTAGGTACAACTAGTGAAGCTTTAAAACTTGCTAATAGCATAAGAGCGCTTAATAAAAACGTCGAAGTAGATCTGACTGGAAAGAAAGTTGGGAAAAGCTTTGAATACGCCGACAAAGAAGGAATACCATTCGTCATAATTTTAGGCGAAAATGAGATAAATGAACAAAAATTTAAAATTAAAAATATGATTACAAAAGAAGAAACAGAAGTTAGTTTTGATAATTTAACAATTTTAAATACATTGATTTAATTGGAAAAATTTTTCTTTCTTTTTCATATAATTAGTGTTACAATAAAACTAGAAAGGGAAGATAAGTTATGTATAAGAAAATTATAGCAGCCGTTTGCTTAGTAGGAATGTTATTTGTAACTGGATGCGGTAAAGAAGAATCAAAAACTCTTACTTGCACTAGAACTGCAACAATTCAAGCAGGTGTAGATATGTCGCTTAATTATAAGGTAACTTATAAAGGAGAAAATGTTCAATTAGTTGAATCAGAAGAAAAAATAACTGCTGATGATAAAGATTATTTAAAGACATATGAAACTACAGTTAACAGCATGTACAGCCCATATAAAGATGTTGAACACTATAATTATAATGTTTCAATCGACGGCAACACATTAACTAGTACTACTAAAATTGATTATGAGAAAATCGATACTGATAAAATGATCGAAATCGATTCAGCAAACAAAGCTCTAATCAAAGATGGTAAAGTTAAAATGAACGACCTAAAAACAGCTTATGAAGCTTTAGGCGCTACTTGCAAAGAAGAATAATAGATCTTCTTTTTTTTGTCAAAAAAAATATTATTGGTAAAATTTGGAAAGAAAAAATAAGAATTTTATTAAATCACTCGCATAAAATGATAATAGAGAGAATATTTTTATTAAAGGTATTGAAATGTCTTCGATTTTTTATTAATATATATATAGTATAATAAAAAGTTTTTTATGTGGTAAGGAGTAAAAATTTTATGAGAAAAAAAGTTGTAGGAATAATTTCGGTATTATTGCTAAATTTACTATGTGTACAAACAGTTTTAGCGGCATCTAGTTTAAATGCCGATTTGAATGCAGATAAGCAAAGTTTAAAGGCAGGCGAACAAATAGAACTCACTCTTGCTTTTAACAATTTTAATGACATTAAAAAAGGTATTAATGCTTATATGGGAACATTAGAATATGACACTAATATATTTGAAAATGTTGTTGAAAAAAATTTTTTGTGCTTAAACAATTGGGAACAGTTTAAATTTAATCCCTCTAATGGTAAGCTTGTGGCGATAAGAAAAGTAGGTACTAAAATAGATGAAAATGTTTTAAAAGTTACTTTGAAAGTTAAAGAAAACATAGGAGCTACAAAAACAGAAGTTAAGATTAAAAATATAGTAACTTCAGAAGGAAAAAAAGATATTTTTATAAATACTGCTTCTTCAACTATAAACATAATCGAAGAACAAACTACAATTCCAACTAAACCAGTTAGCCCATCTAAGCCTTCTAAACCTAACTACAATACTTCAGGAAACAAACCAAATTCATCCGGAGGAAATAAAGTAGAATCTAACACCTCACCTAATCCAACTGATGAAAATGAAGATGATGAGACAAATAGTGAAGACGATGATGATGATGATCGATTAGATAAAGAAGAATCGAAAGAACAATCTTCTAATAAAAATGAATCGACAAATAAAAATGATGATATAGAAGAAAATCCGATTAAAACTACATCTAGTAAATATATATGGGTTCTCATAATAATACTAATCCAAATAATTCTTATAATTTATGTATACTTTAGACATAAAGATAAAAACTCAAATAAACATCTTTCAGTTATGTTTTTAACGATTATATTAGCCGAATTTATTGGTACAACATGTGCCTTTGGAATCAGTTTTGCAGCTAAAGGTGATTTAAACGGCGACTCTGTTGTCGACTATGCTGATGCCAGTTTATTAGAACTGCACTTAGTAGATCTTAAAAAATTAGAAAAAGGAAATTATGAAAAAGCTGATATGAATCTAGATGGACAGCTTACTGTTACCGATTTAACTCTTCTAATTCAAAAGCTAGAAAACAATCTCGATTATGAAGTAACCATCATAAACTTCGAGCCTTCAAATAAACATCCTAACAAAAATCAAGATTTAGATATTAAATTTGGCAGTGATGTCAGTTTTGGAGCAATTATTAAGAAGATAATAATCGATGGAAAAGAATACGATGTTACGAAAGAAGCAAATACTTCTGACTATACAATTAGAGTTAACTCAGGAAGTGAAGCAGGTCTAAAAAGCTACCATGTAACAGAAGTTATTTTAGACAACAACAAAACAATAAAAGTAGATTATTCTTTCATCTTAGATGTCTTAAAAGATAGTCCACACATAACCAATTATCGAGTAGAAGAAAACAAAGACGAATCGAAATTGATATTATTGTTCGACATCGTTGATGATGAAGACAGTTTGACTTTAGCAACATTAGACGTTTACAATATAGACCAAGAAATAGTCACACAAACCTCATTAGCTAAAGGTCAAAATAGAATAGAAGTTTCTGTTGAAGAAACTAAAGAATACAAAGCCTACATTAAATTAGAATACAACTTAAGTGAAGATGAAAATAATACTGAAAGTATGGGTATTGAAAGTTATGAAAAAGACTTACAGCTAATAATCGATTACAACTTCAATATTTCCAATATAAAAACATATAAAGAAAATAAAGAACAAACTATTTTTGCTATGGGCGACCAAGTAAAGATTGGCTTCGAAAGTACTAACAGTACAATACACATACCTGCCTTCGTAAAAGTTAATGGAAAAGAATACGAAGTAACAGAAGAGAATGGAAAATACTTTGCAACACTCGACCCATTAAACACTTTAGGAGACTACCAAATCTTAGTCGAAGAAGTCAAATTAGCAAACGGTAAACAATTTGAACTTACAGAGTCTAATACCATTAATATAACTTGTCAAAAAAGAAAACCAGTTGTCGAAGATTTATCGATTACAGAGTTCACTGAAACAAACGACTTAAAAGTTATGTTCAATTTAAACGACGAAGATAGAGCAGTCTCAGACATAACGATTCTTTTACTAGACGTCGATGGAAGTGAAATAGACCAAGTCAAACTATCTCGCGACGAAGTTAAAGACGATGGAACAGTAAACAAGTTCTTAAAAACTAAGATGACTACTAAATACAAAGTAAAAGTAATCATGAGTTATAATGTAACACAAAACGAAGACGAAAAAGTAGTCGATGAACTTGCCGCTCTAGAGGAATTTAATGCTGATCCAAGAGCAATAATTAAAAATATTACACCTAACAAAGACTATGTCGAAAAAGGTGGAGTTCTAAAACTCACATATGAATTAGAGACAAATAAAACAGAAGATGTAACTAGAATACTTGTCAACAACATCAACTGTATAGCCGTCAAACTAGACAATGGAAATTATGAAGTTACACTCAATGTCGGCAGTAACAGTGGCTTATATGCCCTAACAACAACACGTCTAACATACAGCGATTCATCCGTTGCAACTACTGACAAAACTGTAAATGTTGAAGTACTAAAAAGTAAACCTACTGTCAAAAACTTTACTCAAACTGACGACGTACAAAATCGCGAAGTCACATTAAACTTTGATGTCGATGATCCTGATAACAGTTTCCTAAACGGAAAAGCAGTTCTTACACTTGATGGTACAAGTACTGAAAGGGAAATCTCTAAAGGACACAATTCTGTAACTTTCCCAGTTGAAGCTTCAAGAAAATATACATTTGAAGTTAAAGTATCATATGATCTCGATGAACATGCCCTAACTAACAAACCAGAAGAAGATAATCGTGTGACTGACGAGACGATTGATACTAAAGAAATTGAACTAATCGCTGATTATGAACTTAACATTTCTAACATTAAGACTTACAACGAGAAAGGCGAAACAAAATACTTTAGCAAATCAGAACCGATTAAAATTAGCTTTGAAAGTACAAATATTACAACTTTCAAACCAGTAAGTGTAGTCATCAATGGAAATACATACCAATTAACAAACACAGATGACACTTACTACTTAACGATTGACAGTCACCGAACTTCCGGTGTTAAAACTGCTAAAATCGAAAAGATAATTTTAAATAACTCTAAAGAATTATTTATAACAGAAAACAACGAAATAAAAGTTACAGTACTAAAGGACAAGCCAGTTGTAGAACAATTTGGTTACAAAGAAAACATAGATGGAACAATCTCAGCTAACTTCAAAGTAATCGATGAAGAAGATACCATCACTGGTGGAAAAGTACTCATCATCAAAAATGGAGAAACCATCAAAGAACAAGACATAGTTAAAAATGATAACACGATCAACTTCCAGCCTGAAGAAAACCAAAATTATTTAGTCAAAGTTTTAGCCGACTATGACTTAGACATGAATGTTTTAGAAGAAGATGCAAACGAATACACAAATGTTACACTTCTAGAAGCTGACATAACTCTAGGTGCACGTCGCTTTGAAATGAAAGACATCATTAGAACTTCTATTTATAAAAATACCGAAAATGGAGTAGTGGAAATCAACACTCTTAGTGAAGCAGATTTAGCTAATCCAAGTGACTACATCGCTAAAGTTTACATGAGAGAAATGCCAACTTTCTATACAACAGTGACAGGGCATAAAGTAGAAGACGGAAAATTAAAACTAACTTTAGCTTATGACAACGTCGTACAATATTCTCATGATAGCAAACAAAATAAATTAGAAATTGAATTTGGCGAACTAAATAATGGTGTTGCTCAAAATATCACATTAGAAGGACTTATCAAAGAAATAGAAGCTAATCCATCTGGTTCATTCACACTTACTCGTGACTATGATGCATCTATCATAACGACAAATGAAGCAACATTAATCGCTGCTACATTTACAGGAACATTAAATGGAAATGGTCATAAAATTTACAATTTAACAAAACCAATGTTCGATACGATAGAATCAGCAACAATTGAAAACATCACTTTTGACACTCCAAAAGTATTTGGTACAACCAGCCGAGGAACTATTGCCAACAATGCGATTAATTCGACGATTAGAAACATCCACTTAAAAGATCTAACACTTATATCAGGTACAAGTAGAGTTGGGGGATTAATCGGAGAAGGTTCTTCTACTACCATCGAGCAAATAGAAGTTTCTAACTTTACAATAACGACTGCGGGACACATCAGAATAGCTTCTATCGTCGGAAACATGACAGGCGGAAGCATTAAAAACTGTGTAATCGATGGAGAATTAAAATCGACACAAAATAAAGATGGAAACGGAATTTCTGGTATTTTAGGTGCTACTGAAGGAACAGAAATCGTTACAATCGAAAACTGTATTACAAAAGTTAATTATTCAAGTAACGTAAGTCCTCGCTTAAACGGTGATATCGTAGGACTTGCATTGAATAGTAATACTTCACTAAAAAACAATGTAAGTTTATCAACTGGATTAAACTTCTACCATGTACATGGTTATTCAATTCATTCTACATCGTCAAATAACTTTGAAATTATTGAGTCAGAACTAACTTCTAATGCTTCTGATAAAGTTACCCAAATATCTAAAAATGATATTAACGGAGATTTCTTTAAAAACACAGCTCACTTTGATGAAACGATTTGGGACTTAAGTGATTCGTCTTATGACAACGTTCCTGAACTTATTTCATTAAAAGAAAACGTAGAGGAAGAAACAACTGATAAACCAGAAAACAACAAATTATATATTCCAGATTACACAAGAATCCAAAAAGTTAATGGCTTCACAAACTCTAAAGATATCATATATCACAACTTAAATAAATTGATGCCTTACTATGATGCCAAATACTTAGTCGAAGATGGATTAAAAATTCCTAATACGAGTGAACTAAACGAAAAAATAATTAAACATATTTTACCGTATGCTAATGACTCAATGGTCACATACTTGACTAGAGAAAACTATAATAGCATTTCGAAAATAAAAGTCATCTATGACGACCGAACTGCAAAAGAGTATAATGTCACATTTAAGGAATTTAAGCAAAATATTGCCATTTACGATATAGAAGGTTTAGACATCGAATACGCATATAGTAACTATACTATAAAAGAAGATGCTTCTATCGTAGGTACTATCAAAGAATATATTGATAACCTCGATTATACAGCAACACTCGATAGTTTAACAAAGGCCGCGGACAGCAGATTATATAAAGATAACTTTAACGAAAAAGTAAAAGCTAAATCTAATGAAATCGCGCTTAAACTATTACAAAATGATACAGACAGTATTTTAACTATCGATAATAGCATATTAAATAACAGAATTAAACAACAACTTATTGACAGTGGAAGACTAAACAAAATTATTTATGCATATAACTACTATGATAAGTGGTATGACTTCGAAATCGGAGGCTCAAAAGTTACAGACATCTTAATGTTTGAAGGAAAAATATATAAAAATTCGATGACTATCGACAATATGACAAACGAAGTCCTTACAGGAAGTATGGCCACGAATACGACAAGTGCATTCTATGCAAATAACATTAAAAAATATACTGAAGCTGCAAACTTAGGATTATTCCTCGATGAAATTATTAAAAACATCGGAGGATATGAAGACATCAATGACTGGTTCACAGAGCATTTTACAAAAATAGGATTATTATCTGAAATACCAGTTGAAAATCACCCTGAAGTTAAATATCGTGCATGGGATAGATTAAAAGCATATCAAAACTTTATCTTGCCATTATCTACTTTACCAAAAGATGCTGGATACATCATTTCAGGACCAGCTCAACTTCAAGTAGGTGCACAAAGAGTATATACAAAAGACCCATCAACTGCACAAGCTACACTTAAAAACACTATTAAAAATCATAGTGCTCTAGTAAAAAGACAATTCGATACTTTAGCCGATTCTTTCCATGTCGAAAGTTGGAATAATTTTACAATCATGATTTATGATACTTGTAAAACAATTACAGGCTATAAAACAACCTATTTCCCTGGAACTAACATTCCAATTGGAACAAGTCCTGTTACCAAAATAAATAAAGTTGGTACAGACGAACCTTTCCATAAACACTTCAACGAAGCAGTAGGAGCATGGCAATATGGTTCAGCTGCTGGAGTTGGTAATACTGCAGGATTTCTATGGTTTATCGCAACACAAGGATTAACTAACTTTGACACATGGACACATGAATATGAACATGCTTTATACGATAAAATAATGTTGTATAAACGCGGAGCAAGACTTTCTCTAGAATGTTATACAGAGGGTAATGTTCAACAAAAAGATGATTGGAGTATAAATAATTTCCAAGGTTATGATGTTGGACCATATTATTTCAACTTAGCCTTTACGCTAGATAAAGAAGGCATGGCTACTCAAAATTTGACACCTGAAAGAATTAATACTAGAGAAAAACTAGAAAATTACTTCAAAGGTCAATTTGATGCTCTAGAATTATTAGACTATGTCTCTGCTAAAGCATTTATTAAACTTACTCCAGAACAACAAGCTAAAATTGCAACAAGAATGTCACAATCTGGTGCATGGAGTACATGGGGTACTATCACAGCAGCTCAAGCTGAGTCGATGAATTTAACTAGTCTAGAAGCTTTATGGGATAATCGTATCATGTTAAGACCTAACAATGCTTGGGGTGTAAGTGTCCGTGGACTAACTCCGATAAACAGCATTGGAAGTAACGACTATGGATATGAATCTATTTGGGTAACACGTTGGTATATGGGACATAATGACAATGGCCAAGCGGATGCATTCTCTAATAAGAAAAACATGTTTGAAATGCTTGGATATGCTGGAGTTGATGGCTATGTTCTATTTGGTAGTAAACAAAGTTCAACCGACCTCGATGCTATTCAAAAAATTACTAAGGCAAAAACAGGTACCGCCATGAATTGGAAAGAATATCGCATGAGCAGATATGCTGAAATAGAGAGCAAAATAAACAACAAATATGTTAATGTAGATTTGATGATTGATCAATTCACAACAGCACTTACAAATGATGCCAACAGCGGAAATAGAAATATCACTAGTGCAACTAATTTAAGAAAGATATACTATCACTACTTAAAAAGTGCAACAAATGACTTTATTGACGACCCATTAGGAACAACAATTGAAGTTAAACATATAAAAACTCCAGAAGAACTTATTGAAAAAATTAATGCTGAACCATATGGTTACTATATATTAGATAACGACTTAGATTTCAGTGGAATTACTACAAACGTTACAACTACTTTCATGGGTAAATTAGATGGAAACGGGCATAAAATAATAGGAAACACTAAACCAATATTCCAAAAAATCAGATATGGTTATGTAAAAGATCTTCACTTTGAAGGAACAAACATACCTATGAATATTGCTAACGTCGGAGCTCTTTCTGTAAGAACTGAATATAGTGTCATTGAAAAAGTTACAGCATCCAAATTGCAATTAAACTTCGGTGGAAGAAACGATATAAGTCTAATTAGTGGAGCTGTAAGCATGGTATTATCGTCAGATATTGAAGTCGACACTTTAAAAAATAAAATTTCTAGTATTGAAGATTTACAACAATTAAATGATAATCCAGGTGGAATATTTGAATTAGAAGCTGACTTAGATTTCACAGGTTATACTGGCACTAATTCAGTCGTAACTGTACCTTTCACCGGAAAAATAAATGGTAAAGGTCATACACTTTCGAACTTAAACAACTTAGCATTATTTAGTACTTTAAATGGAACAGTTGAAAACTTAAATATTTCAAACTTTACAAATATCAGCACTGGAGATGATATTACTGCATTTGCCAAATTGACAAACGGCGCAACTATAAGAAATATCAAATTCGATAATATTACTTTAGAAGGAAGACACCGAGTAGCAGTAGTCGCATCATTCGATAATACAAACTCGACATTTGAAAACATTTCAGTCAAAAATTCTAACGTAAAAGGGTCAGGCGTTTATGTTTCAAACTTCATCGGTAGAAAATATGGTGGAATTATCAGAAACGTCTTTGTCGAAGGTAATATGGAAATTACTACGACGGAAAACGGTGGAATTGTTGGAGCTTTACAAAAGGGTGGAACAGTCGAGAATGTAATTTCAAAAGTTAACATCCATAAAACTGGAAACACTTACACTAACATTGCAGCAAGTGAGTACAATGGTGGTTTAATTGGTAACATTTATGACAAACCTGTTATAAAAAATTCTATTGCCTTAGGAAAAATGGAAGGATTTATAAACAGCGATGGAGTAGAAAAATTACCATATAAGGTCACTGGTGCAGCAGTAGCAAGTATAATTTCAACTATGGAAAATTGCTACGAATACGTGAATGCTGAAGGATTTAGTAGTGTAACTGAAGAAACAGCAGGTAAATTAAATATTGCTTCGAGAGATGAGATACATTCTAGATCTTTCTACAAAGACACATTACACTTCGATGAAAATATTTGGAACTTTGATTCAGTAGAAAATGTAGGTTATCCAACATTGAAGTAATATTAAAGACATCACAAAAATGATGTCTTTTTAGTTACTGAAATTACTTATATCGTATTTTTGTTTTAAAAAAAGGTAAATAGGTAAAAATAA
This sequence comes from uncultured bacterium, assembly GCA_947646655.1. Taxonomy (GTDB): domain Bacteria; phylum Bacillota_I; class Bacilli_A; order RF39; family UBA660; genus RUG11867. The sequence goes on from CANSHI010000006.1 coordinate 35,580, forward strand.
AACCCTATTTTTCAACAATTTTTTATTAAAATTTTTAAAAATTGTAACTTTTTTAGGGTTCTAACTGTTATTATAGTGTAAGCTTACAAGTGAGGTGTTAAAATGAAAAATGATTTTACAACAGTTTACAATACTTTAGCTTCAGATATTTTTAAATTAATTTTTAGCTACACACTCAATATTCAAGATAGCAAAGATATTTTGCAAAATGTATTTATAAAGTATTTTAAAAACTTTAAAAGGTATCCAAACGATATTACTCAGATAAAAAAAATATTAATTCGTATTGCTTCTAATCAATCTAAGAATTTTCTGACTTCTAAATGGCATACGAGCACAACATTACTGGAAGATTTGTCAAATTATCAACTAGCCAATGAAGAAGTTAAATTGATAAAAGAATTAAGAAAAATCTCATATAAATATCGCATTACCATTTACCTTTATTATTATGAAGGATATAAAATTAATGAAATATCTGATATTTTAAAAATAAAAGAATCTACTGTTAAGCAAAGACTTAAACGAGCGAGAGAAAAATTAAAAAATGAAATGGAGAGATAGAAATGAAAAAATTCGAAAAAAATTATAAATCAGCTTTTGATAAAATTAATATATCTTCAAAAGACTTAGAAGATATTAGATATACAATCTGTAAAAATAAACAAACTTATAAACTTAAATATGCACTTATAAGCATTATTGTTGTATGTTTTTGTTTTACTACTGTAGTATTTGGTAAAGAAATTGCCAATAAGATTAAAGGATTTATTTGGGAAAATGGAGTAGTTGAACTTCCAAACTCTGAAGAAGTTAAAGTTAATGCTCATCACACTAAACTAACAGAAACTATTGAAATTAAAAATGAAAATCCATTTGATGAGAAAACGGATAAAGACATAAAATTTGATCATGATGAAATTGAAGATAGACTGGGAATAAAAATCCTTAAAAATCCTTACATAAACAAATATATTATAAATACTTTAAACTATAATGATAGTAAATGTTCAACTATTTCATTTGATACTGCCCAAGAAGACTATTATAAACAGGACGATTATTGGTACATTCAAATAAGATTTATGCTTCGAACTCAGTATGCTTCAGAAAAAGAAAAAAATCAATCTTATGGAATATCAACTAAGGGAGAAATTAAAAAATATTATATAAAAAATTTAGATGTAAATGCTGATGTACATTTATTTCAAACGACATCACAAGAGAATAGTCCTGCTATCGCTACTGCAAACTTTATATATAATGGTATAGCCTATAGTGTAAGAATGATGAAAAGAAATTATAAAGCGGAAGATTTATATAATATTTTAGAATCATTTACATATGATAACTAATTATAAGTTTAAAGATAAAGACAAAATAATAATGGCAAAAGTTTTACCAACAATGTTATATAATACGAAGTGAAAAAAATATATTTAAGTGAATTAACACTATGAAGATGAGTGCCTTTAGGCGCTCCTTTTCTTTAATCACATCATAAATGATTAATTTCATTCTTAGTTTAATTCGAAAAAAATATTAGAAATAATAAGAAAACTATGGTCTCGCTTTTAAATGAATAAAAAAGACAAATAGGTTTTATTTTTTTTAACTATTTGTCATAATCTGAGACTATTAAAATTATCTTTAAATAATTATTCGTATAGATTTTCAACTAAATCTAGAAAAGGAACATATTCACTGATTTGTTTAGAATCGATCATGATGTCTTCTAAATTAGTAAACAACTTTTCATCAATAGTAGGATTTTCTAACCAACTGTCCGCATTTTTATATCTATCAACTATCGATACTAAATCATTAACAGATGTGTCAGGAAATTGTTTTATAATAACTGAAGAAATAGTCTTAGCATCATTTTCATTACAATACTTAAGCCCCTTATCTATAGCTTTAGTAAATCTTTTAAGTAAATCTTTATTATTTTCTAAATAACTCTTTTTTGCATTAAATGCAGTATAAGGCATCTCACCTGATTTTTCTCCAATACTAGCAACAACATGCCCATAACCCATAGATACTAGCTTAGTAGCATTTGGTTCAAAAAGATTGACAAAGTCTCCTTCTCCAGCAATGAAAGCACTTGTTAGAGAAGCAAAGTCTACAGAAGTATTGATATTAACTTTTGATTTATCGACATGGGCATTTTTTAAACCATTTTCAAAGTTTAATTCTGGCATACCGCCAACACGACCAGCTAATACTTCTTTACCATTTAACATATCCCACTTAAAATCTTTTATATCTTCACGTGCAACTAAAAACTGTCCATCTCTCTTAGTTAAGCCAGCGAAAGTTTTAACGTAATCTTTTTCTCCACCGTTGTAAACATATATTGTCGCTTCTGGACCACAAAATCCAACTTCGACATCTCCTGATAACACAGCGGCTGTTACGTTATTCGCCCCACTGATTAAAGATAGATCTATTTTTATTCCTTCCTCTTCGAAATAACCATTTTCCATTGCTACATATAATGGAGCATAGAAAGCACTATGAGTAACTTCACCAAGTCTAATTGTTGTTAAACTTGTATCCTCTTTTTTGCATCCAGTAACATTGAATACTATTAAACCTAATGTTAAACAAAATAACAATGAAACCAAACACTTATAAAAAATATTTTTCAAAATAATCACCAACCACTATATCTTATGCAATCATATTTTTGCTGTGAATTTATAATGCAATATTTAAAAAAATATGCTATTCTTATGCCGAGGTATTGCCCTATGAATAATATAACTACTTTTTTATTAATATTTATTTTTTTAATTATTATGACCCTGATAATAATCTTTCTAGCAAAATACAATCACTTAATAAAACTGACGATTGATATAGAAAAAAAATTAGATGAACTCATTTATTTACAAAAAGAAAGATGGAATATTCTGCCTGACTTTATAAACACTATCAGAAGCTCAACAAATTATATTCCTAAACATTTAGAAGAACTTATAAAATTAAAAAATAATCTATACAATAACAAGAGTGAAAAAGAGAAAATAAAATTGAATGAAAATTTAGACAGTGTCTTACCTGACATTATTTCTGAATTAGAAAAAATAAAAGAACTTAATTATGAAGGAAATTATCAAAATATTTCAAAAAAAATTTTAAAATTAGAGGGACACATTCAAACCATAAAAAGTGACTACAATAAAAAAGTTCTTTCTTTTAAAAAGTTAATAAAAAAATTTCCAAACAATTATATCATTAAGCTTAGTAAATTAAACATTCCAAAAACTCTCTCATAGTTTATTTAATTTTTTCTTTACTTAATGGAAAACTTTATATATAATACAAACCGCAGGGGGAAGTGTGAATTATGAACGATGGAATAAACTACTATGAACTATTAGGAATAGATATAAATGCCAGTGAAGAAGAAATAAAAAAAGCTTATAAAAATATGATGAAAAAATGGCATCCCGATATAAATAAAGATCCGAATGCCAGCAATATGTCAGTTCAACTTAATGAAGCTAAAAATATACTTTTAGATGAATTTAAAAGAAGAGATTATGATGAATATTTAAAATCAAAAACAAACAAAACTTATGAAAATATTAAAAATCATACGCCAAAAAATAGTTCTTCCTACAAGGAAACTAATCGATATACAAGTAACTATCGAGAAGAAAAAATGTATACTAAATGGGAGTATTATCGAGATTATATAAAATATTATAATTCTCCTCTTTGGCATAAAATACTAGTTTCTATAGGCATATTCCTAGAAACAATTTTATGTGGATTTTTGCAAATTATAAATTTACTACTAGCGTACGCTTTTTGTATTTTATATAACATAGTTGAATACCTGATAAACTTCATAGTAGGATTAGTAATAATTGTAGTACTTTTTAATATTTTTGCAGGAAATATACGCGATGTTAAAGAATACTTTATACTCGCTTCGTTATTTATTTTAAGCATCATTGTACTTGCACTTCCACAACTAATCATTTCATTTTTAACAGAGAAAATGCCTGTCTACTTATCTAATTTAAATATTTATCTTTTTAAAAAATGTGTCGGCTATAAAAATAATTAATATTCTTTTCTAAGCTAAAAACAAAAAAAGGTTTACTTTTACTCTAAACTTTGTTAAAATTATTCCAGAATAGTAAGGGAGATGCTAGTACTAATATGGAAAAATTTGAATTCGAAGATGAAAGAAGTTTTGAACTTTTTGGGGGATTTGTAGGAAGAACGAAAGATCTTTTTTCAAATCTAATAGATGACATAAGAGCAAATATAAAAGACTATGAATCGCGCATAGAAGATACGACAAAAGAAATTGCCGATAATGAATCTTCACGTGAAAAATGTGAACACGAAATTGTTAAAATGGAGAGTAAAATCGATTCAATAAAAGAAACGATAGAAAATGTTGAAAACACTTATAAAAAGATTGCAGATGCATACTCTTCTACTTCTAAAGGTGAAACTAAAGAGCTATATAGTGAAATTATAGATGGTGCTAAAGCAAACTGTGAAAAAGATGTAGAAAAAAATCGCTCAGAAATTGCTCGTCTTAACAGTGATATAGAAGCAATTAAAAATAATATATCAGAATTTACTAAAATTATTGACGATTTAAATAGAGACCTAGAAAACTATAATCTCGAATTATTTAAATACAATAAAGCTTTGGAATATATGATTAGAACTAGTGAAAAAGCTAATGCCGATTTAGATGAAATACAAGATAGAAAAGAAGTAGTTAAAAAGCCTGAAGTAAGGTCAGCCAAAAGATTAGAATCTAAAAGAACTACCCGCAGTAGAGAAACTTTACTAGATGTTCCAACACCAAAAGAGAGAAAAAGACCTAATGTAATGGAAACTATTGAAACAGAAACTTTTCAAACACCTGTTTCAAAAGAACCTGAACAAAAAAAGGAAACTTTGGAGAATTCTTTAAAACAAATTTATGATTTAACTGGATACTCACCAAAAAAAGAAGAACCAACTTTAGAAACTATCGAGCCACCTAAACCTGAACCAGTTAAAGAACCTGAAAAGAAAATTTATACTGATAATTTAGAAGGCTTATTTTCAGCACCAGTAGATAATAAAGCTACAGAAGTAACACCATTTTTAGATACTGACTTCTCGAACTGGGAAAATATATTAAATGCACCAACTGAAAATAAAACAGAAGACAAGAAAAATGAAGAAACAGTTAATCAACTTCTCGTTCCTTATGGCACTTCATTTACAAAATTGAGATCTCTTGTAAACAGTGAAATCGTTCACAAAGATGGATCTAAAGAGCATTTCGATATAAAAGCAGAAGACATTATGAAAGCTGTAAGTGATATCGATGGTAATGATCTAAAAGCTATGAAGACAGTGGGACCTGAAATTACTCTTCTAAGAAAGATTAAAAAAATGAAAGAAGGCATAAAGTAATGGGATTAGAATATTTATATAGTATTGGACTCGACGTTAATGACGTCGAATCACTTAAAGCGAATACAGATGATAATACTTACAGTGATCTTACACTTTTTGAACCTTTAGTATCTTTAAATATTAAGTATATGAAAGACTTTGGAATTAAAAACTATACAGATGTATTAATCAAATATCCAGGAATATTCTTAAGAGATAGTGAATCTTTTCAAAATATTTTTTCTAAGTTTGATAAAGAAGATTTAATTCAAAAAGTTGCAAAAAATCCAGCTGTATTTAAAAAAATGGTTGAATTTGTAGATAATAACTAATCGGAAGATTAGTTATTTTTTATTTAATATACTTTTTGGATAAGGATGAGATTCGTCAGTTCTACTGACTAAATAATCGATAGAAGTGTTATAAAAATTTGCTAAAACATAAATTTTTTCTAAAGGTATGACATTTATACCCAATTCATACTTACTATATTGTTGCTGTCTAATTCCTAAAACTTTGGCAATATCTTTTTGAGTTAAATCTCTGTCTTCTCTTATCTCTTTTAATCTTTCTATATTCATTTCATCCTCCTAAGTATATTTTCTCATACAACTTTAAATTGTATTGACACATACAACCACAAGTTGTATAATTTTTATATAAGATAGAGGAGTGGAAATATGAATAAAAAACAAAAGATAAGTATAGGATTTATGTTGGTGGCCATGATACTAATGCTTACATTTGGTGCATATTCATTTTTTATAACAAATGGACAAAACAATATCGATATGGAAACAAACATTAAAGCAGGAGAAATGTCATTGACATTCAGTGATGGAAACAATGGAATAAACAAGTCTCTACAGTTTGGTGAAACTATAACAAAGTCTTTTACAATAGCAAATACAGGAAATGTCAGTAGTTCTTTAAGCCTACACTGGACAAAATTAATTAATAAATACTTAAATGGCAGTCTCACTTATAATTTAACATGCAAAAACGAACATGAAGATAAAGAGTCAGAAATTATTCTCTTGAGTAATGTGCCGACCTCTTATGAGCCATTAGAACAAATATTAGCGGGGGAAATATCAGTAGAAGCTAATTCCACAACGGATTGTAACTTAAATATAAAGTTAAATAATACTGAATTTGATCAGACAAATGATATAGAAGCAATATTTCAAACAAACTTTAAAGCCGATCAACCACTTAAATACTTATATTATCTTTTACAAATTGATCCCAATGGAGGTACTTGGAATGAGTTCACATCTACTCAAGAATACAGATTACTTAACAACGAAACTTTTAATATTCCCTCGCCTACAAGAATCGGTTACACTTTCGATGGATGGGAAAAATCTGGAAACTCTATTATAGACGGAACAACTTTAACTATGGGTATTGGTAACACAACATTACAAGCAAAATGGATAAAAAACAAATATAAAGTGACAATCGATAATGGAATAGACCAACCAATAGAAGAAATTTGTGAATTTGGAAATACATTAAACCTGACTCAACCACTAAAAGAAGGTTACACATTTACGGGGTGGAGTACAACTGGGGGATCTATAGAAAATAATATTTTATCAATAAGTGAACCAAAAGATATCCGCGTTACAGCAAACTGGATAATTAATCGTTACAAATACATCGTTTATCATAATAAAATGAACTTAAATGGTGAAGGCTATACTTTAGTAGAGGCTGACACTGAAGAAAAAGAAGCAGAATTTAACTCAATAGTAACTCCTAGTGTGAAAACCTATCAAGGCTTTAAATTACCTCAAACAAAAGATCTAACAATTAAAGCTGAAAATACTTATCCGCCAATATTAAACAAAATAGAATATAATTACGAAAGAAATAAATATAACTTAACCGTTAATTTAAATGGTGGTGCCTCAGAAACAACTGGTGGAGAAATGTATTATGAATCTAGTAAAAATTTAGGAATACCAACTAAAAAAGGATACAACTTTACTCACTGGACAACTACTTCAGGAACCATCACAGACAATATTTTCAAAATGGATTCTAAAGATGCTACCATAACAGCTAACTTTACCCCCAAAGTCTATACAATAACGTTTAATCCTAATGGAGGAACGACACCTGAAGCAAGCAAACAAGTGTTATACGATTCAACATATGGATCTCTTCCTATACCAACTTACACTGGATACGAATTTTTAGGATGGTATACAAATAGCACTGATGGTAATCTAATTACGTCTGATCTTGTTGTCAATCTAGAAAATGATCAAACTCTTTTTGCCAAATGGAAAAGAAAACAAGTTACTATAACTTTAGATTCTCAATATTTCTTCTTTGACACTAAAAATACTATATCAACCAAAACAAAAGTAGTCACAGTTGGCGAACCTTATGGAGAGCTAGAAATGCCTAATTCCTATGGTAACAAGCCTAATGGGCAGATTTGCTCTTTTAAAAGCTGGCAAATAAATGGCAGCGAAATAACAGATAAAACAATAGTAACAATAACATCAGACCATACATTAATCCCAAGAGAAGGAAGTTGTATCGCAACTGGTTAAACTAGAAATCAAAAAAACTTCTCATGTTATGACAATACTAAAAGTTAAAACTTTTAGTATTTTTATATGAATAAATGAATTAGAGTTTACGTCAAATTTTGACAATATTTTCCCCATACCTATGTAAATACGACTCTTTATGCTATAATTATTGAGAATAGGAGGACAAATGAAAAAAATTCTTACTATATTATTAATAATTATATCGATATTCATATTCGATCAAAACGTATCAGCATTTACTTATAAAAGAGGAATTGTTACTAGCAAATACACCATAAAAACTGCACCCTCATCGAGTGCCTCTGCAGTAAAAAACGATACTGGAGGAAGTGCCAGCTTATCATATCCTGAACCTGTAGAAGTTTTAGGGGAAAGTGGTAATTTTTATCAAATAAAATTTTGTAAAGGAGGTTTTTTCTACACTGGCTACATCGACAAAAGCAAAATAAATGTCTATACATACGAAACAGATGATGCTTATGAAAATTCTCTTAAAAACCAAGGTTTCCCTGCCGACTATGCAAGAAAATTAGCTATACTTCATGCCATGCATCCAAACTGGTCATTCACACCTTCCTATACAGGTAGAACTACTGGAGGAATGGATTTCTACACTGCCGTAAATGGAGAAGCTAGCTCAGTAGGAAGAAATGCCATCAATGGTTCCAATGAATCTCTTCGATCAACTGAAGACGGTGCTTACAAAAATGGAACATGGATACCTGTTGCTGGTAATGGATGGTATGCAGCTAGTCGTCAAACTATCGCTTTCTTTATGGATCCTCGTAACTTTTTAGACGAAGGAGAAGTATTTATGTTTGAGAATCTAGGCTTCAATCCAGCAACGCAAACAAAAGATATTGTAAACAAAGTTTTGGCAGGAACTTTCATGAATAATCCATTTGAATGTGGTGCCAATGCAGTCTCATGTGCAACAGGAACACACTACTATGCTGATACATTTATGACTGCTGGAACAGATAAAAAAGTTAGTCCCGTTCACTTAGCGAGTAGAGTTAAACAAGAGCAAGGATCTAACGGTTCAATTTTATCTCTAGGTAAAGGTTATAATGGAAAATATGTTGGATACTATAATTTCTTTAATGTAGGAGCTTCTGGAAAAACCGATGCCGAAGTCATCACTAATGGCTTTGAATGGGCAGTCAAAAAAAGCTGGAACAACCAACACAAATCGATTTATGACGGTTCTGATTTAATCGCGAACAATTATGTCAAAAGAGGACAATCAAACCTTTACTATCAAAAGTTTAATACAATCGTACCAGATTATTATGGTAACCAATACATGCAAAATGTTAAAGCTGCTTTCTCAGAAGGAAACAGTAATTACGAATCTTACTTTAAATCATTTTCAAAAATAGAAGAATGGGAAAAATCAACTTACGATTTCCTTATTCCTATTTATCAAAACATGCCTTCCTACACGACTCTCGATGTCAGTGGAAATGCCGATACGACTTTAAAAAGCCTTGCCGTTGAAGGATGTAATCTTAATCCTGAATTTCAGTCAAGTGCAACATATTATGAATGCTTTGCATCAAAATCGACTTCAGAAATAAATATTCAAGCAGCTACGACTAATGCAAATGCCAAACTAGAAAATCCTGGCAAAGTAACCATTACAAATGATGAACAAACCGTTGAAGTAAAAGTTACAGCAATCAATGGTTCGACTGGTATTTATACGATCGTTGTAAAAAGAATAGACACCGATGGTGTAAGTCCTGAAAAAATATTAAATAGCATTGGTATTAAAACTAACAACAACTTAATATCTAATATAGAAATGAACTCAGACGTTTCAAATATCATAAGCAACATTAAAAACCACTATCATTTTGCCCAAGTTACTGTCAAAGATGCCAATGGCAAACAGATTACTGAAGGCAAAGTCAAAACGGGACAAAGTGTTACAATCAATAATGCTGGACTAACGAACACATATAAAATAGTACTTTATGGAGATCCTGTAGGAGACGGAAATATCGATATACTAGATCTACTTATGGTTCAAAAACACATACTAAGATCAAAAGTCTTAACTGGAGAGTATTTTACAGCAGCTGACATAAATCATGATGGCAAAGTTGACATTCTAGATTTACTATTAGTCCAAAAGCATCTTTTAAATAAATACCAAATAAGTCAAGAATAAAAGGAGTAAATAAATGAATAAAATTAGACATATTATTGTTGTTCTATTTACAACATTCGCATTTTTTACAAGTGTAAATGCCGCTAGTGGTTCTATTACAGCATCCACAGGCACAAAAGTAGCAACAGTCGGCTCGACTTTTAAAGTCACTGTTAAACTAAATTGCTCAGAAGCTTTAGGGGCTTGGGATTTTGGAATCTCTTATGACAGTTCCAACATCTCACTCGTATCGGGAGATACCCACGTTGTCGACTCAACTAAAGATGGAACATCACGCAGTAAAACTTATACATATGTTTTTAAAGCGATTAAATCGGGAACTGCTAATATACGTATAACGGGTGCTGCCATGACTGGATTCGATGAAATGAGAACATTTACACCTTCGACATCAGGTACATCCGTAACTGTTAAGACAAAAGCAGAAGTTGAAGCGAGTTACAGTAAAGATAACAACTTAAAAAGCTTAAGTGTTGAAGGATATGAAATATCACCAGCATTTAATAAAGATACTACAGAGTACTCAGTCTCTGTTCCTGATACAGTAACATCCATAAAAATAAATGCTTCTCCAAATGATCAAACCGCTAGAGTAACAAATACAGGAGATATCGACATATCAGAGGGAGTTAACAAAATAGAACTAGTTGTGACTGCCCAAAATGGAAGTACAAAGACTTACACTTTGATTGTCAACGTTCAAGATTTAAATCCGATCACTGTAACGAACGGTGGTATCGATTACACAGTAGTTAAAAAAGCTGATCTTCTAACTGAACCAGTGGGACATACTCCTGTTACTATAACAATAAATGGTGAAGAAGTCCCCGCATTTAAAAGTGAACTTACTAACTTCACAATTGTCGGTTTAAAAGACGCCGACGGCAAAATTTCTCTCTTCATATATGATGAGGAAACGAACACATATACTCCATACATCGAGCTTAAAGGATCAAGCCTAATACTTTTTCCAAAAGAATTGCCAGAAGTATTAACTGGTTTTACAAAGACCACTCTCGACATCAATGAAATACCATGTGAAGTATTAACAAACGACATAGACCAAAGCCTCATTGTCATATACGCCTTAAATATCGAAAATGGTGAGGAAGGATATTACATATATGACAAAAATACTAATGGCTTCGTGACTTACACAAAAAGCTTATTCGACAAATTCATAGAAGAAAATAAAGAACTAAAACTATATTTTCTAGCCTCAATAAGTGGAGCAGGTGTACTACTCTTAATATCAATTTATCTCGCTTCAAAAAAGGCTAAGCTTAAACGTCTTTTAAAAAAGTTTTCTAAAATAGAAGAAAATAAAGATGAAATAATAGAAAACGACGATTTAATTGAAGAAACTGTATCAGAAGAAATAGTCATTCAAAATCGACCTAAAAAGAAAAAAAAGCGTAAATAAAATCGGCATTCCAAATGCCGTTTTTTTTATGCAGACTGTTTATTTTTCATTCTTAAATACATTTTTTTCACTTTAGTTGCCGGTCCCAAATTATTAACACTTTCAGGATTTTCGATTATACTTATTCTTAGTCCAATTTTTCGTATAACAGACATAAAAGCTGATAGATAATGCGTAGCATCTTTCAAATATTCTTCTTGAAGTGAAGGATTACTTAAATTCATGCCACATCTAATAAATAATACGAATTTATCTCTTTCATCTAAAAGACCTATGGCTTCATCGACGATACTTTTTTTCTTATCTTGAAAATAATCATACACAGTTTTTATTTTTGATCTCATATTATCGAATCTTAAAGTTTTCAATAATCGGCCTAATCTCGGTAACACTACATGATCTAATTTATTCTGTTCTAGAGTAGATAGTGATTTAGAAAAAAATGCGTTTAAATTATCTCCATATCTTTTTTTGAGTAATAAGAAACAATCATTAGGTAATTGACTAGCAGCCCAAACTATTTCTAAAAGACTATAGTCAGGAAATATTTCTGTTAAAGTTAAAATATTTCTTTTCCTTCCTTTATACATTTGCTCAAGTAATCTCTGTATTCGAGGAATCAAAGAATCTTTCATAAAATTACTTAAACTTGAATCCCAATATCTTTGGTAAGGATTTTCTAAATTAAACCCATATTTCAAAAACAATACCATTCTATCATAATCTGATAATATATTTAAAACAGAATCCACTTGCTCTTTGGAATATTCATAAAATAAATCATAAATAGTAATAATATTTCTAGGATAATTTAATTTATATTTGTACAACTGATCAGTCCTTAAAGCACTGCCCAATTTTATTAAAGACTGCAACAACATAGGCATACTATCTTCTTTAAAATTTAAACATAAGTCATCGTCTAAAGAAGACATGATCACATCCTGATCAAATGCATCTATAAAAGACATCACTCTGTTAATATCTTTTTCACTTAAACTAAAAAACATTTCTTTAAAAATATTGAATAGACTGTTTTTGCTATAAATAAGCTCTATAAACTTTTTGATCCATAATCTTACTTCGCTCAAAATATCCACATTATAACAACTAAAAATTTTATCCAGCATTTTATTCCATTCATCCATAGACACATACTTACTTAAATTAAATCCGATAAACTCGAAAATAAGCTTTTGAATTTTAAATGGGAAAAACGAAATAGCAAATTCGACAACATCTTGAGATTCATAAAAATACTCATAAAACTTTTTATAATTTTCATTTAATGCGCCATTTCTTTCTTTAATACTATTGTCGAGAAAAGATAGTAGTTTAGAATGAATTGACAAATCACGTGCTGTTAGCTTCTTCTTCCGAAACAAATTATTTGAACCTAGTTTATAAATTTTAAAAAAGCTTACTAAATCATCTTGGTTTAATCTACTAACTGCATCTATAATATCTTCACTACCATAGGGCAACTCATTAAAAATTGATGTATAATGCAACTCATCGATATCGTAATCTCCATAAAGTAATCCAGATGTTACAGGATCATATAATCCACAAGTTCTCCCACTCAATCCATCGAAATATAAATTAAATATACCTGTTTTATTCAACTTAATTTTTCTACATTGATATCTATTTATATAATTTTCTATTTTTTTGTATAATTTTTCATCCAAATATATAGCATTTAAACGACCGATATTTACAATTTCACTAGTTTCACATGGATCTTGATTAGCGTGTTCAGCATTAAATTCTCTAAACATATTTTTTACGAATCCTCTATCTATTTGGGATGGTAATTCATAATCCAATACTTCCACTAACATATAAGAGAGCGCATATTTTATCATTAAAAATATTTCAAGAGAAGAGTAAGGTACTCTTTCAAATATTTCACTTAAAGTCATCTGCTCATATTCGAATAAACCTAATCTCATTTTAGTTACCAATTGGACGATCTCAGGCAATTTATTAAACTTTTCTAAAAAGTTAGAAAATAAATCTCTATAATCACTTTGTTCACTCACATCATTTTCATGATCCACCAACATTGTATTGACTACAACTTCTTCTTCGGTATGCAAAGAAGAAAAAGCACATTCTTTAGACAAAATATTTTTAATTTTTCTTCGCAAAGAAATTTTTACCGATTGATAAGCATAAGTAGAAAATTCAATCCCTTTTGTAATATCGAAAAGATCTACTGCATGTGTGAGAATGACGACTCCTTCTTGAAACAGATCATTTTTTATAAAATAAAAGTCCGAATAACAGTCATGTATTACTTGCATTACTAATCCATAATTAGCATTTCTCGAGCATTCATATCCCCAGCCCAAAACTTTAAAAAACATTCTTTCTGCTTTTCATTAGTTAAAGGCTCTGGCAAATTAAAAATATCGAAATGCATAAAATACAGCCCCTTCTTTTTATGGGAAATATAATACCATATCTTCTAAAAAATTGACATAAAAAATTCACATTATAATAAATTTAATATGAAGGGAGAGATTGATTTGAAAAAGATTATCAATTATGAGAAGGATATTGAGTTTAAAACTACTATAGGAGAAATATGCACTATTAGCCTAGAACACGACTTTACAGTAGACGACAGAACATTAAAAGGAGAATTTATAATAGAAGGCGACTATAAGCCAAATTCATTAAGTTTAAACAAGGAGGCCTTTACATACCGCCTACCACTAGAATACGATTTAGAAGATACATGTGACATCGAATCTTTAAACTATGATATAGACAATTTCGAGTACAATTTAAACGATAACAAACTAGAAGTATATATCGATTTTGGTGTACGCTATGAAGAAAAAACTGTCACACCAACTATTCCTGTCATTACTGAAGAAGACCTAAATAAAGACTTTGAAACTATCGAGCCTTCTGACCGCTTAGACAGTGTTGATCTAGATATAAACTTAGAAGAAACTATTGAACAAAATGACATCAAGCCAATTACGACAGAAATCGATACAGAGTTCACTATCGAAGAAGAAAAGGAAGAAGAAGAGGAAATTCCTAATAGACTTGACGATGAAGAACAAGAACTCATTCTAGATTCTACAATCGATGATGAATTTATTACTTATCACGTTCACATTGTGAGAGAAGGGGAAACACTAGAGACTATCGCCATGAAATATGGTACTACAATAGACATTATTAAAGAATATAATTCTATCGAAATGCTTGAATTAAAATCTAAACTTATTATACCAGACTGCCAAAATGAATAGCTTAGAACTGATAAATAAACTATATAAACCTTATCGTATCACAAAAAAAGGCGTAACAACTATAATCGAATCGATGGACGGTAAATATGTCGTTAAACCCAAAAATGAAAAAGATGAAAACTCTTTATTCAAATATTTATCACACTGTGGTTTTAACCATTTTCCGACAATAGTTGATGAATCTCGTTCAGATGTTTTAATATATAAATACATTGATAATATCGATTATCCCAAAGACCAAAAAGCTATCGACATGATTAAAGTTGTCGCTTCACTTCATTCCAAAACTAGTTACAGGAGTGAAGTAAGAGAAGATAAGTATAAAGAAATATATAATAATATTAAAAGCAACCTCAATTACAGTAAAGACGAATATAACAAACTAATTTTAGAAATCGAAGAAAAGATTTTCATGAGTCCAAGTGAATATCTTTTTATAAGAAATTCATCCAAACTCATGAACCAAATCGCTTTTTGTGAGAGCAAACTTGATGAATGGTATGAATCCGTCAAAGAAAAAAGAGAAACACGAATAAGTGTAATTCATAACAACCTAAGTCTCGACCATTATTTAAAAGGAGAAGACGAAGCACTTATAAGCTGGGGAAACTCGACAAACGACAGTCCCATTTTAGATATTTACAACTTTTATGAAAAAGAAGCCTTAAATCTCGAATTTTCTAGCATTTTAAAAGAATACTTTCGTTATTTTGACTTAGATGAAGATGAAAAAAATTTACTATTCATTCTTCTTTGCCTACCACATAAAATCGATTTTAAAAGTAATGAGTTAGATTCTTGTATGAATATCGGTAGAACCCTTGACTATGTTTTCAAAACCGAATATTTAGTAAGGCCATATTATGCGATAGATAATGAAGAATAAAAGCATAATTTCGATCAACAATATAAAAACATTAAACCTAATAGGTAAAATTAAGACGAGCAATGCTTGCCAAAAAATCATACAAGCGAGTATCAATGCCAATATGATTCCAAAAAAACCATTAAAGAATCCTCCGCCTTTGTTATTATTACAACAACAATTATTCATAGTACATCACCACTATAATATATGTAACAAATATAAAATTGTCTAATTTAAAAATATAGAGATATTAAGTGTAAACCGTGTCGAGTTTACACTTTTTTTGTCAAAAATAGTCGCAAATTTTTATTTTTTGCAATTTTTTTAAATTTTTCATGAGAAAAAAAACAACTTTCCGTAATAATAATATATTAGAGGGTGTTTTTTATGAATGACAAAACTAAAAGTGATTTTCAAATAATTCAAAGTCATGCTAATATAGTCGAAATCGTAAAATCTTACGTTCCTCTAGAAAGTCATGGTAAAAACTATTTCGGTGTATGCCCATTCCATGACGATCATAGTCCATCGATGAGTGTTAGCCCTGATAAGCAAATATATAAATGCTTCGTATGTGGCGCAACAGGCAACGTATTCAACTTTGTTGAAAACTTTTTAGGAGTATCTTTCCTAGAAGCTGTCAAAATCGTGGCCGATAAAGTAGGAATAGGTTTCACTGTTCAAGAAAATAAAGAAGATTTAAAAAACAAAAAATATTATGACATCATGAACTTAGCCACATTATTTTATGAAAATAATCTTCGTACAAACTTAGGCGCTGAGGCAAGAGAATACTTACACAAAAGAGGAATAACCGACGAAATAATAAAAGATTTTAGTATTGGTTTATCATTGAAAGAAAATAAAGCCCTGTATACTTTAATGCAAAACAAAAAAATAAAAAAAGAAGATCTCGATGCTTTAGGGCTCATCGCCGAGGGAGAAACAGGCGTATATGACTTATTTAGAAATCGCATAATCTTTCCCCTAAAAAGTCCTACTGGTAAACCGAACGGTTTTTCGGGACGTATTTATAACAGTGATTCGAACAGCAAATATATAAATACAAAAGAGACGATTATTTTTAAGAAAAGAGAAAATCTTTATAACTATCACCTCGCAGCACCAGTCGCTAGACAAGAAAAACAAATTATAATTTGTGAAGGCTTTATGGATGCCATACGTATATATGCGAGTGGTATTAAAAATGTAGTCGCCACCATGGGTACAGCACTAGCAAAAGAACAAATTGCATTGCTAAAAAAACTAAACGTCAAAGTTATAATAGTAATGGATAACGATAATGCGGGTGAACTTGCAACCATTTCTCTAGGCGAAAGCCTATTAAAAGAAAACATCGACACAGGAATAGTACGTTTAACTGGTAAGAAAGACCCCGATGAATACATTTTAACATATGGTATAGAAGCATTTAAAGACAACATAAAAAATCCCATGTCTTACTTAGAGTTTATGAACATTACTTTAAGAAAAGACAAAAATCTTAAAAATCCGACAGAGCTTACAACTTTTATTAATGAGATGATCGCTTGTTTAAGTTCTGCAACCGATGAACTTCTTATCGAAACTTCCATTAACAAATTAGTAGAAGAATTTCATCTCGATAAAGAACTTTTAAAAAGCCGCCTATTGAGTAAAGAATTGTTGACAAACATCAAAGTAGAAGAAACATCTCCCAAAGAAAACACTACCAAAACTGCCAAAACCAACAATAAATTTACTAGGGCATTTAAAACTATGCTATATTACATGATGAATGATACTGACTGTATGAGATTATTTTTACACTATCAATTGAATTTGCCAAAATGTAAATATAGACTTGTTTCTAATAATTTGATATACTACTTTGAGTTGAAACGGGAAATCGACTTTGCTGACTATCTAACCTTCTCTGAAGAATACCCTGAAGTAAACGAAGTAGTAAGAGAAATAATTAGAGATGTCCACATCAGTGAGTTCACACCAGAAGATGCAGAAGCTGTATTACTAGTAATAAAAGATATACTAGATAAACAAAAAATAGAAGAGCTAAAAAAAGAGATGTCTAAAGAATTAGACGTCAACCGAAAAAAGAAATTATTTGAAAGTATTATTGAAATAAAAAAAGGATGTGTAAAAAATGATAGAGATTAAAACTTTAGAAGACAGAATACAAGATCTATTAAAATTAGGAAAAAAAGATGGTGTTATAACTTTTGAACAATTAGCCGATTCTCTAAAAGGACTAGATATCGACAACGATTCACTAGATAACTTATATAATATTTTAGTAGAAAATAATATAGCAGTCGTTTCTAGTACAGAAGATAAAAATGGCGAAGATGATGATGAAGATGGTGGCAATGTCCTCATCTTATCTGATGAAGATATCACTAAAGATATGAACATCAATGATCCCGTCAGAATGTATTTAAAAGAGATTGGACGTATAAGCTTATTAAGTCCCGAAGAAGAGATGAACTTGAGTGTTCGTGTATCAGAAGAAGACGAAGATGCAAAAAAAATACTAGCAGAATCGAACCTTCGTCTTGTCGTATCGATCGCTAAAAGGTATGTTGGACGTGGTTTATTATTCCTAGACTTGATCCAAGAAGGAAACATTGGACTTATGAAAGCTGTAGAAAAGTTTGACTACGATAAAGGATTTAAATTTTCTACATACGCTACATGGTGGATAAGACAAGCCATCACAAGAGCCTTAGCGGATCAGGCAAGAACTATCAGAGTACCTGTTCACATGGTAGAAACTATTAATAAAATGGCTCGTATCCAAAGACAATTGACACTCGAATTAAATCGTGAACCGACAGAAGAAGAACTTTCTAAAAAGATGGGTATATCTGTCGAAAAAGTTCGAGAAGTTATGAAAATAAGTCAAGATCCAGTCAGTTTAGACACTCCGATCGGTGAAGAAGAAGACTCCCATTTTGGAGATTTCGTACCTGATAAATCTAACATGTCCCCTGAAGAATATGCCACAAATGAAATACTAAAAGAACAAATAAAAGATGTCTTAAAAACACTGCAAAAACGCGAACAAGAAGTTTTAGAATTGAGATTCGGCCTTTTAGATGGAACATGCTATACACTTGAAGAAGTAGGAAAAAGATTTAATGTTACGAGAGAACGCATTAGACAAATAGAAGCAAAAGCATTAAGAAAACTACGTCATCCATCACGTGCTAAAAAGTTAAAAGATTTCCTAGGTGATGAATAATGATTAAAATAAAAAAAAGACTAGAAAGCTTAGTGAAATATGTCGAACCATACGATAAAATAATGGATGTCGGTTGTGATCATGCTCTACTAGACATTTATTTAATCCAAAGTGGTCTTATAAATAATATATATGTCGGTGATGTCAATCCCAATGCTTTAGAAAATGGAAAACAAAATATCGAAAAGTACGAACTAGAAAGCCAAATAACACCTATTCTAAGTTTCGGAATCGAAAAAATTTCCGATATAGATGTCGACACTTTAATAATTTCGGGAATGGGATCAAAAACTATTATCGAAATACTTAGTAGTCCCAACTTGAACAAAATTTACAAGCTGATCTTACAGTCCAATAACAACCATTACGAACTCCGCAAATTTCTTATGCAAAATCAATTTATAATCATAGATGAAGAAGTTATAGAAGACGGTAAGAAAACTTATATAAACATCATCGCAGTCAAAAACGATCAAAAGTTACAATACGAAGAAGAGCAACTAGAATTTGGACCAATTTTAACAACTAAAATCCAAAACTTAGACTACTTCCATGCTCTTCATGACTCCTACATAACTTTAGCGGCTCATTCAAAAAGTGAAGAATTTAGAGAAAAAATTCGCATGTTAGAAAAAATCATTGCAGAATTAACTAAAAACTTGTAAGAAAAAATAAAATAGTATATAATACGATTATGAAAGAAGGAATTACACATGAAAAACGAACATACCGTTACAGTAACATTAGAAAAAGAAGAATGGTCTTCTATTCTAGATAAAACATTTAAAAACAAAAACAGCCAAGTTAAAATCGATGGTTTTAGAAAGGGTAAAGCTTCTAAAGAAATATTTTTAAAAAACTTTGGAATAGAATACTTATATCCTGATGCTATCGATGAAGCACTACCAAAAGCATACGAAAAAGCTATGATGGAAAGCAAACTAGTACCAGCATGTAAGCCATCTGTAGATGTTAAAAATATCGATGAATCTCATGTAGAATTTGAATTTAAAATCATCACAAAACCAGAAGTAAAAGTATCTAGTTATAAAAAGTTAGGTATCAAACGCGAAGAGGCAAAAGTTACTAAAGAAGAAATTCAAGCAGAAATCGAAGGAATTAGAAATAGAATGGCTGAAATAGTTGAAAAAACTACAGGTGAAATCGTTAAAGGTGACACAGCTGTAATCGACTTCGAAGGATTTGTAGATGGAAAAGCTTTCGAAGGTGGAAAAGGAACAGATTATCCACTTGAAATCGGATCAAATACTTTTATTCCAGGTTTCGAAGATCAATTAATCGGTCTTAAAAAAGACGAATCTAAAGACATTTCAGTAAAATTTCCTGAAGATTATGTTGCAGATTTAAAAGGAAAAGATGCTACGTTTAAAGTTACAGTTAAAAATATTAAAACTCGCATTTTACCTGAACTTAACGAAGAATTTTTTAAAGATTTAGGACATGATGACGTTAAAACAGTAAAAGAATTTGAAGAAAAAACAAAAGAACATCTACTAGAACATAAAAAAGAAGATGCTGAAAATAAATACATCGATGCTTTGCTTGAAGCTGGTGTATCTAAAATGACTGTCGAAGTGAATGACGAGATAGTTGATGAAGAAGTTGAAAGAATGATCGAAGACTTAAAAAATCGTCTACAAATGCAAGGAATTCCTTTCGAATCATATCTTCAATTTACAGGCTCTAATCTCGAAGAATTTAAAAATCAATCTAAACCAGTCGCACTTAACAGAATAAAATCTAGATATTTAATCGATTATATTATCGAAAAAGAAGGATTAAAAACTACTGATAAAGAAGCAGAAAAACATGCTGAAGAACAAGCTAAAAAATACGGAATCGAAAAAAGTGAACTTATCGAATCTTATGGTGGCTTAGAAGTTGTTAAATATGACCTTCTAGTACATAAAGCTATAGAAGTATTAGAAAATAATTAAGGGAAATCCCTTTTTTATTTTTTATAGAAATGAAATTTTTGGCATTTTTTCGAAAATTCTTGAAATACTTTTCGATCTATTATATAATTCTAATTAAGATAGGTGATTAAGTAAATGGATAAAAATAGAGAAGTACTACGTCATTGCCCACATTTTTATACGATAATCAACTTCGAATACTACAGTGACGATTTTATATCAGAAAAGCTTATAAACGTATACGAAAAATACATTTTTAATACAAATATCGATATAGAAGAAAATGCTGCCAAAGTAGAAAAACTGGACGAAGTGTTATTCAAATATATCAATGACTATACATTCAGAAATCAAATAAAAAAAGATATCGTCAACATCAAAGTTACTCGTGGTGAAAATCTATTAGATACAATTGTAAATACGATTATTAACTTATTTGAAAAATACGAAAAATTGCTGACAAGAAAAGTGCCTATGACGAGGTGGATTTAATATGGATGAAGATTTTCTTGACGTTACTGAAAATAGTAAAAAAGTTTGGATATTTTTCATCTTCATCGTAGTACTTATAGTAATCCTCGGTTATTTTTTAATTTTTAGAAAGTTCAATTTTGGTGCTAAAACGATTCAACTAGAGTATGGCAGTACTCTAAGCGAAAATGTAGAGGATTATCTTACCAAAAAAGTTGTCAATCCTAAAGATTACAAATTAAATACTTCTAATGTAAATCCAAACGAAATAGGAACTTATACTTACACAATAACTTATAATAATATAACCAAAAAAGGCACAGTAAATGTCGAAGATACTACACCTCCAGATTTCACCTTACAAGAATTTATCGTCGAAGAGGGTAGTGAAACCTATTATCTAGGTGATTTTCTAGCAACTTGCGAAGATGTGTCCAAGCCTTGCTTAGTGTCATTAAAAAATGAAAAAGATGAATCTCTATTTAACAAAGTAGGAACTCACACCATCGATATAGTCGTAACCGATTTATATGGAAACAAAAAAGAAGGCCAAGCCACTTTAAAAGTTGTTGAAAAAGGTTCTTATGTTAACCCCAAAACTACTGATCTTGAAATAGCTTCTAATTCAAGAGAAGATTCCTCTTTTAAAGGTACAGTATATAAGAAACTCGAAAAGGCACTCGAACCCAACAGTGATGCAGCAGATGATGTGATGAGCGAGATAAGTGCTATAGATTTAGAACAATATATCATGACAAATTATGCAGGCTATCGCTTAGTATCTTCAGAAATTATTGAATTGTATAACAAAAGTTCTTATGTCGTCGGCTATTCGATAGAAGCCACTATTTCTAATGGAACCGAAAAAGTTATATACATAGAAGAGTCTAAAGTGCCATCTAACGAGACAACGGATCAGACCAGTGAAGAATAGTTTATGACAAACTGTTCTTTTATTATTTTATTTTTTTAAAACTTGTGGTAAAATAAAAATATAAAAAGAATAGGTGGTTAACTTATGCTAAACATAAATTTTCTAATTTTACTTAACTTCTTGAATTTGAATAATCCTACACAAACTTTTGAAACTACTAAAATCGAGTACAAAGCACCTGCTAAAGCAGCTTCTAGTAACAATTTTCTTTCTACAGTTGAATTTAAAGATATCAGCTTTAAGTTTGATAAAGAAAATACTAAATATACGATAGAAGTTCCCTATTCGAAAGACAAATTAGACTTAACTTATACCCAAGAGGACAAAACTTCAATTGTAGAAGTAGTAGGCGATGACGTTTTACAGGTCGGTAATAATTCATTAGCCATTTTAGTAACCGCAGAAGACGGTTCGCTGAGAGAGTATGACTTCTCAATAATTAGAAGTGAAGATAACACGATAGTGCAAAGTGATCCAAATTCTATTAAAGACGTTCTTACGAGCAGTGATTCTAAAAAGCTTACAGTAAACATGAGTACTGACAATTTACTTTTGGATAGCAAAACCATCGACACTTTAAAGGAAAGCAAAAAAACTCTTGTATTCAGATGGGCTGATTACAATAACAAATTCCTTTCATCTCTAAGTATAGATGGATCTAAGATAGAAAGTAGTAGCGAAATAATTCCTAAAATTAAAAACACTATTTCTAATAATAAGCTAAAAGATTATTTAAAAGACATCGAATATACATCACTTAGCACTAAAAACACTAATATTCCTAATAACAGTATTTATAAAATGGCAGTTACAACTACAGAAGACTTATACTATTTATTTTACTATGAAGATGATCTATTAATTCAAAAGCCTTTAAGAGTAATCGATAATGCGATAGAATTTGAAATCCAAGATGGCATCGATTATGCAATTACTACTAAAAGTAATAAACCGAAAAGCAAAGAGTCATCAATCGGAGGAACCCATTGGCTTTGGATTTCTGTCTTCATAACAGTATTATTTATCGTTTTCTTTGCTATAACAAAATATACTGCTTTAAAATACGTTCAGCATAGCCACCATAAAGACTAAAAATAAAAGTAAAATATAATAAATGTTAAAAATCAACAATAATTGACATTGTTTTGACTAATACGTTTGACATTTATATTAAATTAGTTTAAAATTAAGTTATAAAAAGAAAGAGAGAGATATTTATGAGTAATTTATTGATAACAGGTGCAGGTTTAAGTAATTTTTGTGCAAAAGCAAGTGAAATAGTAGGAATTGTAGGATGGGTTTTAACAGTTATTAAAATCGGTATCCCCCTAATAATAATTGCTCTAGGTCTTTTAGATTTAGGTAAAGCTGCTGTATCAAGCAAGCCTGAGGAAATTAAGAAAGCCGCTACTGGGCTAGTTTGGAGATTCGTTGGAGGAATTGCTATATTCTTTATACCAACACTTGTAATGCTTATTTTTGGTCTAATAGGAAATAAGTTCGATGAGACTAAACAACAGACAGATTATAATATTTGTTATACATGTATAACTTCACCATGGTCTTGTCCAGCACCGATTGATCCAACAGCTTAATAATTGACAAAAGTCTTTAAACTGTATACTATATATTAGTATACTTTTTATTTTGAAAGTGAGGAAAATAATGATAACTAGTTCTATAAATTCGATATGTACTAATCTCTCGCCATTGATACAAATTATAGGATATTTTATACTCATATATAAAATTTTTCTGCCCCTAATTCTTATTGTAATTATATCTGTAGATTTAACAAAAGTAATCGTCTCTAATAAATCGGACGAACTAAAAAAATGTCTAAAAAATATGGTCATTAAATTAGCACTCAGCATACTCATATTTTTTGTCCCCATGATTTCCATGCTGATTATGAGTTTTATTGGGCAATTTGAATATATAAAAAATGATTCAGGAATCGACTACAATATTTGTTATGACTGCATGTTTAATCCGACGAGCAGTCGCTGTAATGAAGCTGTCGAAAACGCCGAGTTTAAATAAAATTTTATTGTAATAAATCGCTCGAAATGATATAATCTTCGTAGAGTAGGTGAAATTCAAATGAAACACATTTTTAAATTAACTTTAATATTTATGTTATGTTTTTTATTAAATATCTTAACCGTTAAAGCACAAGAAGGTCAAATGATACTTTGTGAGTATGAAAAAGATGGAAAAAAGGTTGCAAAAATACAATTTAATCCTCTTACATTAAGTGCATACATGCCCGATGTAAATCCAGATCCAGGTCAATGGATGATACAATATCAAAAAAAGGATTCCAACAATTATGAATTTTTTCAATGGCAAGCAAGCACTATTGGTTCCTTTGATATGGCTTTTTATCAAGGCGATGTAATAAGCTGGGGAAAAGACAAAACCGATTTCCCAGAAAAGAGAAAAGACAACTTTGCTTGTCCAAAATTTGTAAATATCGAATACGATGGTATGTGGCATAGAGCTTGTTTTTCTGATAAAGGGCGCTGTGCTGACAATGGAGCAATTTTCGAATATAATGCAAGTCTCTCTACCACTTCCGATACCATATATAATAAAATTAATGACTATGCAGTAAATAACTTATTAAAAGAATATAGTGTTTCAGACTTACTTAAAGAAGCAAACCAAAAATATAAATCAGACAACGATGCTATAATGAAAGTTATCAAAGATAAAACCAAAATTCATGTTAAAAATAAAATACTACCACAATACTCATTCGGAACTAAATATGCCACACCAAACTTTATAAAAAATATCGACAGTTATGTTGACGATTTAGATAATAATATCGATAAAAATGCGCTCCTTGAAAAATTTATTAAAGGTGCTGAAGATACAAAGCATGATATAAGTGCAGATAACATAGTACAAGGAGTTATAATTGGTGATGGTGTAGGTAAACTTCCTAATGCTACGCCAGAAGAAAAAGATAAGATTGAAGATGACATAGACAAAGCGAAAGATAAAGTGGATAAAAATAATGAAGAAATAGAAAAGATAAATGATGCTATTAAATGGGCTAAAACAGCTCAAATAAAAGTAGACATACCAAAAGTTTATGATAAAACAGATTGTGAGGGGCTTCTAGGAGCTAATGTATCTAAAATTATAATCAACATCTTCAAAACTGTGCAGTTTGCGGGACCTTTATTAGTAGTGATACTTACTATATTAGATTTTGCCAAAGCTGCTGTAAGTGGAGAAGCAGAAGAAATGAAAAAATCT
Organism: uncultured bacterium; assembly: GCA_947646655.1. GTDB lineage: Bacteria > Bacillota_I > Bacilli_A > RF39 > UBA660 > RUG11867. The sequence goes on from CANSHI010000006.1 coordinate 61,175, forward strand.
TCAAATAAGCTTATTAAGAGATTAATTGCGGCTGTCCTATTATTCTTTGTACCGTTATTATGTGAATTGATTCTCGATTTTGCCAATATTACGACAATCGATAACTGCCGATTTAGATAACCTTAATGGTTATTTTTTTTGTAATTAAAAACTATTGCTTAAAAACAATAGTTATCTACCAACACCAATTTTTTCATATACTTGACGAACTTTTTCTTCAGCTAATTTACGTACTTTTTCATTTGATTCATCTAAAATTTTATCTACCATTCCACTGTCTAAAACTTCTCGATATTTTTTTTGCAAATTTTCTAAAAACTCTTCAACTACAAAAGCAACACATTTTTTAAATTCACCATAATTTGAATCTTTAAACTTCTCAGTGGCTTCTTCTATACTTATTCCCTTTAACGAAGAATAAATGACTAAAAGGTTTGAAACTCCTGGTTTATTCTCTTTATCATAATAAACTTTTAAATCGCTGTCCGTTACAGCACTCATAATCTTCTTCTTAGCACTTTTGGGATCCTCTAAAAGCATGATACATCCTTTACCAGTCTCATCAGATTTACTCATTTTTTTGTTAGGATTCATAAGATCATATATTTTAGCGCCTTCTTGAGGAATGATCGGTTCAGGAATTTTAAAAGTATCACCATATTTGTTGTTAAATCTTGTAGCTAAATTTCTTGCCAATTCGACATGTTGTTTCTGATCGATACCTACTGGAACGACATCCGCATCATATATCAATATATCGGCAGCCATTAAAGCGGGATAAGTAAACAGACCACAAGAAATGGCAGTCTCATTTTTATCTTTTGACTTATCTTTAAACTGTGTCATTCTCGATAACTCTCCCATATAGCTATTACACTCTAAAACCCACGCCAAATTGTTATGATAAACATTTTCAGATTGAATAAATAAAGTTGTATACTTAGGATCTAACCCACAAGCTAAATACATCGCAATTATATTTCTAATTCTTTCCTTTAATAAATGGGGATCATTATAAATAGTTAAAGCATGTAAATCTGCCACAAAAACAAAAGTTTCATAGTTACTTTGCATTTTAACAAATTGACTGATCGCTCCAATATAATTACCTAAAGTCAATTCTCCTGTCGGTTTAATACCAGATAATAATCTCTTCATAATTCATCACCTATACCCATTTTAACATAAAACGCATAATTTTGATATAACTAACCACAATATTTATAGGTGATAATATGAAGCACGCTTTTAAATATCTAATTCTTTTAATAACTTTAATCGCGCTAGGAGGCTGTATAGGAAAAATGACTCCCAGTGAAAAAACAGAAGAATTTCTAAATCGATACATTAAAAACGATCCAATTATTATTTCTGAACTCGATACATATTTAAGTAAACAAGGACTTTCTAATGATCAAAGAAAGAAATACAAAGATATAATTCTAAACGAATATGCCAGTATAAAATATGAAATCAAAGAAGAAAGCATTGATGGTGACAATGCAACCGTAAAAACTGTTATAGACGTTAAAGATCTATATAGAGCTTCCAAAGATGCAGAAGATTATTTACTTGAAAATCCCGAAGAATTTTACACAGACGATGAATACGATAAAGATAAATTTAACAATTATAAATTAGAAACAATGGAAAAATCTAGTCTTCGAATCGACTACACGATCAACATAAAACTTAAAAATAAGGATGGTGTATGGACTATTGAAGAGCTAGATAATGAGACTCTAGAAAAAATTCATGGTATTTATAACTACGAAACTGACGAAAGTTAGTTTTTTTATGTTTCGAATGTTGCAAATATTAACAGTTTGTGCTAAAATACCAAATATCAAAAGGGGATGTTTATTTATGTATGTAGAAGATAGAGATGTTGAAACATTAGAACATTTATTAGATATTACGAATGTAATTTACACTTTATATTTCGAAGGTGACCCTAAACAAAATATCAGTGCACTTCAAATTGCTACCGAAGTAGAAAAAGAATTGATTAATAGATTAAATGTAAATCCTTTTAAATATGACGATATTATTGACCTTTTTAAAACAACTGTCAAGGACATACCTATAGTCGATTTGTTATCTGGTACATCACCACTTTTAAGAAAAGAAACATACTCTTATATTAGAATACTTGCTAATTTAAAACACAAATTAAATATAAATGCCCAAAATCCTTTATTAACTTCTATTTTAACCGATCAAGAAGTTAGAATCCTATACATGCTTTTACAACAATCTATTAATACTTTACCAGGTGATACTTCCCAAATAAGAGATTACAGCTACAAAATACTAATAGACTCCCCTACAGTTGAAAAAGAACTTTTGAATCAAAATTTTGAATCTCAAGGTAATACAATTGCTGTTCACAATAGTAAAAGATGCGAATACATAATTTATAATATAATAACACGCTTATTTGTTAGAGTAGTTGATGAGCATGAGAAAGGAAATACTAATATTCAATACTCAGCTGAATTTCAATTACTAATCAACTATTTAAAAACTGCTTTAACTTATGTAGAACCTCAATTTAGAGAAGAATTAGTCGAAAACGCACTCCAAAAACAGCCATCTGTCGTTTCTGCAAAGTATATTTTAGCGTTAAAACAATATATTGAACCCATTTATGAAGAACTTCTGGCTTTAGAAAAAGATAAAATTCGCCACTTCTCTATATTACCTATTAAATAGAAAAGGAAACTTAATAATGAATACAGAAGAATCGATTAGAGAATTACTTATTTTAGCCGAGCATATTAATGACGAGTATCTTTCTCCTCATCCTAGCACATCAAACCTGGCTAATTTACTAAACCTAGAAAAAGATAAATTACAAACATTACAATCGCATCAATCAATTATTTGTCAAATAAACAAAACTTGTAAGAAATTTGTTGTTGCAGATCAAAATGATTTACTCTTTGGCTTAATCTCTTTTATTGATCGCAAAGATTATCCATATTATAGACTGCTGTCACATATTGAAGAACAGTATCCCCAAAGTATAAATGATTTAGTCATTACACTTCTATATGGCGAACTAATGAAGTTAACTACTAAGAGTCAAGAGATTTCTAAAAGGGCTTATCAAATATTGATCAACTTTCCCATAGCCGAACAGCAAATAGTTGCTAATAATTTAGCACCATTAATGCAAGTATATGATACAATAGATTTTGAAATAAATTTAAACTCTTTAATAAGTTCATTAATACGTGGAGAAGTACAACCAGTAATTCTTACACCCGATGAAGAAAAAATATCTTATTTTATTGAAAAGCTATTAGATTTAGCAGATTACTTAGTGAAATCTGAACTTTTAATTTCGAACGATATTATAAAAATCGATATTGTTAAAAATTATCTTACAGCGTTAATAGCTATTTTTGATGAAGACGAATTACCTGACATGCTTAACAACTGTCTAGACTTATTACCTAACGACATTAAAGATTTTGTTGTAGACAGATTTGACGAAGTTCCAAAACTTATCGCTCTTAAATCTAAGGTATTTATTAAAGCATAAAATACAAAAAAAAGAATATAATAACAATGAAAACTGAAAAAACATATTTTTTTAAAATTTTTCCTTGACTATAATACTGATTTAGTTATATAATTAAGGAGCAATGCCTGATTAGCTCAGTCGGTAGAGCGCACGGCTGTTAACCGTTAGGTCGCAGGTTCAAGTCCTGCATCAGGCGCCATTGAGAAATAAACGCAAACTCTTATGATAAGGGTTTGCTTTTTAAATAATCTAAAAACTTTATACAGTTTTATTGACAGTCAATATCTCTTTATGATAATATCTTGTCAGTGAGTGAGTAGTTCGCTGAATTGCTGAAGGGTATATTTTAAATATACCAGCAGGCTTGCCCTGTGGGTTCCTTCAGGCAGGGGAAAACTCACTATTTTTATTTGAAATGAATAATACTAATTCTTTTAATTCAGGAGCATTGCTTTCTTTTGGAACTAACTTTAGTCCATAACTTAAATAATTATTATTTTTGCTATAAATTTTGTCTTTCTTTTTTAATACATATTTATAGTGATTGTTATTATTATATTTTAAAGCTTGGAATAATGCACTACAACAGCAGTCCGCCAGTTGCAGTAATCTTTTTCTTTCGTTAGGAATTATTTTAATGCTTTTTATTTTAGAGACATCTATGTTAAATTTTTTATGATTTTTATCGTTTAAGTATTCACTCAGGCTATCTTTAGATAAATTCCCTCGTGAGCTGATACTAATATTAGCGACACCTTGATTTTCATTCATAAACCAACATATACGTTCATATAAATAGCCACTAAAAAAGTTATAAATATTGCTAGAAGGTATAAACTTAATACTTTTAGTATCGACAATTACATTGATTATAACTAAATCTAATTTACTTACTATATCCATTATCATATTTTTGTTTGGCATACCTCTTAATAATTTCCAATGCAATTGTTTCTTTATATTCATTTCCAAATTTTGTTTGATGACATCCACTTTTTTAGCCGTTTCTAAGTCCTTACTTTTTTCCACAATAACGGCAGTAAGAATAAAATATTTAGAACCTTTTTTAATCCCTTCATCACCTGATTCATCGATATAAACATTATAATCTTTCATTTTCTGCACTTCCTCTCTATTCTTGATGTGAACATAAGTGAGTATTATTATAAACTTTTCACTAGACTTTTTCAATGTCTACCAAAGTCAAAGATTTGCTCCAGCCTTCTAAAAAATATTGACTTTTACATAGTTAATAGTTAATATTTATATAGGTGAATAAAATGACAAAAAAAGGTTTTACTCTAGTAGAATTGATCGCTGCAATAGCAATTATCGCATTACTTATAGTCTTAGTCGTCCCAGGCATTTCAGAATCTTCTAAAAAGGCCAAATACAAAAGTTATTTAACCAAACTCGAATCAGTAAGAAGTGCCGCTGTGACATATGGACAAGATCACTATAAAAAAATTATCGAAGAAGGAAGAGATGAACAAGATAGTGAGGGCGAGAACTATAAAGTTTATGAAATGCAATTTAAAGAATTGATACCAGAATATCTTGTCGCCGATCGCACAGAACCGAATCCTAAAACAGGAGGAGTGTTCGAAGATCCTAGAAACACTATGACGACCCTTGATGACTACATAGTAAAAATAAAAATTAACACCAAAACTAGAAAAGTCACCGCGGATATAGATGAAAATCAAAGACCTTAAACTAGTGCTTCGGCACTTTTTAATTTTAATGGAAAAAATTTACAAACTTTCCTTTTACAAAACTATATGATTGTATTATAATAATTCTCACGAGGTAAACTATGAAATTAAATGATGTAAATTATGAACAATTAAGTCCTATGATGAAACAATACTATGACATCAAAAAAAACTATGAAGGCATTCTTCTTTTTTATCGTTTAGGAGACTTCTATGAACTTTTTTTTGAAGATGCTGAAGTTGCATCTAGAAATCTCGGTCTAACTTTAACTGGTAAAAACGCCGGACTAGAAGAAAGAGTACCTATGTGTGGTGCACCTCATCATTCGATAAAAACTTATATACAAGAAGCTTTAGCAAAGGGATTTAAAGTAGCCATATGCGAACAAATGGAAGATCCTAAACAAGCTAAAGGGACTGTTAGAAGAGAAGTGACAGAAGTCATAAGTAAAGGATCCATCGCAGACTTCGAATTTTTAGATAATAAAGATATGAACTACTTAGGTAGTATCTTAGTATACCCATCGACATATGTCATAACTTATGCAGATATATCGACAGGCGAACTAAATTCGATCACGATCGACAAAAATGATAGTAAACTATTGAACATAATTTTAAATAACAACTTTAAAGAAGTCCTTTTAATGACTGACACCGATTTAAAATTAATCGATACTCTAACAAAAATATATCATATCGACATAACAAAATACGATGAATTATATGAAGAACCTCTATCCTTCGTCAATAATCTCGATGTAAAAACTGTTAAAGGCATAAGGCATATCTTATATTATCTTTGTATTAAAGAACTTAAAAACATCGAACACTTTAGCAAAGTAAACTTATTAGATGACGATGAGTACCTATACATGGATATCCACGCTATAAGAAATTTCGAATTGACTGAAACCTTGCGATTAAAAGAAAGAACAAACTCACTCATATGGTTGATAGACAAATGTAAAACTAGTATGGGCTCTCGTAAACTAAAAAGTTGGCTTTTAAAACCGCTTCGAAACAGACAGAAGATCGAAGATAGATACGACAAAATACAAAAACTAAATGACCAATTTCTTTTAAGAAGTGAACTCGAAACAGCCCTTTATGAAATATATGACATCGAACGTTTATGTGGAAAAATATCATGTGGAAATGCCAATGCCAAAGATCTACTCCAATTAAAAAATTCTTTAAGTGTCATTCCTAACATTAAAAGAATTATAGAAGAATTGTCATTCGACTACAAAATAAATACCTTTAAAGAACTTTACGACCTCATCGAATCCGCAATCGATGAAGATGCTCCTATATCGATTAAAGAAGGACACTTAATAAAGAAAGATTATAACACAGAACTAGATGAATTACGATTGCTTCGTTCTTCAGGAAAAGACTTCATTTCAAAAATAGAAGCTGAAGCTAAACAGTTGACAGGAATCACCAGTTTAAAAGTAGGATATAATAAAATATTTGGCTACTTTATCGAAGTCACCAATGCTCATAAAGATAAAATCAAAGATGAATACGGTTGGATAAGAAAACAAACTCTCGTCGGATCCGAAAGATACATCAGTCCTGAATTAAAAGAAAAAGAAAACTTAATATTGAATGCCGAAGAAAAAATTGTTGAGTTAGAATATAAGTTATTTATCGAAATAAGAGACAAAGTAAGAGAAGAAGTCCATTCTCTAATCGAACTTTCACAAACTATAAGCGAAATCGATTCCATAACTAGTCTTTCAATAATAAGTGAAACTTTAAATCTCACAAGACCTAAAATTCGCGAAGATCAAAACATAAATATAATAAAAGGACGTCATCCTGTTGTCGAACACGTGAGTGATAAAGAGTATGTTCCAAATGACGTTTTGATGGATGCTAATACCAATACTTTACTTATAACAGGGCCTAACATGTCGGGTAAAAGTACTTATATGAGAGAATTAGCTATCATTATAATACTTGCACAAATGGGTTCTTTTGTCCCTGCTGAATCGTGTGAAATACCACTTTTTGATAAAATATTCACAAGAATCGGGGCTAGTGATGACTTAGTAAGTGGAGAAAGTACATTCATGGTTGAGATGAAAGAAGCTAACGAAGCCATTACATCTGCTACCAAAAACAGTCTCATTCTTTTTGACGAATTGGGAAGAGGAACAGCAACATACGATGGTATGAGTATTGCAGAAGCTATATTAAAATATGTAAACGAACAAATAGGATGTAAAACTCTGTTCTCAACACATTACCATGAACTAACAGAACTTGCAAACATACATCCGACTATCAAAAATGTGCATGTCAGTGCTAAAGAAGAAAATAACAAAGTCTACTTCTTACATAAAATAGAAGACGGACCTGTCGATAAAAGTTATGGTATTCATGTAGCAAAATTATCTGGCATGCCTGATGCCGTAATTAAAATGGCCACAACTATTTTAGCTAAACATGAAAATAAAGTAGAAAAGAGAGAATATACTGTAGATCAATTAGAGTTTAACTTTGAAACTCCACCGACAAACTCAGAACTTACAAACTATTTAGACTCACTCGATCCTAATTCGATGACTCCTAAAGAAGCACTTGATGCTATCTACGTAATGAAAGAAATAAAATAAGTTGAATTTATCAAAAAAATGTGCTAATATTATCTTGTAAATTTTTGACGGAAGACAAGACGAGTCATTTTTAAGAAAAAAAGAGATTTGGTGGACGGTGCAAACCAAACTTAAAAGACCCCGTTACTACTTCTAGAGAGAGCCCTAATAGGCTACGGTTAACTTCCGTTAAAGAGTTTAAGAGTAAAAACTAGGATGGTACCGTGCTACTACGCACTCCTTTATGTACCATCTTTTTATTTTAAAGTAAGAAAGGAAGAAAATTATGAGAAACTTTAAAGAAGAAAAAGAACTAAACATTTTAAATCACAGCTGTGCTCATTTACTCGCTCAAGCTGTCAAACAGTTATATCCTGATGCTAAATTTTGGGTAGGTCCAGTCGTAGAGGAAGGTTTTTACTACGATATCGATTTAGGAGACAAAACTCTCACAGACGAAGACATTGCTAAAATCGAATCTACTATGAAAAAGTGTGCTAAAGACGGTAAATACATAGTAAGAAAAGAACTTACTAAAGAAGAAGCCTTAGAAATGTTTAAAGATGACAAATACAAACTTGACTTAATCAGCCGTATGGACGAAGAACAAGTAATAACTTGCTATACTCAAGGCGACTTTACTGACCTATGCAGGGGACCACATGTCGAGTCGACTAAACTTCTTAAAAACTTCAAGCTCATCAAATTTAGTGGTGCTTACTGGAAGGGGGACTCCAAAAATAAAATGTTACAAAGAATATATGGTGTCTGTTTCCCAACTAAAGAAGAACTTGACGAACACTTAAGTGCACTAGAAGAAGCCATGGAAAGAGACCATAGAAAAATAGGTAAAGAACTAGGTATCTTTATGTTTGCAGACTTAGTAGGAAAAGGACTACCTATGTGGTTACCAAATGGTTTCCTAGTAAGACGTGCCCTAGTAGACTACATAACAAATAAAGAGCTAGCGCACGGCTATAAACATGTTGTAACACCTTCTTTAGGAAATGTAGAATTATATAAGACGAGTGGCCACTGGGAACACTATCAAGAAGACATGTTCCCTAAAATGGAATTAGACAATGAAGCCTATGTACTAAGACCTATGAACTGTCCTCACCATATGATGATATTTAAAAACTTTCTCCACTCCTACAGAGATTTACCTCTACGTATGGCCGAAGTCGCAAATGACTTTAGATATGAAGCAAGTGGTGCTTGCTGTGGAATTGAAAGAGCAAGAGCTTTTACACAAAACGATTCTCACATTTTCTGTACACCAGCCCAAATTGAAAGTGAAATAAAAAGTGTAATCGACCTCATACTTGAAGTGTACAAAGATTTCGGATTTGAAAACTACGAGTTTAGATTATCATTGAGAGATAAAAATAACACTGATAAATATTTCGGCAATGACGAACTATGGGAAAAAAGTGAAAATGCTCTTCGTAACATTTTAAAAGCAAGTGGAGCCAAATTTTATGAAGAAGAGGGTGAAGCAGCTTTCTATGGACCTAAAATTGACGTTCAAGTAAAAAGTGCAATCGGTCACGATGTTACACTTTCGACAGTTCAGCTCGATTACCAACTACCTGAACGCTTTGAACTCGAATACGTCGATGAACACGGCGAAAAAGTCCGCCCAGTCGTTATCCACCGTGCAATACTAGGTTCACTAGATAGATTTATAGCCTTTTTACTAGAAGAAACAAAAGGTATACTTCCAGTTTGGTTGGCACCTACACAAGCCTATATCATTCCAGTAAATAACGAATATCATCTAGAATATGCCTCTCAAGTTTACGAAGAACTTAAAAAACAAGGCTTCCGCGTAGAACTCGACGACAGAAATGAAAAGCTTTCATATAAAATGAGAGAAAGTCAAATAAAAAAAGTTCCTTTTACTCTTATTTTAGGAGATGCTGAAAAAGAAAACAAACAAGTTAGCTATCGTCAAATTGGTTCACGCGACACGACAACAGTTACACTAGAAGAACTAATAAATCTTTTAAGGAAGTGATTATCATGAACTTAAATCTTATTACCCTTAATACAAAAGGTAGACTAGACTTCGAAGAAATACTTGATTTCCAAAACTATGAAGACGATCGAATCATTAGTCTCGAAAATGTCAAAGTAGCAGGGTTTATATTAGATAATGGCACAGATGATTACGAATTAAAGTTCAACTTAACTGGCACGATTAACCTAAAAAGTGCCATCAATAACAGCAAAGTGCCTTACGAATTAAACATCGAATATGATGAATTTGTCAACAATTTAGTCGAGAATTACAAAAAAAGTGCAAATACACTTGATATTTTGCCAATAATATGGGAAAATATATTACTGGAAATCCCCATCAGAGCCACTAACAAAGATGATACTTTTGAAAGTACCAGTGGAGATGGCTGGGAAATACTCGAAACAGAGTGAAAAAAGGAGGAAAAAATTATGGCAGTTCCATTTAGAAGAACAAGTAAAACAAAAAAAAGAATGCGTCGTACTCATTTAAAAAAGACTGTACCAGGAATGACTGTATGTCCAAATTGTGGTGAATCACTAAAACCTCATAGAGTATGTACGAAATGTGGATACTATAAAAATAAAGAAGTAATTGTAACAAACAAAGTTGAAACTGAAGAAGAGTAGTAATACTTTTCTTTTTTTCAGAAAAATTTTCATATAAATAATTTTATAAGCTCCATTTTAATAATCAATACACTTTACAAAATTACTAAACTATTATAAAATATAATTCATAGAAAGAGGTTTTACATGAAGCCACAAGTAGATAAAAAAGATCAACTATTAATGCAATTAGCCCATTATTTTATAACAGTAGAAAACTATACTCCGATCGTTGTCAATGGAGTTAAAAATGAAATATGGCTTGAAAACATCGAAGCTCCATACAGAATAGTAAGAATAAACGCTAATTACTTGCATAATACTGAACAATTTAACTTTGACTTATTTAAAATCAAAAATATCGTTAAACAAGTAAAGAAAAAGACTTTAAGTTTTCACATTAAAACACTAAATATTTTATTGGACGTCGGCAACACGGTAAAACCGATTGAAGATAAAAGAATCGATTCTATACTTTTAGATTTCAACAAAAACATAAAGCAAAATAAAGACATCAATACACTATATCCAGAATTAAAAAACAACTTAATCGAAGCTAAAGACAGTATCGAATTTGTCATCAATGTTACTAATGATATTAACAATAAAACTGCTCGTGACAATGCAGAATACGACAGAATTTTTAAAAAGAAAAAAAATATTATTACCCATTCATTAATCATTATTAACTTACTTGTATTTGTAATAGGATGGCTAGGAATTTTAACTAATAGCTTTAACTTATTCGATATTCTTATTTTAAATAAAGGAGAAGTAATAAACGGAGCCATTTACAAGCTATTAACAAGTGCATTTACACATGAAGATATTTTACACTTATTAGTAAACATGTATTCTTTATTTATAGTTGGAGGACAAGTAGAGTCTTTTATGGGCAAAAAGAGATTTACAGCAGTATATCTTTTCAGTGCCATAATAGGTAGTATGCTTTCTTGTATAGCTAATGGCATGGATGGATATTCATTGGGAGCAAGTGGAGCAATATTCGGACTAATGGGATCACTTTTATATTTTGGATTCCATTATAGACTTTATTTAGACACCGCTCTTAAAACTCAAATTATACCAATCATCGTTCTTAACCTTGCTGTAGGCTTCATAACTCCTTCCATAGATAATGCTGCCCACATAGGAGGACTTGTCGGAGGATTATTTTCCGCTATGGCCTTAGGAGTAGATAATCATTCAACTAAAAGTGACCACATCAATGGAATCATATGTTCTACAGTTCTCTTCTTATTCTTACTATTTGTACTTTTCTTTCTTAAATAATAAATACTTTCCTATCTTAGGACAAGTATTTTTTTATGTTAATTTACATATTTATTATTGAATTGTGTTCAGTTTTGAATTATAATAAAAAACATTATTAAAGACAGGGGTGTTTTTGATGAATTTAAACTTCATTATAGATAATCAAACTCGCATAAAAAGAATTATTTTATCAATTATATTTATTTTAATATCTATCGTAATTGTGAGTTTTTTCTACCATGAAATTTTATTCAAAAATGTTAGAAAACCAAAAAATATCATCGATCTATCTACTGATCAAAAATACATTTCATATAATCAAGATTACATCAATACTTTAGTAGAAATTAAAAATTACGATGACGAAAATTTTCTTTTATCACTTAAGGATAACTTTAATCAATATAATATCACATGGCAATATAGTATCGACAATGGAGTTAATTGGATTACAAGCACAGATAAAGAAGTTTTAATAGAAAAACAAATTTTAAAAGACAACAAAACAGAGTTTATTCTTATAACTATCAAAAATAATTCTTTAAATGAAGAAAACAATTTTAAACTAGAACTGCCTTCAACTCCTATATCCAATGTAGCTATAAGTTACTCTACTTTAGATCAAACTGCTAAGTCAGTAACTGCAACCATTATAAGTACTTCATCAAATATCATGGTAATGAACAACGATAACAAAGATTATTACACTTTTAATGAAAACGGATCATTCACTTTCGAATACATCGACGATTTTGGTAATAAAGGCGAAGTAACCGCAAAAGTTGACTGGATTATTGAACAGCCTGAAATAGCAGAAATCATTTATGATATTCCAAGTATCACTAACCAACCAGTAACAGCCAAAATACATAGTAAAAAAAATATCACCATTACAAATAACCGTGGTAAAGATACCTATACTTTTAATGAAAATGGCGAGTTTACTTTCGAATACAAAGATGAAGACGGAAACAATTATTCCACTACTGCAGTAGTCAATTGGATCGACAAGATTCCCCCACGTGCCAAAATATCTTATGATATAACCGATAAAACATCTGAAGAAGTTACAGCAACTCTTACAAATGAAAACGAAAATATTCTCATTATTAACAATGAAGGATTAAATACATATACTTTCAAAGAAAACGGTAAATTCACTTTCATATTCCAAGATGAAGCTGGTAACTCTTCTCATCTAACCGCTTCGGTTACATGGATACAAAAAAAAGAAACCGAGAATACAAATGAAAATCTATCGAATAATTATGTATCAAACGAAAAAGACTCTTACTTATCCAAAGATGCTATGAGTAAAACAACGATCCTTAAAGACAAAAAAGTATCCGTTAAAGTACCTACATATATAATTAAAGAACCTCTTTCTCTAAAAGCCAAAAGCATAAGTTTAAAAGAAGATGTTAAAACAACTTTAGGTAATAGACTCGATGCCATATCTCTTTCATTAGAAAACTCTAATAAGTCTACAAGCCTTGTATCTAATATGAAAGTATCGTTTGAATTAGACCCCGACAAAAATTTTCTAGGTATTTACAAAATGAACAGTGAAGCAGACTTTGAAGAACTATACTATAAAAAGACAGATAAAAATCATATCGAATTAGAAGTTCAAAATCTAGGTAACTATGTTCTTTCTTACACCAAAAAAAATGTTACTCCTGTCAAAATAAAACACACATTTAGTGACCTACAAGTAATAATTCTCTTCACAGCATCCATCGCTACTCTAACGGGTGGCATCACATTCTTTAAAAAAAGTAGAAACAATTAGCACAATATTATAAAACGTATTGTGTTTTTTCTTGCTATAATTATTGACTAAAACACTTTTAAATGATAGAATTTTTATAGTAGAGAAAGGCTTGATTTACATGAAGAAAAAAGAGTCAGTATTCAATTCTTTTAAGTTTAAAATATTTTTAGTAGGATTTATAACGATAGTCACTTCAGCATCTTTGACCTTCGGATTTTTCTTTGCAGGAAAGAGCCAAAGTGGAATAAGTGGCTTAAATACTTTAAGTTGCTTTGATATGAGTTTTACTGATGCCGATTCGATCAATCTAGAAAAGACTTTACCATTAAGCGATGAAGTGGGTATGGAGACATCGCCTTATACTTTTACGATCAAAAACAATTGTAATGAAGCTTCAAATTATTATGTAATTTTAAATGTTAAAACTGGTTCATTTAGTGAAAACTTTTTAAACTTAACTTATGACGAAGGGAATATTACAAGAATATCTTCGTTTGCCTCTAATACTATTTCAGAAATACCTGAAAGTTATGAAAGATCTTATATAATTGCAAGAGGAACATTAGAAGGTAATCAAGAACAAAGTCATCGAGTAAGAATATGGCTAGATAAAAGTACAACATATGAAGACGTAAAAGGCGGATCATGGGAAGGTCAAATTAAAGTAGTGAGTGTCGTAAAAGAATTAGATGATTTGACTAATACAACACCTGTAGATAAAACTTTAAAAGTACTAGGTAAAACAGTAAAAGAAGGAAACCCAACATTTGGAAATGCAGCAACAACTGATGAGACTGCTGATGGCTTGTATGCATCGGAAGATGATTATGGGACGAGTTATTATTACAGGGGAGCAACAGAGGATAACTATGTCAAATTTGCAGGGTTTTACTGGAGGATAATCCGAATAAATGGAGACGGATCACTACGTATAATCTATGATGGAACAAGCGCACATGGAAATGGATCAAGTAGTACCAATAGACTAGCATTAACAAATGTAGCATGGAATACAAAGAATTATAATGATGCTAAATATGTAGGATATATGTATGGAGGGGCAAATGGAAGTGCAAGCACAAGTAAGAGTGGAGCACAGACAAATGAAACAAATACAAATGTAAAGACACAAG
>CANSHI010000007.1 GCA_947646655.1 uncultured bacterium
CGAGAGTTAGGGAAAGGAGATGAAGTGTATATGGATTTTATAGAGAGATCAGAGAAGATCGCAGAGAATGAAGAGTTTATAGTAGATTATTATGGAGAGTTCGAAGGGAAGGAGGATTATTTCGACTTTGGGAAGAGAGTCGGAACAGCTGAAGGTCATGAAAAAGGCCGTGAAGAAGGTCGTGAGGAAGGCCGTGATGAGACAGAGCAAAGCTTTATTCATAGATTATATCAGAAAGGTAAAAATGAGTACGAAATATCAGATACTTTGGACATTCCTATAGACAAGGTCAAGAAAGCCTTAAATATTTAGAAAAATAAATAACTTTAATATTTTCATTTAAATGACACATTCTATGTGTTTTTTTAAGTTCATGTGATATAATTAAATATGTGAAAAGGGAGTGACTAATATGCAAATATTTTTGCCAGATATTTATACACAAAGTATATATACTATAAACTATGAAAACCTAAAGAATGCAGGAATTAAAATAATTTTATTTGATCTCGATAATACTATTACATCAATAAGTGGTACAGAGCCTAGTAAAAAGACAAAAGATTTGTTTGAAGATATAAAGAAACAAGGACTTAAACCTATAATTTTAAGTAATTCTGGAAAAAAACGGGTAGAACCATTTAAAGAAGGACTATTCGTAGATGCAGCATGTTCTTCACTTAAACCTTTAAAAAGAAAATATAAGAAAATTATGAATATTTACAATGTGAAACCAGGAGAGGTAGCAGCAGTTGGAGATCAATTAATTACTGATATATTTGGGGCGAATAGAATGGGTATTACATCGATTTTAGTCAATCAAATAAGTACTAGTGATTTTAATTGTACTAAGTTTAACAGATTTTTAGAAAATATGATAGTAAATCATTACACTAAAAGAGGAGTTTTTAAGCGGGGAGAATATTATGAATAAAATATGTTTTGGTTGCGGAATAAAATTACAATTTAAAGATAATACAAAATTAGGGTATGTTCCAGAAGAAAAATATGAAGATAGCAAGTATTGTCAAAGATGTTTTAGATTGATGCATTATGGAAAAGTGGCAAGTGCTTGCGAACCTAAATCTAGTGAAGATATTATAAAAACTGTAAATAAGAATGCTAAAAACGTCGTTTTTTTAATCGACTTTGTAAACTTGTTTGGTGAAGTTATAAACCTTTTTAAAAATATAAAAGTCCCAAAAATTTTAGTCATATCCAAAAGTGATATAATACCTAAAAATGTATCTTTCAGCCAAATAAGAAATTATTTAAAAGTTGTTTATGGCATTAGGGAAGAGATCATTTTTACTTCTAAAAAGAGCAATTTAAATACTTTAATGAAAGCTTTATATGAAATGAATGAAGTATATTTTTTAGGATTAACGAATGCAGGTAAGTCAAGCCTAATCAATATTCTTTTAGATAACTATGGTAGTAAAAGTGCTAAGTTGGCGACGAGTTATAGGGAAAATACTACACAAGATTTTGTAAGAATTAAACTCAAAGGTTTAACTATCATCGATTCACCAGGATTTTTGATGGAGAACTTTATGTTAGATAAGCTTACAAATATTTCTGAGGAAATTAAGCCAAAAACTTTTCAAAATAAAGTCAAATGTTCTTATAAGTTAGATGACATTTTAAATATAAGTATAGAAGGTACTTCTAGTGTAGTTTTTTATTTCAGTAAAAATATAAAGATTAAAAGGGATTATAAAAATTTTCAAAAAGGGATAACTTTTAAGGTGAAAGGAAATTATGACATAGTAATTTGTGGCCTTGGATTTATTAAAGTAACAAGTACAGTAGACATTACTATTAGTGATGATTTAATGAAGTATGTAAATATAAGACCTAGTTTAGTAGGTGGGGTGTATGAGTAAAATTAAAGTTATGGATGAGCTTCTTGCTAATAAGATTGCGGCGGGAGAAGTAGTAGAACGCATTTCTAGTGTAGTTAAGGAGCTAGTCGAAAATTCTATCGATGCGGGAAGTAAAAATATTCGAGTAGAATTGTTGGATGCAGGTAAGAAATCGATAAAAGTAATCGATGATGGAATAGGTATGGATGAAGAAGATGCGAAAAGTTGTTTTCTTAGACATGCCACTAGTAAAATAAGTAGGGATGACGATTTATTTTTTATAAATACTCTCGGATTTAGAGGTGAAGCGCTTCCATCTATTGTAGCCGTCTCAGAAGTAGTTTTAGAAACTTTTAACGGAGTTTCGGGTACAAAAGTACATATTAAAGGTGGAGAATTTTTGGAAGTTGGTGTTGCTCCGTCAAGAGAAGGCACGAGTATTTGTGTTACAAATCTTTTTTATAATACTCCTGCAAGACTTAAATATTTAAAAAGTGAACCAACTGAGCTTTCTAATGTAAGTTCTTATATAGAAAAATTAGCTTTATCATATCCTAAAATATCTTTTGTTTTAACTAACAATGGAAGTATTATAGTTAGAACAAACGGTGCGGGAAATCTTTTAAAGACTATTTATGAAGTATATGGTGCAGAAGTCAGCTCCAATATGATAGAAATTCAGGGATCTAATGACGATTATGATGTTTCAGGTTATATATCAAAACCAATCATTCAGAGGAAAACTAGAAATTTTATCAATACTATTATTAATGGCAGAATAATTAGAAATTTAGAACTAAATAAAATTATAAACGATGCTTATTATACTTATAAGCCCGATAATACATTTCCTGTTGTCGTGATCGTTATTGAAACAGATCCAACTTTAATAGATGTCAATATTCATCCAACTAAACAAGACATCAAGTTTTCTAAACTAGACGAATTAAGAGAAGTCGTTACAGATTCGATTAAGAAAGCATTATATAGTACCATGCTGGTTCCTGAGGCGGTTTCAAGTAAGTATGAAGAAAATAATGTTGAGTATTCGATCGAGAGCGAGTTACCGAAGACTTTGTTCATAAAGGAAGATACAATAAAAAGTTTTGGCTCTATAGATACAGTTGTAGATAGTAAAACTTTAGATAAAAATAGTGTACAAAATACTTTTGATCTCGGAAACACTAAAAATGAAGAATTTAAAAAGCTAGAACTTTATCCAGTTGGTATAGCATTCGGTACTTATATTATGGCAGAAAACACTGAAGGAGTTTATTTAATCGACCAACATGCAGCGGTAGAGAGAATAAACTATGAAAAAGTTTTAAAAGGCTTATTAGTTAAAGATACAGTTATGATGTTACTACCAGTGACTATGGAACTTTCTTCGAGTGAGTATTCAACTTTACAGGAAAAATTGGATATGCTTGTAGCGATGGGTTTTGATCTCGAGGAATTTGGTATAAATACACTTAAAATAAATGGACATCCTTCTTGGATTAAAGAAGGACGAGAGTACGATACTATAAGAGCTGTTTTCGATTGCATAATCGAGTTTGGCAATTTAGATCCTGTAAAATTTAATGACAAAGTGGCGGCAACAATAGCCTGTAAAAAGAGTTTGAAAGGTAACACGAGGATAACTTTAGAAATGGCTAGCAATATTTTGGATGATTTAGTTTTATGTGATAATCCTTATAATTGTCCTCACGGCAGACCAACTATTGTGAAGTTTACAATATATGAACTAGAGAAAATGTTTAAAAGGAGTATGTAAAATGCAGTATGTAACAAGAAGAGTAGGCAATTATGATGTTCATATTTTTCCTCAAAATAATACAAAATATTTAGCAATGCAGTTAATATATGTCATTGACTTTAATAAATATAATAAAACGGTTAGTAATCTTTTATGTAGGTATTTGGAGTTGCTGAGAAAAACAGAGGTAGTTCAAAAGTTTAAAGAGTTTATCGATGAATTTTATTTAATTTGTTTGGATAGAGTACAAGATGGGAATTTGGAAATCGATTTTAATATAATATGGGATAAAAAGGCTAACTTCAAAGATATAATAAATTTTTCCAAAGATATGATCACCTTACATATGGAAAACAATAAACTCGATGAAGCAAAATTTGAGAAAGCTAAAAACTGTCTTATCAGTTCTTTAAATATCAATTTAGAATTAGATAAGAAAAGAGAGGATAGCTTAATTGAGTTTTTATTTCCTAATTCTATTTTAACTGAGAGCTTGTTTAAAACGGAAGCAGAATTAAAAGACTTTTTAGAAGAAATAAAAGAAGAAGATCTTATAAAAATGTATTATAACATTTTTCAAAAATCGTTTGTGGGGGCTGTATTTGTAGGTGATATAGGCGATGATGAGTTGCTATGTTTAGAAAAAACTTTTGTTTTCCCAAGTGTAAAAGAATATACTAAAAATATAACAGAAATATTTATAGAGTCTTCTGAGCCAAATTATATTACAGTAGTAAAGAACGAAAAGCCTTGTAAAGCTTATATGACCGTTGTGTTTAGTTGTCCAACAGATAGTTTGTATGACAAAGCTCTCTTCTTAATAGTAAGCGAACTATTGGGAGTTAACGAATCAGTAGAAGCAATTTATATTGATTGGTTAAATGCAATGTTTGTAAGTGTAGTAGTTCCAAATGGAGACGAATTTTCGGCAAAAAAAATTATTGATGATGCCTTTAATAATCTAACAAGTGAGACAGTTATAAAAAGTGGTTTAAAAAAGTTACAGAGTAACACAGAAAAAGAAATAGAAAAAATAAAGAAATTTCCTATTTTATTGTTGATGAAAGCAGTAAAAGAAGTGTATAATCAAAATATGGTTTATAAAGAAAGGGATGACCTTATAAGCTTTATTAAATGTGATGAAATAAAAAATGCTTTAAAAAAATTGAAGTCTAAGAAAGTTCATTACTATGAAGAATAGGAGTAAAATTAATGGAAATTGTAAGAAGTAAAATTAATAATTATGATGTGTATGTCCATGATACTAAGAAATATGCGACAATAGGATTCGCACTTTTTTACGAGTTGGAATATACTAAGAGAAATATTTTCTTGAGTGATTTACTTGCCGAATATATGATACATAATTGTAAGAAATATAATAACAGAAAAGTATTTAGAGATAAAATGCTCAAAATGTATTCGATGAATGTATCGACTCACAATTTTAATATCGGAGAAAAACTATTTGTCCAAGTAACTTTTGATTTTTATGATCCCGAACTAGTCAAAGACGATTATTTAAAAGATGCATTGAAAGTAGCACGAGAAATTTTAGAGTTAAACGAGAATGAAGGAACTTTAAATGGGGAAGAGTTAGCTCGTAACAAGGAATTAATAATCTCTTCTGTTGGGCATGAACTTATGAATAATAAATGCAGAGAGAGAAACAGTTATTCAAAATTTATGTATCCTGGAACTTATTTCACTGAGGACTTGATAGAATCTAAAGAAGAAGTTGAAGAGTTGATTAACGGTGTTACAGACTCCGAGTTAATCGAGCTATATAAGAAAATATTTTCAAATTCGTTTGTAGGAGCCTTTTTAATCGGAAATATAAAGGATGAGTATTTGAAATGGATAGAAGAACTATTTAAGTTTGAAAAAGTCTTAAAGTTAGATGATAATTATAATAGAGATTTAATAGTAAATGAGGATGCAAACTATTTGAAGGTAGAAGATAAAGATCATAAGGAGTCTATTTTAAGATCGGTTTATTATTGTCCTGGTACTAACTATAAGGAAAAAGTGGCATACAATGTAATAACTAAGATGATAGGGTCTTGTGGGATGCTTTTACATAAAATTCTTCGTGATAAATATAAGTTGGTTTATCATGCTGAGTGTGGTTATAATAAGTTTTCCAATGTATTATGTCTTAAAGCATTTATAGATGGCGATAAAGAAGGAGAAACTAAAAAAGCTTTTGATGAAGTTATAGATTTACTTAAAAATGACGATGAATTAATAGAAAAATTACTAGTAAAGGTAAAAGATAGTATAGATTTAGCTTTGTATACGAAAGATGAAAGACCTGTAGCAGTATTTAATGAAATGATCAGTGTAACTTTTGGTTTCGATGTTTCAGATGAAGTTTTTAAAGAAACAGTCGATTCTTTAGAGGTAAATGATATTAAAGAGCCATTAAATAAATTAGAACATATTAAAACTCATTTCTATAAAGGAGTGAAATAATGAAAGATTTAATCGAGAAAAAATTAAAAAATGGTATAAGAGTTTATTTGTATCCTGATGAAGATATGAAAAAAGTTGTAGCAGTTTACAGTGTAAATTATGGTTCCAATGGATATTTTGATAAATTTTATTTTAAAGATAAAGCTTATCAAATGAAACCAGCGATGGCACATTTTTTAGAGCACACTTTAATAGAGAAAAGTAAATATGGCAATATGTTGCACCGATATAAAGATAAAAATTATGAATTTAATGGACTAACGTATGCCGAACTCACTAGTTATTATTTTGTCGGTATTAAGGATTGGAAAGAATCTTTAAAAGAATTAATTCATATGGTAGATGAGCCCGTTTTCACGTTTCAAGATATCGAAGATGTGAAGGGCGCTATTGTCGATGAAGTGTTGATGGTTGAAGATAAGAAGTATCAAATGGGATTCAATCTAAATAGACGAAATACTTTTAAAAATTATGAAGTAGTGGGAGCTAATTTGAATACTTTAGGTTCGAAAGAATCGACTGAGGCTATTACTTTGGAAGATGCACAGATTTGTTATAATGCTTATTATCACGATGAGAACAAGTTTTTAGTTATCGGAGGCAACTTCGATGAAGACGAAATCATGGAGTATTTAGAAAGTATTTATAGTGAAATAAAGCCTCATAAAAACGAATTAAAGGCATTTGATTACGAGGATGATTTTGGTGTACGAAAAGAGTACGAAGAACTTTCGAAGCCAGTAGATAAAGATGTTACTGTAATTACTTTTAAGTTAAGAAACGACTTTGTAGAAAGTAATTCAGTATCTAGTTTATATTTAGCTTTGTTTAAAGATTTAAAATTCTCTAGTGATAGCGAGTTTGTAGAAAAATTAAATAAGGACAAAATAATCGTCGGTGGAATATCTGGAGTAGCAGATTATTTTCAAGATACTATTTCTTGGATGTTCGAAGCTGAGACGTTAGACAGCGAAGAGTTTATAAAAAGATTTGAAGCGGAATTTAGAAGCGATGAATTTAGTGATGAAAGGTTTAATCTTTTGAAGAAATCGTATAAAGCTAATAAGCTTTCTAAGCTAGAATATAAGTATTATCATCTGAGAAGAAAAGCTACTACGCTCGAATACTTTTCAAAAAAATTATTCGATATAGATGAAATAGATCAATTGAATTTTGAAGATTTTAAAAAATTTATAAGTGGACTGGATTTGAGTACTAAAACGATAACAGTTATAAAAAAAGAGAACTAGATAGCAAATTCTTCTAATTCTCTTTTTTGTTCTTCTTTTTCTATTTTTTCACCATCGACTGCGACATTGTCTAGCCCTAATAGTTGGTACGAGTTCATTCTTTCGTCATCTAATTGGATAAGACGTAAGATTTCATCTATCGATGTGTCTCCAGTTAAAACTTTTCGCAAACCGTCTTGAAGCATAGTATTGATCGTAGAGTTTTCGGCGAATACTAATTCACGCAATTTGGTTTTACTCATTCCACTTGAAATTGCATCTTTAATATCTTGATTGATGAGAAGCACTTCGTGTAGTGGAATACGTCCTTTATAGCCATTTGTACATTCTGAACAGCCTTTTGTTTCATAAATTTCACCGACGTTTAATCCTAAGATACTTTGAAATATTTTTTTCTCGTATTCGGTTGTAGGTCTTAGATGTTTACATTTTGGACAAAGTCTACGAGCAAGCTTTTGAGAAACGATTCCAGAAAAAGCAGCTCCTAAAAGATAACGCTCGACGTCCATATCTAGAAGTCTTTCAATTGTATTAAGTGAGTCATTTGTATGAATAGTCGATAAAACTAAGTGTCCTGTAATAGCTGATCTAACTGCGATTCTAGCGGTTTCAGAGTCACGAATCTCACCGATCATGATTATATCGGGGTCTTGACGGAGGATACTACGGAGGGCACTTCCAAAAGTCATTCCTATTTCACTGTTTACTTGAACTTGGTTTATTCCTTCAATGTTCATCTCTATCGGATCTTCTACTGTGATCAAATTTCTATTTTCAGTGTTCAATCTTTGGAGCATGGCGTATACCGTAGTAGATTTACCAGATCCAGTTGCTCCTGTTACTAAAATGATTCCGTTTGGTATAGCGATCATTTTTTGAATAATTTCATAGTTTTCTTTAGTGAACCCTAAATTTTCAAGTCCTGCAGATGACATAGAATAATCTAGTATACGAATAACGATCTTTTCACCCATGTTAGTTGGTAGGCAAGATACACGTAAGTCTACTGACATGTCTTCAATAAGTCCTTTGATTGCTCCGTCTTGTGGAAGACGAGATTCTGTTATATTCATACCTGAAATGATTTTTACACGAGTTATCATGTTTTTTTTCATCGCTAGAGGTACGGTTGAATAATCGTGCAAATCACCATCTATACGGATTCTAATATGTATTCCATCTTGAAAGGGATCGAAGTGGACGTCTGATGCTCCTTTTTTAACAGAATCGATGATCATGTCGTTTACGATGTCAACGATCGGTGTATTCTCATAGTCAAAATTAACCATGTTCACAAAAGAAACGCCTTCGTGCTTAGGCTCATTACTTTTTGTTTCATTTACTGGCTGCTCTTTTGGCTCTGTTGGAACAGGAGTTGGTTTGACATCTGTATTTAAAGTTGTTGGTTCGATAGGTGTCGGTTCAACAGGAGTTGTCAACGGTTCAACTTGTGGTTCTGTATTATCGATTGATAAATCTTCTGGTCCTAGTTCTTGTTCTTCAAACATATAATCACACCCTTTATTCTTCTTCTATTATTATAAACTATTGTTGAAGATTATACAAGGGTAAGACTATAAATTTGACATTTTTGAGGGAGTGATTTATAATACGTCTTACATTTAACGGGGGTTAATAAAGATGTGGTTTAAAAATTTATTTAGAAGAAAAAAAGTTGAAATCAATCAGAGTGTTGAGGTAGGATCACAATTATCTGTTTTGGATAATTTTATCAATTTACCTAGTAAAAAAAGTTTATCTAAAGAATCTTATAATGCTTTATTAAAATATAAAAAAGAATATAAAATGATTATAGCTAATAAGAAGACTTTACTTTCTATTGATTTAAATGTTAGTGATTTTAGGGCAACACTGAAAATGTATATAGATTTATTGTCTAATTTAATTGTTGAAACAGAGAATGGAGTAAATAAAAACCTAGTTTTAGAAAGTGAATGCAGTAAAGGGTTAAGAATGAATTGGAAATAATAATCAATAAAAAAAGACGTGCTATTGAGTCTAAACAGAAGGAAAAAAGTTTGAATTATGAAAAAAAATATTGAGAAGTTAGTTTTATCGATTAAGAAAAAACTTTTCGGAAGAAAATCGGAAACAGGTATCATGAGGCTTTGTGATATAACGAACATGCCTAAACTGGATGATTTAGAGGATACTAATTTATATGTAGAATATAAAAACAAATATGTACAAGTTTTGAATGAAAATAAAACATATACAAGTGCCGATTTTGATTTGGAAGATTTAAAAGGCCAAGTGGAAATGTATACAGGCTTGTTGACTCGTGCCTGTTATGATGAAAGTCTTGAAATAGCGAGTATCGTAAACTTTAAAAATAAACAATTGTTAGAAAAAAAGGTCGATTTAGAACTTTTGAATATTAAGTTAAGAGTTTATATGGCTGAGATCAAGAGTATAATAGAAAAAGTTAAATGTCTATTAGTGGCTTTTGATGAAATAAGGGTAGATTTAGAAAGTCAAAAACAGAAGAAAAAAAATAAGATTTTTTACTTAAATAATATTTTTCAAAAAAGTTATATAGATTCTAACATAAGTACAATAGTAGAAATAATAAATCAATTAATAAATACAAAAGTAATTGTAGAAAATATGTATAGAGCTGCTAGTTTAACTATGGAAACTGCTCTTAAAAATATCCAAAATATTTTAAATTTTATCGATTCTAAAGGGATAATGCCTGATAAAAAGTTTGAAAAAGAAGTTGTTTTGAGAAGAAGAAAAAGAATAAGAAAAGATGTTGCTGTTATAGACGATTTAGAGGAAGTACAAGTAAAAAAGAAAAAAGCTTTTATTACTGTAAATGAAGTTGCTCTTGAGAAGTATGTGTATAGTCATAAGGATAAATTACAAGCTTTAAGGGATGAAGTGATAAAAAAACTATCCCAATACGACTTTGAAGATTTAAAGAAAGAATTAAAATGGGTAAAAAAGGCTGAGAGCGTATATAAAGTTTTTTCTCGTTATGGTAGAGATATCGTTTCGAGGGATGATTTAATCATGCTTTATTATCTTAAGTTCGAGATACTTACTAGTGATTTAAATAATTTAATGCCTATTTTTCCGTGTAATGGATTGGAAGAGAAAGTTTATGAAGAGATTATCTTCGATTTAATAGATAATATTTTGAATGATAGACTAAATAAGCTCGATATTTTTGGTTCGAAAAAGGGACAAGCTGTTTCACTAATCGAAAAAATATTAAAGGATGGCCGTGACAAATTTATTCCACAAAAAATTGTTCAAAATGAAGGATTTATACTTCTTCTTTACTATTACAGAAAAGATTTTGAATCGTTTATGGAAGAGTTTTTGGAAGAAAAAAGATCTAAAACTGATGAGTCACTTTCTCTTTCTCTTTATAATTTGATCGGTTCATTAAAAATTGATTCTTGGTTTGAAGGAAAAATAGAACAGACCAATTATAAAACTGTATTCAAATTGATAGAGTGGAATAAGACTAAAGGAATATTTAGTTTAGAGCTATCTTATTTAGAAGCTAATCGTTCTATACTTTATAATATGTATTTATTAAATTGTCTTTATGAATCGATAAACAAAAAGTATGAGGAATATTATTTTCTACCGTGTGGGATTACTCAAATAGACTCTCAAAGGATCCAAGATAAACTATACAAAAAGATAAACCAGGATAGTAGTGGTAAAGTACTAGTTTTCCCTAAAACTTTAAAAAGTATAACGTCTGATAAAGAGATTTTTTCAGGAATAGTAGGTATTGTAATAAACGACGAGTTAGAAGAAATTCCAGATTATATTTGGGCTAAAGTGAAAAAAATCGAATTTCGCGATTATTTAAATTCAAAAATCCTTCATTCTGAAAAATGGTTAGATTATTTTTTAAGAGTTTCTATTAGATATGTTTTAGTGGATTCTGTATTAAAACCTGATGAACATTTTCTTAAAATGAATTTAGCAGTTTTGAATATCGACGAACTAGTTTTGAGTGATGAGGCGGAGAGTGTAACACTAAATAAAGAAGATTTACAAGATATTATGTTTTCATGTATTTTTGATATTCAAAATCATCATTATTGTATACCAGTTGAAATGTATGAATGTGTTCTAAAGTCTTTAAAAGAAAAAGTCAATCAAAAAAGAAAAAGTGATTTTGTTAAGCACTTTAAATGATTATTTTACTTTATATATTTGTCTGAAGTTTATTTTTCGGGATTTTAATATTATGTTTTTGGAAATGGAATCGAAACTCATTACATAATCTAAAATCTCTTTTTTTTGGCCGTTTTCGATAAAAAATATTTTTACTTTGGAATGAGTGTACATGGAAGATTTTAATATTTCTTCAAATTCTTTTATTTCATCTTCTGAAAGAATAGGTAGAGGTAGGCTTTCATCTCGTTCTAAAAGAACTTTTGCTGGTACTACTGAATTAAAAGGTCTCCATTTTTTTATTCCACGATCGTTCATATTTTTTATTCACCCTATAATGTTATTATTAATCAATTATTTAAATGTATACAGGGTGTATTATAAAAAAAGACAAGTTTATCTACTCATCTTCTTTAGTTTATCACTACTAAATAATTATCAAGAATTAATATATTTTATATTACTCCTCAATATTTTCACTTTTCATTTCAATCATAAATTTATCAAAATCAGATTCAAATAATTTATCTTGTACAATTCTATATTTTTCAAATTCTGATAAGGCAAAACTTTCTGTTACTTTATGCGAAACTTTGCCAAGATTGTTTAATACTTCTCTTTCATTAAATTGTAAGAATACATCTAACCGTTTTTTCCAATCTTCCATTGTCATTGGGATATGCCTTTCAGCTTGATCTTCTGCATAATCTAAATACATTGTAACTATTCTTTCTAAAGATTTTAATTCTTCTTTTGTTAAATAGTTTTTAGCAATAACTACATCCCTGGCTAGTATTTTACCATTAGGAGAATTTTTCCAATTAGTAAGTCCCATATGTTCCTTTTTATGATTTGCTCTTTCGACTATAACTTCTGCAGCTGTGTTACCATGCGTAGCATAATGCATCTTATTTTGGACAGTTTTAAAAAACTCTTTGGTTATTTGTGAAGAAGCATTATAATCTAAACTAGTTGCATAAATATCAGTAATCTTTTGATAAAAATTTCGTTCACTAATTCTAATTTCTCTAATTTCTTGTAATAATTCATCAAAGTAATTTTCATTTAAAAAAGTTCCATTTTTAAGTCTCTCTTTATCTAAAACATACCCTTTAACAGAATATTGTTTTAGTACATTAATTGCCCATAATCTAAATTCTATAGCTCGTTTGCTATTTATTTTGAAACCTACTGAAATAATGGCATCCAAATTGTAATATTTAGTTTTATAATTCTTGCCATCTTCTGCAGTATGTAAGAAATCCTTACATACTGCACGTTTATCTAATTCATTTTCTAAAATATTGCCAAGATGCATTGTAACATTATTTCTAGTTGTATCAAAAAGTTCGGCAATTAATTTTTGACTAAGCCATACTGAATATTCATCCACTATAACTTCTATTGTTCTTTCTTTATTTTGCTTTGTAAAAATTAAAAATTCTGCTGTTGAATTTCTTATCTGTAAAGTTTGCATAATTCACCTCCTGAAATAGTTTTATATTATAAAAAATCTAATTAAATTATAACTTAAATCCCATACAATTACTATAATTTTAAGTTAATTTTTATAAGTTCAAAAGTTTTTTATTATGAGTATGAATTTTTAAGCTCTGTGTCCTCCAATTTTTTTATTGCGTTCTATAGCGGTAGAATCTTTTAGCAAATTAGAGGCTTTGATGATCGAATTTTTTCCGTATTTGCTTTTTATTTCATCGACAGCGTGATTGATATTATCTTTTTTTACTTTTTCAGTGTATTCTTCAAATAAGTTTAACTGTTCTGTCGTGTTATTTTCTAGTCCGCCTAAGCTAATGCTGACTTTTCTAATCGGATAGTCTTCATAAAACTTGTTAAACATTGTCATACAAAGATTATATATTTCAGTTATATCATTTGTAGAAGCTGGTATTTTTCGTGAATGGTAAAAGCCTCCTTTAAAAGCGCGTGAATAACCTATGCCAAAACTAATGACGTTACACTTTTTCCTATTTTTACGGAGGCGGGCGGTTAAGACTTCACACATTTCTTTGATTATAATTCCGATGTTTTCGTCATTGTAATCTTTAAAAAGTACTTGACTGTGTCCAAATGATTTATCTTTGGGGTGATAGTTATTAAAGTCTCCAATTTTAGCAAGATCGATTCCATTCGCATGATTCCAAAGTTCTTCTCCCATTACACCAAATTTATTTTTAAGTTTTTTAATATCATAATTGGCTAGATCGCCTATCGTATTAATGCCCATTAAGTTAAAATTTCGTTCCATTCGTTTTCCTATTCCCCAAAATTCACTTAAGGGAGTAATAGGCCACATTTTAGTTTTTACGTCGTCATAAGTCCATTTGGCTATGTTGTCTTTAGTATGTTTGGCTTCTATATCCATAGCAATTTTGGCAATCAACATATTGGGGCCAATACCAGCAGCACTTAGAAGTCCTAATCGCGATTTAATAATATCCATAATTTTTTTAGTCAGTTCATAATCACTCATATTATACATTTTCAAATATTTTGTAACGTCTTAAAAAGCTTCATCGATAGAGTAGACATGAATGTCTTCTTTACTTACAAATTCTTGAAAAATGGATATGACTTCGTGGCTGTACTGTACGTACAAACTCATCCTGGGAGGAACAGTTATGTATTTGATATGAGGAGGAATCGCATAAATTCTTGTACGGGAGCCAACACCTAAAGACTTCATATAGGGAGTGACCGCTAGGGTGATGGCACCGTTTCGATTGGGTTCTGCAACTACTAAAGGAGTAGTGTAGGGATCTAGGCCTCTTTCAACACATTCACAAGTGGCATAGAATGATTTCATATCGATGACAACAATATTTCTTTTGGGCAATTTATTATAATCGATCATTTGACTGTCCTCCCCTTCATAATTATTATATAAGAAAATTGATGTTCTATCAAAAAAATTATCTTTGCTTTTTACTAATTTGTCGTAATTTTTACTATAGATAGAGTTTGCAAATAATTATGATAAATAGTATAATTGGTACATAAGTTGGTATGAAAAGATTAAAATTAAGTTTAAACTTTATCTTTGGAGGTGTGAACATGAGAAATTATGCTTTAAGTTAGGCATAAACTTTAAATTATGCCAAAAATTATATGGAGGCATAAAATGTTAGAAATTAAAAATTTAAGTATCGAAGTAAACGATAAATATATTGTTAAAAATTTAAACTTAGTAGTAACAGAAGGTAGTAAGCTAGCAATTATTGGGGAGGAAGGCAATGGAAAATCGACTTTGCTTAAAGTTATTGCCCAAGTATGCGATTACGCTACAACTACAGGAGCAATAAAATATGGGGATAATCGAATATCTTATATGGAGCAAGTGTTAGATATTCGATCTAATAATAAAAAAGTTTTCGATTATATATTTGCCGATTGGGAAGATTATTATGCAAAGATAACCGACTTTTACAAATTTATAGGGGAAATGGATTTCGATGAGGATTTGCTCTCGCAAAAGATTTTTACTTTATCTGGGGGAGAAAAAATTAAGATGATGATTTTAAAAATACTTCTAGATCAAGGGGATGTAATTCTTTTAGATGAGCCTACGAATGATTTAGATATCGAGACTTTAAAATGGTTAGAAAACTTTATAGTTAAATGTTCTAAGCCCGTTATATACGTTTCACATGATGAAGAGTTATTATCTAATACAGCGAATATGATCTTACATTTAGAGCAGTTGAATGATAAAACAGATTGTCAATACACATTAGAAAAGTGTGGATATGACGAGTATGTAAATTTTAGAATGCGGAAATTAAACCATTTAAAACAAGTTGCTAATAATGAAAAGAGGGAGTTTACTCGTGCTCAAGAGAAGCTTAAGCAAGTTATGAATAAGGTAGAGTATCAACAAAACACTATTTCTCGAAAAGATCCTCATGGGGCACGGCTACTAAAAAAGAAAATGCACAGCTTGAAATCTCAGGAGAAGCGACTTCAAAATATGGAACTTACAGAAGTTCCCGATGTAGAAGAAGCGATAGCCTTTTATTTTAACGAAGTAAAGTTACCTAGTATGAAGTTCGTGTTAAATTTAGAAATACCTGTGCTTAAAGTAGATAATAAAATACTTGCTAAAAATATTAAGTTAAATGTTATGAGAGATGAACATGTCGGTATAATAGGTAAAAATGGTGCTGGGAAGTCGAGCTTAATAAAAATTATATATGATGAATTAAGTCAACGAGAGGGTATTAATCTAGGTTATATGCCCCAAAATTATGAAGATATTTTAAACAATTATGAGTATGTTTTAGATTTTATTACCGATAAAAACAAAGAAAATATTACAAAAGCGAGAACTTTACTAGGCTCATTAAATTTTACTCCTTCGGAAGTGGTTGGTAAAATAGAAGATTTAAGTAATGGCACGAAGGCTAAGTTAATACTGGCTAGTCTCGTTTTAAGAGAATGTAACTGTTTATTATTGGATGAACCAACTAGAAATGTTTCTCCTCTTTCGAATCCAGTAATTAGGGGAGTGTTGAAAAATTTTAAAGGCCCTATTATAAGTGTGAGTCATGATAGGAAGTATTTAAATGAAGTAGTCGATCGGATTTATAAATTGTCTGATAAGGGATTAGAGGAAGTGAATATGGAATGAAAAAACCTAAGATAAATGCAGTTTTTGAGAAAAAATTCGACTATGTTGAAGTCGATGCGACAGTCAGTAATGCACTTTTTAATAAAAGTATTGCTGAGACAGGAGAGCTCACAGGTGTAACTTTTACGGAATGTATATTTAAAAATATCGATTTTTCTAGTATGAAAATAAAAGATTTAGATTTTATAGACTGTATTTTTGAAAATTGTGACTTTTCTAATAAAAAATTTAATAAACGTCTACTTAGAAGAGTAGAATTTAAAAATTGTAAGTTTTTAGGAACTGCTTTTATTGAAGCTAATCTCGAAGATGTTTTGTTTTTGGACTGTAATTTGAGCTACGGGAATTTGCACACAGTGCATATTAGAAATTCGGAGTTTAAAGAGTGTTGTTGTAGGGAAGTATTTTTTACCGAAGCAAATTTAAGCAGTGTTCTTTTCGATAAAGTGTTATTCGATGGTGCTGAATTTATGGAGGCAACATTATTAGAGGTGGATATTTCGACATCTGATATAAAAGGGGCTAGATTTGATCAAAAAAGTGTAAAGGGTCTCATCATCGAGCCTTTTCAAGCTGTTTCTTTTGCAGTGATTTTTGGAATCGATATAAAAGATATGTAGTAACTTAAGTTTTTTGAGCTTACTTGCTATCTTTTTTTTGTGATCAAAATGGACACTTAAAAAGTAAAGTTTTGCTTTTTTACTTGCCGTATATATTTTTGTGATGTTAAAATATAACTGAATAGTAAAATAAATTTAAAGAAAGTAGCTGATAAAATGAATAAAGCAATGAATAAAGTAATAAAATCGCACATAGTTTTAGCATGTATTTCGTTTGTAGCAGTTGCCTTAATAGCAACCGGAGTCACTTATTCCCTGTTTCAAGTAGATAAAGAGAATACGACAAATCAAAATATAACGATAGGTAATTTAAGTGCTAAGTTAAATAGTATAGAAGGGGCCGTAGTGTTAAACGACCTTTATCCGACTTTATCTACTGAGCTAACAATGGACGATAAAATATATAATTTTTCCATTTTAAATGATGGAGATTATGATGTGCAATATGAAATATACTTGAAAGATGCTACAGATAGTTTATTACAGAGTTCTAGTGATTATACAGAATATAAAAGATTTAATAAAGATTATTATAAGTATATAAACTTTATATTTGATGAAGGAGCTACTAAAAATTTAGATAGTACGAAAAGAGAAGACAAGTTCATTATGTTAAAGGGAACATTAAAACCAGGAGAGAGCTTTGAACATAAAATACAGTTTTTTGTAGATAAGGGAGAGACTACTGAAAATGGAGCACCTAACGATTTGGCAGGGTCAGTATTGTCTCTAGATATTTATATGGATGCAACGGCTTTAAGCGGAGAAGAATTAGTGAATGCTTTATTAGAAAAAGCAAATGGGGTAGCAATAACTGACTATGAAACAGGAAATAAGGGAGAAATGTACACATTTAGTCATGATGCTACGGCACAAACAGAAGCGTTAACGGATTATCGTTATATAGGGAATATGCCTAATAATTATATAGAATTTAATGCAGAAATGTGGAGAATAATAGGAGTATTTACTGTTGAAGGTGAGAATGGCGAAAAAGAACAGAGAGTCAAAATAATTAGGGAAGAACCGATTGGAGATTTAGCATGGAACGACAATGACTCAAATGAATGGCCTAGCAGTAGCTTATATGCAGTTTTAAATACAGGAGATTATTATAATAGAAGAGGAATTTATAATAGTAATGGGTTAACAGGACTTGCTAGGGATCAAATTGCAGCTTCTAAGTGGTATTTAGGTGGAAACAATAATTCTTCGTTAGATGGTTCAGCTATTTATAATTTTGAACGTGGAAATACAGTATCTTCAGGACATAGTACAAATACGGTGGAAAAAGTAGGATTACTGTATCCTAGCGATTATATTTATACATATGCGTATGGAGTAGATAATACTTGTTTTCAAGACGGATCTAATTGCAGTAGCGGAACACCAAGTAATAGCTGGCTGTCATCCACACAAAGTTTATGGACTATTACACCTAATTCTTCTAATATGACCACTTTTGGGAAAGGCAACAATCATAATCTCGATCATACGTACAATATATTAGGTAATCTTTTTGTTAAGCCTACTACATATCTTAGATCCGATATAAGAATTTTATCAGGTACAGGTGAGGAAAGTAATCCTTATAAGTTGTGCATTGATGTTGCAGATAGTCAGTTGGGTGGAGAGAGTCAACTTCAATAATTGCAGTTTTTTAATTTGAAACTTAATGTAAAGGTGGACTTAGTTATGAAAAAAGTGGCTTTAAGAAGTAAGATATTATTATTAGTACTTTTACCAATAATAATAGTAATTTTTGTGATCGCAAATTGTCGATCAAAGAACTATCGAAATATAGAGGATAATTATGCACATAAGGATAATTTAGCAATATATGTTGAAGATGAAACAGGAAAGTTTATACAGAGTGAATCAATTAAATTTCCTACTGAAGGCTATATATTAGATTTAGAAAACAGTGTGTGCGAAAATGGGGAAGAATTAACTCAAGATATAGAAACAAAGAAAATTAGTTTAAGTTTAAATCATAAAACAAAATGTAGTTTGTATTTTAAAAAAGAAGCTGAATTATCAAATGTTGAAATCCTATTAGCAAAAGCAAATTCTGAAAATATAACGGATCACGAATCAGGTAATTATAAAGAAATGTATGCTTTTAGACACGAAGCTACTGCTCAAACCGAAGCATTGATAGATTACCGATATATTGGTGAAAAACCTAATAATTATATTACTTTTAATGATGAACTTTGGAGAATAATAGGAGTGTTTACAGTAGAAGGCGAAAAAGGAGTAAAGGAGCAAAGAATAAAGATAATAAGGGAAAAATCTATCGGAAATTTAGCATGGGATTCAAATAATATTAATGAATGGCCAACATCAAGCTTAGTGACTTTATTAAATGAGGGAGATTACTATAAAAAGAGTGGAGATTATAATTTAATTGGATTAACAGAAAAAGCTAAAACTCAAATTGCATTAACCAACTGGTATTTAGGTGGTTCTAAAGATATTTTGCATCCATCACAAACTTTTTATAATTTAGAACGTGGAAATACAGTATATAATGAAAGAAGCACTAATATGATTGCCAAAATAGGGTTGATGTATCCAAGTGATTATCTATATTCTTATCCAGATGTAATTGATACAACAAGCTGGCTTTTTAATTATGCTTTTCAGTGGACCATTACACCACAATCTTTGTATCCTTCTATTGCATTTTATATACATACTAGTCATTCTATTCAAAATGCTAATGTTTCTAGTAGTAGTAATATTGGCGTTCGTCCTTGTGTTTATCTTCGATCAAATATTGAAATAATATCAGGAATTGGTACAGAAAGTGATCCATATATTTTAAAATAAAAATACTAAATATCATTAATATGCCTTTATTTTAAAAGATATAAACAAAACTTTAAATTTACTACTAGTTACTACTTTTCAAATTGAATTTTAATTAAGTTGTATTAGTAAAATGTGATATAATATTCTTAAGGGAGGCGATTTAATGAAATCAATGTATAATAGTGAAATAATAAAAATAGAAGATGAAAAATTAAAATTACAATATGTTTTAGGTGGATTATCTTCTTATGGAAAAGAACATACTTGTTCTAGATATTGGTCTTGTGATGTTAAATGCAGTGCTATGCCTGTTCCAGATGATGAAAATTTAGCAAAAGTTATTCAATTTATGCAAAAGCATAATTTAGATGTTATTGCTTTTCTTGAAATTGCATATTCATATATACGAGATGGTTTTTATCAGTATGGTACTGAATATGGACCTTTATTAAATGAATTAGAAGATGCTATTAAAAGTTATAATATAAGACACTTGAAACGAAGCATGATATATAAAAAAGAAGTTATAATTAGAGATTATGAAATATTAACATTATTATCTAGAGATTGCAATAATAAAGATTCAGAGTTAAGTAAATTTTTATTAAAATATTCTCTTACTGTAAAAGACTTTATCGTTTTAGTGAAAACTAGATTGAATTTCGGATTTTTCTTTTGTCGTGGATTTGAATCATCAGATTTTTTCAAAGATTTATCTTCTATTACAAGAAATAATATTCCATTCGAAGATTATGATACTGTTATAAAAATAAGAGAAGATGATAGTAAAAAGTCCAATCCATTGTTTCAAGAAACAGCTGATTATTATAGAGAAAAATTTCGTGAAATTGCGATTGCAAAGAATGTTGCTGATGATTGTGTGATTGATTCAAAAGAGTTTGCAAAGATATCTTGCATTTCTGGTTGTTTAATTAAAGGTGTTACTTTTGTTATATATAGTACGGATGATAGATGTAATATATATAATCAGCAATTTACTTTAGATCCTGCTTCAGCTTATCTATTACTTTTAAATAGATTAGGTATTCCACTAAATGAAGAAGATATTATTAAATTTAAAAAATATGACCCAAATTTAAAAACTGCAGAAAATAAAAAAACAAAAAAATTTGGTTTATTTAGAAAATTTAATAAATAGTTAAAAATCATTATTACACTACATAGTTTTTTAATATTTTAAATAAATACATAAAAAATTCCCAAATTTTATTACCAATTTACTACTTTTGAAAGCAAAAATATAATAAATTATAAAAAGTATATGTGAATATTTTTCAAAACTAAAAAATAACACTTATAAATAAAAGGTAATAATATTAAGACCTTTTAATTTCTTATAAAATCGTTTATAATATCTTCTGAAATGGGGGATATTTATGGATATGGAGAATCAACAAATGATTATGAGTGCTACTTTAGAGAGAAATAATGCTTTATTAAGAGATGCTATTTCTTTTAGTGAACTTAGTAATGCTGCTAAAAATAGATTTTATGATCATGATGGCAATGAACACTTTATTGACCTTTCAAGGGAGTTCAATAATGGTTGCTGTGGTAGGGTTTACTTTTTAGATGAAGATAACAAAAGAGTCTTTAAGAAATATTATGTAAATACTTTAAGCGATTACAGACTTAAATATTCTGTTTTCGTTATATTGAATGAAATGAGACATCCCAATATAATTTGTCCATTAGAAGACTATTATGATTCAAAACCTGATGATTTAAAACCTTCAATAATGGCTGGATATACTTATGATTATATTATAGGACATGCTGTCGATTTATTGTATAGGCCTAAAGATTACTTGTTAGAAAATTTAAGGAGTATAGAAAAATTGTTCGATCAGTTAGCAAAAGAAGGTGTACAAGTATCTGATTTAAAACCTGATAATGTAGTACTAAACGAAAACAGAATAGTAATTATCGATCCCGATTGTTTTCAAAAAATGCCAAAAGAAGCTATTAAATATACTTCGAGGATGAACAAGAGACTTTTATTATATTTGATGAGAGATCTTTTATCTAAAAACATGGGACCAACAAGTTTTTGTATTCGTGATATCAATTCATTATTTTCTTCGGAACTAGAAGATGAAAAAGATATGACTAGCTTTGTTGCGAAGAGATTAATGTTCAAAAAGAGGATTATCGATTATTTGAAATAACAAACTAGTAATTTTTGTGAATATGTGCTATAATACGAGCTGAAGAGAGGGGATTTTCGTATGGATGATAAGACAAGAACATGCTTTATGATGTCTGGACTTATTTTAGCAATGATTTTAGTAGTAGGATTCTTTCAATTTTATGTAAGCGTTAAAGCAAGGGTGAACGGAGTCCACTTTAGCTATGTGCAAGAATAGTACTTAAGATGAGTACTTTTTTTGTTGTGAAATTTTAGCACATAAAATGTTAAATGTAAAGCTTAAATGATTAAAAAGTTAATGTTTTTTGGGGTTTTAAAAATTATAAAAAAAAGTTAGTCAAATTTGTAAATTTAGTATTCCAATTTAGTTTTTTTTTTGTTAAAATGAATTTGTAAGTAGATACAATTTGAGTTAGGAGTGAAGTTTATGACAGGGGAATTGGATAGGTTTTTTGATAAAATAAATTTCACTAATAGAGAACCTTTTAAAAATGTAGAAGTGAAAAAAGTGGTAGTCCATAAGTTAGAAAATACTTGGACTATTTATATTGAAAATAAAAGACCTTTGAGTGTTGTCGATTTTGCAGAGTTAAAAGCGGTTTGTAAGAAAGGGTTTGAAAACGTCAAAAGAGTAGATTTCGACGTTGTGAACGATTTTTTTGATGATGACGATGTACTTTCTTATATTAAATATTATTTAGAGGAGCTCAGTACTAAAAGTCCTGCTTTGCGAAGCTTAAAAGGTAACGAAATAAAAGTCAGTAATAAAAATATTATAATTGAAGTTACTAATAGAGTTGAAGAAACGCTTATAAAGTCTAAGAAGGAAAAAATATTAAGCTGGTTTTCCAAAATGGGTTTAGATGGAGTAGATATCGAGACTACTTTGAACGAAGTTAAGAGAAATAAAGTTAAAGAAGAAATAAAAAAAGTAAAAAGTAAAGTGGAAGAACAGATGAAGACTCCTAGTATAGCGTATGAAGAAAAAAAAGGAGCACCTGTTTTAGAAGTTAAGGGAGAGGCTTTGTTTGGGATACCGTTTGACATATCTAAAATTACTCCTATAAGAAATATTACGGGAGAAAAAAGAGGGGTAGCGATATGTGCTTATATTACCGATATTAGAGCTATAGTGTCGCAGAAAACGGATTATAAAATATTCACGATCAAAGTTAATGATGGTGAGTCTCCTTTTACTTGTAAACTTTTTACTAATGATGACAGTGTGTATCAAATTTTACTGAGAAATTTAAAAGAAGGATACTGGTATAGATTTAGGGGAAGTATACAAATGGATTCATATTTACACTCTTTAGTACTAACAATAAGAAGTATAATGGAGTGTGACCCTGAAGAATTGGTAAGACCTGATCTTTCTAATAAAAATGTTTCAGAAGCTAAAGAAAAAGTAGAGCTTCAAAATGCGACGTCTGATTTAGGAGGTTTTGATGATATACCTTACGATGATATTCCGTATGACGACATACCTTTAGATGATGGATATTATTCAAATGATGATGGCTTCTTCGCTTTCTTAGATGACATGCCATTGGCAGAACCTAGTAATATCGATATGGACTTGCCTAAAAGTTTTGAAGTAGAGAAGAAAGTTGTAGAAAGTTCACCAACTGTAAACCTAGTTGAGAAAAAAGAAGAAAAACAGCAAAAAAAAGTAGAAAAAAGTGAGCCCGTAATAGATTTTAAAAAGCCTACAGATAAGGACTGCATATATGGTAGTGCGATCAATGGTATTACAGTTACTATGGATAGCCAAAAAGCTCCTGTTAATTCTTGTATTTTTGAAGGCAAGATTTTTGATGTAGAAGAATTTCAATCGAGCAAAAACAATTTTAAAATTATAACTTTAAAAATTACAGATTATACAAATTCTTTTTTAGCGAAAATATTTACACAAGATACTATGGAATTTAATAGGCTTTTGAAGGATTTAAAGAGTGGTATTTGGGTTCGCATAGAAGGTAGCATTAAGTATGACGATTATGCTAAAGATTTAGTGATGAATGCTAGAAATATAATCTCTATACCTAGTAAGGATACAGTGTTAAAAGATGAGATGCCAGTTAAAAGGGTAGAATTACATAGTCATACGATGATGAGTCAAATGGACGGCGTTTTAGATGTGAAAACATATTTAGATACTCTTCATAATATGGGGTATAAAAGTGTCGCTATTACGGATCATAATGGTGCTCAAAGTTTTCCCGATGCTTTTCATAAAGAGAGAGCTTTTAATAAAGGTATAGAAAAAGACGAAGATAAGTTTAAAGTCATTTATGGAACTGAGCTTGTCATGATAGAGGACTCTGTAGATATCGTTAAACGTCCAGTCGATATGCCTAGTTTAGATGCGACATATTGTGTATTCGACTTAGAAACAACTGGATTTAATGCCGGTGGAGGTGACTCCATAATCGAAATAGGTGCTGTACTCATAAAAGAGGGAGAAATAATCGAAAGATATGATGAGCTTATAAATCCTGGACGAGAGTTGCCAGCTAGAATTACAGAAGTGACAAGTATTACAGATGCGATGCTTAAAGATAAAGATAACGAAGAAAATGCTGTTAAAAGGTTTATAGAATTTATAAAAGATTATCCTTTAGTTGCACATAATGCGAAGTTCGATTGTTCTTTTTTAGAGATGGCTTATAAAAAGTATAATTTGGGAGAATTTACTAATTGTGTCATAGATACTTTGGAACTTTCTAGAACTTTAGATAATGGGTTTGCAAGACACGGTTTAAGTGCTTTAGTTAAACGGTATAATATAGATTGGGATGAGTCTTCGCACCATAGGGGAGATTACGATGCGGAGGGAACTGCTAAAGTTTTCGATAAGATGATTAAAAAAATGTATAATCAAAATATTGAAAATATAAAAGATTTCAATAATTTAGTCAGTAAAGATGAAATATATAAGTATGGAAAGAGTTATCATGTCAATCTGTTGGTACAGAACAAAAAAGGCTTAAAAAATTTATTTAAGCTCATAAGTCTTGCTAATACTAAGTATCTTTTTAAGACACCGAGAATACTTAGAAGTGAAATCGAAGCACATAGAGAAGGTATTTTAGTCGGAAGTGGCTGTTATGAAAGTGAAATATTTACTCAGGCAAAGAGACTTAGTGATGAGGAATTATCTAACTTAATACAATTTTACGATTATGTGGAAGTTCAACCGCCGGAAGTGTATTCACATTTGATAGAAACGGGAGACTTTTATAATATTTTAGAAGTTCAAAATAATATCGAAAAAATAGTAGATTGCACTAGAAATTCCGGAAAGATAATAGTTGCTACTGGTGATGTTCACCATTTAAAGCGTGAAGATAAAATTAGTAGGGAAATAATAGTAAATCAAAAAGTTCCAGGAGGAGGAAGACATCCTCTTTGTAAGAGTGAGATAACTAATATTCCTTCGCAACATTTTAGAACGACAGAAGAAATGCTTAAAGATTTCAAGTTTTTGGGTGAAGACTTAGCACAAGAGATCGTAATCGATAATACGATAAAGATTTCTAAGATGTGCGAGATTTTAGAAGTTATTATTGATACTCATGGTACTCCTTTCTCACCTAAAATCGACAATTCAGAAAACATTGTAAAAGAAATGGTTTATTCTCGAGCACATGAACTGTATGGAGATGAGTTACCTTTAATCATCGAAAATCGAATACAAGATGAGTTAAGAGGTATATTAAAGGGCGGATATGACGTTATATATTTAATTGCACATAAGCTTGTTAAGCACTCTAATGATGAAGGCTACTTAGTAGGTTCTAGAGGAAGTGTAGGATCGAGTTTTGTTGCAACGATGATGGGAATAACAGAAGTAAACCCTTTAGAAGCACATTACGTATGTCATAATTGTAAGTATTCGGAATTTAAAAATGAAGAGGGAATAATGTATTCACAAAGTTATTCTTGTGGTTATGATTTGCCCGATAAGGTTTGTCCGAAGTGTGGGGCAAACCTTAATAAAGAAGGACAGGATATGCCTTTTGCGACATTTTTAGGGTTCGATGCCGATAAAGTTCCCGATATCGATCTTAATTTTTCTGGGGACAATCAAGCTAGTGCTCACGAATATACAAAAGTTTTATTCGGGGAAGATAACGTTTATAGAGCAGGAACTATCGGAACAGTTGCCGATAAGACGGCTTATGGTTTTGTTAAGGGTTATTGCGAAGCTAAAAATATTATAGATATGAAAAATGTAGAAGTGGAGAGACTTGCCAAGGGATGTACAGGAGTTAAGAGGACGACTGGCCAGCATCCAGGAGGGATCGTCGTAATACCAGGATATATGGATGTGTATGATTTTACGCCTTATCAGTATCCAGCAGATGACGATAGTAAAGCGTGGAGGACAACCCATTTCGATTATCATGCAATAGCTGAAAATGTATTGAAATTAGATATACTCGGACACGATGATCCAACGGTACTTAGAATGTTACAAGATTTAAGTGGATTAGACGTCACAAAAGTTCCACTTGGAGAAAAAGAAACGATGAAAATATTTTTAGGTCCTGAGGTATTAGGAGTAAGCAAAGAAGATATCGAATGCGATACAGGTACTTTGGGCGTTCCTGAGTTGGGTACGAACTTCGTCATAAAAATGCTTTCTGAAACTAAGCCGAAAACTTTTGCCGAATTAGTTAAAATTTCGGGGTTATCACACGGTACAGATGTTTGGGCTGGAAATGCGCGTGATTTAATTATGAGTGGCGATGTAGAATTTAAAGATGTTATCGGTTGTCGTGACGATATAATGGTCAACTTGATGAATTATGGAATGGAACCTTTAACAGCATTTAAAATTATGGAATTTGTTCGTAAAGGAAAAGCCAGTTTCGATCCTGAAACATGGAGTGGATTTGCAAGTCTTATGCGCGAATCAGGTGTTCCCGAGTGGTATATCGAAACATGTGGAAAGATCAAGTATATGTTCCCAAAAGCTCATGCTGTTGCCTATGTTATAAGTGCCTTTAGGATAGCATGGTTTAAAGTGCATAAACCTATATATTATTACGCATCATATTATAGTGTAAGAGCGCATGATTTCGATATCGGGGTGATGTGTTCAGGATATGATAAAGTAAAAGCGAAGTTTGATGAAATACGCGATAAGGGTTTTGATGCTTCTGTAAAAGAAAGTGCGCTTAAAGATGAATTACAAATGGCAATGGAAATGTATAAAAGAGGATTTAAGTTTAAAATGATCGATTTAGATAAGAGTGATGCTAAAAATTTTGTTATCGATGACGATGGAACTAGTCTGATTTTCCCATTTAGAGGATTGGATGGACTCGGTGAAAACGTTGCAAAAGCCATAGTAGAGGAGAGAACCAAGGGACCTTTCTTGAGTATCGAAGACTTACAAGAAAGAGCTAAAATTAACTCGACAACTATTGAGAGAATGAGAGCTTTTGGTGTATTCGAGGGAATGAGTGAATCTAACCAGTTAAGTTTATTCGACTTTTAGGAGTGATTATATTGGATTATGATGAAAAATTAAAAAAGTATATTAAAAAGAAGTTTTATAAAAATGATGAAAAAATTATAACGATTCATATAGAAAAAGAAAGTGAGCTTTATAATAATTTGGATGGGATGAAGGATACTTTAAGTGATGATGTCACAGAGTACTTAGAACGTTCTACTGAAACTCTTCTTCCTTTAAATCAAATCCAAATAAAAGTGGAGTGCAAAGAAAAGGTGGATTTAGAAAATTTACAAAATTGTTTGAAAGTACATTATGGAATCGAACTTTTGAATCATGAGAGAATCGAAAAAATGGTGAAAAGAAAGAAGATCGTTCTTTTACTTATAGCCATTTTGGCATCGTCTACTTTTTTGTTTTTCGAAGATCCTAGTGAAATAAGATCGTTTGTCGTAACATTATCTATTTGGGAGTTCGTCGATTTAATCTTAAATAAAGATGAAGAAGATGAGATAAAGAATTATACTTATGAAATGTTAGAGAGAGCTATTGTTATAAAATAGTTCTTTTTTCTCATATTTTTTGAGATTATTGTCAATTTTTCTTGCATTTTGACAGGCGGTGGTGATATAATCATATTAGTGTGAAACGGAAGGAGGGATTTTGATGACAAAAGTAGTAGTAAATGGTGACGTCGATAAAGCATTAAAGAGATTTAAAGTTAAAGTCGCTCGTAGTGGTGTCCCTTCTGAACTAAAAAAACACAAGAATTATACTAAGCCTGGTGTTAAAAGACGCGAGAAAAAGAAAGAACAGATGAGAAACGCACGTAAGAGAAGAAGAGATTAATAAGTAGTTAAGTGGCCTTTATTTAAAGTTCACTTGATTTTTTCTCTAAAAGTATTAAAAATGCAATTTAACTATATGAAAAAGTTTTAGTTGACAAAACTAAAAAAACGTGTATAATAGTTGCACGTAATGAAATTTTAATTTGCGATGAGTTTTGGTTGGTGCCTTTCACTAGTTAAAATTCAAAAATTTCAAAAAAATTAAAAAAATAGTTGACAAAATAAAAAAAGCGTGTATAATAGTTGCACGTAAACGAAATTTTAATTTGTGTTCCCCCCCCTGTTGGTATATTTTATACCTCTCGCAATTAAACTTTTTCAATTAATAATAGTTTATAATAAGTGAAGAAAGGGAAAGAATATGAAAAAAGAAAAAAGAAACTTAAAACTATTTATATTAAAACACTCTCGTGGTATTAAAGCTATTACTCTAGCTTTTGCTATGGTTGCTCTAGGCTTTGCTACGAATGCTATAAATAAGAACGATAATAAAAACAATTTTAATAAAGATAAACACAGAGTTG
Organism: uncultured bacterium; assembly: GCA_947646655.1. GTDB lineage: Bacteria > Bacillota_I > Bacilli_A > RF39 > UBA660 > RUG11867. The sequence continues at coordinate 28,608 of CANSHI010000007.1, forward strand.
AGTTTGAGGATGATACTTTTAGTCCTAACTCAGAGGTACAACTAAATGATGGTAGTGTATTAGAATATCAAGATGTAATAGATGCTGTTACAGGAGTACCCTTTTATGGACCTTTACACATGGTAGAGGGTGTTACACCTGAGGCAAGTATTAGTCCGACTTCTACACCTGTAGCTTCTACTAGTCCTGAAGCTACTGTAGAGCCTGGTGCAGAGAAGACTCCAAAGCCTGGTAATGGTGATGATAATCAAGTAAGTCCAACACAAGAACCAAATGTTACTCCTGAGCCTTCTAATAGGCCAGATAAACCAACACCAAAACCAACAAATGCGCCAACTACTCCAATACCAGATCCTACAAAAGCTCCACATAAACATAAGTTTGAAGAGCAAAAACCTATCTATATTTCATCTAATAATGGAAAACATACAGTTGTTGTAAATCATATTTGTATGGAAGATGGAATTGGTTATTCAATTAGAAGAAGTGAAGACTGTAAAACAAAGATTATCGACTTCAATGCTGATGGTGAAATAATCGTATGTGGATTATGTGATTATGAAACTACACAAAATCATAAGATGAATGATGGAGTTATAGATAAAAATAATAATAAGAAAGTATATAGCTGTCTTAATAAAGGTTGTGGATATAAAAGAGAGGAAAAACTTCCTGCTCCGACTCCAGATAATACGCCTGAGCCAACAGAACGTCCAAAACCAACACCAAAACCAACTCCAAAACCAACTGAGCCACCAGCTCACGTTTGTACACAATGGACCGTTGTAGATTTTGATGATGACAAAGAGACTTTAAAATGTCCTACTTGTGGAAAAATCAAATATAGAGATCATAGTACATATACAAACACAGGCGACTGGATTTCTGATGGCAATGGAAAACATTCTAGAAATATAAAAACTGAATGTCATACTTGTAATTATTCAAAAGATACTAATCAAACGTTACCTTGTAGCAACGTAGACGGTAAGTGTCCTATGTGTGGATATACTCATAAACAAGAATGTCATCATGATGATCCATCTACTTTAAAACCAGTAGTTCATCCAGCTACACAAGACTTCTGTGCATATGAAGATAAAGTTTGTAAGGTATGTGGAACAATAGTTGTAACTGGACATCCAGCTCATCATGCTTGGGCAGAGGTTGGTGAAGTTGTGGGTGGAGAACAAAGATACATGTGTACAAACTGTGGAAATGATAAATATGAGACAGTTAGTACTCCAAGTCCAGAACCTACTCCAGAGCCACCAGTACCAACTCCAGAACCAACTTTAGAACCTGGTCCAACAGTCGATCCAGCACCAACTGATAAACCTACAATTCCACCAGATCCTGATTTCGGAGACGATTTCGGTGAGGCTATGCCAACACAAAAACCAGGATTAGATACTGATCCAGACTTCGATTATTTTGAAGAAGTTATAGTGTTATCAGATGGTACAGAGTTTGTATATGATAGAAAAGTTGGGGGTAAAACATTAAATCTAAATCCTAAAAGGAATAGGTAAAATTTATAGAAAGTGGTGAAGCAAAATGGCTAAAAAAGAAGAACAAGAAAAAAAGTCAATCGGTAATATATTAACTACTGTTGCTTTCATCATTCTAGTACCTGTATTATTAGTAAATTTATGGATTATCTTCCAATCAAAAACTAATGAGGATAAAGTTCCGAGCGTATTTGGAATTAAGCCTTTCATCGTCTTATCAGGATCAATGGAATCAGAAATTCATAAGGGTGACTTAATATTTACTAAAGAAGTCGATCCCTCTAAACTAGGTATAGATGATGTAATAGCATTTAGAGATGCGGAAGGAACAGTTACTACTCATAGAATTATCGATATGGTAGAAGAGAATGGGAAAACATTCTTTATAACAAAAGGTGATAATAACAATACACAAGATTTGAATTTAGTCGCATTTGAAGATGTCGAAGGTGAATACTTAGGACGTCTTCCAGGACTAGGTTCTATGATGGATGGATTATCTAATCCGACTACTCTTGTAATTGTAATATTAGGAATTACTGTAATATTCGTCATCGGATTCTCAATTTCAAATAAGAAAGATAGAGAACTCGAGAGACTAGAATATTTAGAATTTAAACGTATGAAAGAAGAAATGATGGCAGGTAAGAAGTCTGCTAGTAAGACCAAGAAAACGAAGTCTATAAAAGCTGAAGAAGACGAAGACGAATATGATGAGGACGACGAGCTTCTTGATGAAGACGAGGATGAAGAAGATTTTGACGAAGAGGAAGAAATCGAAGAAAAGCCTCGTAAGAAGAAGGCTACAGTTGCAAAAGCTAAGTCTAGTACAACTAAAAAGCAGCCTGCTAAAAAGGCTACTAGTACGAAGAAAACGACTAAAAAAGCTGCAGCTAGTAAAACAGCTGCGAGTACTAAAGCGAAAGCAAGTAGTAAAACTAAAGCTGGTGCTACTAAATCTAAAAAAGTGGCAAGTACAAAGAGTAAGGCTAGTACAACTCAAGCTAAAGCTAAAACTAAAACTACTAGTACTGCTAAAGCTTCTTCTAAAAAACAACCTACTAAGTCTACCTCTAAAAAGACTAAGTAGAGAATCAAATTTTGGTAAACACTCATATGAGAGTTTACATAGATTAGGAAGACTATTACTTCTTCCTATGCATAGTACTATGCATGAAGAAATTTGTGTAACAAAGGAGGTGAAAAAGAATGAAAAAGAAATCAATGATGTTAGGTGGTTTACTTGCTGCTGTAGTTGTAACTGCATATTCAGTAAGTGGAACTTATGCTAAATATATTTCTCAAGTTGACTTAACTGATGAAGCTAGAGTTGCTAAATGGGAACTTAAAGCTACAGGAAATGGTCAAGAAATAGCTGCTGATGGTAAAATCGATCTATTTGCTAACTCTTATGTTAACAATGGAAAGACTTATGTTAAAGCTGTAAATGATGACAAAGTTATCGCTCCTGGTACTAAAGGAACTTATACATTAAACCTTGATGGTGAAATGGAAACAGCTTACTTCTTAAACTTCAAAGTTAACAGCACTCAAGATCCAGTAGTTTACTATACTGTTGAAGATGGTAAAGTTAAGGATATGAGCGTTAATAAAGATGATTTAACTGGTGATGTACAAGAATATCATCCATTAAGATATACAATCGTATATACTAAGAATGGTAACGAAGTTATCACTGATGAAGCTAAGAAAATCGTAAACAAAACAGCTGCTGAAGCTAAAGCTATGTTAGATGCATATAACACATATGCTCAAGCAAACCCTTTTGCTGCTGGTAAATTAGCTGCTTTACAATACGAAATCACTTGGAAATGGGATACTAGAACTGTAATTGATGGATTAGCTGAAAAAGAAGTAGACAAATTAGACACTTTTGCTGGTCAAAATGTTGCTAGTCTTGCTACTGCTAAGTTTGATGTAAGCATCGTTGCTGAACAAGCTACTGCTAGTGAAGATAACAGTGAGTATTCTGAAGCTCCAGCTGTAACTCCAGCTCCTTAATTAAGGAATGGACTGTAAGTTAAATCTTACATTTGGAAGTAATTTAACTTCCAAATAAGCCTATGAGTATTCATGGGTTTATTTGGAAACTAAATTTAAATATAATTTAAATAGGTGATAGAAGGAAGGAAGTCATTATGAGTAATCAGAAGAGTAGTCCTAAAAATAATAAACGTGATGAGGAAAAGAATACGGTTAAGAAGACCGTTATGTTTATCATACTTATTATTATTATAATTCTTTCTTTGATTACTAGTTGTAGTTGTACTTCTGGATTTTTTGGAAGAATTGGGGATATTTTTAGAAATGATGGTAATGTAGATGTCGAAGACGATACTAATCATCGCGTTAAAGTTAAAAACCAAGATTTGAAATTCGATAGATCAGAGCTCGAAATTTCTTTAGGTGATACAAAAGCTAAGTTATCATTTAGTTATGAAAACATTAATCCAAAAGAGTTTACATGTACTACGAGTGATGCGAGCATTGCAACATGTTATGTAAGTGATGGATACGTTGTTATCAATCCTAAAAGAGCAGGGAAGGTAACAGTTACATTATCAACTGATACAAATGGCAAAACTTATCAAGCTACTGCCGATGTAACTATCGTAGACGATATTAAGAGACAAATTAAACTTTCTAGTAAGTCTGGAACAATTAATATGGCTTATAGTAAAGTTAAGTCCATCACTTATAGTTTAGTCGCTTTAGAGGGAGATGTTACAATATCTTTAAGTAATCCTGACATTGCCGATGTTAAAGCAGAAAATGGAATTTTAAAGATAACTGCTAAGAAAAAGGGTAAAACAACTATTACACTTTCTCTTAATTATGATGGTAAAGAATACAGTGTTGTATACAATTTAACTGTAATTAATGATAAAAATTCAAATATTGGTAAACCTGGTGCTAATAAACCTAGTAAACCAAATAAGCCAAGTAAGCCATCTGATGGCGATAATATGGGTGAAGGTGGAGATAATACTGAAAATCCTGGAAATCCAGAAAACCCTGATGTACCCGTAAACCCTGTATTAGATAACAATACTAAACTTAAAAAATTAGATTTATCATGGGTGTTTTATGATTTCGACCCTGAAACTCGTGAATACGGTTTAAAAATAGCTTCTTGGAGAAAAACTATTAAAATAGATGCTGTTCCACAAAGCGATAAGTCTAAAGTTATATCTTACTCATTTAATGGTGTACTATATACAGGCGATGCTATGAAAGAAAAACTACCTTTAAAAGAGGGAGATAACATCTTAATAGTAACTGTTCAAGCAGAAGATGGAAGTACTGGTTCTTATAAAGTTGTAATAAATAAGCCGAAATCTAATAACAGTTTACTTAAAGACTTAAATGCAACAGATGCCGATGGTAATGAGATTAAGTTAGACTTTAATAAAAATACTTTATATTATGAAATAAATGTTCCAAATAGTACTAAAACGATCAATTTTGATGCGATACCTAGAAGTAAAAAAGCGACAGTAGAATATACATTCAATAACAATACTGTAACTTCATTAAACAATTTATATTTAAGAACAGGTGTAAACGTATTAGAAATTAAAGTTACTTCTGAAGATAAAAGAAGTGTAACTACTTATAAAGTGGTAATCAATAGAGAACCTGCTGATGGTGCAGTTGATAGAAGAAGTGAACTTGCTAGTCTTACTGATACTTTAGGAAAATTAGAATTTAATCCATATGAAACTGACTATAATATAGCTGTAGGTAGTGATGTCGATAATATCGGATTTACTGCGAAGCCTGCTAGTCCTAATGCGACTGTCGTATATAAATATAACGGTGTTGAAACAACGGATATAAGTAATTTACCACTAAATACTGGTGATAACATGCTAGAAGTAGAAGTTACAGCACCAGATGGCGTTACTAAAACTACTTATACAGTACATATCAATAAAGCTGCTGAAGACAATAGTAATGTTATAACTAATATCGAAGTTTTAGATAATAAGGGAATTTTAAATCCTAAATTCGATCAAAACGAGTTAAACTATACAGTCGATGTCGATGAGAGTACTAGTGAAATAGGATTTAAAGTTGAAACGACTGCTACAAGCGTTACTTATACATATAATGGACGTATTATAAGTGCTGGTGATATAAGTAAGTTACCTTTAAATATGGGTGAGAATAAATTACAAGTTACAGCAGGAGATAGAACTTATACTGTTATCATCAATAGAAAATCTGATAAATCTAGCGATGTTTCTTTAAAAGATTTAACCATCGATGGAGAATCTATCATGGGAACTTTTGATAAAACGGTCGATAAAGATACAGATAGCGTTAAATTAGAAGCTACACCTAATGATGATAAAGCAACTGTTAAATATTACTATAATGGAAAAGAAGTAGTAGATGGAGAGATTAAGCCACTTGAGGCTGGTGCTAATGTCGTAACCGTTGTTGTTACTGCTGAGGATGGTACTGAGAAGAGTTATGAAGTAATTATCAATAAAGAAGCACCAAAAGATGAAAATGGTAAATCAACTGATGCATCGTTGAAAGAATTTTTAGTAAATGGTGAAAATGCTTTAGGTACTAATGAAGTAAAATTAGGATCTAATGAAGATATCAGTTCAATAGTTGCTACTCCTAACGATAAAAATGCTAGTATTACTGGTATAAAATATGAGTATAAAGGTACAACTTATACTGCAAGTGATTTAGCTACTTTAAAAGATGAATTAAATAAAAAGCTAAACCCAGGTGAAAGTGCTACTGTTACTGTAGAAGTTACTGCTGAAGACGGTAAAACAAAGAGAGAATATAGCATTACAGTTAATAAAGATGAAAAACCTGTTATAAAAGAAGATGCTGTTCTTACTGACTTAGTTGTCAAAGATAACAAAGCAGAATTGCATCCAAATTTCCAATCTGATGTTACTAACTATACAATCAATGTTAACGATAATGAAAATTCGATTACTTTGTTACCTAGTTCAAATGGTGGTACTATAGAATATAGATTTAAAAACGATGATGGTACTTTAACAGAATTTAAACCATTAGAAGGTGGAGAAATCCCAGTAGATTTGACTAATGGAGACAAATATGTTATAATTAGAGTATCAGATGCAGATGGAAATTCAAACGAATATCAGGTTAAAGTTCATAAGACTGTTCGTACTATTGAAATTACATCTAAGAGTGAAGTTTGTTATATCGAAGATAAAGAATGTATAATCGAATACATTGTAAAAGAAGACGGTATGACAGTAAGCAATTACGATACTTCAAACTTAGTCATTTCAGGACTTCCTTCAGGAGTTAAATATGAACATGTCGAGTATGGTAAGATTAAACTTATTCCAGATGGAAAAGTTATCGATGCCGATACAGATGTTACTGTTAATCTTGGTATAAAAGATTACAACGATAAGTTAGCCGATGCAACTGTTAAATTTACAACTAGAGATCACAAAATTTGGTCCGATAAGGGAAGTTATGATCTACCTTACTTAGATGATAAGAAAGATAGAACAATAATTTTAAATACTGATCCGTATTTACTTACAGGCAATGTTACTGCAACTGTAGATTCTTCTGACAAAAAGCTCATTATTGAGACAGAAGACAGAAGACAAGTAGTTGTAGAAGCAAGTGGACCTATTAAAATCGAGTATATTGGAAGTAAAGTAGGAAGTAATAGTTTACCTATTAAGATTACTGCTACTGGTATGGGAGATGCTTACTTAAATGTAAGTGGAAGTGCATATGGAAAAGATATCAATGGACCAACTATTCAGATTAATGTAAAACGTGGTTACTTAGTAACATTAATCGCTGATGGTGATACAACAGATAAGTTAGTAGGATTATTCAATGAGACAACATCTACTTATGAGTTTATGTTGACTGATGAAAATCCAAGCATCGATTTATCTAAGTATCCAAAACCATATTTGATTACAGATGATGAATGTCATTATTATGAATTTAAACAATATATAGTTCAGGGGACAAGTAAGACGTATACTGGTGAAGAAGTCATTAAATATGAAGATTTAAATGATAACTTAACATTAGTTGCGGAATACGATATGAGTACTAAAGAAGTACTTGAAACACAAAGTAGAACCGTAATGGTTACAGATATTCCTCTATTCTATAATAAAGAGTCTGTAGAAAATTATGGTGAAGATAAAGCTAAAATGATTTATCCAGGTGCTAGTGGTAAATACACTATCGAGGTAAACAATAAAGGTACACAAGATATGAAAGTGACTGGTATGTTTATCGAAGAAAATACTATTTGTATCGATGGTGGATGTTTAAATATGGGATATATAATTAGAGATGAAGCAGGTACTTACTATATGGGTGATGGAACTACATTAGATGGTACTAAGACTACTCCGACATATTCTATATTAAATAAAAACGCTACAAGTTCTAGTGTTAAAGATGGCGAGTTCTTCTACAAGAACGAAGTTCAATTACAAGAAGCTGATTATTTACTTATTCCAGCTGGTGAAACAAGAGAGATCACAGTACACTGGAAATGGGTAGATGCAGGAACTCATGAAGGCGATATAATAGATACTAAAATTGGTAATAAAGCAGCTGAGCTTGGAAGTATCGATTTAATGTATCAAGTATCGATGGGAATTAACTTCGATGTCATATTAGATAAATGTAGCGAAGCATCTGTAGAATCTGGAAATTAGAAATTAGGGGTTTTGTATGATGAAGGGAATAAAGAGGTTACTATCAATAATAGTTACTATAATCTTAACGCTCGTATTGGCATATAATGTTTATAACATGGTATGTGTTAAAGTCATGGGACAAGATTTAGCAACTATAAATGGCTATGGTGTTCTAGAGGTTGTGTCTGGTTCGATGGAACCCACTATACATGTTGGTGATATGATTATTATCGATACTCATGATAAAAATTATCAAGAAGATGATATAATCACTTTCTATGATAAACAGGGTTCTTTCGTAACACACAGAATTATTAAAATCGATGGTGAAAAGATGGTCACGAAGGGTGATAATAACGATAGTGAAGACGATGAAACCGATATGGATAAAATCGTCGGAAAGTATGTTACAAAGTTAAATTGGGTAGGAAGAATACTTTCGGCATTTAAAAGCCCTCTTACTTTAGTAATGATACTTATCGTTGGAATACTAATTTGTGTATTTGTGAGTACAGATGAAAATGGTAATCCTGTGATGACACCAGAAGAAGCTGAATTTGAAGAATTTAAAAAGTATAAAAAGGAACAAGAAAGAAGTTTAGAAGATAAGCCTAAAGCAACTAAAACAAAAAAGACTACTTCTTCAAGTAGTCCAAAGAAGAAAAGTGTTGCATCTAGTACGACTAAAAAGACGTCTAGTAAAAAGGCTACTACTAAAAAGAAAAGCAAATAAGTTAGGCAGGTGAAATATTATGAAAGGGTTAATACATAGTAAGAAATTTAGACAGAATTTATATAAATGGTTATTCGTGTATATCGGAGTTTTAGGGCTTCTTGCGACTGTAGTAACCTATTCAAAATATATTTCTAGTCTAGGAACTAATGATGAAGCACGTGTTACTAAGTTTAAAGTCGATATAGAATTTGCCGAGGAATGTGGCGAAGGTTCTAATAATACTGAATGTAATATGGGTAATCATTTACCTTTTGAAGATATGATCTATTACTTTAAAATAGATACGAGAGAAATCGAGACAGCTGCTAACATATATTTAACGGCGTCTATACAAGGTGATGATGCTTCTAACTATAAAATAACTTCTATCGAAGAAGAAATAAAAAATGATGATGGCGAGTCTACTTACAATAAGCTCAATAAAGATTCTACTGTTACTGGAGAATATCAAACCGTTAAGGTACCTGTAACAAATGATATAAAAGTTTATAGAGCTATTGTACAGTATGTTCCTGGTCAGGGTGATAATGAAACTTATCCTGTAGAGGGAGATAAATCTTCATATTCACTTTATATAGGATATTCGGCTAGCCAAGTTTATGGCGATAGCCTCGCTGAACCTAATAATTAAAGAAAGGGGCAATGGTTAAAATGACAAAGAAGAGAAAAAGAATTGCACTAGTTTTAGTATATATGTTATTGGTAATTGGCGGCGTCAATTTAACTGACTTTGCCCAATCACATGCATATTTCACTACAAACAATAAAGAAAATCCATTAAAATATCAAGCTAATGTTATAAGTGCATATCAAGAAACACAGTTGCATTTAGATTCAAATAGAACTAAAACAAAAACACAAGCACCATTTATATTCATGTTTGATATCAATAAAGGTGTAAATACTAAAACACAAGATAAGTATACAGTTACACCACCGACTAATTGTCAAGTAAATCGTATTTATGGAAGTGGTTCTTCAAGTAAGAATAGTAACAGTATAACACTTCCAGCATTAGAAGATGGATCAAATAAAACTTATCGTGAAGGATCTTTAACAGTAGAAATGACTTGTGAGTTAATAATTGGTCAAAATAGAGATTTTAAAGCTAGTGTCACTGAGACTGTTAAAGGTAAAACTTTTAAATATGCAGATACAGATACTTATAAATTGATCTATTCTGAATATAGTAAAGATATTTCTACAGAAGTAGATGATTCTTATGGTCCTGTTGTAGGAACTGAGATCGAATTATTTGAGGAATTTAAGATTTGGATTACAAATTATGCTCAACAATACTATAAAGACTACGATGCTAATAATAAAGCTTTATCTGAATATATTATTCATTATGCAATAAGTACAGAACAAGGTATATTTAAAAATTATAAAGACTTTAAAGTAGCTTTAGATATTGCTAAAGAAAAAGGAATCGATAAAACGACAATTCCAGGAATTAGCATTAGTTATGATTCTAAGAAAAAGGCATATACATTTAAAGCAGAAGCAAATCTGTTGGGATATGCAAGAACTTACTATTCAAGTTTAATGGCTAATCCTTTAAGTCCAAATTTCATATTCTATTTCGATTCAAAAAATAAAGATGTTATTAATGAAGCATTTGATTACTATTTGAAAGAATATATTTATACTGACGGTACAGTAAATATCGAAACAGTTAAAAAGTATATTAATAGTCAATCGAGTGATGGTGTAGCAGGTTTAGTACTTAATGGCAATAAAATATTAGGTATGGGTAAAATTGGAGAAGGCTACTATATTACTAAGAATGATGTAGTCGAATTTATGAATGCGACTTATCCAGTTGTACTTAAATACGATACAGTAAGAAATATGATGAATTATATAAATAATATATTCTCATTAAAACCAATGGCTGATGTCGTATCACCAGAAGTTATTAAAGACGTATTAAATAATCCTGGAGAAAACAGAGTATTCTTCGAAGTACTTTTAAACGGTACTAAGGCTACTCAAGAAGAAAAGGATAAATATTCTGCTATTACTGATAAAGATGGAAATCCTATTACTTTTTATCGAGCTGCTAATCAGATAAATTACTTCATAAAATATGACGAGTCTAAGAAGCAATACGTATTATTTACTATATGGTCTGATGGTGTAAGAGGAAATAGTATAAAGGTAGATACTCTAAAACTTCCAGAAGGATTTACTGTAGAAGCTACAAATGCGACTATTCCGTTCGATGGAGTTAATAGAGATGGACTTCAATTAATGTTTACTCCTCCAACAACTGGTGAATATGATTACGAAGCTATTTATGCAGATATTGATGAGCAATTGAAGAAAATTTTAGGTGTTTCTGAGTTAAAAGAATCTGTAACTGCAGCTTCTTCACATAGACATCGTGTTCGTGTACCAGTGGACACAATATTAGTCGACTTAAATGCTAATACTGTATATACTCCATTAATAGATATGGCTATTAATCAAGCAAGTGTGGAAGCTAAAAAACCAGTTATTAATACTGAACCTGTTATTCCACCTCTAGAGATGGAAGAGCCAAATGATAAAGAAAATAACAACGTTAATTCTGCTATAGATGCTGAAAATAGTTGTCAAGATGGTGAAACAGGAATAGAAAATATTAATCCTGATAAAGAAGAATCACATGATGAATATTTATCAGATGAATCTAGGGAAGAGAAAATAAAAAAAGTATCTGAAAATACTAAGACTTTTCCTAACGATAATATAAGCGATAATCCAAATAAAGAAGAAGATACAGAATCTTCTAGTATGGATAATTTGCCTAAAATTAAATAAGTCCGTATGTTTACGGATTTTTTTCTGTAAAAAAGAACCGTGAATACGGTTATTATGCTAATTCAATGTCATAAATTTCTCTTATTGGGATTAGACGTTGATGTTTAGTAACTAAGTTATTAGAAGTTTTGCCGATGATCGTATGTTTTTCTTCATTATTTTCAAACTTAATTATACAGTCGATTGAATACATAGTTCTCTCATCTTTAAAAAGCTTGTTTATTTTGTCTAAAACTTCTTTTTCATTTCTAGTATGGCGATCTGATTCTAGTTTTCCATAACTATATGATCTATTGTTGTTGTGTTTTTTATCTATTGGATTAGCAAAAACTTTAGGTAAATCTTTCAATTTTAATTCCTCCCTATAATAAATATATTAAATTTGGAAATAATAAGAATATGAAAACCAAAAAAAGACATGAGTATTTACTATTTTTGTTGCCAATTATTGTCCTATTATCATTAAGCTTGTTAAATATGGAGGGTGCTACTTATATAAGCAAACTTTATAGTTCTAATTTTGAAAAACAAGCTTTATGGATTTTAATAGGTTCTTTAGTCATGTTTGTTATTTATAAAATAGATTTAAGTCTGCTCTTGAAATCTAGTACGATATTTTATATTTTGGGATGTATTTCTTTGGTTTTGGTTTTGTTTTTTGGTAAAAATGTAAATGGAGCAAACTCTTGGTTTAAAGTGGGACAATTTTCCTTTCAACCGAGTGAGTTATTTAAATTTTTCTATATACTCTTTTTAGCAAATATAATAGGCAAAGATAAAAAGGGTGGTTTTAAGCTTTTCTTAAAGATTTTATTCTATACATTTATTCCATGTATGCTAATATTTTTAGAGCCCGATACAGGCGTTGTATTGATGTATTTACTTATGATGTTTGGGATCCTTGTAGCAAGTAAAGTTAAAAAAAGACATATAACTTTCATGTTTGTTACTGGTATTGTTCTTCTAAGTGGTTTTGTAGCCTTGTATTTTCTAAAAAGTGATCTATTTATATCGCTTTTTGGAACGAGCTTTTTCTATCGAATGGATAGACTTTTGAGTTTTAAAAATGCTAGTTCTTATCAACTTTCAAATGCTTTGATAGGTATAGGGGCGAGTGGTCCTTTTGGGTTTGGACTCAGGCATAGTAAAATATATATACCTGAGGTGACTACTGATTTTGTTTTTGCATTAACCATTTGCAATTTCGGCTTCATAGTAGGAATATTTGTCGTATTAATTTATACTTTTATTCTTTATATGCTTCATAGACAAATAGGGAAGACAAAAAAACAAATTCATAAATGTATATTATCAAGTATTTTTTACATGATGCTTTTTCAAGTAGGGGAGCATATTTTGATGAACATTGGTCTGACACCGATAACTGGCATAACTTTACCTTTTCTTTCATACGGAGGCTCGAGCTTACTTAGTTATTTCATGCTATTCGGTTTAATATTAAATATAATGTCTAAGGAAAAAAGAAAAATTTAAAAAACGAGATGAACTCGTTTAGTAATAATAATTATAACCTGAGTTTGAATATCCGTAGCCACCTGGTCCATATGGATAAGGTCTTGGTGGGTATGGATAAGCAGGTTGATTGACATAAACAGGTCTTGGACGAGATAGACCTACGACAGCTGCGCCACCTAATCCTCCTAGAAGGAAAGGAACCCAAAAGTATCTGTCGCCATCTCTAACTAAATAATAATCCGTATTGTTAGATCTCATAAAAAACACCCCTTCTATATAAAATATGAAATAAGGGGTGTTTTTGTTAGTTGGTGTAAAGCCTATAAATCGAAATAGATGGTTTGTTAAATAATCTGACTTTGTATTTAGAAGTACCTAAACCATTAGAAATATATAAATCCATATTTCCAACTTTTTGATATTCATTGTAATAAGTTTTTGAACCATTGATGTTGAATAAATCTTTAAGATATGGAACATTAATTTCACTGTTGTGTGAATGGCCTGCTAGCATCAAAGAGAGATTATATTCTTTTATATTTAATGCTGTGTCGGGTTCGTGGGCTAAAAGAACTCTGTAAGTAGCCATATGTGAAGTGTCTTCTAAATTATTTGGATAAGAAAAAGTTTTATTATAATCTTGTGTTCCAGTAAGCAGAGAATCTAAACCATAAAGTACTATTGGTGTTAAACCTTTATAATAAATTAACTCATATGAGTTGGTCAGATCTTTAAAATCAGAAGCATTTATTATTTCGTCATATAAAGAGTTGATGGCATCGTCATCACCTCTAACGGCATATTTTCCTATTAAGGGATCGATCTCTTTAAACTTCTCGATAACAACGTTTTTATCTTCATCACTCAATAAGCTTTGATAGTTTTTGGAAATATCTCCTGTAAAAACTACAATATCGGGATTAAGACCATTTATACTTTTGACAAGTGTGTCTAAGTCTTCTATTTCAAAAGTAGATCCCAATTCTAAGTCACTGAAATGTACTATGGAAAATCCATCAAAGCTGATCGGGATATTTTCATTTATTATATTGTATTCTTTTACTTTGAACCCTGTTGTACCGATATATCTAGCATAAATATAAATAAGTGAAAAAATTAAAAATACTATTAATAAAATAGAGACTAATGGTCTTTTTCTTTTGGAAGTAATTTCTTCATTAGAATCTTTTTCAGCTTGTAAAGACATGATTTATTCCTCCTTTATATTCCTAAAAATATGATAAGTAAAGATATGCTGTTATGTAGAGAGTGAGCGATGATACTGGAAGTGACATTTTTAGTATCATAAAATATTAAGCCAAAAGTGAAGCCTAAAATAGAGTATGGTATTAAATATAAAAGATAAAGGGGGTTCTCTAGTGATGCGATGACATGCATTAAACCAAACAATATTCCAGTTGTGAGGACAAAGGTTGATTTCTTTTTGAACGTATCTTTGAAATTAAGTCTGAAAAGAAGCTCTTCTGTAATAGGAGTGAGTAGAGCAATAGAGAGTATAGCATATACAGGATATTGTTCGATAATATTGCGATTTGCTTCTTCATTTGGGGCAATATTTTTTAGTATAAAAACATTGATGATGAGATTGACTATCATCATTAATAACAAGCCTATGAACCAGTACTTAAATATTATTTTAAGGTTCTTTTTCCAATGTTTTTGAAAATCTTGGAATTGATTTTTAAGTTTATCTTTAAATAATAAGAAAGCAATAAAAACCATAATGATATTTATAATAATCATTAGAATGTTATCTAATACTAAGTTTTTTTTAAGAAAAAAGCTGAATGGTATAATTACTAAAAGATTTGAGCCAAAAAAAGCTAATATTTTTATAATTGGAGTATAAAATTTTTCTGTTTTCATTTAATGTCACCTTAATAGTTATTTTATCAGATTCAATACTAAATGTCTAACTGTATGAAGGCAAACTTTATCAATTTACGTCAATAGATTTTTTAGACAAGAACCAATTTTCGGCAATTTATGAAAATTTTTCCTTTAAAAATATTTGACCTTATGCTATAATTGTTATTAGAGTAGGTGAGACGATGAAAAAAAATATTGGCAATTTGCTATTCGTTGTATGTTTTTTATTCATTGGAATGTCTGTTGTAGATGCTGCTAATTATTGCCCTAATGCTACTAAAAAAGAATTGTCTAGGGCTGCCAATTATGTGAAAGCTAATTATGAGGTTATCGATAATAGTGAAGTTAAAGAAATCACAGTCGATGGCAATACTACAACTTACAAAGTGCCTAATTTTGCTTTTGAAATATCAATTTATAATTTAACTGAAAATTTATATGCTGAGATTAGTACGACCAAAAATGGTGAAGAAAGACGAGTTTATAATAGTGATGTAACAGATGGTGTTTATTCTTTTATCGATAATAATGCAGGGGATATATATAACTATAATATTACTATAAAGTCGGACGGAGAATGTGCTGGACTTTCATTAAAAACTATAAAATTTACTAAACCTAGATATAATGCTTATAGTGAATTTGCTTATTGTCAAAATAGTTCGAGTTACTACTGTCAGAAATTTATTGGAACAGAGATCAATATAAAAAGTACAAATGAGTTTTTAAATAAGATACAGGTGAATAATGAAAAAAACGATCCTGATGTTAAGAATGATGAATCAATAATCAATGTAATACAAAAAAACTGGAAGATTTATTTATTTATATTTTTAGGCGTTTTATTTGTAGCAGGTGTTGCAATAATTATATTTATCATTTTAAAACGTAGAAAGAATAAGGAGTGGAAGTTATGAAAAAAGTAATTTTGGCTCTAATTATATTTGTTATTAGTTTTGGTATGAACGTTTACGCTGAGGAATGTCGCGATTGGGAAATTGAAGAAGCAAACGAGGCTTTAAAAGATTTAACTTTTGATATTCAATATGCCGATGACTTTAAAGATATGAATGGCGATCCAGCAACTGGCTTTTTTAAAGTGTTTTTTCCTAATTTGCCTGAAGCTTATTATATAATTGTCGATACGAATCGAGGAGATTATACAATCAATAATTCTTCTGAATTAGTTTATTCGACAGGTGGCGTTATTAAGGTTCAAGTCTTATCTAAAAATTGTGATACAGTTTTGAAATCTTTTGAAGCTAAAGTACCTTTTTACAAACAATATTGTACTTTAAATTCAAATTGCGATAAAGATATTTGGTTCGATGGAACTTTTGAAAATACTGCAGCTAATGTCGAACAAGAAAATAAAAAGAGCACTAGTTTTGTTTTAATAATACTATTGGTTATTTTAATAATTATTTTATCCATAGCTATTATTTTAATAATTAGAAAGAGGAGATATGATGCGCAAGATTTTTAAGCATTTTATTTTAGTTTTTTTGCTTTTTAAGTGTCTAGATGTCGTAGCGGTTAGTTACACTACTTGTGAACCTGGTGAACTTGAAAGGTTAGACAGTAACTATTTGCCACCTAAGGTTGGAAATGTATACGCTAGATCTGGTATGGCTTCTCGTCTCAAATATGATATCACTCATATGACAATTAAAGATAATAGATTATATTTGGTCGGGTGGGCTTTTAAGCCAAATATTCCACAAACCTTAGGTTCAAATGCGACTGTTGAGTTTCAGTTGGTACCTGAAGGCGAACAGCCAGGTAGTGCAAATTCAATTAAATTTGATATAAAATATGCTGGGGCTGGTAATGGTCACAATTCGTTTACAGATATTGGAAATCCAAAATATTACGATCTTACATATTGGAACTGTTGGCATGGTGGTTATACTTGCCATGAAGAGAATACAGTTAGGCTATTAGGAGGTTTTTCTGCTTCAGTAGATTTAAATAGTATAAAACCTAAAAATGGTAAGAAAACTACATATTCTGTTAAAATGAAACATTCTTTAAATTCTGGATGGGTAGATATTGCTGTTGCTAATAAGCATGTAGACAATGAAGTAAAAAGTCAAAAGGTTTTTGACCTTGAAAACAATAAAATTACATTTAATTCTAATTTTGAAAAATCTGTTAGAACTGATGTAGGACAAGGAAGAGTAATGGGGGAAAGTGGATTTTACTGTGATTCAATATTTGCTTGGCTAAAAAAAGATGGCAGATTTAGTGGTGGTAATTGGAAACCTAATGAGACTTACTACAGAAATGACCATATATTGACAATAAATGATTCAGCGTTCGTTACTTCTTGTAGAGGTGGAACGACAGGTTATAATGGTGGAGCCGCCACATGTAGTTCTAATAGAAAAAGTGGACCTGGTGCTATAGAAATGTATCCTGTTAATGTTTCATCCAAAGGAGGTTCCTTTGATGATTATGGAACTGGTGCTAGTACATATGGTGTTGAAAATAAAGTGGCGTATATTCCTGCATTATGGGTTGATTTTACTGGTAGAATGACTTTGAGTATAGAGCCTAGTGATCCTCCTAAAGAAGAAGAACCTGGAGATCCTTTTACAACTGATCCAAATAGATGTGTCGGTAAAGATGTTTATTCAGTTTATTATTTATTGCAACATGAAATAATACGAAGTTCAGTTCGCATGACAAAAGCTGAAACAGAGTCTCTTAATTTGATTGCAGACCAAAAGATTTTGGAGACAGTGACTGGCGACCCAAATAAAGGTTTTGAGTGGATTGAAACTCAAGGAGAAGGTATTGTTACAGTTGTTAATAAAGCGACTAAAGAGTCAGAAATGAGTTTAGAAGAGTTTTGGAAAAGACGTAACAGAGGACCATATGATGAAAATTTAATGTATGGTGAAGATAAAAAGGATGGTAAGGGCAAAAATTACTATGTTAAACATGCCTATTATAAAAATGATTATGGAATATGGAGACATTCTCAAACTGGCTGTGAAGTAAAGATTTCTAAGGGAACTGCAGCAGTTCCACAAGAATTTGAATTTGTGGACAAGAATTGTCCAAAGTCAAACAAATCTGAATCAGGCAGTAATGATTCTAAAAGTACTAATGTCAATATGGAAGGGTTTGATGCTTTTAAAAAAGTGGCAGTGTCTCTTAAAAATGCTGTGATAGATACTCAAGAAGGCAATAAACAGCATACTAAAAATAATGGTTTAGTTATAAAAAGATATTATGATGCGGACAAAAAATATTTAATAGCTGACCCAAGTGTAAATGCTGTTGCGGATACAGGTCCTCGACTTCAGCAACCTCTAGTTTATAGATGGGACATCTGTTTAAAGGATGACGGTGAGCCTGAACCTGAGAAGCCTGATTGTAGTGATGCTGTAAATTCTGCTAGTTGTGTGGAAGGAGAAGAAGGTACAGGTGGTTACTTTAATGAAAGTGATGATTTAAAAACTTGTACTTTGTCTAAAAATGTCGATTCAGGATTCTTGATAGTGGAGAATGATTATTGCACAGTAGGTTGTAAAGATGATATAAGTGCATTACTACCATCTTATAAATATGCTAAAGCAGGACAATTCTTTATACTCGATAATAATATTCCAACCGTCACTGGAAAGAGAACTTGTGTAACTAATAAAATAGATTACGATAAATATGATCAAGATTTAAAAACTTTGGGCGATAAAATGATTTCTGAATATAATACTTCTAAAGATTATGAAGAAAGGGCAAATGATTTTGCTCCTGATAAAGTTCAAATAGAGGAGCACAAGGAAACTAAAACTTTGAACACATGCTGTGGAGGAAACTGTTTAGGCGATAGTGAAGCATATGCAATTTATGTAAAAAATAATAGTGACTATCAAAGTTTATCTGACTTGAAAGGAAAAGTTATTGCGACATTTATACACGATGTTTCATTGTCTCAATATATAAATGGTGATATTAAGGGTCAGTACGATTTAGATTTTTATGTAAATAAAAAAGGAATAATTATAGATAATGACGTAAATGAAATTCAAAAACTTTTTGATAACGATGAAATAGATGCTGTTTTAATAAAAATTGGTGCAGCTAGTGGCTTAAGAGATGTAAGAGTTATAGATGGAAGCGGATCTAAAGTAGAAACAATTGAGTATACTTATAAGAAATGGAAAGTTCCTGCGAGAACTAAGAGAAGACCTAATAGTAATGTTAATCCGAGCGATTTTGCTGAGAAAACAGGTGATTATGGTGGCGTTAGTGATGTAAGTTGTCAAAATGGTACTGTTGTTGAAACAGAATTAGGTAAAGATTCTTTTGAAGATGAGAAAAAGAAAATGGAAGCAGCTGCTAAAAGTGCAAGAAATAATTATTTGAATGCTTTAAGAGAATATAAAGACGTAATTACAAACTTTAATAAATGTTTTTCGTGGACGGATAAAGCACCGACAGTTAGAAATATTGGGGAAGATAATTACTCGATCGAAAGTGCCAAAAGTGGAGAAAATTTTGAATATCAATTTAATCCTAAAGTAACTTTTAGCTATGAAGATGAAGATTCATATGTTTTCGGTAACATGCCTTTCGATTATAAATCTCAAAAATTGAATATTCTAAGTACTGATGATCCTGAGCCTAAACGTTATTATTGGGATAGAACAACTGATATAGATGAAAAGTATAGTAAAGATACTAATGAAGAAAAAAGTGGTTATAACGATATCGGATTTAGTTTGAGTAAAAGGAACTATTTAAATTGTTATGGTAAAGACACTTGTACAGTAGATTCGACTATAGAAGGTGATTTTTACAATAATACAGCTTATATTAAGCGTGAGGAAGAAATAACATATACATATCATTTACCTCAAATATATACTTTGATACCATCGGGTAAACTGAGTGGAAGTGATTTAAAGCCAAACATTCCACTTCCTAAAGAGGCTGTGCCAGTAAATATAAATACTAATGCTGGACTTTACGATTATTATATTTCAGTTAAAGAAATTTCGGACAAAATTAGAAAAGAAAAATCTTTGACTAAAGAGACAGATCAATTTGAAAAAAGATATGACGAATCAGGTGCTTTAGGTAATTATGAAGGAGTTAATGAAGTAGAAGAAGGCTATATGTGCCATTATAAAGTTGAAAATGAAATATATACTCCACCTGGTGATCCAAATAAGTTAGGTGAAATCAATTTCTTCTATAGACCTGTAGATACATATGATATTAGTCACCCTAATAATTATCCTTTGGGTCCTAACTGGAGTGATGCTCGAGGACAAGAAGTGCAACAGCGAATTAAAAAGGATGCCGAAGATTATCAAGAGTTAATAAAAGAAGAAAATAAAGGACGATTTACATTTAGATTGACACCGACTGTAATGAAGCAAATACGGTATTATAATGGAGAACAGTCTATTAAAGAAGAAAATTCATTTGCAGATTTTAACTTATCGTGTTATGATAAAGGAGATGCTAAAGGGTATCACTGTTATAGTCCATTCTTGTCTTGTCTAGCTAGTAGTGGGCAAAACAAGGAAGGAAGCGAGCAAACAAAAGTTGCTTCTTGTGAAACGATATTCAAAAACACTTTAAATAATCACGAAACGAAGTATGGATATAGTGATCTAAAAAGAAATCGTGAGTATTTGATCGAAAAGCAAGAAAAGCTAGATCGTCAAGAGGAGGTAGCGGAGTAATATGAAAGAGAGTGTTTGGGCTTGGTGGTTTATGGTACTAGGCCTAATAATGATCGCAGTTATCATGTTAGTTACTGATATGACGACGACGAGTGAACAAAACTATTACATGCTTAAGGAGATTACTGAAGCTTCTATGATAGAATCTGTCGACTATGCCTATTATAGAAGATATGGTGATCTTCGCATTATTAGTGAAAAATTTATGGAAAACTTTCTTCGAAGATATTCGGAGGTAGTTACGATAAATAAGACTTACGATATATCATTTTATGATATATTCGAAGCACCACCCAAAGTAACTGTGGAGGTTTCGACGAAATCATCGCAGATTATTATAGATAGTGATTATTCATTTGACATCACTGATAGAATAGATGCTATTTTAGAGATGTATAATGATGAAGACCCAAAAGAGTTTATCAAGAAGGAGGAATAAATAATGGGTAATTTAGGAACAACATTTAAAAGATTTATTGGAAACAAAAATACTGTAACACTTATTTTAATAATCGTAGGAGTTGCTGTATTGTATGGATTTTATAACTGGAGGGTTAAGAGTGCAGTTACTACTGCATATGTCTGTTATGCCACTCAAGCCATACCTGCTAGAACACAAATAACTGAGGATATGGTTTCTCAAGTTAAAGTTTTATCTTCACAAGTAACTTCAAATATGGTTACTAGCTGTGAAAATGTAAAGGGTAAGTATGTAAGTTATGCAACTGAAATACAACCTAATAGCTACTTTTATGAAGGATCTCTAATGACTAAAGAAGAGATGCCAAATTCTGCTTTTGAGAATATTCCAGATGGATATAATATATTCAATTTAGCAGTAACATTTGAGAGTACTTATGCAAACTCAATTTTCCCTGATCAATATATAGATTTATATTTAAGAACTACTGATGAAAATGGAGTATTAGTATATGGTAAATTTATTCAAAGTATAAAAGTATTAGGCGTTAAAGATGCTGAAGGTAAAAATGTTTTTGAAACAACTATAGAAGTTAGAGAACCTTCACAACTTTTATTCGCAGTACCAGAAGATTTATATTTACTACTTAAAAAAGCAGCTTATTTAGGTATGGAAATAGTTACTGTACCAAAAAATAATAACTATACAGCAGAAGCTGGAGAAACATTGAAGAGTAGTGAATGGTTAGTTGAATTAATTGAAAATCAAACTGCTGAAATACCTGATGAATGTATTGAAAATAATACTGGCGTTGCAGAATGTCGTTTAGCAGATGATAGACAAGACATAAATAACAACGGTCAAAATAATAACAATAACAATAATACTGATAACAATAATCAAACAAACGAATAGGAAGGTGATATAAATGAATGAGGCTATATTCGATCAGTTAGATTTCGGTCCTCTTCAAGAATTCCTAGACGATGATGATGTTACAGACGTATCATATAGTAATGATGGTCAGGTCCACCTTAAGACTCTTTCTAAAGGGATCTATAAGGTGGAAAGGCCTGATATCAATAATGCTTTAATGGAAAAACTTGCTTTCCAATGTTCTAATGTAATGGGTAAAACATTTAATATGGCACATCCTTTGTTGGATGCTGAGTCGAGTGAATTACGTATGAATTTCATACATGAATCGATAGCGACGAATGGGATTGCTTGCGTTCTTCGTAAGACTCCAGCAAAAATAAGACTTAATAAAAAGAAATTATTGGATGAGGGATATGTAAGTTTACAAATGCACGATTTTTTGATGAAGTGTGTTGAGGGACATTGTAATATTATCGTATGTGGTGAAACTGGTTCAGGTAAAACAGAGTTAGTTAAGTATTTGGCGAGTCACATTAAAGAAAACGAAAAAATTATTACTATAGAAGA
This sequence comes from uncultured bacterium, assembly GCA_947646655.1. Classification (GTDB taxonomy): domain Bacteria; phylum Bacillota_I; class Bacilli_A; order RF39; family UBA660; genus RUG11867. The sequence goes on from CANSHI010000007.1 coordinate 51,314, forward strand.
TACTTTAGAGTTACACTTAGATAAAATATATCCGCATAGAGATATAGTAGCGATGAAAACTAATAATGTTGCAAGCTATTCAGATCTTTTGGAGGGCTGTATGAGACAGAACCCTCAATGGATACTTTTGTCCGAGGTTCGTTCAGCAGAAGCAGTTATGGCAGTACGTAACTCGATATCGTCAGGACATAATATTTTGTCAACTATCCACTCGGATAAAGCTAGCAGTGTACCGATGCGTATGTATGCGTTGATGGAAGGATCACAAGATGTTGAGCAATTTCTTAGAACGGTTTATAGATATGTTCAATTAGCTATATACGTAAAAGGGTATTATAGTAAAGCGCTTGGAAGATTCCAACGTGAGATATTGGAAGTTTGCGAGTTTTATGTCGAGGATGATACAAATGAGGCAAAACAAAATGTAATATATAGAAAAACTTTAGACGGGCATATTTCACTTAATAATCCGACTAAACACCTTTTAGATTATGTGGCTATTCAGGGGGTCAATCTTCCTGAGGACACATTCAGATTAAATCAAACAGTAGAAATGGCAGGTGCGTAACACATGGAATTAATTATAATGTTAGTGTTGGCAATATTTATATATATGTACAGAAAGAGTCCTGGTAATGCTCCATATAAGTATTTTACGGAGATGGCAGGATCTGCATATGAGAAGTATGCGCCTTATAGTTTTAGAGTTGTTAAAGAGAAAGCTAAGGAACTAGGCCAAGACTTTACTACTAAGCAATATATAGTTCAAATTGCTCTGTTTGGTGGAGTAGCAGCTGGTATAGCATTTCTTTACTTCTATTCACTGTTTTGGGCAATCATATATGCTGGTATTGCAATTGCATTTATTCCATACATTTCTTATTTGCGTTATAAACGTATTTACAATGAATACATATTTGAAGAAATTCAAATATATTGTACGAATGTTATAATGGAGTTTAATACTTCACAGAGTTTTGTAAAGTCTTTAGAAGGTGTAAGAGAGTCTGGAATATTAGAAGAGCCTATTTTATCTGATGTATCTACGATGATAGATATGTCTTATGCAAATGGTACTATCGATGAAGCATTGAAGTTCATGAGCGATAAATATCCATATTATATGGTAAAAAATATGCACCAGTTATTTTTACAAATTACGAATGAAGGTGCAAAAGATTCTGGCGAGTCTTTAGAATTGATGATGCAAGATATCGATATGTTAGTTGAGGGAGTTTATAGAGATAAGATGGATAGAGCAGCCTTTTATAAAAAGTTCGTTTTATATGGTGTTGCTCTATACTTACTCGTCATGTTGATGCAGTTTTTGTTAGGGCAAGAGTCTTATTTAAAAATGATAAGTTTATGGTACATACAAATTGTATTGCATGCGATTATCATAATAAATTCTTACTTCCTCTTAAGTGGAACAAAGTTCTATAATGAAGATATAGGAGCTGAGTAATTATGTATATAGAGATTATTATTTGTGCGGCTATCATATTCTTTGTTTGTGAGTATTCAGGAATAGTCAGTGCTGGAAAATTCGTCAGTGATTATTCTGGAGCACTCATCAAGTTTAAAGAGTCCGATTATGACTTTTTACTTAAAGCGAGATATGGTGGAGATATTAATGTTGACGAGATGTATAATAAGAGAATAAAAAATGCCATGATGGTTTTGGCGTTTGCTCTGTTTTTACTTATTACTGATTTAAATTATTTAACTGTAATTTTAGCAATTTTAATTGCGATTGGTGTATTTAAATTACCTTATTTGGATTTAAAAAGTTATCGTAGAAAACACATGCATGAAATCGATGTTCAACTTCCGTATTATTTGAAGAGTTTAGAAATATTGATACAACACTATACAGTCCCTGTTGCAATAGGTAAGTCAGTAGATACTGCTCCTGCTATATTTAAAGAGGGACTACAGAAGATGATCGATGCGATAAATTCAGGAGATTCTTCGATCGAACCTTACATGCAATTTGCAAGAGATTATCCAGTTAGAGATTCGATGAGAATGATGAGACTTTTATATCGCTTAGGTCTCGGTAAACAGGAAAGAAAACAAGAACAGTTAATGACTTTCTCTAAAACGATTTCTAATCTTCAGCAAAAAGCTCGTGAGACTAAATATAAGAACAGATTAGAGAAAATGGAATCTAAAACGATGACTATGCTCGTATGTACAGGTATCGGTGTTATGATTCTAATGGTAATTTCAATACTTATGACATTCAGTCTAGGCTAGGATGTAAATTTACATATTGAAGTATTGATAAATTTAAGTATTTAATTTATAATAATATTAGAAAATAAAGGAGGAGATTTATAAATGAAAGAAGCAACTGGTGAACTTAGTACAACAGTTATAGCAATCGTTGCAATTGCAGCAATCCTAGCTGTATTTACAGCTTTCTTATTGCCAACTCTTCGTGCTCAGATCGCATTAACACAAGCATGCAATAGTGGACCTGGTGTTACAATTGAAGAAGAAGGTTACAAAATTAAATGTGAAGGAAAAGCTGGCGATAAGGAATGGCAGTGTAATTATGAAAACACAGAAGGTAACCAAAAATCTAGTAAAACTTGTACAAAATAATTAAGATAAAGGGATGTGAATTAAATGAAAGAGGCAATAGGTTCATCATATATATTCGTTATATGTTTAGTGTTTATAATTCTTTTCACGGGCTATATTGCCATTTCAGTTAATTACAATAAAGCCTTTATTACAAAAGATTATTTAGTAAGTAAAATAGAAGATACTCCTGGTGGGTACGATGATGGTGCTTTAAGAGAAGATCTGGAAACGTATTTGACTTCTCAAGGTTATGTTGCAGAAGGAAAATGCGAGCCAACTATTACTGAGAAAACTTTAGACGGGGAAAGTATTACAACTTCTTGGAATAGAGTAGGCTGTTTAAGACAAAAGCCTAATGATAGTAATATTTGTGGAGCTTGTATTTATAAAAAAGAAATAGATAGTACAGCTATGGATGATATTAGAGCAGATAGATCTTATTATAAGGTTTATACCTTCTTTAAATTCGATCTACCAGTAGTAAATGTTCTAATGAATTTTAAAATCGGTGGAACGACTAAGTATGTTTTTACTGATTAAAAAGTTTTGAACTGATGTTCAAGGCTTGTAAATGGTGGTAAGATTCTTGCCATTGTTTACAAGCTAAAAATCGATTAAAGGGTGTGAAAAAATGAGAGATTCAATGGGTTCAGCATGGGTTTTTGGAATTTGTTTAACTTTTATTATATTGTTCACGGCTTATTTATCGATAACACTCAATTATGCTAAGGCATTCAGAGTTAAAAATAATGTTATTAGTATGATCGAAGAATATGGTGGTCATGATGATAAGCAAGGGAAGCTGTCTGAGAAAATCGAAAATTATATAGTTAATCAGGGACTTTCTTCTTATGGAAGATGTGAAGATAGAATTTCTACAGATTTTGAACACGATTGGGAGTTTGTTGAAGGATTTAACAACGTAGGTGATGTTCCACAAGATCAATATAATTTGTGTGTGTATAGATCACAATCTCCATCTCCTGTCGATGATGGGCCTAAACTACAATATATGTATAGAGTGGTAACATTTTTTAAGTTTGATATACCTGTTGTAAGATATTATTCATCTTTTCAAGTTTCAGGAGAAAGTAGATATATTTACGATTATACGAGATAAAAAATAAAAAGGGAGGAAAAATAAATGAATGTCATAGTTGCAAATAAATATAAAGATGAACTCTCTAATTTAGAAATCGATGTCATTAAAAGATTAGATGGAGAGTTTGATATTGAGACAATAGTTGATACTTTTGCAAACTTTTATTTTAATAGGATGATATTGGATATTACGGCTTTAAAAGATTCATTTAATATTGGGAATATTCAAAGGCTTAGTGCCTCTTTAGATGCATCTAAAATAATATTGCTTTTGGATGATGATCCTCGTATTAATAATTCTTTTCTCTCTAAGATAATAAGTTTAGGTATTTATAACTTTGCAAGAGATATAACTGGAGTAATATATTTGATGAGTAATCCAAATAGTTATAGAGATGTTGCTCAGTACCACGATTTAGCTGCTAGTGAACAGCAAAATCTTAAGAATGCAAAAGGTGGATTGTTTGGTGGCTTTGCTCCCAATATGAATGCTAACAATAATCAAAATAATAATAATATGAATAACATGGGGATGCAGGGATTTAATAATAATCAAAATCAACAACAGTGGATGGCACAGAACCAAAGTATGGGTATGAATCAGGGATTTAACCAAAATGCAGGGTTTAATCAAACACAAAATTTTGGTGGCAATCAAAACTTTAATATGACTCCTGGTTTTAATCAAAATAGTGGAATGGGTAGTGGTCCAAAAATCATAGGATTTAAGGATCTGACACCTGATGCTGGAGCGACGACTCTTGTATACATGTTAAAGAAAAATTTGAATAAGAGAAAAGTACTTGCAGTAGAGATCAATAATAATGATTTCAGTTATTTTGGTGATAATGAACTGATGAGTGTACCTGCTAATAATATCGGCAATGTTCGAAATAAGTTTAATCAGTTTGAAATCGTTTTAGTCGATTTAAATAATAGTAATTTAGATACAGATGGAACTTGTACTGATGTAATTTATTTATTGGAGCCTAGTACGATAAAATTAAATGCTCTACTTAGAAAAGATCGTAACATTTTAGACAGAATTAAAGATAAAAAAATAGTGCTAAATAAAAGCTTATTAGATATGAATGATGTTAAAGAGTTTGAATATGAAGCTAAAGTAAAAGTATTTTATAATATACCTCCTCTCGATGAAAGAAAGGATTCACAAATGGCTTTAGATTCTTTCTTAGAGAAATTAGGAATATTTACTGATAATGGCAATGGTGGCGCAGGTGGAATATTTAGCATATTTAAAAAATGACATAGAATAGCAAATACTATGTTTTTTTGTTTTGAAGTAATAATTGAGTTTTAGCATTTATTAATGTATAATAATACTATAAAAGGAGGGGCTTTATGAAAAAAGTATTACCAATAGGAAAAGATGATTTTAAAAGGGTTATTGAAAATAATAACTATTATATTGATAAAACTTTGGCAATTGAGTAACTATTAATAAATGATTCGCAAGTTGTGCTTTTCCCGCGTCCAAGAAGGTTTGGTAAAAGTTTATTTATATCGATGTTAGAAAATTTTTTCGATATTGAAAAGAACAGCAAGGATTTATTTAAAGATCTTAAAATATCTAAAAGTGAAATCTATAAACAAAATCTAAACAAATATCCAGTAATCCATTTAGATTTTAAAAGTTTAACTGCAAATACATTTGAGAGTTGTTATTATGGACTGAGAACTTTATTTGGAAGACTTTATAATGAAAAAAAAGATATAATAGATATATTAAATCACGTAGAGTATGAAAAATATGATCGTATTTTAAAAGAAAGTGGGTCTGAAGACGACTATAAAGAAGCTCTTTCTAACCTTTGTATTTGGTTAGAAAGAAAGTATAAGAGTAAAGTAATAGTGTTAATTGATGAGTATGATACGCCTATGGACTCAGGTTATAATAACAGATATTATGTAAAAATTATGAATATAATAAGGCCTATATTTTCAAGTACTTTTAAGGGAAATGATTCTCTTAAAATGGGTATTATGACAGGAGTTTTAAGAGTTGGTGGAGAATCACTTTTTAGTGCTTTCAATAATCCAGTAATATATGATGTAATGGCACCTGGGTATAGTGAGTATTTCGGTTTTACTGAAGATGAAACAAAAGAGTTACTAAAATATTTTGATGTGGAATTTAATGCTGATGTTAAAGAATATTACAATGGTTATAACTTTAATGGAGTACATATATATAATCCTTGGAGTGTACTTAACTATGCATCTCTTAAAGAATTACGGCCTTATTGGATTAATACAGGTTCTAATACTTTGATTAAAAATTTAATAGAGAAAACTGATAAACAGAATTGGGGCAAGTTAGAAGATTTGATATTAGGTAAAACAATCTCATTTGCATACGAACCTAAGTTGTCTTATGCTTTGTTAAACTCTGATGAGTTAAATTCGATATTAAACTTGATGCTCGTTAGTGGATATCTGACTTTGGATCATAAAGATGAATTGAGAACATTTTTTAGGATTCCTAATAGAGAAGTACAAATTGATTTAGTAAATATTTTTGAAGAAATCACTTTAAATGGTAATGCTGGTGGAAGAGATGACGTCGATAATTTTGTGGAAGCTTTGATAGAAAACGATAAAGAGAAAGCTGAATTAAATTTGAATCATATATTATTATCTGTAAGTAGCTGAGATAATTATGAATATTTTTATCACGGTTTATTGTTAGGATTATTTAAACTATTTATTAATAGTAATGCTTATAATGTTTTATCAAATCGTGAAGCTGGATATGGAAGATCAGATATACTTATTTTAAGAAAAGATAAAACTTTGGGAATAGTAGTTGAAGTTAAAAGGGCATCTAATTTAAAAAAAATGGAAGCCGATGCAAAAAAGGGGATGTCTCAACTAAAAGAAAAGAATTATAAGTTGGATTTTTTAGAAGGAAATGTTAAATGTATTAATGAATTTGTAATTGTATTCCATGGAAGAAAGGCTATTGTAAGGTAATCTTTTTAAAAGTGGTCATAATAAAACTCGAGATGAACCTCGAGTTATTTTATATATATGGTGTTCGCGGGGGGATTCGAACCCTCGACCCTGCGCTTAGAAGGCGCATGCTCTATCCAACTGAGCTACGCGAACGTTTACAAGAATCATTATATAATAAAAAGCCTAATTATTCAAGGCTTTTTAGATCAAAAGTTGCAATTTTTTCGTTATTTACTGTATAGGAAACAGCATCGATTCCATAGTTATCTTTAATAGATAAATTGATAGCATATGTCACTTCTTCTAATAGTTCTTTATTCGTAACATCTGATAATATGGCATTGTTGAAGTCTATGCTGAGCTCATTGTCTAGTATTTCATAATTTTGAAGAGTAGTCTCACTATTTAAGTAACTCATGAGATTAGTCTCGTATACTGGGGAACTAGTAAGTTCTTTGATTATGACTTCTATTTTTTCTTTGTCTGTATTCGATACTTTTGTTACCGGTACATAGTAATAGTAACCATCATACTTAGATAAGTAATACATAGTCGTCTTACTAGTTCCTGAAAGTTTATCCATATCGTAAGTTTTATTAATGCCATAGGAGCGATCGATAGGATTATCTAAAAATTCCTTGCTGTGTGGCAACTTATTTAATATACTACCTTCTACTAAAATAGTTATACTATTGATTCCTTCGATACCTGTTAAGCTGTAAACTAGAGATTCGATCAATTTAATTTCATTTTCGGCTTCGATGTTTAAAAATTCTTTGGAGAAATTAACTTTGAAATTTCCATCATCTAGACTGGATGCTAAAACTTTTGTGCCTGCTGGAATAATAGGCTTGAAGCCATTTGGAATTAGGCTAGCATTATTTGATCCAACAGTAAGATAAGAAAGCACTTCTGTTGCTTTTTTGATACTGTCCTCTGCTTTAATCGATATATTGACACGAGCTACATAATCGTTTTTGTCGATCAAATAAATGGTATCTTGTATGTTTTTGACTGAGTAAGTGGTTTTGGGATTGATACTTTCGGTTTTCTCGGTTGTACGTGGGAATAAGTATAAAATTAGAAGAATTAGTAAGCAGAAGGCTGCAAGAGAAATTTTTTTAATAGAACTTTTTTTTAACATAATAAAACACCCTAATTAATGATATTCATCAATAACGAAAAAAAGTCTAAAAAGACTTTTAAAAATTTATTAATCCGAGACGTACCAGTTCTATGACAGCTTGAGTTCTACCTTTAACTCCTAATTTTTGAATAGTATTTGATATATGGTTGCGGACAGTTTTCTCGCTTATTCCTAAGAATGTGGCAATCTCACTCGTGGATTTGTTTAGGACAAGTAAATCGAAGACTTCTTGTTCTCTATTAGTTAGTATATTTTTCTCCATAAACGCATCAACTTGATCCTCCAATAATAGTTTATGAAAAGGATAAATTTTTGCTACACTTCGCCAAAACTTACAGTGACATAAACTTTAGAGTCAAATGATTCTTGTACAGTTTTCATAATCTTATTGGCGAGTTCAAAAGAATGACTGTCTGTATCGATAACTACTTTGACATTGGAATTGTCGATTTGTACAAAGTTTTCGTAGTTGTAATTTTCTTTGATAGTTTTTTCTAATGTCTCTTCTTTTCCTTTATTGAGATTTAAATCTTTTAGTGCTTCATAAGCATCTGATTTTTCTTCTGTAGTCTTTGTCTCATCGGTAAGAATTGCTTTAATACCCGATATTTCTTGTTCTAGAGACTCATCACGGCTGACTCTAAGAGCACTTATTGCACTGGTCTCGTTTATTTCGACACTGTTTCCCTCTTGTTTAAGCTCCTTATTTACTAAACCAGCATTATCAGTGGGAACTGATACATAATATACTGCCATTACTAAAATGATGCTAAAAAGTGTTAAAAACCATAAATTTTTCTTTGTAAGCATTCCTAGTCCTCCAATCTATTATATTATAGATTGGATAGTAGAAAAATATTCCTAGAGTTTATCTATTGCCTTTAAAAAAGCTTTTTTTTCGATAATAAATTTGCTGACATTTACTTCATTAGGTATTTCCCCGATATCATGTATATACTCGTCGATAAGTGATACCATGTAGTCTTCGTCGATCGTTGTTCCTTCTAAATATAAAACGGCATATTCAAAAAGGCCAGTTCTTACTATGAGACCACAGTAGAGAGAAGTTTGTTCTTTTGAAAAGTCTACGTAATTATTGACAATATCAAATAGACTATCTGTTATATTATATAAAGGATGAATCGTCTTTATAAACTTTTTGATCAGTTCAGGATTTTTGTTGATTATCGCATTAAATAAAACTTCATCTTTAAGATACCATTTTCCTGGTTTATCTTTAATATTTAAATCAATTGTTATCATTTTTTATCCCTCCGTAGGTTAATATTATCACATTTTTTTTGGGTTGTCTTCCGTTTTATTCTAATTACTAACCTTTTAGTAATTTTTGACTATGATTAAACATATAATTGGTGAGGAGACATTATGGATGCAATATTATTTCTAACTAAATTTTTAATATTTAATTTAATAGGTTATTACATATTAAACATCATTTTTAAAGAAAAAAGTGTGTTTCAGGGGATGATCAGTCCTTCTTATGGGGTTTTTGGTATATTAATGGTGTATTTTCAAAGTTTTAGATTGCCAATAATCTTTTTGGCAGGGGTTTTAGTTATTTTTATGTTAAATCAAGTGGGTGGTTTATTTGATAAAAAACTTATGACACGAGTAAATTATAAGATTTTTGGTGTTTTGGCGATTATGCAAGTTTTAATAATAAACCCAATTTTAGACGTCGTACTGAGTTCGTCGAGTGCGGGTTCGATTTCGTTTTTATGCGTTGTTTTAGGGACTTTTTTTGTATTAGATGTAACTTATACTTTGAGAAAACTTATGTAATATTATAAATGGTAAAAAATGGTAAATCGGTTTTTTGGAATTTGGCAAAATTATGGTTTACTTTTTTAGTTCTTTTAATTATAATAAAAACCATTCTGATTGCAAGTCGAGGTGAAGGAACTAAATGAAAAATAGTCTGCTGATATTGATACTTCAAAATTTAGTGCTTTTCCCTAATCAAGAAATCAAGTTGGAATTGAATAACGAATTATCTAAACAAATAATATTTAATGCTCTTAAGCTTTATAATGGCGAACTAGTAGTAGTTTCTGCTCAGGAAGAGTTAAAGAGTGTAACAAAAATAAAAGACATCGAGAAAATCGCGTCTTTTTGTAAGGTCAAAAATGCTATTTCTTTGCCAAATGGCAATGCTAGAGTCATTTTAAGAGGTGTTAAGAGGGTCAAAATAACTAGTCTGAAGCTACTCGATGGTGACATGATCGAAGTCGAGAGTGAAAGTATCAGTTCACCTAAATACAACTTGGATGAAGAAATGGCTTATGCTAGGAAGATAAAATCTTTAGTCGATAAATATGTCGAAGTGGATAGTAAAGTTTCAAATGCAATATTAGGAGTTCTTAAAAATGTAACTAATTTAAGTAAGATTACTGATATGGTGGGTGCCACTTTAGAGTTGAATTTTAAGCAGAAAAGTAAGCTATTTAAAGAAGCAGATTATTATAAAAGAGCTCGCATTTTAATAACTATTTTGAATAATGAGATCATGTCTTGTGAATTAGAAAATAAGATCGAAGAAGAAGTAAGAAATAATTTTGAGAAAAACGAAAAAGAGATCATTATAAGAGAGAAAATAAAAACACTTTCTAAAGAAATTGGGTTAACTAATGAGAGATTAGCAGAATGTGAGCACTTTTATGAAGTAGTAGAAAATTTAAATGTCAGTTCTAGAACGAGAGAGGCTTTGAAAAGAGAGGTCAAACGCCTAGAGATGACTACTGATGCTTCTCCTGAATATGGCAGTATTAGATCATATTTAGAATTTGTTACTAGTTTGCCATGGAATAAAAGTTCTAAAGAAGAAAGCGATATTAAAAAGATCGATGACCATTTAAATGAACTTCATTATGGGCTATCTTCATCTAAAGCTCGCATAGAAGAATACTTAACACTTAGGAAAAAGAACAAAAAGGTACATAGTCCTGTTTTATGTTTAATAGGTCCACCTGGAGTCGGGAAGACGACGTTTGCCAGGGAGTTAGCGAGCTCAATTAGGCGAGAGTTTGTGAAGGTAAGTGTTGGAGGTTTAAACGATTCTTCCGAGCTAATAGGACATAGAAAGACATATATCGGTGCTGGTCCTGGTAAAATAATGGAAGGTATACGGAAATGTGGTGTCAATAATCCCGTTGTTTTAATAGATGAAGTAGATAAAATGATGAGAGATTATAAAAGTGATCCTTCTAGCATTTTGTTAGAAATATTGGATCAAAATCAAAATAAAGAGTTTGTAGATAACTATGTACAAGAACCGTTTGATCTCAGTAATGTAATATTTATTTTGACTGCGAATGATGAATCTAAAATTCCAAAGGCACTCTCAGATAGGTTAGATATAATCGAAATTGACAGTTATACTATTTATGATAAAATCGAAATAGCTAAAAATTATACTTTGCCGAGATTAGGTAAAGAATACGGATTCGATCATAAGCTTATTAAGATTAGTGATGAAGTAATTAAAAAAATTGTACTAGAATATACGCATGAAGCGGGAGTTCGTGACTTAGAAAGAAAGATCTCTTCGATCATTCGAAAAATTTTGATTAAGGGGATTGTGAAGACTGTAACAGTAAAGGCCAGTGAACTTGAGACATATTTGGGTAGAGTAAAACAAGAAATTGGTCTCAATTTGTATGATACTTCGGGGGTCGTTAATGTGCCAGCTTGTACGACAGCTGGAGGGTGCATTTTAAACGTAGAAGTTACAGTTTATGATGAAGTTTTTAAAGTTATAACGACGGGGTCACTTGGCAAAGTGATGCAGGAAAGTGCAATTGTGGCTCTTTCGTTTTTAAAGGCTAATGCTCGCAGTTTTAAACTAGATAATAAAAGTTTTAATAAAACTTTTCACATACATGCTCTCGATGGGGCAACTCCGAAAGATGGACCTAGTGCGGGTTTAGGAATGAGTGTCGCTATATTAAGTGAAATACTTAATGTTAAAATTCCTAATAGTACGGCTTTTACAGGAGAGATTTCTCTAAAGGGTAGAATAATGCGGGTAGGTGGCATTAAAGAGAAAGTTATATGTGCAAGTAACTCTAAGATAGAGAGATTATTTATTCCAAAAGATAATATGGCTGATATCGAAAAGATACCTAGTAAGATTTTAAAAAATATTGAAATAATCGGAGTAAGTGAGTTTACAGAAGTTTACAACTATATTTTTAAATAGAATTTACAAATTCCACTTTTAAAGCATATAATTAGAGAAGGTGGAGTTTTTATATGGAAAAAACAAAGAATGTAGTTAAACAGTCAGTTAGTAATAATGGTAAGGTGCCAAGTAATAATCGAAAAGTTATTAAAAAACGCAAACCTATGAAATATAGGAAATTATTCGTTGGAACTAGTGTTTTAATGGTATTACTTACTTTGATACTTTTATTTATGGTAATAAGACTTAATGTGTTAGGATTCAAAATTTTAATTGTTTTACTTTTAGCATTTGTCTTAGTAGAAGGTATGATACTGTGTGTATTAAATAAAAGATTTAAAGTAGGCTTTAAAATTCCATTTTTCATAATGGCTATTTTGATATCGGGGATAGCTGTGTTTGGTATATATAATGTGAATTTATTTTCTAGCTTCGTCTCTAAAGTAGTAAGTTCTGCTGTAGAAAAGGAAGAGGAATATCATCTATATGCTTTAAGTTCAAGCGATTATACTTCGATTGCAGATATAAATAAAACAGTTTTAGGTATTTTTGATAATAAAAGTGATACTTTGGAAGAGGCAAAGAAAGAACTCGATAAAAGGGCAACTTTTAAGGATCAAAAAACTTATGACGAGATCGAGACAATGCTTAAAGATGGTATCGATAAAAAAATAGATGTAATATATATTAGTTCGTCGCTTGTAGAGCTAATGAATGAAAACTATGAGGAGTTGTTTAGTCATTTCAAGTTAGTAGATACTATTAAAATACAGGTGAAACGTGAGGTAAGTAAAAGTGAAGTCGATGTAACTAAAGAACCGTTTTTAATATATGTAAGTGGTAATGATACTTATGGATCGATCAAAAATGTTTCGAGAAGTGATGTCAACATTTTAGTAGCGGTTAATCCTAAGACTCGTAGTATTTTATTAGTTAATACGCCAAGAGATTATTATGTTAAATTACATTCTAAAAAGGCGATGGATAAACTTACTCATGCGGGAATATATGGTGTCGAGGAGTCGATGAAGACACTCGCAGATTTATATGCTACTAATGTAGACTTTTATGTAAATATCAATTTTTCATCTTTAATAAAAATCGTGGATGCTTTGGGAGGCATTACAGTCAATTCTAAGTATAGTTTTTCCTATGACGGATTTACTTTTAATAAGGGTAAAAATAGATTGGATGGTAAAGCGGCTTTGGCATTCTCACGTTTCAGAAAAGGGTTACCTCAAGGAGATATATCGAGGGGTGAAAATCAGGAAGCTGTTATTGAAGCGATTGTCGAGAAAATTAGTAATCCAAGTGTCATAAGTAAGTATGCTAGTATTTTGAAAACGATAGGTAATTCTTTCAATACTAATATGAGCGAAGAAGATATTTATAAGCTTGCTAAATTCCAGTTGAATGAGAGTCCTAAATGGTCAATTACTTCTCAAAATGCGACGGGTCAAAATGCTTATGACGTCACATATTCGGCTGGGCGTACTAAACTTTATGTAATGAAACCGGATGAAGAATCGGTTACAGATGTAAAAAATAAGTTAAACGAAATTTTAGAAGAGAATTAGATGGTTCTCTTTTTAAAATTTAAGAAAACTAAAAACGAGAAAAGTGTAAGATTTTAGTTATGGAAAAATATTAGCTCAAAACAG
>CANSHI010000008.1 GCA_947646655.1 uncultured bacterium
CTATTCTGTAGAATTTACTTCTTCAAACTAGATTTTACTTTTGCAATTGACCAAAAAAGAAGTTAATCCACTTCTCTAATTTTGTAAATAGTTCCTTCTCTAGTATCTACTAGTTCTATTCCGCGAGCTGCTAATTCATCTCTTATTCCATCTGCTTCTGTGTATTTATGATTTTCTTTATATTCGGCGCGTTTTTTTATTAACTCCATTATTTCTTCGTGCTGAGGATGTTCACTATCGTGATACTCACTTATGAGGTTCAAGCCTAGTACTTTGTCAAAGCTTCTGATCAGTTTAAGCTTTGTATAGTTATTAATACCATCATCTTTTAAAACGTCATAAAGTACTGTTAGAGCATTAGCGGTATTTAAATCATCTTTTAAACTAGTCATAAACTTTTCGTTGTAGTCATTGAAAGCAGAATCTTGGAAATCGCCTTCTTCACTTATCATAGATATTTTATTTAAAAGTTTTAAGTAAGCGTTTTCACTTGATTTTAAAGCTTCATATGTGAAATCTAAAATTTTTCGGTAATGACTATTTAGACACATAAATCGATAAGATAAGGGATTAAAACCTTCTTCTTTTAAGGTGTTTACAGTGATTATATTTCCTTTACTTTTAGACATCTTTGCATCTTTTACATTTAAGTGTTGTACATGGAACCAATAGTTACACCATTTGTGACCTAAATAGCTTTCTGATTGAGCGATTTCATTAGTGTGGTGAGGGAAAATGTTGTCGATACCACCACAGTGGATATCTAAATATTCTCCTAGAGTTTTTATGCTTATACCTGTACATTCGATGTGCCAACCAGGGTATCCAACTCCAAAAGGGCTATCCCATTTGAGTTCTTGATCTTGGAATTTACTTTTGGTGAACCACAATACGAAATCTCCTTGATTTCTTTTTCCTGAGTCTTCTTCTACTCCTTCACGTACTCCTACAACCATGTCATCGATATTGTGATTAGTGAGTTGATAATAGTCTTCTAGCTTAGTAATGTCAAAATAGATGTTGCCATTAGATTCGTAAGCATAGTCCTTTTTTATAAGCTCTTTAATTATCTCGATATAAAAGTCGATATTATCGGTTGCTTTGCTGATCATATCGGGCTTTCTAATATTTAAGGCTTCACAATCTTTGAAAAAGGCTTCTGTGTAGTAGGCAGCAATTTCTAGAACACTCTTTTTTTCTTGAATAGCAGAGTTAACCATTTTATCTGTTCCTGAATCGGAATCGCTTGTCAAATGGCCAACATCGGTGATATTCATTGCTCTTTGGACATAATACCCTGTATATTTTAGAGCTTTTTCTAAAATATCTTCACATATATACGATCTCAAATTTCCGATGTGTGCATAGTGGTACACGGTTGGTCCACATGTGTACATTTTTACAACTTCGGGGGTATTCGGTAAAAATTCTTCTACCTTATGTGTTAACGTGTTATATAAATACATTTTAGTCACTTCCTAATATAAGTTTATCATAAAAGGTGTAAGTTTATCTATACTTTTGTGAGAAGTTTATGAATTTTGTATTTGTTTAATTCTTTTTGGACACCTCTTAAACCAGTAATTTGATAGTTAGACTGTGTGATAATGGTGTCTATTTCGGTTTTTGTAAGTTTCATATTTTCTGTTTCTCTTTTGATATATTTTCGAGCAGAGTTTTCATCTATGTTTTCGAGAGTGATTACTTTTTGAATACGGTCATATAGTTCAGGTTTAACAATTTTATCGTTGTCGTTCATTGTATCATTAAATCCAATTGGATTAGATAATTTGATATTTGATGTCATGATGATCGTAGTATTTTCAAAGTGAATTGTTTCACCTTTCGCATTTCTTATTTCACCATTTTCAAGTATTTCCTGAAACAAGTTTTGAACTTTTAAAGAAGATTTTTCTATTTCATCTAAGAGCAATATTGAATAAGGATAGTCTTTTATTTTACTGAATAAACATTCATCTTCGTAGCCGACGTAACCTTGGGCAGTACCTAAGAGTTTATTAATAGCACCGTCTCCTGATAGTTCACTCATGTCTAGACGTAGGAAATGCTTCGTTCCAAAAAGATTATTGGCAATTTCTTTAGCGAGAGAAGTTTTACCAACTCCTGTATTTCCTAGTAAAAGAATTGAAAGAGGCTTAGTGTTGTCGATGAGATATTTTTCTTTTAGGGCATCTGTTAGGGAATCGATAGCTTTGTCTTGACCGATGATATGAGATTTTATTATGTCAGGCAACTTGATAATTTTATCATTAAAGTTATCGAGAACAGGCATATTTGCTCTATATTCTATTATTTTAAGAATATCATCATCTGTAATTTGTACTCGATTGGTATTTTCTACGAGATCTTTAATTTTAAGTTCTGTTTCAAGTGCTTCTTTATACTTTTTACATTGTAAAAACTTTTCTTTTTTCTTTTGCAAAGTATTTAAACAGTTGTTTTTGTTTGGTCTTGTCAATTGTACATGTGCACAGACAGAGTCTAAAATGTCGATAGATTTATCAGGATTAAAGCGATTGAAAATATATTTGTCGGCATATTTTACTATTGTTTTGACGTTGTCATCAGAGATTATTACATTGTGGTGTTGCTCATAATTTTCCTTTATATGAGTTAATATGTATTCAGTGTCTTTTAGTGATGGCTCTTCTACATTGATGATTTCAAAACGGCGGTCGAGAGCTTTATCTTTGTAAATGGAAGCTTTATATTCTTTTTGTGTAGTTGCTCCGATTACTTTTAGTTCTCCTCTTGCTAAGTATGGCTTTAAGATGTTAGCAGCATCGACGGCACCTTCTGCTCCACCACAATTTACAAGAGTATGGATTTCGTCGATGAAAAGTATGACGTTTCCTTCTTTAATAGTTTCTTTAATTATTTTGTTGAGACGATCCTCAAATTCTCCCCGGTAACGAGTGCCTGAGATAAGGCTGCCTGTGTCCATTTCGATGATGCGATAACCTTCCAGGGCATCGGGAACATTGTCTAATTCAATTCTTCGAGCTAATTCTTCAACAATGGCTGTTTTACCTACACCCGCTTCTCCGATTAGCAAGGGATTATTTTTGTTTTTTCTTAAAAGAATTTCTATTAAGTTAGTTATTTCTTTTTCTCTTTTGTAAATGTGTTCGTCGGATTTAGGTACTACTAGTTTGCCTATATCGAGTAGAACTGAGCTTTTTCCCGTTTTAGTTGGATTAGTATTTTTTAGAAGATCATTGTAAATACCTTCTATATTGATATTCATATTCATGAGTATTCTAATACCTACTCCTTCACCCTCTTCAAGCATTCCTATAAGCAAATGCTCAGGTTTTACGAGACCGTTTGAGTTTTCGTGAGCCTCTTCTAGAGCATCAGTAATTATTCTTTTTAGAAGAGGAGTATAAAGGGCGATTTCGCTTTTTTTGTGAGCTTTCCCTACTACGCTTATGAGTTCTTTTTTGAATATATCATAAGTTAAGTTATAGGAACTTAATAATTCTTTTAGTTCACCTGGAGTTTTTAGTATTCCAAGTAGCATGTGTTCACTTCCGACATATGGATGATTTAAATCAAACATTTCTTTTTCGGCTTCTTTTAGTATTTTTTTAACTTCTAAATTAAAATTATTTTTCATGGTTTTTTCTCCTTCATGTATATTTTATTAAAATGGATGTGAAAAATTAGTCTTATTTTGTAGAGAGATTAATATTATTAATTAGAGGTGAAAAATTTTGAACGGAACATATTATCAAAACCCCACATTTCCAGGGGCTGGAAGCGATATGCCGGAGATGAATAATTATACGTCAAACATTACACCAGTTGACACTGGAGAGACAACTTTGCCGATGGAACAGAGCTATATCGAAAACATTTTAAGGTTAAATAAAGGTAGTCATGCGAAGGCTTATATCTCTTTTCCTGATTCAGTAAACTGGAAAGATAAAATTTTTGATGGTATTATTGAACAAGCTGGTAGAGATCATTTAGTTATGAGTTTAACTGATGGCAAATGGATTTTAGTTCCTATGATATATTTGGACTACGTAGAATTTGATGAAAAAATAATTTATAGGCCAAGTGAATTAAAAAATAAATAAAAACTGTCTAAAAAAGTTTGTGTTTAGACAGCTTTTTAGTTTAAAAAGTTTAGTTTTTGATTAAAAGCCTTTATTTTTAGGATGTACATGTAAAATTTTTAAGTTATTTTACTACTAATTTACTACTTTATAATAAGAAATAATGTTATAATTGTCTTGGTGGTTAATATGTCCTTATATGATAAATTTTTTTTATTAACTTTTATAACTATCTTAATTACTAGAGTTATGGTATATATATTTAATAAACCTAGTCCAACTATAAAAAGTTTTAGAACTCATCATTGGATGTTTGGATTATTTTTTACGATTATACTTTTTTGTATATCAAGTTTTTATACAAATATATATTTATTATCAATAAGTATGGGTATATTTTTAGATGAAATTGGTTTTATTATAATTAGAGGTAAAACACACGAAGATAATTATAGTCCTAAATCATTTATGATATTAATATTCTTTATAATCCTTTTATTTATATTTAGAGAAAACATTATTAATTTTTATTTGTAAATTATTAAAAGAAACAAATCATTTTGCTACATGCTTCATGCTACATAATAAGGGTAATACTATACCATTATGGCGAAGACTTGAGTGGCTACGCCACTCAGTCTCGCTTTTATAAATAGATACTCTTATACTGTGCATTGTCATAGTATTTTTTTAATATTTAAAATTAATACTTTAAAAGATTTCTAAATTTTTACTACTAATTTACTACTTTTGAAAGTGAAAACATAAGAAATTATAACAATTTATAAGAATATTCTTCAAAAACAAAAATGCCGTAAGCACTTATAAATACAGGTTATAACGCTATTTAAGAACTTATAAAAAGATACTCCCAAAAATGCAATATTTTTCTTACAAAAAAATGAGTGAAGCAGATTTTTCTACTCACTCACTTTAAGGTTAAAGTATATCTTTTATTTCTAATGGTGATGATCAGGTTTACGTGTTCGGCTTTAGCAACTCTTTCGTCAACTTCCAAAATGTATTTATCTGAGACTGAACTTGGAGTTACATTTGTTACTGGTCCAATTTTGTCGTCGTATTGAATTTGAACAAAGGCATCAAAGAAGGTTAAAGCTTTTTTGGTATTTTTGGCATAAGTCGAATTGCTATCTATCGAGAGATCACCATTTAGTATAAGTAAAGTTTTAGATTTAGCAGCATCGGCCGAGACGATATCTTTTATTTCATTACAAGTTGCTCTTATACATGCTTCATATTGATATATAAATTTATTTTTTAATTCATAAGAATCTATTTTTAATGTGGAGTTTCCTATACTCGATCCACTCATCGGTAAGACGTCACCCATTTTGTATGTATCTTTTGTTTCTAGATCTTTATATACTAGAGGAGTTAATGCGATTTTTTTATACTTAGCGTTCATAGTCCCAGCTTTGTATTCGACTTCATCTGTTATGATCATGGTGTATTTTTTAGCGTAATCTTTTTCGTCGATTTCGAAGACGAGAACATAATCGACAGTGGTATCATTTTCTATTTTTTCTTTTGCGTATCCCGAACCAAAATCGATAAAGTAATTGTTTCTTGTCAGAGTTGGACGTACTTTTCCAGATTTTGTTTCAAGAGCGTAGTTGGACATTTCTAGTACAGTTGATGAACCACTAGTATTTTTGAATGTAACATTCGCGACTAAAAAGTATTTGTCGTCGACGATTTTAGTACCATTGTAACTGAGGTTCGTTAAATATGAACTGTTGACTTGGATACTCAAGTTATTGGCAGTGAATTTTTGATTTTTTCCATAAGTTTTATTATATACAGTGAAATTTAAAATTGTAAGAATTATTAGAACTGCCGCGGTAAGGCTCATTAGCATAGTAAACATGAATTTGTTTTCTAAAACGTAGTATTTGAATTCTCGTAAGTGACGTCTTATGAAACGGAAATATTTGTAACTGTCCACTCCTAGAACGAATTCAAATTCTTCATTGTCGCCCTCACTTAAGTCTAAGTCTTTTAAATCTTTAGAAAAGTTAAATTTCTTGATGTCAAATCCAACGGCACGTATTAAACTTAGTACTAAAAGTACAGCTTGAGGTAATAATATGATCATCGTGACGTCGCGTATAATCATCGCATTTCTGAGTGTCAGTTGGGCTGAGTCCATCGATTTGAAAAGTACAAAGTAGCTTATAAAACCTATAAATAATGCAATGTAATAAATGCTTAAAATGATATATAAGTTTTTGGGCTTATCCTTTTTCTTCATAAGAAGGTACATCGCTAAGGAGAACGTTATGATGATAACCGAGACAAGGAACATGAATATCGTTATGTAGTTGCTTGGATTAGCATCACTTAAAGTGGCATGTACGTTGTCGACATAACGACTAAAAAAACTGTAAAGGTTATATGTCCTAAAAAGTAAGTAACCTATCAATATAGTTAATATTAAATGTATTAACCTAAAATTTTTAATTAAGAAAGCATAAGGCTTTTTTAAAATCACTTTATCCAACTCCATTTCTATAAGCTTATTATATATTAATAAGGAATAAAAGTAAATGATTAAGATTAGCGAATTTTGGAAATTTTACAGTTTTAAAAAAAGACCATTTGAATGTGAACTTCGTTAGGCCTTTTTAAAGTTTTTATTTATCGTTTGTTATTTCTACGACTGAGGCAGTATTCAGCGATTCCGCGATAGTCATCATTTCTTCGCTTGTAAGGTATGAACTTGTAATGTAGTAAGAACGATTAGAGTTTTGCCATTCTAGTGAATTAGAACCTAATGCGGCGACAGCAGATGACATGAATAATGGGTCACCGTATACACTTGTTACTTCCATTTCATCGCTTGGTTTAACAGCTTCTTCGATTATCATAAATGGTTTGGCACCAGCATAAGTCATGATCACACGTTCTCCACCATCTGTTTCAACTGTATCTTTTGTGGAAAGGTGTGTGTCTTCTGGTACAAATAGTGGATAAATGATGTCTTTTAAAGCTCCTGTCTCTTTGGATTCAGAATTTTTATCTTCAGATTCATTTGGTGTACTATTGCAATCATCTCCTTCACAAGAATTAGTAATTAGAGAATCTAGTGAGAAGTAATTATCATCAAATTTCTCTCCGTATTTTATTGTAGTGAATTTCATTCTAATGATTGCATTACCATCTTTATTTAAAACTTGAACTTCTTTAAGGTTCCCTTCTTTGTCAAAGTATATTTTCTCGGTTGCTAGCTTACTATTGTTTGGATAGTTAACATTGGCATTTACTATGTAATAATCGTCATTTTCGTCTACTACTGGATTATCTGTTCCTTTTATGTCGTTAAGTAATGATTTTAGGAGATAACTTTGTGAGCTGTTATCAGGCCAATTACTTTGAAATTTAAAACTTTTGTTAAGAGCTGGTGTGACAACATATACAGATTCTCCGTCTTTTAGTATTACTTGTTCATGGCTGTTTGTTTTGTTAAGAAGTGTTACTTTATAAAATTCTTCATATTTATAATCGACTGAAACATCGTATGTAAATGTTTCTTCGTTTGCGACGATTTCCATAGATCCTTCCACTTTGTACGATTTTGTACTATTTACTTTATCTTCAAATTTATTGATGATGTTGGTTGTTTTAGCTTTACCACATCCACATATTAGAGCGAGCATAAGTACTAATATTAAAAACTTAAACTTTTTCATAAAAACTTCCTTTCTCTAAAAGTATATTTTAGATTAGGAAGTTTATAACTAGTTTTGTGATTGTTTTTTTAATAAAGTTTTTTTCGTGATGAATGCACTTGCAAAAGCCAAAAAGCCGATTGAGGTGTATATTAGTGATTGATTAAAAATTTTGTTTATCATTTGTTTATCAAATATATGAGCGACGAAGTTGTATACAAGTGGATCGAGCAGTTTTGGTAATGCTGCTGTTAAAACACTTGAAAGGATGAGTATCAAAAGGCTTGCAATGATGATGGCAATTCCAGTTAGTGAAGCAGTATTGAGCAGTTTGCCTGTTACTATAAATAGTAGAAGTATTATTATGAATAGTCCTATGTTGATTAGTAAGTAAATGGATCCATTAGACAGGAAGTTATTAATGTAACGAAGAGCAAGAACGTTTTCATAGCTCATATCTATTTTATCTCTTATTTGAGTTAGTAATTTTTCTACTTCTTTGCTTTCTGTTTCATCTATGAATGTTGGATCGATGCTTTGAATACTAGGAAAACTACGTTTGTGGAAAACATAATTGATATAATCGTCTATATAATTAATGGCAACTTTTTTGGTCGTCTCATCAAGATTATCGCTTGTTGGTATAATAAGTTTAAGTAAAATTTCACGGTCGATTAGTTCGGGAATGTTTTTGTTGCTTAAGCGGATAGTTGTAAATGTAAATTGTATTATTGTAAATACGATCAAAGTTAAAAATAAAAGAGAAGTGATAATACTTCTCAAAATGTTTGTTAATTTTTTCATTATTTCACCTTATTTATATTATGGTTACTTTTTTAAAAATTATTTGTTTTTTCTTTTAATTGAACTTTCACCGACAATAAAGTCTATTAAATACGTTACGATAAATATAAGTATGAAATCTAAAACTAGTGTTATCGTATAGTTAGCGACGATATCGTTTGTCAACAAAAGTGGTTGGTATGAGTCTATAAAAATCATTGCTAGAAAATCTAATACTGGTATAACGATTGAGAAAACGAATGCATCACTAAGGTACGAACGTTGTCTTTGTTTTCTATCAACTCTTTCTTCTCCGGTAGAAAGGTCTAGGCCTAAAATAGTTTTAGGAGGATAGTCTTTTTTTGATGGAGAAAGTTTTATTTCTTTAGTCTCTGTGATTTTTGACTGTTCAATTTTTAATTCTTCAAAACCATTGTCAATGTCAACTTCTGTTTCTAATATCACTTTTTTTGGAAGAGCAGTTTTAGAAGTTGTATCTTTTTTGACTACTGTTTTAGGTTCTGCTTTTGTAACCTTACTTGTTTCTTTAACTGTCTGTTTTTTTTGTTCAGCTGTGCTAGCTTTTTTTGTCTCAACTTTTTTTGACTTTGTTTCAGGTTTAATAGTAGTTGATTTTTTTGAGTCTTTTGTAACTTCAGCTTTTTTAGGAACTACAGTTTTTGTTGCAGTTTTTTTAGTAGCGGTTTTTGTTTTTGAAGCTTGAGAGACAGAGCTCTTTTTTGCTTCTACTTTAGAGTCACCTTTTTTAGCTGTAGCTTTTGTAGAAGTTGTTTTTTTAGTTTCAACTTTTTTAGGAGCAGTCTTGGTAGCTGAAGCTGCTTTTTTTGTACTTGGCTTCGCTGCTGTTTGGGGTTTTACAGTTTTTTTAGCTGTAGTTTTTGAAGCTGTCTTGGCTGTTTGAGCTTTTGCTGTCCCTTTTGTATTTGTATTTTTTTTAGTAGTTGTAGTTTTTTTTGTTTTAGTATCACTTGCCATATTTAATCACCGAGACAATTATATCATGAGTTATGATTTGTGTAAACACCATTTAGTTCTAAAACTAATTATTTTTTGTTAATGATTAGTTTGATAAAAAAAGATTGTAGTTTATTGTCGATCAATAGCATAATTTATAAATTTTTGTACTGTTTTTAACTTTTAAATTTTTGAGGGGCATCAAAAAAAATCTATTGTAAGTAATGAAATATATTCAAAACTTTATAGATTTTTAAATCATTATGGTATTAAAAGTTTTTGACCAATAGATAAATTGTTTGTTTTTAAATTATTTAACTGTTTAATTGCATCTACTGTAGTATTAAATTGAATCGCAATTCTGTAAAGGCTATCACCTGATTTTACTGTATATTCCGTTGGAGCAGTTGATCCATTGTTTTTAATTAAAAGCTTTTGTCCTATAGAAAGGTTATTAGTAGATAAGTTGTTTAATTTTTTAAGTTCGTCTACTGTAAGTCCATATTTATTTGCGATTCCATATAAGGTGTCGCCAGATTTTACTGTGTAGGTCGTTTCGGTCGGTTGTGATGAAGCTTTACTGATTAATAATTTTTGACCAATAGATAAAAGGTTTGATGAAAGATTGTTTAAAGCTTTAATGTCATTGACAGTAGTATTAAATTGATTAGCTATTTTGTAAAGGTTATCGCCCGATTTTACTGTGTAATAGATGTCTCCAGTTTCTACAGGTGGTGTCGTAGTAGGTGGTTCAGTTTGTGATCCAGCTGATACTTTCAAGGTTTGACCTATAGTTAAAGAATTACTTGTAAGATTATTAAGTTTTTTAAGTTCATCCACAGATATATTATTGTTTTTGGCGATAGTCCAAAGAGTGTCCCCAGCTTTGACAGTATAATATTTTGCACCTGTGCCTTTAGGCGGTGTGTATTTAAGTCCTTTGTAGTCCATGACAGCACGTACTACTGCTTCTGCATAGTCTTTGTAGTTTGCTTTTAGTTTGGCTGCATCTTTAGCATTATCTAAGAATCCATATTCCACGATCACAGTTTCAGCATTTGGTGTTTCTCTTAGCATATAATAGTAATCTTTAGATGGATTACTTGGTAACCTTCTTTGATAATTTTTTCTAATTATTTGACCTTCTTGGGCTATGCTGTTTAAAATTTTTTCAGAAAGAGTGTCATTGTTACGCAAAGCATATATGACTTCAGCGCCTTCGGCACCTCATACTCTCTAAATGCCTAGCCCAATTGACTAAAAAAATTAATTATTATTATTTAATTTTTCAGTTTCAATTCCAAATTTATAGAATATTTCTATATTTCTCTCTTTATCTATGACAATTTTATCAATAACATATAATAAAAGCACACGATTTGGATGGTTTAAATCCAATAATTTTTTTATTTCTGTAATGATATCAGATAATTTAGTATTATATATAATTTTTTGACGTTTAAGATTTTCTAGCTTTTTAATTTTGGTGTTTAGTTTTTCTATTTCTTTTTCTATGCTTTGTTTAAGTAAATTATAAGTGTAATCTTCAATTCTATTTTCAAGTTTATCGTTATACATTATTGCTAGCTTTTTATGACACTTTTCTCTTCTTTCAATTAATTTATCTAACTCTTTAAAATTATTATTATTTTTTTTACTTAATTTTTTATAGACTTCATTAGCTAAATTATCTATATCCAATTTTTTAATACACTTTTCTAGAGTGGTTTTTACTTTTTTTAAAATCAATTCTTCTAATGGATTATAAAGCATATAATGGGAAACACATCTATTGTTAACAGAATATCTAGTAAATCTATTACAATTAATACTCCAACAATTTTTTGACTTCCGATAATTAATTGTTAAACTATTACCACATTCTTTACAAACAAACAGATTTTCTAATAGTCTTTTTTCTCTCTTAGATTTTGTTTCAGCTATTGTATACCTACCTTTATTATTTATTTCAAAAAATGTTAATTTATCAATTAAAGGTTCATGTGTATTTTCTACGATTATCCAATTTTTCTCATCTAAATGAATTCTTTTTTTAGATTTATAATTTATTTTAGTTTCTTTATTTTGAACCATATCTCCTGTATAAATTCTATTTTGCAAAATTGATTTAACAGTATCGTAATTCCATTTTTCGGTTCTTTTAGAACTATTTTTGTAGGTACTAGGAGTTGCTATTCCTAAACTATTTAATTTGTCAGCAATTTCTTTTAAATTAAACCCTTCTTTAAACCACATAAATATATTTCTAACATTACTAGAAACTTTAGGATCTGGTATTAAATGTCCCTTATCATTAGGATCTCTAATATATCCATACGATGGTTTGCTTCCAATAAATTGTCCTGCAATTTTCTTAGAATGTAATACATCTCTAATCTTATATGAGTTTTGTTTACTATAATAATCATTACATGCAACAATGAACGTTGATGAATCATTGCTTGCTTGTCTTTTAGCACTATCATAGTTTTCCATTATTGAAATAAATCTTACTTTATTTTCTGGGAAAAAAGTTTCTATATAATATCCTGTCATAACATGATCTCTGCCTAATCTCGATAAATCTTTTACTAATACCATATTTATTTTTTTTTCATTAATATCTTCAATTAATTTATGAAAGCCTGGTCTATCAAAATTTGTTCCTGAATATCCATCATCAATATATTCTTCTGTTAAAATATAATTATTACTTTTTAAATAAGATGTTAATATATTTCTTTGATTAACAATGCTTTCACTATCAGATTCATATTTTTTATCAGAATCTTCTTGGGACAATCTTATATATATTCCTACTTTATAACTAGTAAAACTAACTAAATTATTAAACATATTTCTCCTTTAGTTTATTAAAAATATTCTTCAAAATTATTATTAGAGATCTTAAACATTTTTATCAAATATAAATATATAATCTCCTGCAAATTGTCATTATTAAAATATTCACTAGTAATTTTTAATTGTTTATTTATTGGCATTAAAAATATACCTCCTATAAAAGGTATGTTTTAAATTTCTAAAAATGTACTTTTATTCATTTTTTCTAAAGTTTATTATGTTTTGATGGTGATGATTTATTTTGTATGCAAATGGATATCCAAAAGGGTAAAGTGGTTTATTATCTTGTAATAAAATAATTGTTCCTACGAATTCAAAGCCTATTTTTTCCATCATTTCAACTATTTGTCCTTGCACACATACTTCTTTTTTATTTACAGTAAAATCACTTATTATAATTGAACAATACTTACCATTTTTTAATTTTTTATAGCATTTTTTCATTATACGTGACAATAATTGAATAAAGTCATCAAATGATTCTTGATTACCTAAATCCTCAGATTTGTTTCCATAAAATTCAATGCCTTGTCGAGAACCATTTCTATATCCTTTAGAAGAATTATCACTTCTAATGCCACTCGCAGTATTCTTTAATATATTATGATATGGTGGCGAGGTCACAATATAGTCAAAATAATCTGAATCAAAATTATCTAATATCTTTAGAGAATCCCCTAAATGTAACTCATACATATCATTAGAAATTTCTTTTGATAAAAAACGGTCTTTGGCTAGATTTAAATATTCTTCACTAAGATCTATTCCAACACCATATCTATTAATATTTGTAGCTGCTACTATTGTTGTACCGCTGCCTATAAAAGGGTCTAAAACTTTCATTCCACTTTTTGTAAAAAGAGAGATTAATTTTTGAGTGTCCTTTATTAGATACGGAGCAGGATGCTTGTATGCAAACTTATCGTCTTTACATTTTTCAGAAATCCAAAAACTTTTAGTTAATTTAAGCCATTCTTTTCCAGTTAAATCATTTAATTTATTTCTTTTATCATATTTTCCTTCTTTATTATTCATCTCAGTTGCTCCCACTTTAAATAAAAATTTTCTATAATAATTGGATCCCATTTTCCTTTAGTACAAATAAAATAATAATCACTAATGGCAATGCCTTTTTTTGCAGAAACATTTGCTTCGCTTGAGCGTTTATTTTTCTGATGGATAACTTCGTTAATGCAAAATCCTGATTCTTTAATTGCATAAAATAGATTATCCCAATCCTTTTTTAAATTACTATTAAAGGTTAAAACAAACTTACCATTATCTTTTAATACTCTGTTTAATTCTATGAATGTTTTACACAATTCACTTTGATAAAAAGCATCATTCTTGTTTTTATTTTTAATAATCTCTTTTTTATGATCAATTACATATTTTGAATTGTACTTTTCCAACCATGATACCCAAACTTCACTTAAATCGCCATATTGAATAATATTTCCATAAGGTGGATCTGTAATAATTAAATCAATACTTTTATTATTTATATTTTTTAAAATTTCATTTGAGGATCCTAAATAGTGAACTCCAAAGTTTTGAATATTTTGTCCTAAATATTCCACGCTATTATTTAATCCCTTGATAACTCCTGTTCCATTAAAAATTGCCTTTTCGAATGCTATTAGTGGATTTTGCTCAAAAATTTTATTAGATAACATATAAGCTGGGCGTCCCCAACTTGTAGAAAGAGGTCTATTACTTTTTTCATTTCTAGGAATACACATTTTAGATGTCAAATGTAAAGATTGGACAAATCCAAAGACTAACATCATTTTTACTTCGTCATTTCGTTCTTTTAAAATTAAAGCGTACAATTCAGAAAGTATTTTTAAATTTCTGTTTGTCCATAGAGCAGAAATACTATCTTGATTTATTTTCCTTAAAAAGGTAGAAGAAATAGATTCTATATCTGATAATTTTTTGTTTGGTATCCACTTGTCTATTATATAGTTTCCCTCTGAATATGTTCGTTCTTCAGTATATATTTCATTACAAAATTGACATTTATAAGTAATGGTCGATTTACCATTCTTTTTATAATTATATATAACTACATCATTATTACAATGGCTGCATGAAGTAGTATATTCGTTAATATAAAATGCACTATTTTTAATTTTCATTATAATTTTATTAGCCCTATCATAAATTAAGCTAATATCTACAGTTCTATTTGTTAAACATTTGATACACAAATCACTGATTGGATTTAAATCAATTGTTATAGGAATACGATTAGATTTAATAGATTCAAAAAAAGTCATTCCACTTCCGACAAAAGGATCTAAAACAATCCCATTCCTGTCAGAATACTTTTCTATATATTTTCGCCAAATATTATGAGGTTTTTTTCCCCAATACTTCATTATACGATATATAGTGGGACGGGTTTGTTCTCGCATTTTTACCTCCTAGTTATTTTTTAAATAATCACACAATTCTGTGTATTCTAGTTTTGTAATTAGTCCTTTTTCATACAGTTTAAAAATATGTGATAAATTTAAACAATTATATTCATCGATCATGTTTTTAAAAGTATTAAGATTAATAATATTATTTGCTCGAATAGTCATATATAAGTCTTTTAAATCTTCTTTACAAGCATGATGTATCAGCGAATGATAAAACGGACTAATTACTAGTATATTTTCAATTATATCAGGGCCATCTTCACCAATAAATTCTAAAATATGATGTGATTCAACATAGTTATTTCCTTTTTCATCTTTAAAAGTAGGTTTTTTACTGATCTGACATGTATAGTTTGCTTTAATTTTTGCTAGTTCTGCAATAAGGCGATTGCGTACCTTCTTACCTTTTTTATTAATAAGTGGATGGGTTAATGATCTTCTGTTCATTGCCTTAATAAAATTTTCATTTTGGGCAGCATATTGTAATAGACTAGGTTTAATATTGTATAGTATAAGATCAGCTAATTCTTTATCAGCACTTTCATTTTCAGCAATTTTAATGTATCTTTCCAGTTCAACAACCTCAGCAGGTATATCTTCATTTAATAAATCAATGGAATATTTAGTTAAAATAAAAATATTTTTATCAGTTTGCTGAATTAAATTTAAATCTTTCATAAATAATAAAAAAGTCTTAAATTTAAAAGTTGGAGCTTGCGAAGAACCATATCTATATAATTTACCATCAGCAGTCTTCCAATTCATATATTCAAAAAACCATTTTTGATGTTCGTTTAGACTATTTGGTAATTGTTTTCCGATGCTTATTGCATTTTTATAAATATCGTTTTCGTTAGTATATTCTGGTATAATTATTCCAAATAAATTAGCTAGCTCAAATTGTGAAACTGGTCTATTTATTTCTTTCATATATCTTAAGATATTAATTGCAGGTTTATATGAAAATATTTTTTTCTTAGATATTTTTTTGACACACCTTGAGCTTTGGAACATTGGATTGTCTGATATATCCATTGAAATTATTTTGGCTCTAAGGCTTTCTAAAGTATCTTTATTTATCATAAAAAATTCTTGACAAACATTTCTATTAATTATTACTTTTTTTGGTGATGGGGCATTTTCTAATAATCCCCACATTTCATAAGATCAACTAGATGCCTAAATTTTCTACCTTGGACTTTATCATAATGTTTATTAATACTAGATTTTTCTTGCAAAGTTAAATCAAATAAACTAACAATATAATTTGGTATGGATTCATCATAACCTTTTAGTAAATATTTATGGATGAGATAATATAATTTTTTATCGTTTATTTCGGTTGTCTCATCTATATTTATTCCGTCTATTAAAATTGCTAATGCTTTCACAAGCATAATGTTCATTGTAGTAAATCCATGTCTTGGCATATTTAAGACCGATTTATTAAAAATTTTAAAATTTTCAAAACAATTTTTATACTTTTTAAACATATTATAAACCTCCATTAATGTATATAATTTAATTATAACACAACTTTTTGATTTTTCATATGCTTTTTCTAGCTAATTATAGTCACATCATGAGAATGTAGCACCTCCTGCGTTAATGTGATTAGAAATAATCACCACATCTTTTCCATTTCCGAATTTATCTAAAGCAATTCCTGGTCTTGTAGCAGACGTTAGTTCAACATCGTTAGTTCTAGTCATTTCTACAGGTACGCCTAGTTCTTTAAATCTATTATACATATAGTTACTTATGTCTAATGTCATATTTTTTTCTATAATACCGTTCCCAGAAGCTCCTCCGTCCGCGCCTCCATGCCCTTGATACTGCTATACCAAACTAGGAACTACAAATATTCCAAACAATATTTATAGTCCTTTCGTTTGTTTCTTTATCAACTTTTCCAACTATTATTTTTGATATAAAGGTTTCAACAATAAGTCTATCTAGTTTATCAATGTGTTTGTATTGCTTAAATATATCTTGCTCATGTATTTGTTGGTCTTTCTTCTTCCGTAAATTGATTATAGATGTATCTATTTCACTTATACGATTATTAAACCTTTCTATCTCGTCATTATACTTTGTTTTTAACAACATAAATTCTTGTGTCGTTATAATCTCATTTGCTCTATCTTCATATAGTAAAGCAAAACGATTGGTATTATCTTTTACTTTTCTTTCAATGGTGGTCTTTTCTTCTTCTAATGCTTTTATATCTTTTTCATAATTGGTGTTTACTTTCTTCTCATAATAACTTTTTTCAAATTTAGATTGATTATAGTATTTTTTTATTTGTTTATTTATTTCGTCTAAAACTATTTGTTCCAAAACTTCAATGCGAATTGATGAGTTATTATCACAACCCGTTCCGCATGTTCTTTTCTTTGTTCTACATAATAGATATGCTTTTTTAGTAGGATTTTTTCTAGGACCGCTTTTAGCATTTGTCTTTTGAAAAATCTTTCCACAATTAGCACAATAAACTTTTTGGCTAAAAATATGTACTTCGCCGTTTTTATCGGGTCTAGGTCTTGCATGTATAGTATCTTCACTATCACTTGACTTTTTCGCTCTTGCCTCAAATTTTTCCCGTACTATTCTTGATATGATTGGGTCAACAATTCTTTCATGAGCACATGCAACTATCGTTTGTTCACTTCTAGGAAGTTTCCTAGACTTTTTTATATTATGTGAGATTGTTTCCGTTCTATTTTGTATCAATAGCCCGTCGTATGTTTCGTCTTTCAATATTTTAGCCACCGTGTCAATGTTCCAAAATTCACTTCCATTTGGTGCTTTACCGCATTTAAAGTTTGACCCTTGTAGTTTCTTATATTTACTTGGTGTTGGTATATTGTGTTCATTAAGATATTTACATATTTTAAAGTACCCTATACCCTCCGCATACATTTTATATATTTCTTGTACTATCTTTGCTGCTGGTGGGTCTACTACTAAATGGTACATGTCGTTTGGGTCTTCTATATAGCCATAACAAGCAAAAGACCCCGTCCATTGTCCCGCCTTATTTTTACCTCGTAAAGTTGCTTTGGTATTGATTGATTGTTCAGCAATTTTATTTTCGTCCACAATAGCGGTTATTTGTCTTTGCAGTTTATTTCCTTTTTGTGATGTGTCGCTATGGTCTACTATACTTAAAAAGCGAATATTCCATTCAATAAATCTTTTGTGCAAGTATCGTTCTATCATTTCAACATCTCTTGCAAATCGTGATTGTGTTTTACAAATATAAGTGTCGGTGTGTCCTTTCTCACAAAAAGTTAAAGACTTGTTCCACTCGGGTCTACTTTCGTCCCCTCCGCTTATATCTTCCTCATAGAAAATTCCAACAACCTCTAACTCGTGGTCTTTACAATATTGTAATAATAATAATAATTGATTTAGAATACTTTTACTAACTGTTGTGTCTTTTCTTTGTATATCTTCAACCGATAATCGAACATATAACAATGTCCTTTTACCATACCCTAACTTATAAACTATCTTGTTGCCCTCGCCATAAGTAAAACAAGTTGTATCATTTGGCTTTTTGATGTCTAGTAATGTTCTTATAAATTCAGTACAATAAATAAGACTATCTTCTACAAGTAATTCTTTGATTGCTTTATATTCCACCGAACTTGTATAATCTTCTAACGAAAAATTTTGAATACTATAACTAGATTTTGTATTATTATAAGAATAAGTTTCACCGCCTTTTTGCTCACTTAACATATAATATTCCTTTCTTTAATTACATGTTAAGGTCAAAATAATACAAGTATATTATAGCATATAACTTGTATTATTTCAGCCCTTATTTAGTATTTATGTGGCTTGTTGTTCATAGAAAATACATAGTGTTGCTAATTTCTCATTGAATAGCGATAAAAACTCGTCCGTTGTTGTATCCGTTAGAAATTCACTAGATACTACTATTTTATATTTATTCATATTTCAGCCCCTCAATAAAAGTTATGATAGGGTGCTTGTCATTATGAAATAATTTTGCTATACTAGGTTTACCAATACACGCAAGATATTGGGCAAAAGTACGGGGGAAAATCGTACTTTTTTCATTGCTCAACATTATTGTTTCCTCCTAGATTTATTGTATCTTGTTTATCATATTGCTTGTGCAATTCTTCCGTCAATTTATCGGTATCTAGCAAATAACCTTTAAACCTTTTTCCGTCATTCGTAACAAATTTTCCCAGTTCGTCATCATCTATTAAAGTACATGCGTCATAATTTCCTTTACCTAAAGCCGTTTCGGATGCCGACCTATCAGGCATTCTACCACATATTCTATTAGAAAGATTAGATTTTATTTGTCCGTCCAGTAAATTACAATCGGGTCTTTGTGCCGATAAGATAAGATGTATACCAAGTGAACGACCCCTAGTTGCTATAAGTTTCAATATTCTTTCTATATCTTCAATCACACTTTTTTCTTCCGTAGTTTTATTTTTTGATGTTATCAATTCTACAAACTCGTCAAAAATATAAATTATACGACTTAAAGGAATACTTGATTTTGAACTATGTAGTTTTTTATTATACTTGTCTATATTTCTACATTTTTCATTTGCAAAAAGTGTTTGCCTTAATTTTAATTCTTTTTCTATAAGTTTTAAATCTTCCAAAGTTCCCCTTAATTCAGTTGTTCTTGAAAATTGACTACTTTTGATTTCAGTATTTAAAAGATTAGTACCGCTTATAGTAAGGTTATGCCACCCGTTAAATTCGGTTTGTTTGGGGTCACATGCTCGAACCACATACCCCTTTAACATGGCTTGATAGATAAGTGAATCGATTAACACCGATTTACCACTTCCCGTATCTCCTGCAATCAATAAATGAGGTTTTTTACTAATATCAATTTTTACTTTTCCTAGCATATTTTCCCCTAATAAAAATATAGAGTTAAAATAGTCTATATCTCTTATGTTTATTGAAATTTTATCGGGCAATCTATATCTAGGACTTGCAACTAATAATTTTATTGTATTTTTACTATTTTTTACGGGTTGCTTATCAATAAAAGTGACATTAAATGCCGATTGAAAACTACCTTTAAACTCGTCACTTTCAAATACTTTAGGGTCTATTCCGTTCATATTCCAATACCATATTGCTATTTTTAAATTTAGCCATAGTCTAGTTCGCCATTTAAAATATGGTAGTTCAACACCTTTTTCTTTTAATATTTTTATTTTTTTAATTTTATCTTGTTTTAGATCCTTTAGTCTAAAACTAAAAATTAAAAATAACATAATCAATAATAATATTGCACCCTCTAAAGCATATAGCGATATATGTATATTTTTATGAAAATCATATAATGTAATTACTTTTGCAATATAGAAATTTAAAATGTGAAAATCAAAAATTTTATTCATCAATGTTTCATTTTGATTGAAATAATATAAGCATATAATAGTTAGTAAAAATGTTCCAATCTTCCAATGATAAAATAATTGATAAACTTTATATTTTAATGCCTTAAATAAAAATATAAGTATAGATTGAATAATAGATACTAATTTACTTTTACTATACCAACCCTTAATTTTATCTTTTATTTCGATTATTTTATTTATGTTCAATAATTTTTTCCTCCTCTTTTTTAGTTTCTTTATGAGTAATTATTTTTGTAGAGCCGTCTTGCTCTCTTACCATTTCATATATGTTGTGAACTCGTCTACACCATGCGTTATATACTGCTCGTTTTCCTAAAGTCATTTTATATTCCGCATATTGATTTTCAAATGGAACATTTGATGTAATAAACACCCTAGTATAACATGCCACTTTATTATTGTATCTAGCGGGAAGTCGTAAAGGGTATACATCTAAATAGTTCAACATATTTTCAATGTTTATTTGGCTATGAAATTCCTCAAAAACAAGTACATCTTGCGACCTATCATAATTGTCAAAAATTATTCCGCCTTGACTTGAATTATAACTTGTTATACGACAAATATTGTCTGCTTTATATTTTTGAAATATGCTATAAGTTTTTCCCACACCACTTGCACCATACAAATATGTCACTATCAAATCACGATTTTCCTTTGAATATCTTTCATTTAGATAAGTTTGTTTTATAGTTTCTATATCTTTTATTTTAAAAGCAAATTGTGGGTTATCTTCTATAATTTCAATAATAGATTTTCCGTCTTTTATATCTTCTAATAGTTTTCCCATTGTTGCATCTTTTTCTATCAATTCGGTAGGTACTGCTCCAAATTCTATAAAACTGCCCTCAATGGTCGTTTCTTCTTTAGAGGTATTTTCCCATTTTCCCTTTTTTTGTATATAATCTATGTTATCTCTAACACTTCCGTATGCTTTCTCTATATGAGCCATAGGGAAACGATTTTTGATAGTTGTAAATCTCATAGGCGATTTAGAATATATAAAAATATGTATATGTTCGGTTTTAGTTTTATTTCCAATTTCTCGACACATACAATAATAATCGGGTGCAAATTTCAGTAATTGTTCTCGTATAAAATCGTCGGTTATTCCATGTTCTCGGGGGTTATTTATAGTCAGTTGCCATTTTCTACTTTGGCTATTTTCCACCATGTGTACACCTCCAATAAGTTTGTAATAGCAAATATTGAAATATAATGATTTCTAAATTTTCAAAGAACTAATGCGATAACACATACTAGATAATACATGTACATTGCGGGGCAAGTGGCGATAGCCACGATTGCCTCCGCACCAACAATAAGTGCTAGTATTACCACTTATTGTGTAGCATGTAGCATGTAGCAATAATAAAATTTAGCAATTAGTCGCCTTTAACATTCATTTTGATATTTTGCTTATCAGCAACACGAACACTATCGGCTTTTCCATAAGGTTGTATTCTTCCCGCACGGTCTAAATAAATGCCAAGATTTAAGTTAGTAAAATCAACTTCTACAACATCATCAATAGTTGGTAGTGGGTTTGTTATATTGTTTATTTTAATACCAAATTTAGCATATTTTAAGTGTGGTAGTAATATTTCAACTTTATGTCCAATTACATTGTCAGTTTTGTTATTTAGATTGTCGTATTCGTAAATTGGGTCGCAACTACACGCAAGATATGGTGGCTTTCCAATCGTCTTAACAACATCAATAACAATGTCTGTTGTCTTCATGACTTTTTCCTCCTTTCGTGACACCATTATAGACACAAATTGTAAAAAATCTCATGGTAAGACCTTTACCTTGACAAAATAAAAAAGCCATAATTATTAAGTTATGACCTTATAAAACAATACACTTTTATTATTTGTTCTTTTTTGGAATTGGCAACAATTCATGTTCTTGCAATCCTACTTTTCTTAAAAAGTCGTTGCATTCTTCTATACTCATATCGGCACAATCAGTTATCAAAAATGCGTACGCACAATCTCTTTTCTTTCGATAATTAACCGTAAAACCTCCCGCCTTTAATAAACTATCAAAAGCATTTCTATCAAATTCAAAAGCATGACAAAATGCGGTTATACTTCTTAAACTTGGGTCGCTTTTTCCTTTGCAATAATTATCAAAAATGTCTTCACTTAACCCCGTTTCTTCTACAAATTCGTCTACTTCAATATCTTTTTCATGCAATAATATGTTAAACTTTTCCGAAAAGTTTTTCTCTAACTTCCCGTCAATGCCAAAATTTTCTTCAAATTGACTAACCAAATTTTCTATATCATTATTCATTTGCTTTTCCCCAATTAAATATTAGCCCAATCTTCGTCAGGTATTTCGCCGTCTAATTCAACCGCTTTATAGTCTTCCCATTGCTCAATAGTCATTAACTTATCATGACAATTAGGACAAGAACCACTATAAGCAAAAAATACTTCAGTTGAAAATTTACAATTGCATGTATTACATGCGTATCTTTTTTCTATCTTTTTTATTAAATTATACACATAATCTTCATTATACTTTTTATTACAATTAGGACATTTGCAATCATTAGTTATCAATTGTTCTCCGCTAAAATTAGCCAAACAATTATCACAAGTAATTTTTAGATTTTCCACTTCCATAATATTTTCAAAGTCTTTTTGACTTACTGACATAAAAGTATCTTTAGCATTACAAAATGGGCATTTTATTTCTTTTTCCTCATTTGATTTATAAAAATTCTTATCACATTTTTGACAAATATATTCTATTTCATTATTCATAAAGTATTCCTCCCAAAACAATTATACCATTTTTTGACAATATTATATATATATCAAAACAAAAATAATTTTGGTTCATATTTATGTATACCAAAATTATTTAATATTTCATATTATAAATACTCTAACAACTCTTCAAACTCTGTATATCCACTTTCAGAGTTTAAATGTCCCCCGTCATCAATGACAATTTGTTTTGTTGCAATAGTATCTGCAAATTCTTTTTCTACCTCATATTTTACATATGGGTCATTTTTGGAGTAGAAACAAATTATTTCATTTGCATAATTTTTTGTATCTTCTAAATTATCAAAATACATTGTCTTATTTACATTGTCATATTCTTCATTTATTCCCAAATAATTGTTAAAACCACATACGAAAACTAGTTTATTAACTTTTATATTATGTTCAACTAAAAAATGACATATAAATATTGGGGCTATTGAATGGGCATAAATAGTTGTATTTTCGTTTATTATATTAGCATTTACATAACTTTCTAATACCTTTGACCAATTATTATAATTTTGATAACCTACGCCCGTTGGAAAATCAGGTGTATAAACTACTAATTCTCTTTTTTCTATTTCATTTCTTAAATATGGAAACCAATTTACAAATGGATTTCCAAAACTACCATGAATTATAAGATAATTATTTTTCATTGTTTTTGTTCCTCCTTAAATATTTTTACCCAACCTTTATCTAACCAAAACTTAACCTCATCATATGAAGATACTTCCTCACTCGGCATATTTAAAATATATATATCAATATTTTTATTGTGTATTAAATTTAGAATAACAACATAGGTCAATTCTGCAATTGCACTTGCTCCAATATAACCTTTAATACCATTCTTTTCTTCATTCATTAAAAAGAAAACATCTGTATTTTCTAATGCCGTATAAAAATTTTTATATACGATTGGTAAATCTTTCATATAATTTTCTTGTTCAATCAATTTTGGATAATCTAATATGTCATACTTTTTATTTTTAAAATAATCTAACCAATAATTTACTCTGTCTTGTAATTTACTACTTCCAGATATAACAACTTTTTTCATAATATATTACCTACTTTCTTTTTAATAACCACCGTCTATATTTATAATTTCACCATTTATATAACTAGATTCCTTATTTGCAAGAAAATATATAGTTTTAGCAATTTCACTTGGACTTGCAAATCTTTCTAAATAAATTTTTGAGGTTTCTTCCTCAATGTAATCTTTTGGTAAATCTTTATTCATATCAGTATCAGCCCAACCAATAGCAATTGCATTTACTCTAATATTAGGTTTAAACTGAAATGCTAAATCTCTTGTTAAACTTTGCAATCCAATCTTTGATATATTGTAATCTAAACACTCTGGGGATATTGTTTTAGTACCATTTGTAGATGAAACATTTACAATTGCACTTCCACTTTTCATATATTTTGATACTTCTCTTGAAACAATAAAGGCACCTAAAACATTTACTTCTAATGTTTTCTTAAATTCCTCAACTTTTATTTCTTCAAAATTTCTATCATAAACAATACCTGCATTATTTATCAAAACATCAATATGTCCAAATTGATTTACTATATTTGAAACCATATTATGCACTTCTTTTTCATTTGAAATATCAGCTTTAATTGATAATGCTTTTACCTTAAAATTATTCTCTATATACTCTTTTAAATCAGTTGCCTCTTTATGACTACTATTATAATTTATAACTACATTATAACCTTTACTAGCAAATTCAATAATAGTTGCTTTCCCAATTCCTCTTGAACTCCCCGTAACTAAAACTACTTTATCTTTATAATCAATATCCATATATGCCTCCTCAAAGTTTTTAGTATAACAATATTATATCATATTCTTTAAAATAAAAAACGACATTTATAAAATATTATCGTTCCTTGTATTATCTAACCTTAACATGCCTATTTACTTGTCTTGGTATAAGAGTATCTACCATGGCCTGCATCAACCACTATGCCTGTTAAGGCTCTATCGTCGTAAGTATTTTTCATAATAAAACACATCCTCGTTATAACTTATGCCTAATAAGAAAAAGTTGTGTCTCTCTAAATTTAACTTCAGAAATTAAATTAGTTTATTATTTAGTATATTTTTTTCTGTAATTTAGAGAAAATAATCTTCTCATTCCCTTAGGACATATTTTCATGTGTTAACACTAACGTTTGCGAATCTAATTCTTTTCTTCTAATGTCTAAAGTATATTATAGCTTAAAAATATGGTTAATGACTTTTCCATTCATAAATTTTCTTTTATTGATATCAAAATGACTCATTAAACTTAATTTAACACTTTTCTTTAAGTCTTTACTATATTTTTTAATAATGTCTATTCTTCATCCCTCGTTGCATTATTTAAATTAAACGTATCGAGAACTTGCCACTATTAAATCGGCAATTATAAAATATGACATTGGGGCTTTATTTCCATTGTCTCTTTGGTTTCTAAATCATTATTTTCTTTATATCGTTTTCCTAAATTTTTTGTTGTTCAATTGACAAATTGGGGTAACGACGAATTTCTTGCATATATAATTTAAAAGCACTATCTGTAAAGATTTTTCCAGTTCATCATCAGTTAATATTTTTATTTCGTCGTCCTTATAATAATCCCTGCCTTGGCTCATTATAACAGAATTAATCATTATTAATAATACTTTGTTTTAGTTTTTAGTTTATTTATACTAGATTTTGTTTCAAGAATAATTTCTTTTTATAACCTAAATCAAAATTATAGGCATATTTATCGGCTCTAATACTTTTAGATTTAATTTAATATTTTACTAGAAGGCTTCTTTTAAAGTATTAAGTTTTCATTGGTCCATTAAGTTTTTTCTATAATCTTTTACAAGCAATTTAAAACCCTTAATTTTTTCTACTAAGGGTTTTAATTATATGTTATTTTAGTTAATTTTATTTAATAAGCTTGCTTTTGTATTTGTACTTATATTATTAAGAATACTATTTCAAATTCTTTACTGTTTTAAGTTATTTTTATTAAACTTGCATTTTTTCTATAGATAATACAAGTCCTTTCACAGTTGTATATTTTATTCCACCACTTGTAACAAGTTGAACTTGAACATTTTTCGCTCGATCTAATTTTATAGTCTTTGACATAGAAAATGCTAAATACTCCGTATATTGGTTTCTGTTATATAAATCAACAGAGATTATGGTATTTTTATCACCTGAATGAACATCTACTAATCGTAATATTAATTCTGAATTTAATCCATTTTGAGCCCACTGGCCATTTAGATTAAATTCATAAACTCCTGGTTCATCTATCAATATTTGGTCACTATATGCTGAAAAGATATTAGTATTTTGAGGAAATATATCACTTTGTTTAATTGTGAAAGTTCCTGACTGTCCATCATTATATATAACATTCACTGCTGCTTCTATACCACAAGAGCCATCATGACCTTTGGGAATTACAAAGTCTACTTCATATTGCTCATTTGAATTCATATTTTATCACCTATAATAGATTATTCTAGTTTATTAAAATGAATTGTATTAGTGCACATTTAATCTTATATTCTAATTTTTTTAATTGTAATATTTAGTTGATTAGTAAAAGCTGAATCTTTTGATGTAAGATACACTCGTAAATTTTTAACAGTATCTATTTGTAAAATTTTTGTTTGTGAAAAAAACATTGATGAAGATTGAGATGTATTTGTTGTAAGCTCTACTGTTATAATATTTTCCATTACGGAGGTATTATAATCTACCATTTCTAAATATAAAATAGCACTTTGAGCATTTTTTGATAATTTGCCACTTAAAGTAATTTCATACAAACCTGCTTCATTTAATGCTATCTCATTATTTACAACTGTAAAAGCATTTGTTGGATTAGGTAAAGTGTCATGAGTGGTTATAGGTAACATTCCTTTTTGGTTTTCTTGATAATTAGCAAA
Source organism: uncultured bacterium (assembly GCA_947646655.1). Taxonomy (GTDB): domain Bacteria; phylum Bacillota_I; class Bacilli_A; order RF39; family UBA660; genus RUG11867. The sequence continues at coordinate 27,008 of CANSHI010000008.1, forward strand.
TAATATTGATTCTAAACCACAAGATCCTTTTGGAATAACAAAATCTAGCTTATATTCATCGAAATTCATATAATCACCTGTTATTATTTTATGAAAGTTACTTTAATTTTGTATGGGGCTTAATACTATCTTTATTACAGATTTTCAAAAAAAGATACTTTTTATCAAAGTACCATAATTTCTTGTGTAATCATAAGGTTTTACTTTATAAACATGTTTAGAAACCAAAATTTAATTGACAGTTATAATTATGATCTTACTCTTTTCATTTCCTTAAATTATAAAACAACATTGACACAGATTCATAAATATTTATCTTCCTGCCTTCTAATTTTATAACTCACATTTTAAATACATTTTTATTAATATTAACTTATTTACAATTACAAGAGTTTTAAGGTCCTTTCTACCTTAATTACTAATTTTTTATTTAAAAGGACACTTTATTAAAAGTGTCACTCATTTATCACGGATTTATATTATAATCATTATTTGGAAAACTCTATAAGAATAAAAGATTTTCTTATGGGATAGTACTAATTTTGCAAAAAAAGTTTATAAATCTTTTTCCGCTTCATAAGTTTTAGTGTTTAAATGCCTATAAGCCGTTTCAAAATATTTGACTTTAGACCACAGTGAAATATCTCCAATAATGATCAGACGATATTTTGCTCTAGTCACTGCTACGTTAAGTATATTAGGCACGTTTGAGGCCCAATTAACTGCACCTTTTTGAGAATGGTCACAGCCCAGTACTAGAATAACTTCATTTGCTTCTTTTCCTTGAAATGTATGAATAGTACCACAGCTTTTATTTATCCAATTGTTAATATCTTTATCTTGAAAGGTAGTTTCTTTTTTTAAAAAAGTTTTCAGTTCCTTTTTTAATTCATGTACAATATCTCTAAATGGTGCAATTATGTATATATTCGGAAGATCGTTATTATTAACTTTTAAAGCATTTTTAAGTAGTTTAATTATAAGTTTTCCCTGTTCTTTGACATAATGACTATTGTCGATACTTTTTCCTTTTATATCATACCAAGCTGACTCTTTTATTGAAAGCGCTACTTCGTTGCTATTGTCTTTAGTACAGTAAAACATTTTATTGTCGTAAGCTATCTCATTAGAAATTGCAAACATGGGGTTTAAACATCTTCTATGAAGTAATAGAGGTGATCCAATCCATGTGTCATTTTCTTCTCCTCGAATTGTCCCATACTTATTTTGAATGTCAGCAATGATTTGAGCGCTTAAGTTAACATTTTCGAATTTCGCATTTATTTTTTGATGAGAATTTAAAATTTTATACATTAGAGAAGGAGTCGTTACTACTGGCTCAATTTGGAATGGATCTCCTAATATAATAGTTTTAATCGATCGATTTATAGCGCCTAAAACAGAGCCTGGTGTTGCCTGTCCTGCTTCATCGATAATCAAATTGCCTATTTCATCTTCCTTAATGTCTGAGAGAAATTTTTGGACTGATGCTAGACTTGTCGAAATGACAGGTGTTAGGAAAAATAAAGTGTTGATTAATTCACCGTAGCATATTTTTTTTATGTCCTCATCCATCTCGCCTCTTAATGCCATTACTAAAAGTCTCAAGTTTGTATAAGAAGATTTAGATGTTAAGACAAATGCTTTATGCATTTGAAGAGCTTCGTAAAAAAGTTCCTCTCTTAATCTATCATAATGATTGTTAGTCCAAACTGATGCTTCTTGAGAAGACTTATTATTACTTATGTCTTTAAAAAATTCTTCGTCGGCTAAAGTTATTTTATCTATGTTCTTGTATTTTTTAATAGTTTTACTTAATTGTTCAATATCTTTTTTAATATTGTCAAAATGTGTTTCAATCGAATCTAGCTCTAAAGTCTTTTTGCTGTATTCTTCTTTAATATCATTTATTTTGCTAGATAGTTCAAGTATTTCAATAGTTGTTGAAACTATGTTTTCATTAAGTTCATTTTTCTTAATAACATAAGGATGTCGTTTAAATATAAAGCCAAAAATTTTTAAGTACCATACCATATTATTTTTCAGTTCTTGAAGCATAGTTTTATAATTGGTTTGTTTTTGTGTTAGATTTTCTTTACTAGCTTCGAATTCATTTAAAGAGTCTTGTAAATTTTCAATTTCAAAAAGTTTCTCATTAATGGAATTTTTAACATCGTCTTGTAAGTCAAATAATGATTTTAATTTTTTAGTGTCGCTTTTTACTGTGGATAAATATTCTCTATAAGATTTCACTTCAGAATATTTTTTATTAAATTTTTCTTTTGTTTTTTCGAAATCTATATCATTTTGATCAAATTTAATTTTTATCGAGCTTTCTTTATTAAACCAAACGGCGTTTATAAATTTTGATATGTTTTCTTTTTTTCCCATTGGAGCGGAGATTAATCCCCAGGATTCAAAAGTGAATAAATTATTCGCTGTGTCTGTAAAGAAAATATCTTCGTTATCGTTTTTATTAAAAAGATTACTTAAAGTTTTATTCATGCTTTTTGCAATTGGTAGTTCTAGGGAAATATTTTCTACTGCTGAATTATTATTAGAGGCAACAATGATTCCAAAGTTTTTCAAAGAGGGATCAACTTTAAAGTAATTTCTTATGTATTTATTGGAACTGTTTTCGACTGGTATTTTATTAAAAGCTTCATCAGATGAGCGAAATTTGGTCATTAATCTTGCTCTTTTAACAATTTGATCGGCGATCAGTTCTTTAACAAGTGTAGTTTTTCCTGATCCAGGAGGACCATTTACAGAAAATATTGATTGTGAAGTATTTAATCCTAAATTTATCGCGACTTGTTGCATGAGTGCTGGACAAAAGCTACTTGGCCATTTTCCTAATGGATAATTATTGGGGTCAAGTATATCTTCTAGAGATGAAACATTTTTATCGATTTCTATCTTTTCAATTTCTGAAGGTTGTAAAAAACTTTTTATTTTTTCTGATGTATTATTTCTTATGTAGTCTAAATCTTGTAAGTAGAAGCTTGGTAATATGGCAGGTGTAGGTGAGTTCATTTCTTCATCTGATAAATATATTTCTTCTTTTGTGATGATATATTCTAACTCAAAAAAATCTTTAAGATAGGGATAAACTTCGTCTAAAGTGGAAAAGCATTCTTTCAACTTGTTTAAAAAGTTTTCATCATTTGTATTTAAGGTAGAGACTTTTTTTAATAAAAGCGCATACTTTTCGATAGCATCTTTTTCTAATAAATCGACATCAGTATTTTTATTTTCTAACATTTTATTTAAAGCATAAATACAATTAGCTACGGAGAAAGTTTTATCCCAAAGACTCCCATCTTCTTTAATTCGATAGGCAAAAATAACACTATTAGCTTCTTCCTGATACTTTGTTTCAGATTTTATATTTACTGCTTCAGCTAGCTTTTCTATAGCTTTTTCATAATTAAAATTTCCAACAAAAATAGTGTATATTGTTTTTTTATTTGGATCCTTTTTAGAAAAAGTATTTTTATAAAGTTTTGCAAATTGAAAAGGCTCTGTATTTTTTCTACTGTCAAAAATTATATTTTGAGTAGGAAAAACTGGATTTAGAAATTCTAAGTTATAAAAGTAATTTACTATGGCATTTTTGGTCATTAGGCATCCCCCTCTTTTTGGCATATTTTACCAAATTTGGCAAAAAATTACAATTGATAATTGCTTTTTTGTATATATTTAAAAATAGGTTATTTTATTCTTTCTTTAACAATGTCGCCGTATTCTATTTCTCCAATCAGAAGAGAGGACTTAGGATTGTGTTTGTAAGTATTTTTTTGGACTATAGTTTCGTTGTAGTTGGCATAGCAGTATTTGCATAAGTGTAGACATGAATTATAATCGCCTATATCGACTAATTGGACACAGTTACATTTTTGTCCTTTTCGAGCAGACCAATTTTTATAAGATTTGCCAGTTAATGAGAACGCTAACTCGTGTGAGATACAATCTTCTTTGATGAATCCAAATTCTACTAAATTTCTTTCTTCAAAACATGTTTGAACAGTCATTCCATACTTTTTAGCACTTGTACTAAAAGATTTTCCTATTTCTTTATAATCGTTTTCGGTAAACTCTCTATACTTTAATATCGACATATTTTTTCTGACATTTTTATAGTCATCGATAAAAGAAATGATAATTTTTTTTATATAGCCTTCTAATGATGCACATAAGCTTTCAAAAGCTTTTTTATGATAATCGAGATCATAATCATCACTTAAAAAAACGGGATCGTATCTTATATATGTATAACTGGATCCTACAATTTCAGAAATTTCTCTGACAGACTGAATAACTTTATCTTTGAAAGGAACATTTGGTTCGATGTCGTTTTTATATGGTGTGATTGTTGTTTGAAAAATGATAGGCTTGTCGATCTCTTTTAGAAAAGGTAAAATGGGCATAGGATTTTTAGTGCAAAAAAGTATGGCATCAACATTGTCGAATTTGATTCTGCTTATCATATGAGGATTGAATGGACTTCTGACGTCTACAAATCCTTCTTTATATCTATTCATAAACCATTCAGTGTAAAATGCTACTATATCTGTTCTGCCGCTCACATATAAAATCATAATGAACCTCCTTAATAAAAATTATTTTATAACAATAATTCAAATTTGTCTTTAGTAAAATGTTGGAATATGCAACTTTTTTAGAAAATGTGTCGAAAAGTATTGTAAGTTTCCTAAAAATATGATACAATGCAATTGTCTAATAGGAATATACGGTCAATGATGTATTTCTAGTCTGACAGTTGGCAAAGAAAAATAGCTTACGTTATTCGTATTTGCCATTGTAGGTACACTATCGATATAAAAGGGTACACTCGAAAGTCACGAAAGTTTGCTTCTATGCATGCAACGATTAGATGTTGCAACATTCTAGGAGGAAGTAAATAGAGTGATGTGCTTGCTTATATTGAACTCAAAGCCACAAAATACAAGTAGAAAATTTTGAGCATTCGCATGTCACGTGGATGGGATGTAAACAATTAGTTTATTTATAATGCATGATAAATAAAGAATTGCATACTTGCGAAAATTGCTGACCTGACCCGTTGGCTTTTTTTGTATGCAAAAAAAGCGAGAAGTTTATTCCTCGCTGGCAGCTGTTAATTTAACTTTTATACTTTGTGTCTTGCCTTCTCTTTCAACTTTTAGTGTTATAGTGTCTCCCACGTTATATGTATAAAGAGCATATCTAAGAGTGGCTACATTTTTAATTTCTTCATCGTCGATACCTATGATGATATCTCCACGTTTAAGCTTAGCGTTTTCTGCTGGGCTTCCTTTTTGGACTTCAATAACTACTACTCCATTTGTCAATTCGGTATTGAGTGTAATGCCTCTTTTATAAAGATCTAATCTCTCAGTTAAGTTTTGCATGCTGACACCTAAAAGTGGTCTTTTTACTTCGCCTCCACCTATAATAGTATCGGCATATTTTACAGCATCTTCTATCGGAATAGCAAATCCTATACCTTCTACTCCACTCGAAACAAGTTTCATGTTGGTAATACCAATGACTTGTCCGTTTGAGTTTGCTAGAGGACCACCACTGTTTCCAGAATTGATAGATGCATCAGTTTGTAAAACTTTCATGACATAATCACTCGAATTATTATTAGATAAACTAACTTCAACTTTTCTATCTTTACCACTTAATACACCACGTGTAACTGTCCAATAATAGCTAGTGTCGAGAGGTGCACCTACAGTAAATACTGTATCCCCTAAACGCATAGATTCTGTGCTTCCTATTTCCGCAACAGATATAATATCGTCTACTCCGACACTCAATACTGCTAAATCTGAATATTCATCTGCACCTTCTACTGTAGCTTCTATCTCTTTGTTATTAGTAAACATGACTTTGACTTTAACTTTAGCTGCTGCACTAACAACGTGGTTATTTGTCAAAATGTAGGCTTTTTTATCATCTGTTTTGTAAACGAAGCCCGTTCCACTTCCGATCAGCTGATCGTTTTGTAATACCTCTACTACTACAACAGCATCGTACAGTTTTTCTACAGCATCTGCTATACCAGTGTCAGTGACCGTAACTTCTTTCTCGCTTTTATTGATTATTGTATTAGCTTTTTCTTTTGGCAAAATATAGCGAAGTGCAATAAATGTTCCACATGATCCCATTACTAAGCATATAATACAAATCAGTACTACTAATGGTGCCCAAGTATTTTTCTTCTTTGGATATACCATATCATATAATTTAGTGTTTTCTAAATCTGTTTCTGTTGTTTTAACTTTTTCTTTTTCCATAAATAATTCAACCTTTCTTTTACATATTAATTAAACTTGTATAATTTCTAGGGAATCCCATAAAGCCCATGACATCTTCGATATCGATGACTTTTAACTTGCCTCCTAAAACCGATTTTTCATAATCGATTTCTTTTATGAGTAATCTAAATTCATCATCTCTAAGAAGAAATTTCATTATGATTATTAATGCAAATAAATCGTTTTTACCACTCGTAAATTCTCCATTCATTTTTGGAAGATCTAATAATTCATGATATTTATTAGTATCGATAGATACGGAGGTGCGGTTGTCATACAATATATCTTCATGTGCACATAGGTTTCGATAGTTTGCAAGTATAGGCAAAAAACTTAAAAGATCGTGAACTTTTAAATTGTAAATGTCGGCAATTTCTACTTGGTCTTTCGATTTCATTATCGAATAAAGTTCACATACAATTCCGAAAGATAAAACTTTTACTACTATCCATAAAGGAATATAACCATAGTTGGAAATGTAGTGTGTTGTCGCAGAGTGTTGTGCTCCATTGATACGAATTTGCCGTTTAATTTTATGAAGTAAATCGTTTACTTGACGACTCTTCTCATAACTTGTGTTAAAGTTTGAGGGCTTTAAATAGTCCTTTTCTTTAAATCCATAATTTTTCGATAGTTGGTATGAGAATATACTTTTTAAATTGTTTTCAATTATTAAGAGGTTTTTAAAAATGATATATCTAAGTTGTCTATCAAAATTGAACATAGCGTATATTTCTCTAAAGTCAGTTCCTACTTTAAATTTACGTGACTTCATTCCATCTAAGAAAAGATGCCTATATCCACTTAAGAAAAAATAATTTTCTCGAAGAAGTATTTCTTTGGCCGCATCTTCGTCTGTAATGATGAGACGTTTATCTCTTAAAATTTGGATTTGTTCATCTATCGTCTTAAACGTTTTTTGCATGTATCTCACCTAGTATAGAATTATACTACAAGTTACAAGAAAATGATAGTCCTTTTATAAAGAATTTGTGTTAGAAACAGGTGAAATTTAGGTGAAATAGTTGATTAAACTTTGCGATATTATTTTGGATAAATTTTCTCGGTAAGTTTGTTCTTTCAAATTTTTTCTGTCTTTATAGTTAGTAATAAAACCGTATTCGATTAAAACTCCACGAACTTTGATTTTATTAAACATATATTTATCGTTTCCTATTTTTTTATAGTCTCTATCTAGTTTAAAAAACTTGTTAAGATTATTTTGTAATTCTTCGGCTATAATTTCGTTTTGATCATTTACTTTTGAATAAAAAACTTGTCCTCCATAATAGGTTGTGTTTGAAAGTGAGTTCATGTGTAGGGAAAGATATAGATCGGGATTGTTATCGTTTATCAGTTTGATTCTATTATTGAAATCTGTTCTTTTACGGCTTGCAGAACTCGGGTTACTAAGATCATAATCTCCACTTCTTGTCATTAAAACTGTCGCACCTAATTTTTCTAATTCGGCTTTTAATGTTGTAGCAAATTCGAGATTGTAATCCTTTTCATAAACGTCTTTATAAACAGAGCCAGGGTCGAGAGATCCGTGACCAGGGTCTAAAATTATTAAACGACCGAACAGTGGAAAAGTATTAGAAGTGGGAAATTTGAAAGCTAGAGTAAGTAATAGAACAGTAAATAAAAAGCATAAAAATATATATTTTTTCATGTTATAATTATATGCAAAAAGGTTTGCTATTTTGCAAACCTAGTTAGTATTTTTAATAACTTCGTATGAATCAGTGATGGATATAAATGCATGGGGATCGATAGATTTGACTCCTTCTTTTAACTTGTAATAGTCTTTTGTAGGAATTGCACTCATGATTACTTTATTTCTAGTTTGAAGAAATCCACCTTTAACATCGAAAGTGGTAAGTTCATAGTGCATTTCTTCTATTATGTATTTTCTTATTTCGCGTTCCTTCTTCGTTATGATATAAAATACTTTAGAGTCACTGATACCTATGTTAGCTCTTCGTGAAAGAATCTCGATAATAGCAATTACTATAAGAGAATATAATGCACCTTCAAAACCAAAGAGTATACATGCAAATATTAACCAGCAAAAATCTACAATGTAGTTTATTAAATATCTCTTAGTAGTAACAATTTCTCTGACTATTAAAAGTAAAATGTCGGCACCACTAACTAAGTATTCTTCTCTGTATATAAGTCTATAGCCAATGCCTATTAATACTCCCCCATAAATAGAGATTAAAAGAGTATCTACTTCGCTTAAGTCGACTAAGTTTTTAAGAGGACCAGTTAGACTTATAAAAAGTGGAATTAAGAGAAATGGAAGAAAAGCTTTTTTTATGTATTTAAAATCGATAGTAATCGAGCCTAATGCGATAAAGAAAACATTTATAAGTAGTACTACCAAGCTTAAGTTCATAGAAGTTCTGTAATTAAAAAGTATAGAAAATCCAAAAGTTCCCGAAGGTACTATTTTGTTGCCGAGAAAAAATAAGCTTAAAGTTGCCCCTATGATGAAGCAACCTAAAATTATTTTTAAGTATTTCTTTATCGTTTTCATTTTTTTCAACTCCTAATATTCTTTAAATAACTTTCCATAAAGTTTTTGATATCGCCATCTAAAACTTTTGTAACGTTGGATGTTTCATAATTTGTTCTTAAATCTTTTATCAATTTGTAAGGTTCTAAAACATAGTTTCGGATTTGTGATCCAAAGTTTATATCGACGTTTTCACCTTTTAAATCGTTTTTTTCTTTATCTTTTTTTGCCTTTTCGATTTGATAAAGCTTGCTCTTTAACATACGCATAGCAATTTCTTTATTTTGATTTTGACTTCTTTCGACTTGACAAGATACCACTACTTTTGTCGGCAAATGCGTTATGCGCACAGCTGAGTTACTAGTATTAACGGATTGCCCACCTGCTCCTGATGAGTGATAAACATCAATTTTTAAATCAGAATCTTTTATTTCTATATTGATTGTATCATCTATGACAGGTGTTACTGAGACACTTGCGAAGGAAGTGTGTCTTCTAGAGTTTGAATCGAAGGGGCTTATTCTTACTAGGCGGTGTACGCCTGATTCACTTTTGAAATAGCCATAAGGGAAGTATCCTTTGATGAGTATTGTTACCGACTTTATACCTGCTTCTTCCCCTTTTTGCTCATCGATTATTTTATATGTATAATCATTCTTTTCACAAAACATAGTGTACATTCTATAGAGCATATTAGACCAGTCACAAGATTCAGTTCCTCCAGCACCTGGGTGGATTTCGAGGTAGCAATCTTTAGAATCGTATTCACCACTTAAAAGAGATGTTACTTCCAACTGTTCATATGTTTTTTGTAAGGCTAAGTACGAGTCTTCGATTTCTTTTAGATCTTCTTCGGTTTCTGTTAAAGACAAAAGTTCGATTAGATCTTCTGTTTTTTGTATAAGACTTTCATAATCTGATATTGACTTTTGTAAGTAAGAAAGCTTTTTATTTAATTCGGTTGCTTGTTCGATATTGGACCAAATGTCTTCTTTTTCTAAATGTTCTTTAAGATTATTTATTTCATTTTGTGTTTTGTCTAATTCAAAGTGACCTCCCAAGAGTATCAATGCTTTTTTTAAGAGAATTTAAGCTTGCTGTAAGTGTAGTTTTTTCCATTTGTATCACCTACGTAAATTATAAATTATTTTGGCATTCATTTCAAGAAAAAACTAACAATTTATGTTCAGTCATTTTAGTGCAGTTATCGTTTCTTTTATGATCGAATACAAGTATATGTTAGTTTTTTTATTTGATATTTTATTTATATAGTTTTGATAACCGTGTAATTGATCGATATAATGTGCATCATCTGTATTTAAAAGTTTATAATCTACAATATCGATGTGATCACTGTACTCTAACATCAAGTCGATAGAGCCATGATATGTTGTATTATTTTCTTCATAAACAAATTCAAACTCACGATATATTTTAGCTTCATCGATTTTTTTGAAGAAATCACTCTTAATAAAGTTACATATTTTATTTTTAATAAATATATCTTCTTCGATTGATGAAGGATCAAAATTTTTAAAGTCTATATATTCTAATATTTCGTGTACTCTAGTTCCAAACTCCATATTTTTTCTACTTTCTTGTGAAAGAAGATTCGGTAAATTTTTAGAAAATCTTTTTGTTTCAATGATTTCATTTTCGATGTTTATTTCTTCTACCAAAAATTCATCCCAAGTATTTAAATTTAAATCATTTTCTAAAGATTTATTGAATAAGTAGTTTTTAGTTAGCCCAATGTCTTCTAAATCAACATATTTAAAATATTCTGGCATATAGTCTTTTATAGCATAAATAAAGTCGGATAACTTTTTAAACTTTAACCTTCTCGCTAGTTCTATTGTGCCGATGTCATTTTTTTCAAGTTTGTTAGTCTCTTTTGTCGGCAATACTAAAACGATTTTTTCTCTCGCTCTTGTTAATGCGACATAGAATAGTCTTATTTTTTCACTGATTTCTTCTCTAAGCAATGTGTTTTTGAAAAGAAGTTTTATGATTGTGTCAGAATTTTTTAAACTATCCTCTTCTGCTGGTATGATAATTCCATATTTTGAATCACATATTATTTTATCTTTCAGTTCATTGGTGTTAAATAGGTGGTCTAAATCTGCAAAATAACATATTGGATACTCTAGTCCTTTTGATTTGTGGATTGTTAATATTTTAACACTGTCTACATCGTCATTAAAAGAAGTATATTGTATTTCAAAATCATTTTCGATGATGTCATTTAGATAGTCTTTAAATTCCAAAATAGAATATTCCAGTTTGCCTAAATTGGTTGCTAGATCCATTATTTTATTGATTCGAACATTTACTTTTCCATAGTCGCCAACTTTATATAGCTTTTCGTAAAATGATGTTTGATCTAATATGAAGTAGAGGAAGTCTATAATGTTCATCGAGTTATAGTTTTCTATATTAGCAAAGTCATCATATAATTTGGTGCTTTTATAATTTTTGGAAGTAATGATATGATATAATTCTTGATCACTGTATTCATATAAAAAACTACGACCAACACTTAAAAAGGCATATTTAAATTTATCGTCATATACGTTTTCGTGGATATCTATTATTAGTTCAAAAATATTTTTTATCAAGTAAAGATCCGTGCTGGCATTTAATTTATCGTCTTTTAAAATTGTAAGAGGAATTTCTAAATACTCAAAAATTTTTTTAAAGTCGTCAAAATATTTACTGCGATCTAGTATAATAACGGCATCACTGTAACGGAAGGCTCTCATTTCTCCAGTTTCTTTATCAAAAACTTTTAATCGATTTTTAATTTTATTTTTGATATCTTTGGCAATAGTAAAAATCTCTATTTCTGTGTTGGAAAATTCTTTATCTTCAAGAGGGATGTATTCTAAGCAATCAAAGTTATAGTTAAAGTTTTCATCTCGTGAAGTCAAGTATGTATTGTTACCAAAAACCATTTCATGGGAAACTGTATAAGCAGCGCCGCCTAAATCATCATCCATGATCAAGTCAAAAATTTTATTGATATTATTAAGTACTTCGCCTCTTGAACGGAAGTTCTTTATTAAATCAATTTTTCGACCGCCTCGATTTTCAGAATAGTTGTCATATTTTGTTTTGAATATGCTGGGATTAGATCCTCGGAAACGATAAATGGACTGCTTAACATCGCCAACCATATACACATTATCACTTGAAATCATGTTTATAAAAATTTCTTGAACGTCGTTTGTATCTTGGTATTCGTCGATCATTATTTCTTTAAATTTATTTTTAAGTTCTAGTCTTGCCGAATCATTTTCTTTTAATACATTTATGGCTAAGGAGGCAATATCACTAAATGTGAAAATATTATTCGTCTTTTTAAAGTTTTCAAGTTTTTGAAAATATAGTTCTATAATTTTTATAATTTCTAAAATAGTTTCTTTTGTATTTAAAATATCTTGTTTTATTTTTTCTTTTGTGCCATATTCTCCAATAGAAAGTAATTCGTCTAGCGATTTTTTTAAAGCTTCTTTTGCTTTTTTTGCTTCATCATCTGTTCCTCTAGGTACTGTCGGTAATTTGAAACTCGTAAATGAAATAAGCTCATCTAGAGTTTTTGAATTAACTATAGGTAAAATTATATCTTCAAGTTTTTTTGTGTAATCAGCATCAAAATAATATGATGTATTAGACAGTTCTAAGGATACAATATTTTTTTTCTCTACTATAAAATCGTCTAATTCTTTTAATATGATTTCGATATTTTCATCGGTGAAAAAATTTTCTTTTATATTTTTAATATAGTTTTCTTTATTTATAAAACCTTCTATTTTATTTGCCAAAGCTAAGATAGATTTTCTTAAGTTTTTATCATTTTTTAAACAAAATTTTCTAATCATGTTTTCGAATGGAGGTGTAATATTTTCGTAACAAAGTTCCATTACATTATCCATAATTTTTTTCTTTTCAAGTGCCACGACTGAATCATCCGTTATTTCAATATCTTTTCTTAAATTTAGAAGATAATGATATTTTTTTACGATCGATAAAGCAAAAGAGTCAAAGGTCGTAATATATGCCGAATCGAGTGCATCCAGTTCTTTTTTTAAAGCGGGATCTTTTTTTATTTTTTTCCTAATACGATCTTTCATTTCTTCTGCTGAGAATCTAGTAAAGGTGAGTATTAATAGTTCGTCGATGTGAATTCCTTTATTAAGCTTGTGGATAACTCGTTCTGAGAGAACAGCTGTTTTACCAGAACCTGCTCCTGCACTTACTATAATATTCGATCCATCTAGTACGATGGCATCAGTTTGTTCTTTAGTCCACGTTGGCAAAGCGATCACCTCCTAAAAAATATTCTGCACTTTGTTTTTTCTTTTTAACTATATCTTTATTTTTCATATAACATATATCATGATACTTACAAAATTTACATCCATAGTTTTGACCTTCTAGTTCTTTTGGATTAATAGTAAATTTGGCATCTAAAATATCTTCTGTGGCTTCGGTAATTTTTTTGTGTACTAATTCTATTAAGATATTTATTTCATCATCACTTAAAACTTTTGCATAACTTGAAAGACCTTTAGAAGTAGTTTTCATAGATTTGATCATTTGACTGTTTTCATAAGAAGAGTCGACAAGGTTTAAAATTTCTAACGATGAATTAGAGTAGCCTTGCAATTTTAAAGCGGACTTTTTTTCATCTAATGTTTTTTTGTTGGTTAAAATTTTCTGCAAGTACAAGCCTCCTATTTTAGCATTTTTTAATGGTTCAAAGTTACGAATCAGGTATGCGTATATCGGTAGTTGCATATCTAAGCCATGTATAACATTATCTAAGTTAATTTCGGGATTGCCAGTTTTATAATCAATAATTGCCGCAATAGTTTCTCCTTCAATCGTGTCGTATAATATTTTGTCGACGAAGCCTTTAAATGAAACATTTCGATCTTTATATATCGGTATTTCTATTTTTTGTTCATAAAAGGCTTTATGTAGGGATGTTAGGGTTAGTTGTTCATTGATAGTTTGAATAATAAAAAGTAATTCTTCTTTTAAAAGACTAAGAAAAAATTGATTACTTTTAGTAAAGTTATAATTAGTCTTTTCTATACTTGCTTGCCAACTTTTTTCGAAATCAAAGTTTTCTGTGAAAGCTTTAGAAAGTATATCATGAAAAATATTTCCTATTACTTTTTCGAATGTGTCTTCAAAATTGTTAACTTTTAGTATGTTATCTAAATAATATCTAAAAGCACACATATAAAAAGTATTCATGCTTGAATAAGACAGTGTTAACTTATCCAATTTAAATTCTGATTTAGAAATACCTTTAAATCTATTGTCAAAAGTGAGATAAGGCTCGTCTAAATAGTGGTGGTTTAAAATTTTAAATTTCTCAGTAATTGTTCCATACTTTCTATTTTCATCTTTTAACCCAAGCAAAATATTTTTGTTATAGTTATTCGAGTGAATAAATTCAATGTTATATTTTTTTTCTTCAAATAAGTCTTCTTTGTAAGCATTGGATATATATAGCTCGCCATTTAGATTTCTTTCTGAGTAAGTTACGATGAGATTTTTTGTATTCATTATTGTCTCTTGAACATTTAAAATGGCATTAATGTTTAAGTCGATAGATGTACTAAGTCCCAATTCACTTTTCAGGTTATCATTTAAGTAATCTTCGTCTTTAAAACTTTTAGGGATTATTCCTTGATTAAAGTTGATTAAAAATACATATTCTTCGTCTTCTATTATAGTATTTGTAAAGTCAATTGTTCTGACTGCATTTTTTAAGTTGTCTTCTTCTATAGTAATTTTGTCAAGGTCATCAAAAATGAAATCTTTAACTTCCTCATATGAATTACACCAGTTGTAATTGTTTAGACAATCGATAATTTTTTTATATAGTTTTTCGTCTCGACGAGTTTTTACAAATGGCTTAATATTTTCTAAGGTATTTGAAAGATCAGAGGAGTATAGATCTTTAAATTTTTTTAGTAATATCGTACTAGCTGAAGGAACTGAATTTTTTAAGATAAGAGGGATATGAAATTCTTTAAATGTCTTTTTTAAAATGAAAGTATAGTCGTCAGAAACATTTGCAAGTTTTATTTTATTTATGTCGATTCCATTTTTTATAAGTTTAGATATTTCACTCGCAACAAACGCTACTTCTATTTCTTTGTTTGGAAGTTTATAAAGAGGCGTTTTAAAAAAATTGCTAGTTAGATTTATATATTCGATGCGATTGTGTTTAGCTAATTTTGAAAAAACTGATTCATAAAATTTATCGATATGTTTTATGTTATATAAATAAATTGTTTTATCTTTTAGACTTTTTATAAAGCTAGTGTTTTTGATTAGTAAATTTTTTTCTTCTAAAAAAGTTTTTATAGAAATTAGAAAAGTAATTTTCTCATCTTCTAAGGGTTCAATGTAATAAAGATTTTTTATATATATTTCTGCAACTTCTTTTACTACATTAAACTGTTTACTAACGCGATAAATAGTTTCTTCGTTAAAATCAAAAAAATAGTTTTTGATAAATTCTTTTAGTCCCATTACTTTCACGTCTATAAAGGGATTTTTAGATCTCAACTTTTTTAAAAAATTAGTCTTTTCTGTATCTTTCACTATAATTAATGATTGGTCTTTAAAATCCATAATCGATCACTGCCTTATGTACTAATTATAATAATTCGTCGAGTCAAAGTCAAATGGTAAAAAAGGGATAGAAATTTTTTGTTAAAAATGGTAATATTGTAGTGTGATTTAATATGAAGAATAAAAATTTAGTAAGTTCGGGTTTATTATTACTTATAATCGTACTTATTGGAGTAGCTGGTTCATATTATTATTTTAACATAGATAATTTTAAAAAGGACGATGTAAATTCATCCAACGAAGTTGATAAAAATAATAACCAAACTCAAACTCCAAATAAAAAAGATCCCCAAAAGGATCAGTCTCAAAAATCAAATGTTAAAAAGATAACGACGTATACTGATTTCCAAACGTACTCAAACAGACAAGAAAATACTTTTTTCGTATTTGGTCGTAGTGGCTGCCATTTTTGCGAAATGTATTTGCCAGTTTTAGATAGTGTTTCTAGTGAATACAATATTGAAATAATTTATTTAGATTTTAGTAAGTTTTCTGAAGCGGATTATAAAGCTGTGATGCATAGTGAATTAAGTATTCCTAGTAAGTGTACAACTTCAGGCGAAGAGACTCCTTTATCTAGTGGATTTGGAACTCCACTCAGCTTATTTGTTAATGAAAATAAAAGTTATGATTGTATAAGAGGTTATAAAGATAAAAATAACTTGATTGAACAGTTACAATCTATCGGATATATTGAGTAAAGATATATCTTTTTAAATGATTTAAAAAAACAGAAATATTTCTTTTCCGCATTTTTGCATTACTAATTAGGCGATTTAAAACCAATTATGGCCATTATTAAAGTACAAACAGATGTTGCACCTATAAGTAGTTCACAGTTCTCATTTTTTTGATTTAGAATAATTAAAACGATTCCTATCCATATGATGGCTATTATGATAGATGTATATGGGTAACGTACATGAAAAACAATATTTAATTTTTTATTTTGTTTCATATAAAGATCCTTTCATTGATTCTTTCAAATAGATATTCGTCATAGTTTGCTATTGATGTAATAAAGTCTAAAAGTATTTCATAACTTTCTTCTTTATTATATTTAGTATGAATTATAAAATCATGTTTGATTCCTCTTTGTTTGCAATAATCTAAAGCATAGTTTATTGAACTTTGCAATATATATGAGTAATTACTTTTTTCTTCATTTTTATCTATAGTTGTGATGGTACATATGAATGCTTGCATAGCCTTTAGCAATTGATAGTTATTCATATCTATTTTAATATTTAAGCTTTTTATAGATTCTAATGTGCTCCAAAATAATGTCATTATGTGGCCATCATTTGCAGTTTTGTTAGCTTCATCATTGACCATTATTAATGATAGGGCTTCATCATTTAAGACATTTGATATTTCATTTATAAAGTTAGATGTACCAAAGTATTTATTAAAAGCATTTATTAAGTCAGGACAGAAACACATACAAGTAGTTTTTAGCAAAGATGTATAATTAGTATTTCCTGATAAAACTTCACTGTAAGATTGAACCCATAAATAAAATGCTTCTTGTGAGACTGGTTTTCTTGCAACCAAACCAAAATCTATTAAAGCGACTTGGTCGTTTGGAAGTAGAATAATGTTTCCTGGATGAGGGTCACCATAAGTGAACTCTGCAGTCATGGCTGTTTTCAAGGCTTCTCCTCCTACAATTATTATTTGCTTCCAAAAGTCTGATCCAATTGATTCTTTTACTCTTTCCGATATCGATTTTTGGTTATTTACGTCTGAGATTAAATTGGCAAGGGGTATTCCGTTTATATATTCTTGGACTATTAAATAATCAGTACAAAGGTTTTTATATGTCTTTGGTATTACAATATTTTTGTTATCTTGGTAATAAGAATAAAAATATTCGGCATTAGCAATTTCATTTTTATAATCGGTCTCTAAAATACAGTTTTTAGAAAATTCTTCAAAAGTTTTTTTTATATCAAGAAATATATTAGGAATAAAATGACGTGAGAGATTGACGATTCGTTTTATAACTTTTAAGTCCTTTTTTAAGTTATTGTAAACACTTGGTCTTAATATTTTTATAGCAACTTGTTGTCCTGACTTAAGTTTTGCATGATATACTTGTGCAAAAGATCCTGTCGCGAATGGTTTAGTTTTAATAGATGAATACATTTCTTGTTGAGGTAAATATCTCTTTAAGTCGATAAACTCTTCATCTACCTTATTAAATATTTCATATTCTCTAGGTGTAGCCCATCCATTCATAAAGCTGTGACTTACAGAAAGTATTTGAAGAAATTTTACATATACACCCCCTAAGTCTCTAAAAGTTTTATATAATAGTTTTTTATATTCAATATTTTTATTATAAGTTCTACTAAAATATATTTTAGATAAACTTAATAATAATTTATATAATTTTAATTTTCTCATTGTTTACTCCTAAATCCTATTATAAATAGAATCAACGTCATTCCTAATGCTATAAGTGGTAATAGTATGTCCTTATAATCTAACTTAATAATTAAAAATACAGTAGCAATCCACATTGCTAAAATGCTAATTGTCACAGATAAGTATTTCATAATTTTCCACCTGATATTATTGTAACAAATTAGTTTATATAATACAACAGCTATTTCCTCTCAATATTAATATCAAATATTTTAGAATATTTTTTAAATAGCTTAATAACAAATAAAAAAGATTTATGTTGCAATAAATCTAAGTTGTATTTATTTCAACATAAATTTTTTTCTCTTATTTAGTTCAGAAAGAACAGATTTTATTTTATCGAGACTTATTTTAGAAATTTGTGAATCATCTTCTAATAATTTTCTTATATATTCATTAATTCCTTTTAGTTTGAAGTAAGAAGCCGTATAACCTCAAGATAACTTGTTAGTATTTGTCTAATTTGGTCTGTACTAATATTTGGCTTACTAATTTTTTTAACAATTTTTTCTACTACTTTTGAGCGAGAATCAATAGTAAGATTTAATGTTTCCCATATCAAATTTTAAAAAACTACTTTTATATAAAAAAACGTACAAATCGTACGAAAAAAAGTGTAAAATTTGTGCATTTTGTACGTTTTAATATTTTTTTGTGAATAATGTACAAAAATTACAAATATTTTTGCAAAAAAAAACTGGCAACTACCTATTTTCGCTTACACTATCGTCGGCGTATTAGTGCTTAACTTCTCTGTTCGGGATGGACTCTGATTACTATTATCATAGCTTGTTACACCTTATTTTATCGTGGTTTTTAATTTTTGCTAGGTGTCCCAAAATGTTCTAAATTATCATAGTTTATTTTAGTTTTTAGGACACCTACTGGGACACCTTTTAGTTTTCTGTTACTCTTTATTAACTAATATATGTTATTAATTATTTATATGATTAATTATATCATATTAGTATATTAATTATTAGTATTATTTTTTATATTTAGGAGTATTTGATTTGTTGCTTTTAAGTTTTAACTATTTATCATTTAGTCCATCTATGTATCCATTTACTTTTGATTTATGAATGGTAGAAAGTTTGTTAATCTTATTTAAAAGAATAAAATCATCATCTGTGATATTGTTAGGTTTAATATCATTAATAGGCATATCATATTTAGTTCTACAAAGTAGATAGTCTATTGATGTATTATAGTAATCTGCTAGTTTAATAAGCATATCAGAGCTTGGAAATACGCGTCCTGTTTCATAAGAGGATATCGTTTCTTGAGTAATGTTTAAATCCATAGCTACTTTAGTCTGCAATAAATGTTTGGAATTTCTTACTTGTTTTAAATTATTTTTCATCTGCTACTCCTCCTATATATAATTTTACTAATATTAGAAGTTAGTGATAGCGAGATTACACATATTTATATGCTTAATATTGTATATTTCGCTTATTTATGCTATAATGCGGAGTATAGAAGGAGTGAAAAGTTTATGAAAGAACAAATCTTAAAAAAAGGTGCTGCAAACTGGTTCCATGGAATTGGAAGTAAAGGCGGACATTTAATTTTAACAAATGAAACATTATATTTTGAAGGACACAAAGTTAATGCTGGAAAGAAAGAGTTTGAAGTTGAACTTGAAAACATCAAGTTTGTAGAGGCTGGCGGTTTTTTATCTAATAATTTAACTGTTATCACTAATTCTGGTAAAGAAGTATTTGCTGTTACTGGAAAAAAAGACTGGGTTACTGCTATCAATGATGCAATTAAGAACTTGGAGGGTTAAATATGCGAAAGTTAAATGCTACTTTACTAAGTGGAGAAAATAAAGAAGATGCAATTCTAAAGATTAAAGATGAAAGTTTTGCAATAACTACAGAAGAACAACTTATTAAAATTCCCTACTCTAATATTAAAAGTTATAACTATGATGAACAAAAGGAAGTATTATCTATCGTTAAGTTTGGAGGTAACCCAATAGAACTTAATATTGTGAAGGATAGGCAACTTTTGGAATTATTAAATAATATAATTAAACAAAATAAAAATAATTCTAATGAGAGTATATCTAATTTTGAAAGTACTAGTTTAAAAGAAAAAAATGCTAAATTAGAAGAAAATACAACAATTAGAAATACAGATTATGAAAAAAAAGAAATCAAGCAATCAAACGAAGATAAAAAAGAGCCTAATAATGACTGGGTTACTGGTTTAATTGCAGTAGTAGTTATAATTGGTATTGTAGTATTTGGAGTAAAAAATTTATTTTTTAGTAATTCTAATCATGATGATAATACCAAAAGTAATACGGAAGAAAAATTGGATGATATGCAAGGATCTTGGTATCTTTATGATAAGAAAACTGGAGTAAAAGGAAATACTACTTACATGGAGTTTGATGGTAAAGGTTTTTGGACTTTTCATTCAAATGGTTATGTTTTCGGCTCTGATGGTTCTTACACATACAAAATAAATGAAAAAGATATTATTTTATACAAAGATAATAAAGAAGATTTCAAATGTTCTATACAAACTAACTCTAATCAAATAATGTGTTTTAGAGGTGGTGTAGAAGTGTATGGAAAATAATCTAGTTTATGCTATAATATACATGAATGAAGAAGTGAGGATTTTATGAATAAAATAATTGTTGATGAGGCAACTTATAAAAAAATCAAAAAAAGAAAAAAGTGTATCTATGTATCGCACGACAATATTCTTGAAGGTATAGATAAAAAAGTATTAATTAGTAATGGAAATAAAGAAAAGAAAGCAAAAATCAAAGATAAATATGTAATAGATAATTTTGATACTTTAAAAAATAAGTTAGGTAAAAATTCGAAATATATAACTCCAGTTGATATGAAAGACAACTTTGAAAAACTTTATGTTATTGAATTCAAAAGTAGTCTAAAATTATTTAGAAAGATTATTTTATTTATTCTTATTTTAGGTTTATTATATGTATGTAAAATTAATATTGATAGATATAATCATCAAAAATTTTTAAATAGTCTGCATGAAACAAAACAAGAAGAAATTTCTTATGTCATTGTTGAAATCAACCCTAAATTATTAATGGAATTAAAAGGAAATCAAATTAATAATTTTACTTGTTTAAATGAAGACTGTAAAAATGTATTTAATACAATTAATATAAAAGATAAAGTCATTAATGAGGCTATTGAAATTTTATATAACACTGCTATTGATAAAGGAATTAATGTTAGTAATGGAGTTAAAATATTTAGTCAAAATGAGAAAATAAAAGAAAAAGTAGATAATATTTCTTATGTAACATATGAAAAAATAACTAAAGAAATAGAAAACGAATATAAAAAGGAAATCATAGATGAAAGTGAAAAAACAAATTTTGATAACGAAAAAAGTTACAATGAAAAGTTATTAGAAGCCTATAAAAAAGATAAAGACTATGACAAATTTTATACGTGTAATCTTGATAATGGAGATTTAGAGTGCTATATAACTGATAGATTATTTAAAAAAGTTGGACAAAATGTAGATTTAACAACTTTATTAGAAATCGTAGATGGTTACCAAGAATTAATGAAAGTATGCGATAAATTCGATATCCCTTATAAAAGTAGAGGTGTTGAAGGCGGTGAGATTTTAGGTATTGATAAAGCCTATCTAAGTAGCATATATATTTCAGGCTCTTATCGTACCGTTAATAATTTTAGTTATAGTAGCAATGAATGTAACGGATGTATTAGTATCTCTAATGGTAATATGGCAGATGCTTCATTGAATGGAGACCATTATTATGTTTTACCACTTAATAAACTTAATTTAGTAAATGGCACCTATAAAACAAAGGATATTATACAGTTGGATGATGATAGTCAAGCAACTAGTGGAGCATCAATGAAAAATTTTCCAGAAAAAGAGAAAACCGAAGAAGAAATAAATGCAGAATATGAAATGTACTATGGTAATAAAAATAATTAAAAAACTTATTTTATAAAAATCTACCTTACTAGAGATTGTGTTAAGCAATCTCTTTTTTGGTTTTAAAATAGAGATTTTGTTTTGTGTTACTCTTTATAAAATTTGCTATGGTATTTTATTATTAGGGTGCTAGTATAGTTTAAATACTATCACTTAATAAAAGAAAGAAGGTAAAATATGCTGAATAATGTTGTGCTAGTTGGCAGAGTCAATAACGATATTGAAAAAATCGAAGAAGACCAAAAAACTACATATCGATTAACACTACAAATTAGTCGTAATTTTAAAAATCAAAATGGAGAATATGAAACCGACCTAGTCCCTATTGAATTAACTGGTTATATTGGAAGTAATGTATTTGAATATTGTGAAATTGGCGACATCATAGGTGCTAAAGGTAGAATTCAAAACAACAAAAATGGAATTCATGTAATTGCTGAAAGAATAACATTCTTATCAAATAATAAAAAGCTAGTAAATCAAAATTAGAAAGGAATGTTACACTTATGCAAATTAAAATTCATAGGGGGATAAATCAAATTGGCGGATGCGTAACTGAAATCAAAAGTAATAAAACTAGGATACTTATTGATGTAGGCTCTAATCTTCCAAATAGTACAAGTAAAGTAAAAGTGAATGTTTCTAAAATTAGCAAAAAATGTGATGCTGTTTTTATTACACACTATCACTTAGACCATATAGGCGAATATATGCAAGTTAGAAAAGAAGTTCCTATTTATATTGGAGAACAAGCAAAAGAGATATTTACGATATACCAAAAGAAAATGACAGAGCCTAAAGTTGCAGAAGTTACACAAGAACACATTGATAGACTAGAAGCCTTTAATACATTTAAACCAGATGAAACTTTAGAAATTGGAGATATTAAAATAACCCCTATTCGCATAGACCACTCTGCTTTTGATAGTTATATGTTTCTTATAGAAGCAGAAAGCAAAAGAATTTTACATACTGGAGATTTCCGAACACATGGTCCTAGTGGAAAAGATATACCTAAAATATTTAAGGAAATAGGAAAAGTTGATATTCTCATTTGTGAACATACAACACTTTCAAGACTGGACGAAGTTTTTATGTCTGAATTTATGCTACAGCAAGAAGCAACTAATCTAATAAAAGATAACAAGTATGTTTTTATAATGTGTGCTTCTACAAATATTGATAGAATAGCCTCTTTTTATCATGCAAATAAGGAAGCAGGAAAGAAGTTATTTATATGTGATGTCTACCAAAAAGAGATACTTGATTATGTAACAAAAACTAGCAAAAAGTACAAAGACTATTACGATTTTTCAGATGTTAAAAGTTTTGACAAAGAGTTTTATCAAGAAATGGTTGATAATGGTTTTTGTATGCTGGTACGAAGCAATTACTTTTCAAAAAGGTTTATTAATAGCCCTAACTTTAAAGATAATATATTTATCTATTCTCAATGGCTAGGATATTTGAAAGGTGCTACTGCTGATGAAGGTATCGTTAAGTTTGTTCCAAAAGAATATTATTATCTGCATACTAGCGGTCATGCAACTGCGGAAGGAATTACAGAGGTTTGTAATATTGTTAAACCTAAAGAGATTATTCCTATACATGGGGAGAACTCACATGACTTTGAAAGATTAAAACTTCCATATAAAATTAAGCATTTGAAAACTAAAAAGACCTACAATATATAGAAAGGAATTAAGAATATGTCTAATAATAAAAGCAAAAAGAAAACCAAGAAAGAAACTAAACCTAAAAAGCCCTCTGACATTAATCTGTTCGATAATCGTATAATTTGTTTGAATAAAACTATTGATACAGAAGTTGCACAGGAAATAGTCGATCAACTATTAAAACTTGATGCTACGAAAAGTAAGAAAGATATAATATTCTACATTAATTCTCCAGGTGGAGCAGTGTCGGCAGGAATGGCTATTTATGATGCTATGCAAATGATTAGTTGTGATGTTAAAACAATATGTTTAGGGCGCTGTGCTTCAATGGCGGCTGTGCTTCTTAGTGGTGGAACAAAAGGCAAACGATATATAACACCTAATAGTGAAGTTATGATACACGAAGTATCATCATTTAATATGGGAAAAGTAGGCGAATTAAAAATTGACTATGAACACACTAACGCATTAAATGAGAGAATTATTAAACTATTAGCAGATAATACAGGCAAGACCATAAAACAGGTTAGACATGACATTCAATTAAAGGATAAATGGTTTGATGCAGAAGCAGGTCTAAAATATGGAATTGCTGATAAAATACTAACAAAAATCGCTATATAAAATGATGTTGATAGTTAGTTCGTATATATTGATATGTAACGCAAGAATGAATTACGCATAATGGGAGTGATGCATAAAAAAGGTAGTTCAAAGTTAAACTTGCGGATACATAGTTTTTCTAATTCTGTGTGAGAGATGAGGAAAAATGGTGGTGAAGTAAATTAAAATCAAACTAATAGTAAAAGTAAAAAAATATTAAACAAAATATTCTAAAAAACAATATAAGAATATATGATTTAAAAAAAGATATTGTTAAACGCGTAAAAGATAAATTAAAAGAAAGCATTATTCAAAATAAGGTATAAAACAACTAAATCTAAAAATTAAAAAGTAATTAGTAAAAGATAATATTTGTAAGAATAACTATAGTGAAAAAACTATAGTTTTCTTATGACCTAATGCAGATGCTAGTAATCTACAAATTCTATTTATATATAAGTATAACGCATTGTTCTAATGGGTGTATTGATGTTAGTCCATTTTGTTAATGACATGGATTATCACTCTTTTAAACATCTTTATCATTCCATTAGAGCAGTGCGTTTTTTTGTGAAATGTATCTCTAATTGATAGACTATTTAAGTACTTCGTACTTAAATAATGGAAAAACACATTTAAGGATACCTATGGCATAGTGGCATAGGAGCATTCCATAATAAAACCCCTGTAGGTGCTTCTATGAGTGCTACAGGGGTATATCTATTTTTACAGATTTTTTTACGCCCTATATAATAAGACTTCTCCTAGAGCCTCTTAGAGGCTTATAGGTACATTATAGAGCATTTATCCATTCTTAATTTCATCAGTTCTATTGTTCAGACATTCGACTAAATAATCACTAAAAGAAATGACATCAGCCTTTCCTGCATTTTCTGTAATTTTATTTTTACTAAGGTACTCCTCATATATATTTCTGCTATCACTATTATTAAAATCTGGCGAAGCATAATAAGTTTCTCTTTTAGCCCCAAACTGGTATCGTTCTGCTCTATACCCTAAAGTTAGAACTTCTTTTCCAAATATAGAATTACTAACGGCTTCCTTATTATTGTTTTTACACCAGTTACAATATTCATCATAATATTGTGATTTAGTTATAATTGTTTTTAAAGGCAATTCGCTACAAAATTCTTCTACATTGTTACATTCCCTAAAGTATCTTCTAGTTTCTTCTTCCACGATAGCGGGGATACTAAACCTACCAGTTTCTAATACTTTACTAAATGCTTGTATAGCCCTGGTTGTTATAATCTGCAAAGACTTAGGTTTACACAACTCCTCTTCTATGCTAATATTTCTATTATTATTGCTGTCAATGAATGTAGCATTAAATGGTATGACTACAAATCGATCTGTTATGAACAGACCTGTCTCTTTGAAGTCTATAACTTCATTTACTGAAAATAGCATTGTAGTCATAGGTGTTAACAATTCTCTATGATTACCTTTTATTCCTAATGATATAGGCTCCCCCGATATAATTCTAGTAATTAACGAAGTATCAATATACTTTGGTTGTTTTTGGTCCTCTGCTATATTAACAGTACACCCACTTAAAGCCTTAATAGTAGACTTGCTTCCTGCTTTACTTCCAGATAACTGCTCCAAATGTTCATGGGAACATTGCTTTGTTCCCAATATAGCCTCTAAAATTCTAAAAATGACAGATTTTCCGTTACGCCCTTTACCTTTAAATATAAAAGCCTTATTCAGTTTACAAGTCCTCGCTAGGCTATATCCAATAATTTCGTAAAGTAATGTCTCTATTTCCTTATTAGAGCAGGTTACACTGTCGAAGTAGTAATCAATGCACTTTAACTCTGGCGAATTAGTCGCTAGTACACTATAATCTTTATAATTTACTTTTGTTAATTCTGCGAGTATATTATCTATACTCACAGAATTAATGTTATTACTATTATTCTCCATATGCAGATTCTCCATTTACTAATTCATAAATATAATCACCAAATGCCATAAAATCTTTTCTTGTAAATATTAACTCTACAAGTGGACCACATATTTCAATAGTTTTATCATTATACCTAAAGGAATTATATTCAGTAGCAATAGAGACATAATGATAGATAGATGATAAAATGGATAAACTCCTTATTTCGTAAATAGATACTATTATACTATTTATATAATCATCTTCATTACATATCCTAATATAACCACCTTCTATTGCCTTATCTATATCAAGCACCGTTATTTCTCCAAATCTTTTTATTCTTTCTTTATTCATATTATTGCTGTTTTCCATTGTCATTTCCTCCTAAATTAGTTTTTTCTGTAATATCAATAACAGTGTCATATATTGTTTTATTTGTTTTTGTTTGTGTTTTACTTGTTGTAATAGTTTTTTCTAGTGTTTCACTAGGCTTATTGTTCTCTTGGTTGTTACTTGCACTTATTATGTTATTAAAAATATTTTGAGTTACATTACTCTCGTTCATTGTTTTACTATCTCTTTCATCAACATATTTTAGTATCACGATAAACATCTCAGGGCGTAAAGCCACTTGTTTATCAACTTTTGTAATTATTATCCAATTTGGGTTTGTTTCAAATATTATATTACCCAAGTTTAATGTTGAACAATTTGAATAATTATCTCTAAAAAAACTAGCAATCTTTAACATTTCTATTCTATTAAGAGTTACATCTACAAAATCTCCATATAGACTAGATATTGTTACTTCATCTTTGTTTATAAAAGTTAGATGGTTGACTAAATGTAATGTGATTTCTCCATCAACTTCAATTACATATGGCTCATTCATATTTATTTCTCCTCACTTTCTTTTAGATATTCAGCAATTAATAAAAATGTCTCTTCATATATTGCTATATTATCATCATTACACCATATTATTACCAAATTATCATCTCTTACGATTACATGCTTATTACCGAAATCCCACTCTCCACAACAGTTTTCTGCATATTCAGCAATGGCTAATAATTCTTGCTTACTAAATTCCATATTAATTGCTTCTAGTCTGCATTTTGCTAGATTAAGAATATGTGTACTATTTTCTGATATAGTTACCATTTCTAACTTTTTATCTATAAATACCGTTTGATACTTAAATGTTAAAATAGTTTTTTCATTAAGTTTACATATCGTGTAATGAGTTCTGTTTTTTAATTCCTTTTGTTCCATTTTATCTTTCCTCTCCATTTATATTTGCATTTTGATTTTCTTTCAACCACTTGTCTATTTCACTTTTTTGAAACATTAGCTTAACTCCTATTCTATTAAATGGGATTTCTTTTTTTCTAACCAACTTCCTTATTAATGAAGTGCTGATATTCAAATATCCTGACAACTGTATTACATCAAACATATTACTATTCATTATTTCTCACTCCTTTTTTTTATTAATTGTCTTTAGCGGGATTAATTTTTTATCATACTTTTTCAAGCCTATGGAATTGACAGATTAAATAAATAACATCATCTATACTCATATCTAAGAAACTTGATATAGAAGCCATTTCTTGCATATCTGGAAATTCTATGTACTTTTCCCTCTTTAAAAGAGTCTCATTATCAAGATGCATTAATTCTGCTGCTGCTTCCACAGACCAACCTTTACTTATCCTTATTTCTTTCAAACTCATATAGGGTTTTCTTCACCTTCCTTTTCTCATAATCAGCTACAATTTTGGCTGATATGTCTTTTATTATACCGTATTTTATCGTACTGTCAATACTTTTTACGTATTTTATTATACTTTTATTTATTTTTACATATTTTATAATATTTTTTGGCTCTTGTGTGTTGTATTTTACTATATTTTATGGTATTATTATGACGTTGGAGGTGTATTATGATAAATAAAAAACGTGAAGTATTTAGTAATAATCTTAGATACTATAGAACAATAAAAGGAATGACTACCAAAGAACTAGGAAAGGTATCTGGAATTGCTTACACTACTCTAAGAGATTATGAAAGAGGTATTTGCTATGCTAAAATTGACAAAATAAAAATACTTGCAGAAAAATTAGGGATATCACCATTAATGCTTACTGAAGAACACGATGTAAGCAAAATTATGGGTATAGTAGACAGTTCGGAAGATAATAAAATAATGTTAGATATTATGACTAGATTATCAAAATTAAGTTTAGAAGGTAAAAAATATATTTTAAATACAATTGATATGGTTGATAATTTGAAGCAATAAAAAAGACTAGTGCTACCAACACTAGCCAAACGCTATAAAGCGTACAGAATAAAAAATTAATCCCGCTAAAGACAACTTTTTTTCTGTACTCCTATTATAGCATTAATTTAAAAATTATAAAAGATAGGAGAATAAATTAAATGATAAAATGGAACGATTATGATAAAACAGACCATGAGTACATTTATAAACATAAAACAAATGGTACTTATGCTGTAATATTAAATTTATATGATAAAATATATAATAAAAGATTAAAGAAAAGAAAAATCAATTTAAAAACAATTAAGGAAGCCCAAAACTTTATTGCAGAAGAACGAGTGAAGTTTCAGCAGCAGGATAGTCAACCTAAAAATAGTGGATTATTTAAAGATGTTTTCGCTTCATATATTAGAGAATGTGAACTTCAACAAAGAATAGGCAAATTAGCCGAATCTACTGTTGAAGGTAAAAAAACAATTTTTAAAAATCAAATACTACCAAAACTGGGGAATGTTAAAATTTCAGAAATTACAGAAGAACATATTTATAAATTCCATGATGATCTTAAGTCTATGGCCTGTGTAAGGGAAAAGAATAAAAACTTAAGTAATCAAACTCTTATTAAAGTTCATAAACAATTATCTGCTTTTCTTAATTATTGTGTAAAAAAGAAGTTAATTACACATAACCCTGCTGGAGTTGTTGGTAATTATAAGAAAATTAAGAAAAAGCCAGAATTTCTTACTTATAATGAGGCTATGAAGTTATTATCTGTTGTTGATAATATTAGAGATTTATTTATAATTCAATTACTATTCTTTACAGGTTTAAGAATTAGTGAGTTACTAGGACTTTCTATAGATAGTATAATCACTACAGAAAAAGGAACATCTTTAAATATTACTGAAACATATTATAATGGTAAAATTAGACCGTTTGCTAAAACGGATGAGTCAATGGATGACTTATATCTTGATGATAAAACCGTTGAAATGTATAAAACTTTTCTTGAATATAGGGAAGCTCATAATATCACTAGTAGATACCTATTTGCTAATAATAGAGGTAAATGTGAAGTAATCGGCAGTAGGGCTATTCAAGATATGGTTAAAAAGTATGTAAAACGGGCTGGAATTGAAAAAAACATTACACCACATAAATTCAGACATAGTCACGCAGCGTTACTAATCAATATGGGCAAAACTTTGGAAGATATTAAAACTAGACTAAGGCACAGCGATATTAGAACTACTAGTAATGAATATGGGCATATGTATGAAGAAAGAAAGATAAATCTTGCTAATGAATTGACTAGTTTACGAACTCAACTTGAAGAAAAGCAAGAGAAAAATGGGACACCTACTGGGACACCCACCGACAAAATGGTATAAAAAAAGGACTAAATTTTTTAAAGATTTAGTCTTTTTTAAGCAAAAAAAAATAGTTGCATTTTCCTATCTTCGCATACACTATTTTCGGCGTTCTAGTGCTTAACTTCCAAGTTCGGGATGGGGTTGGGTGTGTCCACTAGGCTATCAACACAACTAAAATTCTAACTATTTCTGTAACTCTAACTTTTATGGATTACATCTATTAACATCTCTGTTCGGGATGGGAAGAGGTGTGTCCACTAAGCTATCGTCACCAATAAAAGGAATTTTGTCCTTTAAAAACTAGATAATGTATTTCATCAAATTATATGTGGATAAATCCTCGGTCTATTAGTATTAGTCAGCTCAACGTATCGCTACGCTTCCACCTCTAACCTATCAACGTTGTAGTCTACAACGGACCTTACTATATAAAATATGGGAAAACTCATCTTGGAGGGGGCTTCCCGCTTAGATGCTTTCAGCGGTTATCCCTTCCATACATAGCTACTCTGCGGTGCCACTGGCGTGACAACAGATACACCATAGGTATGTCCATTCCGGTCCTCTCGTACTAGGAACAGCACTCCTCAATTTTCCTACGCCAACGACGGATAGGGACCGAACTGTCTCACGACGTTCTGAACCCAGCTCGCGTGCCACTTTAATGGGCGAACAGCCCAACCCTTGGAAGCGACTTCACCTCCAGGATGTGACGAGCCGACATCGAGGTGCCAAACACCACCGTCTATGTGAACTATTGGGTGGTATCAGCCTGTTATCCCCAGGGTAACTTTTATCCGTTAAGCGACGGCAATTCCATTTTCTACCGCCTGATCACTAAGCCCTGCTTTTGCATCTGCTCGACTTGTAGGTCTCACAGTTAAGCTCCCTTATGCCTTTACACTCTTCGATTGATTTCCGACCAATCTGAGGGAACCTTTGGGCGCCTCCGTTACTTTTTGGGAGGCGACCGCCCCAGTCAAACTGCCCACCAGACACTGTCCCTCACCCGGATCACGGGTGTAGGTTAGAAATCAAGTAACTCAAGGGTGGTATTCCAAGGGTGACTCCGTATAAACTGGCGTCTATACATCAAAGTCTACCACCTATCCTCTACATGAATTACCTGACTCCAATATCAAGCTACAGTAAAGCTCCATGGGGTCTTTCCGTCCTGTCGCTGGTAACCTGCATTTTCACAGGTATTAAGATTTCACCGAGTCTATGGTCGAGACAGCTCCCAGATCATTACGCCTTTCGTGCGGGTCAGAACTTACCTGACAAGGAATTTCGCTACCTTAGGACCGTTATAGTTACGGCCGCCGTTCACTGGGGCTTCATATCAAAGCTTCGCCGTTATCGACTTTCGTCCGGCTAACAAATCAACTTAACCTTCCAGCACTGGGCAGGCGTCAGCTCCTATACTTCAGCTTGCGCTTTTGCAGAAACCTGTGTTTTTGGTAAACAGTTGCCTGGGACAATTCTCTGCGGGTCTATTGCTAGATCCCCCCTTATTCCGAAGTTACGGGGTCATTTTGCCGAGTTCCTTGACCATAGTTATCTCGCTCACCTTAGGATTCTCTCCTTGACCACCTGTGTTGGTTCTCGGTACGGGTACATATACGATAAGTTTAGAAGTTTTTCTTGGAAGCATGGCTTCAGGAGACTCCAGTTGCCGTAGCAACCGTTGTCATCACGTTTCAACCTTAAATAGTGTCGCGGATTTGCCTACGCACAAGTCTTTGCGCTTAAACCCAAATCCAATAATGGGCTCTCCCTAGCCTTCTCCGTCACTCCATCACTCATATATGCAGTACAGGAATATGAACCTGTTGTCCATCGACTACGCTTTTCAGCCTCGCCTTAGGTCCCGACTCACCCAGGGAAGACGAACTTGACCCTGGAATCCTTAGTCAATCAGTGGGAGGGATTTTAACCCTCCTTACGTTACTCACGCCGGCATTCTCACTTCCAAGCGCTCCAGTAGTCCTCACGATCTACCTTCAGCGCCCTTGGAACGCTCCCCTACCACTCATACTAATGTATGAATCCATAGCTTCGGTAATATGTTTAGCCCCGGTACATTTTCGGCGCGGAGTCACTCGACTAGTGAGCTATTACGCACTCTTTAAAGGATGGCTGCTTCTGAGCCAACCTCCTAGCTGTTCGTGCAACTCCACATCCTTTCCCACTTAACATATATTTTGGGACCTTAGCTGATGGTCTGAATTGTTATTCTCTCGCATACGGACGTTATCACCCGCAAACTGACTCCCGTGTTAACTTGCTTGGCATTCGGAGATTGATTACAGTCAGTACACCTAGACGGCGCCATTCCATATTCAGTGCTCTACCTCCAAGTAGCATCACACGAGGCTAGGCCTAAACCTATTTCGAGGAGAACCAGCTATATCCGAGTTCGATTGGAATTTCACCGCTAGCCACATGTCATCCAAACACTTTACAACGTGTCCTGGTTCGGTCCTCCATAAGGTTTCACCCTTACTTCAACCTGCACATGGCTAGATCACTCGGTTTCGGGTCTATAGCATAGTACTTAGTCGCCCTATTAAGACTCGCTTTCGCTTCGGCTCCGCATTTTCTGCTTAACCTTGCACTATACCATAACTCGCCGGCTCATTCTGCAAAAGGCACGCTCTCACCCATTAACGGGCTCGAACTTTTTGTAAGCACATGGTTTCAGTATTCTATTTCACTCCCCTTCCGGGGTTCTTTTCACCTTTCCCTCACGGTACTTGTTCACTATCGGTCAATAGAGAGTATTTAGCCTTGCGGGATGGTCCCCGCTGCTTCCGACGGAATTTCACGTGTTCCGCCGTACTCAGGATACACTAAAGAGTTTACTATATTTCGCTTACAGGGCTATCACCTTTTCCAGCCATTCTTTCCAAAATGTTCAGCTATAAAGTAAATTTGTAACTCCGTATATAGTGTCCTACAACCCCAGTCCTAAGACTGGTTTGGGCTGTTACCGTTTCGCTCGCCACTACTAAGGTAATCGAATTTTCTTTCTCTTCCTCCGGCTACTTAGATGTTTCAGTTCACCGGGTTGTCTTCACTAGAGCTATGTATTCACTCTAGGATACTTGCACACAA
Source organism: uncultured bacterium (assembly GCA_947646655.1). Taxonomy (GTDB): domain Bacteria; phylum Bacillota_I; class Bacilli_A; order RF39; family UBA660; genus RUG11867. Next base: position 59,892 of record CANSHI010000008.1, read on the forward strand.
CTGCAAGTGGGTTCCCCCATTCGGAAATCTCCGGATCGAAGCATACGTACTGCTCCCCGAAGCATATCGCTGTTAGTCGCGTCCTTCATCGTCTTCTATTGCCAAGGCATCCACCATGCGCCCTTATTAATTTAACCACTAATATCCTAATTTGATGAGTTTTGAGATATAATCTTAATATCTTATTTCCTAGGAATGGAAATAAGATTACTCAAAATTTTAATTTACATTATCAAGTTTTCAAAGAACAAAATTCTTGAGAGAAATGATCTCTCAAAACCAAGTAAAATGGCTATGTATGTAGCTATCATAGAATCTTTTCAAGTTTTCCTTGCAAGCCCCGAAGATTCCATACGGTTATTTTTCTATTTCGTTTACTCCATAGAAAGGAGGTGATCCATCCCCACGTTCTCGTAGGGATACCTTGTTACGACTTTACCCCAGTCACCGATCCTGCCCTCATCGGCCCCCTCCTAAAAGGTTAGGCTACCGACTTCAGGCATTACCGACTCCCATGGCATGACGGGCGGTGTGTACAACACCCGAGAACGTATTCACCCCGACATTCTGATTCGGGATTACTAGCGATTCCAACTTCATGTAGTCGAGTTGCAGACTACAATCCGAACTGGGGCTGGCTTTAAGAGATTAGCTTCACGTCACCGTGTTGCGACTCGTTGTACCAGCCATTGTAGCACGCCTGTAGCCCTAGACGTAAGAGGCATGATGATTTGACATCATCCCCGCCTTCCTCCGGCTTACACCGGCAGTATCTTTAGAGTTCTCAGCCGAACTGTTAGCAACTAAAGATGAGGGTTGCGCTCGTTGTTGGACTTAACCAAACATCTCACGACACGAGCTGACGACAACCATGCACCATCTGTCACCCGGATAACCTCCACTATATTTCTATAGCTTTGCCGGGGATGTCAAGT
>CANSHI010000009.1 GCA_947646655.1 uncultured bacterium
GTAGTTATTTCCACTTTTTTATTTTCAGGAGTAGAATTTACTTTTGCAATTGAGATAAACTTGTTATTTGAAAAAAACTTGTTTATTTTGCTTGAAACAATAGATTTTTTATGGTATATTAGTATTGCTTTAAGCAATGGATGGCGGTGTAGCTCAGTTGGCTAGAGCGATCGGTTCATACCCGATAGGTCGGGAGTTCGACCCTCTCCGCCGCTACCATATAATTAAATAAATACTTGAACTTTTAGTTTGAGTGTAATAAATTTTAACTTGAGATAGTTAATTTCAAGAAAATTGCATAATATAAAAAAGGAACATTCAATAGTTGCATGTTGAGTGTTGCCAAGAAATTGGTTCCACCTAAATCTGTGCAAGAGTTAGGTGGATTTCTTTTATATTAAAACTATAAATAGTAAGAATAGTAAAAGGAAGATAACTATTACTAAAGATAGAATTAAAAAATCCTTCTTGTTCATATTCTCGCCTCCCTTCTGTTAAGAAGATTGGCTCCACCCAACTTATTAAATGTTCCTATATGGATTATATAACATATAGAAACATAAGACAAGTGAACAAGTTAAATTAACTATATTTTAAAAATTATTACTTATATTGATAGTATTTATCATAACATAATACCTTTTTAGAAAATTTATATAATTTCATCTTCACATGAACTAAAATGAAAGTAAGCAAGCCTTAAAAATCGAGGGTTTGTTTTTATTTTTAGTTTTTTTAAAAAATGCTTACACAAAAAAATTTTTTGTGCTACACTTATTAAGTATTTAAAGGAGTGAAAGTATGAAAGAATTAGATTTAGGAAAAGAAAGGATTAATAAATTACTGTTGGCATTCGCCATTCCTTGTGTTATAAGTATGCTAATTAACTCTGTTTATAATATAGTAGACCAAATATTTATAGGGCAGGGTGTCGGTACATTAGGAAATGCTGCTACTAATGTAATATTTCCGTTGATTATAGTTTTTAATTCTTTTGCGGGACTTATAGGTAATGGTGCAGCGGCCAATTTATCTTTAAAGTTAGGAGAAAAAAATAAAAAAGAGGCTTCAAAAGGAGTTGGACAAGCCTTAATCTTTACAATAATAATTGCTACTTTATTAGGTGTTTTGTCGTTCATTTTTTTACCGAAATTAGTACTATTATTTGGATGTACAGAGAGTGTTTATGATTATGCGGTAGAGTATGGAAGAATTATTTGTTTGGGTGCTCCATTTATGATTATATATTCAGCTCTGTCAAATATTATAAGAGCGGATGGATCACCAAAATACTCGATGATCATGTTAATTGTTGGAGCTGTAATAAATATTATCTTAGATCCGATATTCATTTTTGGATTTAATTTAGGTGTTATGGGCGGAGCAATTGCAACAGTTATTGGGCAATTTATATCTTTTCTAATTGCGATTTATTATGTTAAAAAGTTTAAGACTGTCGAAGTAAATAAAGAGAATATGAAATTAGACAAAAATATTTTCAAAATACTTGGATTGGGTTTATCATCTTTTATAACACAATGTACAGTTTTAGTCCTGTTCGTTTTTATGAATAATATGATGACTAAGTTCGGGGCAAGCTCAAAGTTTGGTGCAGATATACCTTTATCTGTCTACGGTGTAATTACAAAAATCAACAGCATTTTTATTTCGACAGTATTAGGTATTTCTATTGGAGCTCAACCTATAATAGGATTTAATTTTGGAGCTGGAAATAAAGATAGAGTAAGAGAAGTTTTAAAAAAAGTTTTGACTATCAATTTAATTGTCGGTATTGTATTCAATTTAATCTTTGTGTTTTTTCCGAGAGAATTAGCGGGAATTTTTATAAAAAGTAGTGATCCCAGCTATGATTTATTTATGGAATTTGCAGAGTTGATGTGTCGTTCTTTTTTGCTGGTTATGTCATTAAATGCGGTTGAAATGACTGGTAGTATATCGATACAATCTTTAGGAAATGTAAAGAAGGCAACTATGTTGTCCTTCATTAGACAAATTATACTTTTAATTCCAATTTCTTTGTTTTTGGCTATAACTCTCGATAAAGGAATATATGGACTATTATATGCTGGGGCTATTTCAGATGTCTTGTGTTTCATTGTTTCGATATTTGTAATAGGCTCAGAATATATTAAACTTGGTAAAAAGAGTTATGTCGTCGAACCGTTTAAAGAAAACACTCGAGGTAATTATAAGGGGAAGCATATCGTTGTAACGATTTCTCGGGAATATGCATCAGGTGGAAGGTATGTAGGTCAGCTTTTAGCAGCAAAATTAGGTATCAATTTTTATGATAAGAAATTAATCGATTTGGCTGCGAAAGAGTCAGGTTTAGCCCAAAATTATATCGAGGAATTGGATGAAAGCTCTAGAAAAAGCACTAATGATGATAGAATTTTTATTGCTGAAGCAAAGGTGATAAAAGATTTAGCTAAAAACGAATCTTGTGTCATTGTCGGAAGATGTGCAGATTATGTTCTTAAAGATAACAAAGATGTTTTGAAAGTGTTTTTGTATTCAGATAAGGAGTCAAAAAAGAGAAGAGCAATAAAGTATTATGGTCTAAAAAAGCAAGATGTAGAAAAACAAATAATTAAAATCGATAAAGAGAGAGAAAAGCATTATAAGTTTTATACTAATAGGAATTGGAAAGATATGAGTAATTATGATTTAATTATAAACGTCGATTCAAAAGGTGTCGATAAGACAGCTGAATTAATAGAGAAGTATTTAAAAGAAAGTGACGAGTAAAGTGAATAAAGATTTGTTACTTAAAAATTTAGATAAACTTCATACGACTCTGTTAGGTGTTTTGTGCATTAGGCGTAACTTAAATATCGAAAATTGTAAAAAAAGAATTAGTCATAATGAAGTTCTTATAAACCATGTAGGAAAAAATTGGTATTGTGAAATAGATAACATAAGAATTACGATCAATTCGTATAGTTTTACAATTATCGCAGCACATAAAATGGGTATAAAACTATGAAATTAATTTTTAAATATTTTTTCAATATGCTTCCATTTATTTTGATGACGATTCCAATTTATATAATAGTTAGAATGGTTGTAATAAAGATTAAAAATAAAAAAATAAATTGGTATTTTGAAATAGGTCTTTCATTGCTCATATTTTTTTTAGTCGGTTTATTATCGCAGGCTTTAGTTTCAAATAATAGAACGCATCAAACTAATCTTATACCTTTTATAGTTTTAAAAGATACTTATAGGGAAGTTTTTAAAAATGGAAATATAAATTATTTCTTAATTAATTTTATGGGTAATATAATAATGTTTATGCCAATTGGGTTTATGCTTCCTTTGTTATATAAAATATCAGTAAAAAAAGTTATATTATTAGGTTCACTATTTTCATTATTTATAGAGATTAGCCAATTGTTTTTGCAAAGAGGGACTGATATCGATGATCTAATGTTAAATACTTTGGGTGTTGTTTTAGGATTAGTAATATATAAATTAGTAGATAAAAAGAAAAAAGAATTGGTCAATAAATTTAAGGTTATGTGAGACAATTAGGAATTGAAATGTATGTGTAATTTATGGTATTATTTTATTGTTAGAAGGAGAATGTTAAATGAAGAAAAATATTAATAAATTAGTGTTGGCTGTAGTTTTTGGTTTAAGTATAACGGGATGTGCCAAACCTAATAATGATTTTACAAATGAAGAGAGTAAGGATGAAGTTCGTGGGAATTGTGAAGTAAGAGAATGTATTAAGGAGTTAAAAACTTCGAACTCTATCGAAGAGATCAATGATGTAATAGGCTTTGAAGCTGAGAAAAGTGAATATAGTGAATCTTATAAGTGGCAATTATCAGAAAAAAATTGGATAACTTTAGATAATACTGGAACTAGTCCAATATTACAAGCTACTATCGATAAAAGTATGGTTAAGAATGAGAATAATGATTTTTCAGTATATCAGGATATAAAAAAGTTACTAGATAGTGGTAAGTCTTTGACTTATAAAGAAATGGTTGAAAAACTAGGTGGAGTTGAAGGTACTTTAGCCGGTAAAACTTCTACTTCCGATAGATATATTTGGGTAGATAAAAATGAACAAACATTTAGTGCAACTTTTTCTATAAGTGGTAAAAACAAAGGTAAATGTACAATTATTAGTTTAAGATAGTTTAGGTGTTTTTTATGAAGAAGATTGTTGTTATATTACTTTTATCTATTTTTCTTACAGGTTGTGGTAATAGTAAAAAAGCTAATTCTTTAGAAGACGTGATAAGGGAAAATAATTATATCGTTTTAGATGTTAGAACGAGTGAAGAGTATAGGGAGGGACATGTTGAGGGTTCCTTAAATATTCCTTATGATGAAATCGATGAGAATATAGACTTAGATAAGAGTAAAACTATATTAGTGTATTGTCGAAGTGGAAATCGTAGTGGAATTGCCTATGATACTTTAAAAAGTTTAGGATATGATGTAATGGATTTAGGCAGTTTTGATTCAATTACTTTGGAAAAAGAATAAACTGTGTTATACTGGTGGTAGTAGGAGTGATATTATGAAAAAATTAGATGGAAAAGTTGCTGTAATAACTGGTGGTGCAATGGGAAATGGCTTTGGTATAGCTCAAGTTTTCTTAAAATATGGTGCTAGTGTTGCTATTTTAGATTATTCTGAAGGTTTAGAGACAGCTGTTAATAATTTAAAAAAAGATGGAAAGGTTTTTGGTTACAAAGTCGATATAAGAAATAAAGATATGGTTCATGAGGTTATCGATGATGTAGTTAACAAATTTGGTAAAATAGACGTGTTAGTAAATAATGCGGGAGTATGTAGACTAGAAAACTTTTTAGAAATGTCTGATGAAGTAAGAGATGTACATTTCGATATAAATATTAAAGGTACATGGAATGTTACTAAGGCGGTAGTACCTTATATGAAAAAGAATAAAAACTCTAGTATTGTCAATTTGTCTAGTGTAACTGGTCCTAGAGTAGCTGATCCAGGAGAAGTGGCGTATGCTACGACTAAATCTGCTGTTCAAGGTTTTAGTAAGGCATTAGCTGTTGAACTTGTTAAAGATAATATACGTGTCAATTCTATACTACCTGGTTATATTTTGACACCGATGGTAGAGGCGATGAGTAAATTATCCGACCCTGAAAATCCAACTGCTGTTATAGACGGAATAGCTACGGCCATTCCTATGGGTAGACTCGGTACAATTTTAGAACTTGGCGAGCTAGCAGCGTTTTTAGCAAGCGATGAGTCTTCTTATATTACTGGTCATGAGTTTGTAATTGATGGCGGAAGTACTTTGCCTGAAACGACAACAATGGGTGTTTAAAATCTTACGAGGAATAAAGTGTAAAATTACAAAAGGTTGGTATTTAAAAATAAATACTTGCCATAGTAAGACAAGTATTATATAATTTATTTAGGAGAGCACAAGTTATTTACTCGTGTTTCTCGTTTACCTTTGAAACATGAATAAAGTCTCAGGATTTATTCTTGTTTTTTTATACTATTATATTTTAATAATTAACAAAATTATAATAAACAGTAATATTATAATTTCAATGAATAATAGTTTATTCATTAAATTACCTCCTTATCTTTCACACCACCTGAGATTAATAGACCATAAGTGATCAAAAGCCCCCTAAGATTCTGAGACAAGGAGAAACAGAAAATAAACAAACTCAAACTCTCGAGATAATATATTAGCATCTTAGAAGTGTAATGTCAAATTTTTGGCTTAGATAGGGGGATTGAAGACAAAAAAGACTTTTTGACATAATAAAAAAATTAATTTTTTTTGTGCTTTTACTTTAGATAATTTCATGATAAGATATTGGTAATAATTTTAGAAAAGAGAAATAATTATGCGTAAAAGAAAATTAAATTTATATCTATTTATAAATGCTTTAGTAACGGGGATTTTAATTGTCGTTTTATGTTCAATCTTAAAAAATTTGAATTTTTGGATTACTTTAAGCGTTGTTGGTGCAATTATCTTATTATATTTGATAATAAATGTGGTATTATTTTACAATTTTTTAAAGAGGAGGAAAAATCATGAATAATCTTTTTGATTTAGATGAAAAAAGTGATTTTAAACCTTTGGCAGATAGAATGCGCCCTAAAAGCTTGGATGAATTTTTTGGGCAAAGTAAAATAGTTGGGGAAGGTCAAGCTATAAAGACTATGATTGAAAAAGATAATATTTCTTCGATGATATTTTGGGGTCCTCCAGGAGTTGGTAAAACTACATTAGCACACATCATAGCAGAAAGTACTAATTCTTCATTTCACGAATTATCAGCAGTCACAGCGGGTGTTAAGGATATAAAAGATATTATTGAGCTTTCTAAGTTTAATAAAAGCAATGGGAAAAAGACTATTCTTTTCGTGGATGAAATACATCGTTTTAATAAAGCTCAGCAAGATGCCTTTTTGCCATATGTAGAAAAGGGAAATATTATTTTAATAGGTGCTACTACAGAAAATCCTTCTTTTGAAGTTAATTCAGCTTTGCTTTCAAGAACAAAGGTCTACGTTTTAGAAGCTCTTTTAGAAGAAGATATTATGAGTATTTTAAAAAGGGCTATAAAAAGTGAGTATTCTTATATAAAGATCGATAAAGAAGTATTAAAGGTGATTGCTAATATAAGTAAAGGTGATGCCCGAACTGCCCTTAACACTTTAGAGAATTTGGTTGTCAATACTACTAGTGATAAAATTACTAAAAAAGAATTGGAAAAACTAGTTGGTAGCAAGACATTTTTGTACGATAAAAATGGAGAAGAACATTATAATCTTATCTCGGCTCTTCATAAATCGATGCGAAATAGCGATGTCGATGCTGCGCTTTATTATTTGGCGAGAATGTTGGAAGCAGGTGAAGACCCTTTATACATTGCTAGACGATTGATAAGGTTTGCTTCCGAAGACATAGGAATGGCCAATACGAATGCTCTTGTACAAGCTATAAGTACAATGGAAGCAGTAAAATTTGTGGGAATGCCTGAGTGTAATGTGAATCTAGCACAACTAGTCGTTTATTTAAGCATTTCTCCAAAATCCAATTCTTTATATGTCGCGTATGAAAGTGTTAAAAAAGATGCGATTAAAACGGCCCATGAAAGTGTGCCTTTACATTTAAGAAATGCTGTAACAAAATTAGATAGTGATTTGGGATTCGGCAAGGGTTATAAGTATGCTCACGATTTCCAAGATAAAATTACTGATATGGAGTGTTTGCCAAAATCTTTAGTGGGAAAAAAGTACTATGTACCAACAGTGAGTGGCAATGAAAAAAATGTTAAAGAAATTTTAGAAAGAATAGAAAGTACAAAAAATAAAAAGTAGATGAAGGTGAATTATGAAAGCTACGAATATGAAACTGTCTTTTGGGACAGAAACAATATATGACGGTGCTGAGTTTAAAATCGAAGGCAATGTGAGAGTAGGAATAGTCGGTGTGAATGGTGCAGGTAAAACGACTCTTTTTAAAATTCTTCTCGGTTTGCAAGATTTGGATGAAGGGTATATAGAAGTTAAAAATAGTAGGATAGGTTATCTTCCTCAAGAAATAGATTTTGAAGATTTAAATAAAAGCGTTTGGGATTATATATTCGAAGGAAGGCCTATAAAAGAGCTCGAGGAAGAGTTAACAAGTATATATGAGATTTTAGCAAGTGGTGAAGAAAATAATAAATTGCTGAAAAAAGCTGGTAGAATACAAGAACAATTAGATGTTTTAAATCAGTATGGTGCCGATGATGACTTGCTTAAATTGATAGATGATATGAAAATTAGTAGTGAGCTATTAGATATGAAATTGGGAGATTTATCTGGTGGTCAGAAATCAAAAGTGGCTTTTGCAAGATTATTATTTTCTAATTCAGATGTATTGCTTTTAGATGAGCCTACTAACCATTTGGATGCCAGTACTAAAGATTATGTGACAAGGTATTTGAAAGAATATCATGGAGAAGCTTTAATTATTAGTCACGATATCGATTTTTTAAATGAGATAGTGGATAAAATACTGTTTATCAACAAGGTTACACATAAAATAAATTTGTATGATGGCAGTTATAGTGATTTTAAGAGGACTTATGCTCGAGAAATGATGCAGAAAGAAAAAAGAATAATCGAACAGGAAAGAGAAATAGCTAAGTTAGAAAGTATAGTCAAGAGAGCTGAAGAAGCGAGTGCTACTAATCATAACTTAAAGAGATTAGGTGCTTCTAGAAAGATACAACTCGAAAAAAGGAAGAGCGAGCTAGAAGTAAGAGAAAAAGATTACAAAAGAGTCAATATTAAAATTGAGCCTGAGAGGAGAATGGGGAAGATACCTCTAGAAGTGACGGGATTATGTTTTGCGTATCCAGGAAAGAATGAATTATATCATAATCTTTCATTTATATTGTCTAGTAAAGAAAAATTTTTAATCGTAGGTGAAAATGGTATCGGAAAGTCGACACTCTTAAAATTGATCATGGGCGTTTTACATCAGCAAAGTGGTACAATTAAATTTAGCCAAAATACTGATATAGCTTATTATGCTCAAGAGTTAGATATTTTGGATGAGACAAAAAGTATCTTGCAAAATGTCGCAGGTGGTGGATTTAGTGAGAGAGAGCTTAGAAGTATGCTCGGTAATTTTTTGTTTAATGGGGATGATGTTTTTAAACAAGTAAGTGTGCTGTCACCAGGTGAAAAAGCAAGGGTGGCTTTGTGTAAAATATTGATGAAGCGCGCTAATTTGATTATATTAGATGAGCCGACTAATCATTTTGATCCTGAAACACAAGCAATAATCGGTGAAAATTTTAAAAATTATGAAGGGACTTTGATACTAGTTAGTCATAATCCTTCTTTCGTAGAAAGTATCGGAATTACTAGAATGCTTGTTCTTCCTGATGGAAAAATACTTGATTATAGTAGAGAACTTTTGAATTACTATTATTATTTGAATACCGATTTAGTTTAAATGTCAAATTGTGTCAAATTTGACATTTTTTGTTTTTTGTTGTAGACTTGTTAACTATAAAGTTTTAAACAGGGGAATTTTGGGAGTGTAAAAATGAAAACATTTAAAAACTTAATTATAAAAATATCGATTCTCATGATCATATTATCTGTGTTATCTATAGTTTTATTTGATCACGGTAATAGGGCTTTGTTCGGTTTTAAAATAATGTCTGTTTCCAATGATGAAATGAGTGAAGTCGGTATCGATCACAATGACTTAGTTTTGATACAAGAAGTCGATCCTTCTACTATAAAAGAGGGTGATATAATTACTTTTAGATCTTTAAACCATAATAATTATTTTGAAGTTTTGACACATAAAGTGCGTGAAAGAATAGTCGATGAAGAAGATTATCCAGGATTCGTTACATATGGCACCAATAATAGCGAAGATGATGAAAAAATAGTTAACTATGAATATGTTTTAGGAAAACATGCCTTTACTATAAAGGATGCAGGTGTATTTTTTCAGTTTGTGAAATCGTATATGGGCTATATTTGTTGTATCTTTGTACCATTTGTTATACTAATTTTCTTCTTTATATTAAGTAGGGTAAATGTGAATAAAAATAATAAGAATAATCAGAGAAAAAGAAGAGTTGCTAAAAGTACTATGAGAATAAAAGTTAATAGTAGGGTCTCTCATTCCAATAAAGAAATTACTATACCTAAATTAAATAAGTCGAATGAATTATTAAGAAAATAATTTATCTTTTTTAGGGTTGTGTAAAAACTCAATATAAGTTATAATTTTTATAGTGGTGAATAATATGAAAAATAAGAAAAAAAATGTAATTGTACTTATTATAGGTGTTGTTCTTGTAGCTTTGCTAGTCTTAGGGGGATTTTTAATATTCGGTAAAAAAAGTGATGCGGCGAGGTTTAAAGAGGAATATGAAAGTTTAAATGGTGTTGTTAGGGAAAAAGATAAACAAACTATTCGTACAATTAATATAGATAAAGACAATCCTTTTATATTTCAAAGTGCAAATGATATTATAGATCGAATAAAAAATAAGGAAACTTTTGCAGTTTACTTCGGTTTTGCCGATTGTCCATGGTGTCGAAGTGTTATACCTAGTTTAGTAGACGTCAGTAAAGATATGAATGTCGGTGTAATTTACTATGTGGATGTTAAAAATATTAGAGATACTTTAGAAGTCGACGAAGAAGGTAAAATTGTAACTACTTTTGAAGGTGGCGAAGGATATCGGGAGTTAGTCGAACTACTAGATAATGTGTTAAGTGACTATACTCTAAAAGATAAAGATGGCGAAAATGTAGAAACGGGTAAGAAACGTATTTATGCCCCTAATTTAGTCGTCGTTACTCATGGTATGCCAGTGGCTTTAGAAACTGGAATAAGTGAGTCAGAAACAAACGCCTATATGGATTTAACAGATGAAATGAAAGATGAAACATATAATGCTTTTAAAAATGCTTTAGATAAATTAAGTGGTAATGGAGGGGTTTGTGGCCCTGAAACCGGTTGTTAGAGTAAAAATTTGCTTTTTTTAGCGATTTATGTTAGAATACACCTCAATAAAAAAGGGGTGTTTTTTCATGGGATATCATAACTATTTAAATAGTGAAGAGCTATGTTTATCGGAATTTTCGAGTTTAGAAGAGAGAAATCGTCTATTTAAAAAAGTAATTTACTGGGAAATTTGTCAAGGTCATTTAAAATCAGCTAAAAACCACATTTTAAATGTAAGCGGAATTAGTGAAAACCTTTGCCAATATGAACTCGGATATTTAGAAGAAATAGAAATGAATTTTAATGCAAGTTATAAAATATTTCAAGATCTTTTATCGAAAGGTTACAATCCTTCCATAATTCTTTTAAGGATGGCTAGTTTAAAAATGCAAATGGGAGAGTATGATGAAGCAGAAGCAATTTTAAAGGAAAAAGGAAATTCTAAATATGGGTTTAAGTTTTTATCTTCTTTAATTTTCTTGTATTTTATTAAAGGAAATTATTATGAGGCATTAAAAGTTTTGAATAATATAGACGTTGCGAGTTTATCACCTGAAAATAAGTCTAGGTATAGAGAAATGAGTTTTTTTGCTAGATATTTTTTAGGTATGATAGAGGAAAAAGATTTTGATAATCTTGGCGAATCTAATGGTTATAGTAAGAAAATTGTTATGGAGCCTGATGATCGTTTACTTTTGGAACATGTTCAGAAGCATTTTAGCGGATCGAGTAATCAAGGTTTTGATAATGATTTAAACTTAAAGCAAACATTAGATTATATAAATGGAGAAATTGGAAATGTTAATTGTCTTTATTCCAGTAATGCTTCAAAATACTATATTAAAACTGATACTCCTGTAGGGGAAGTATATGGTGAGAGAACAAATTCTATTGTTGTTGTCGAAAATATGGGAAAGATCATAACATTTTATCCAGTCTTGTTATCCGATACTTTTAACAAAGAAGGCAATTTAGAGAGTAAAGAATTAAAATTTAAAAGAATTGAGGGGATTTTGAAGAGATGAGAAAGAGTAAAAAATTAGATGTTTTATATGAATGTGTTAGATTAAATGGTAAATTTTTAAGTACTCAAGTTTTGAAAAGCTATAATCTTAATAGTGTAGATATATCCAATTTAAAGAAAAAAGGTTATTTAGAAAGCATATCATGGGGTGAGTATAGTTTTATCGATTTAGATAAAGTTTTTGAGGATGAACAGAAATTAGAAGTATTTGTTTTAGAAGAAAAATCTTTAGATGAAGAAGAACAATTAATAGATTTAATAAAAAATTCAAACTTTAAAAGTGCCTTAAACTTGCTTTATAATTTTATACAATATGGTGATGAAGAACGAGTTAAAGATTTTAAAATTTATTTTTTAATGTTAAGTCAATTAGTAGACTTTTCTGTTGATGAACTATTGCTTTTGAGAAGTTTAAATAAGCAAAGTATTTTAGTCGAGGACGATAGTGAGAATGTTATTAAAAATAATATTCGCTGTTTGATTTGGTGTTGTGATTTTAATCGTTTAAAAAATGAGCTCTGTAAGCTTAATGCAGATAATAAGAAAATTAAATTGATTTCGATAATGTTAGATAAGATTTTAGATATTCAAAAATTATTATATGCAAGAGTTGATGCCGAGATTAAAAACAAAAAATATGATGAATTAGTAAACTTTTTAAAAAATCGCCAAAAATTGAGAAGAAATAGTTATCTTTTATACAAAGTTCATTATATTGCTATGATGTATTTAAAAATAGAGGAAACAGGTAATATTCCTAAAAAGGAAATAGTAAAATTTCCACATAATATTTTTAGTTACATAGATGCAAATGAGTTTGAGCAAGCATTAAGTTTAGTTAAAGAAGATGGAATTTTAAAAGAAATATTAGTAGACATATGTAATTTAATAAAAAGTAAAAAAGAAGAAAAAACAAATAACAACTTAAATGCACCTATCAATGATTTTAGTGGTAGTATGCTTTTAAGAGGTGCTAGTGTATGTCTTAAAATGTATGCCTCAAAAGAAGAAAATAAAGATTTTGAGCTTTTGATGGATGGCTTAATTAAACTTATGGAACTAGGTTCTGATTTAAGTGTTGGGTTATTCGTAGAAACGATAGAAGATTTAGACAAAGGCTATTTCGATTTTGGAAAGTTTATCAAAAGGTTTTATGAAAGCTTAGATACTTTCAGATTTGATTTAGCAAAAATTTATGTACAAATTATACAAGGAGCAAATTTAGCATTTAAAAAGGGATTATGTTTGAATGGGCTTGAACAAGTATTAAAGCTTAAAGAGCAACAATATACTTCTTTAATGGAGTACAAAAAGCAAGAGCAAAATCAAAAACAATCTTCAAAGGATTTAGTAGATAGCATTTATGAACAACTGTTAGAAAGCCAACAGATTAAAGTTGTTAAAGAAGAAGATGTCGATATTGAAACTTTATGTATGGAAGAATATCCATTAATGTCTTATTTTAAAGTAGAAGTTAATGGAGATCGACATATAGTATTTAAATATACAATGGCTGAAAATGATTATAATTATAAATTTCTACGTAAGCTTATGAAAGATTACTACGCAAATGGAGATTACGAATCATGTTTATACACATGCTTTAAAATTATTAAAAACTCCACACAATGCTCAACCGAAATTTTTGGACGTATAGGTTTATGTTTTGGTAAGACTGAAAGATATGAGGAAGCATTAGAATATTTAAATATTGCTCAAGGGTTAGCTCAGGAAAGAAATGAACATTTAGATTATTCTGCTTTGATAATGAGATATAAAGAAAAAATAAATAGCCAAAAAGAAAAAAGATTTATTTAGAAGACTTTAAGTCTTTTTTCTTTTATATTGTAAAATGTTAAAGTAAGTTGACAAATTTCCAACTAAAAATGGTAGAATGTTAAGTAGATAATTATTTATAATTGGTGGTGAGGTGAAAGAAATGAATTTAGGAGAAAATCTTTTAGAATTGAGAAAAAGAAAAGGTTTATCACAAGAAGAAGTAGCAGAGAAGTTAAATGTGTCTAGACAAACAGTAAGTAAATGGGAGACTAATCAAAGTCAGCCCGATTTCGATAAAATTAGACCGTTGTGTGCTTTATATGATATTTCCGCTAATGATTTAATAATGGAGGATAATGAAGATCGTTCTTATAATACTGATAGTGGTATTATAAAACAAGATGACGGATTTAGACGAAAAAGTAAGGCTAAGTTAATAGGACTTGGAATATTTTTGTATTTTGTCAGTATAGTTTGGGTAATGATTTCAATTCCCGTTATGGTAATGGATCCAATCGTGTCATGTGCAGTTTTTTTACTGATTTGTGGTGTTGCAACTAGTGTTATTGTATATTCAAGTATTGTATATAAGAAAAAAGATTTCGTAAGAGAGAAAAGAAAATCAGAGTCTAAACCTATTTTAAGGGTGATATATACGATCGTATCTTTGGTTTTTACTTGTTTATATTTGTATATTAGTTTTGTAACATTTGCATGGCATATTACATGGATTTTATGGATAGTATATGGAATTGTTATAGAAGTTATTAAATTGATATATATGTTATTGGAAAAGGAGTAAGTTGATGAAAAATAAAAGTATTATAATCATTTTAGTAGTTGTATTAGTATTAGTAGGTTTAGGACTTATAATATTAATGGCTAATTTGTTAGGGGGAAGTATAAATTTTGGTTTTGGTGGAGTTAGTGATGAATTAGTTATGGATGAATTTATCGATGGAGATTATAGTAACATTAGCATATCGACTGACATGAGTGAAATAATGATTAAAAATTCTTCTGATGATAGATTTAGGGTAGTCGTTTATGGATATAAAGAAAGAACTTCATTTGATAAAAGTAATAATGAACTTAATATTAAAACAAAGGCTAAGAGTTGTTTCGGATTTTGCTTTAATCAAAAAGCTAGTAAAGTTATAGTATACGTACCAAGTAGTTATAATAAAGAGATGAATGTCGACAATAGATATGGTGATATTGAGATAGAAAAATTTATGGATTCTAAAATGACAATTGTTGCAAAAGCTGGCGACGTAAGAATAGATGGTGGACGAGAAATAGATATTAAAAACGATTTTGGAAATATAAAGATAGACAATGTTCGAACTTTAAGAGCTAAGGCCTCTTGTGGTAATATTAAAGTGGGAGAGGCAGAATATGTAGATATTAAAAATGATTATGGCGATATAGATGTAGACAGTGTTACAAATTATTTAAATATTGAAGAGTCTTGTGGTGACATCGAAATAGGGTCTATCGATCTTAAAAACAATTCACGTATAAAAAATAGTTTAGGTAACATCAATATAGGATCTACTAATGAAGTATATATTGATGCTAAAGTAGATTTAGGTGAAAGTAAGATTAATAATAATTATCGTGAAGCAAAGGTAGAGCTAGAAGTTGAAAATAATTGTGGAAATATTACAGTAGATAATTAAGTGATCATATGGTTGATCATCTTTTTTTGACAAAATTTTAAATCATTTAATGATAAACTGTGATAAAACGATAAATCACTTGAAAAATATACGTAATACGTATATAATTTTTATAGAATAAACGTATTTGGAGTATATGAAAGATTAAGTATGATTAGATGTTAGTTTTGGCTATTAAAAGAGATTGTTGACAACTCTCGGGGGGGGGGGGTGTTACAATGGACTTAGGATAAACTGAAGGGAATGTTTAACAATATGGAAAAAAATAGAAATATAAGAAAAGGAATAACAATAGGAGTAATAGCATGTGTTTTAATGCTAGTAGGTTTTCTAGGATCATATGCTTATTTCATAAATTCAGTTGAAAACAGTAAAAACCAAGAAGTAACAGTAGAGACAGGAACAATGGTGCTTACTTTCAGTGATGGAAATAAGGGATTTAATAAAGAATTAAACTTTGGAGAAAGTGCAGAGAAGACTTTTACTATTGAGAATACTGGAACTAAAGAGGGTGTTGTAAGTGTAAGTTGGATGAATTTGTTAAATACATATTTAGAAGGATCTATGACTTATAGTTTTTTAGAGTCTGATACAGAAGATGGTGAATATACGGAAATAATCTCAAATAAAAATATTCCTATTGTAGAAAATACCACTGATAGAGTCTTGGCAAGTGGAATAACGATACCAGCTGGAACTAAAAAATACTATAAACTAGTCATTCAATTAAATTATACAGATTTTGATCAGACAGCAGATTTACAAGCAAAGCTAGAGACTCAGTTTAAAATAACAGAAGGAATAATAGATGAACGTACTGATTTAGAGAAAACTTTAGATAAATTAGGTAAAGCAGTTAAGGATGGGGAGCCTAACTTTGCAGAGCCTGCAACAACAGATGAGACAGCAGACGGGCTATATGCAATGGCCGATGACTATGGAACGAGTTATTACTATAGAGGGGCAACAGAAGATAACTATGTAAAATTTGCAGGGTTCTATTGGAGGATAATCCGAATAAATGGCGATGGAAGTTTGAGAATAATATATGATGGGACACAAGCCCATGCAAATGGACAAGCAAGTACTGATAGAGTAGCATTACAAAGTATACCATGGAATACAACAAATTACGAGGATGCAAAATATATAGGATATATGTATGGAGGGACAAATGGAAGTGCCAGTACAAGTAAGATTGGAGCACAGACAAATGAGACAAATACAAATATAAAGACCCAAATAGAGAATTGGTATAAGACGAATATAGTAGATAAAGGCTATGATGATTATGTAAGTGATAACATTTTTTGCAATGACCGAACAACACCAGGGAGTAATGAAACAGGGTGGAGTGATGATACAGGATTAGGATATGGGACAAACTATACAGGATATGGAGCATTCTCAAGAATGATGACAGGAAATAATAGCATAAACATAAGTGCGAAGGATAATCCAATGCCAAAATTCAATTGTGAGAATAAGAATGATGCATTCACAAAGGAAGATACTGAGAAAGGGAATGGAAAGTTAGGACAAAAGGTAGGAATGATAACAGCAGATGAAATAGTAGCAGCAGGAAGTGGAAAATATGGAACTGCTAATAGTAATTATTACTTATGTAAAGGGAAACAGTATTGGATGATCTCACCTTATAATTTTTTTGGCGGTTATGCTAATGTGTTTTATGTTAATAATAATGGTGGTTTGTACTATTCTAACGTTGATAACCTGGGTGGCGGTGTCGCACCAGTTATCTCGCTGAGTGCAGAATACGTGAGTACAATGAGTGGGAATGGAACAACAACGAGTCCTTACGAAATGAAGTAAGCGTATAAGCACGTAACTGTGATTAAGTAGTAAGTAGAATTTTTTCTTCCATTTTTTTTGTATAGTGGTATACTTAATAAGAGGTAAGAATTATGAGGAAGTATGTAGTAAATGTTATAGTTATTTCGTTGATTTTTTGTAGCACTTTGTTTTATGTTAGATACTTGAACTTAAATATGAAGAAGCAAGTACAAGATTTAAGTGTAGATAATATGGAATTAAAAGAAGAATTAGAAACATCTAAAAATGACTTTAAGTATTATCAAAATCAAGTTGGTGTAGAAAAAAATAAAAACATTAAGTCTAAAGGTGGGACTTATTCTGTAGAAAAACTTTTAGAACTAGATTTAGAAAAATATAATAAAATTATGATTGTAACTCATCCCGATGATGAAATGATTTGGGGCGGAGGGCATCTTATCGAAGATGACTATTTTGTGGTATGTGTTACTTGTGGTATGGATGACTATAGAGTTAAAGAATTTGAAAAATCTATGAATGATACAGATGAAGCTTATGTAATGCTTGAATATCCTAGAGTTGTCGATCCTAATTTAAAAAGAGAATTTAATTGGAAAGCCGCTGCATATTTGACTCAAGATTTAGAAAATATTATAAATTTAAAAGAGTGGGATATGATAGTAACTCATAACCCTTTGGGAGAATATGGGCATAAATATCATATACTTACTAGTCAAATCGTAACATCTTTAGTTAAAGAAAAAGATCGTGATAAATTCTTTTACTTTGGAAAGTGGTATAGTAAAGATAATTTAGATAAATTGAGTGATAAAACTTTAAGTGAGGAATTATATAATAGAAAAGTAAATATAATAAATGGAAATTATGTTTCTCAAAAGAATGCGATTAATTATAATTTTCATATGTTTAAAAATGAAAATTGGATCAAATATAAAGACTGGAAAGTGGAGTAATTTCTGGTCTTTTTTGTATGATTTATTCTTGTTTGATCATCATAAATAAAGAGATGATGAATTTTGAGTATATGGAATAAGTATTGTACAAAAAATATAAATGAATCTTTAAAAGAAGAAAAGCATGTCGATGTATTAATAATCGGTGCAGGAATGACGGGTCTTAATACAGCTTACTATTTGAAAGATTTTAAAAATATTGTTGTTGTGGATGCTAATGAAGTGGGGTATGGTGTGACCCTTGGAAGTACTGCAAAGATCAATTACTTACAGAGTGGAATTTATAGAAAAATTTCTAAAGCTAGAACAGAGGCAGTGGCGAGCAGTTATTTAAAATCTCAGAAGTATGCTGTAGGGCAAATTAAAGAAATAACCGAGAGTGAAAATATCGATTGTTCTTTTCGAAAGGTACCTTCATTTATTTTTGCATATGATGAAGAAGAAATCGATAAAGTTAAGAAAGAAGTTACTTTTTTATTGAGCAATGGAGTTGATATTAAAAGGAAAGAACTTCCTAAAAATATTTGTGCATTTGATTCTTATATGGTTGAAGATACTTATATTTTTAATCCTATAAAATATTTAAAAGGTCTTAAAAATATATTAGAAAAAAATAATGTCTCAATATATGAAAAGACAAAGATTTTAAAAATAGATAAAGGTGACGAGGAATATGTGTGTTCTACAGAGTTTGCAAAGATTTATGCTAAAAATGTAGTAGTAGCTTCACAGTATCCTTACTTCACTATGCCTTTTATGTTGCCTTTAAAAAGTTATTGTGAAAAATCTTATATGCTCGTTAGTCGAGTTAAAAAAGATGGTATGTTCACTTGTATAAATACTCAAAATCCAATTTATTCGTGTAGGTTTTATGAAGATAGGAACGATATTTATCAGATTTCTTTGAGTGAATCGCACAATATTGCATTTAAATCTAACGATAAGTATCATTTTGAACAAGTGCAGAAAAGGTTTAATTTAAAAAATAGTGATATTGTTCTTAAGTATTCTAATACGGATATTATTACTCCTGATGGGTTACCTTATATCGGTGAAATAAAGGAAAATTTATATGTTGCTTGTGGTTTTAATACGTGGGGAATGACTAATAGTGTGTTGGCTGCTAGTATTATAAGTGATGATATTTTAAATGTTAATAATGAATTTACTAAACTTTTTAATCCTAAGAGATTTACTTTAGCGCATATCTTTTACTTACCTTATATAATATTTTCACAAGCTAAGTCGTTTGTAGGATCAAAGTTATTTAGGAATAAAAGTTGGTATAGTTCAAGAGTATTTAATATGCGAGAGAAGGGTGTAAGTTATGGAGTTTACTTTGATGAAGCAGGAAGAATGCATAAAGTCATCAATAAATGTCCCCATTTAGGCTGTAGTCTAATTTTTAATGAAACTGAGAAAACTTGGGACTGTCCTTGTCACTCATCGAGATTCGATGTCGATGGTAAGTGTATAAAAGGTCCTAGTAATTATGATATTTCAGTCAAAGAAAAATCTACTCATGAAGAGTAGACATTTTTTAATTTTGTTTTCTAACATATTTAGTTAAGCAAGCTATTGATAAAATAGTTATTGCACCGATAGCTAAGTAAGATGCGATTCCATCAAAAGTTTTTGGAACTGTTAATTCTTCCTTAGTGTCTTTATATATTAATGCATAAGTAGAAAATTTATCACTTTCGAACGAAATAGTTTTTTTATCTTCGTTTAAGTTGGCATTAATGATTTCTGATTTTCCATCGTGGTATCTAACAATATAGTAAGTTCTTGTATAACCTTCTTTAGATGAAAGCATGTCTTTTGGAAGTGCTAAATTGAATTTTACTTTATTATCAAGTTCTGTTAACTGAATAAGTGAAGAATTTGTTGTATTATCTAAAACGTTTAATGTTAAATCAAAGTATCCTGCTATAACTGCTGTTGGATGACTATTTTTAACTGTATCAGTCATACTATTTAAGACTGTTTGAATAATATTTTCTTCTTCTAAGTTAGAATAAGTTACATCGACTTGAATTTCTTTATTTGTAATATCAAAATTCAATTTTTTAATAGCATTGATAAAAGTATTTTTAGCTTCTTCTGCATTTGCGATACTTGCTGTTAAACTTTCAACATCTTTTGTTGGATCTAAAACAGGAAAAGTTATAATAAGATTTTCATTATTTGTAGACTCATCTGGTTCTGCTGGAGTAGTAGGAGTTTGTTGTTTTTTAGAAACGACTCCATCGTTTTGAATATAATCTTCGCTTAAATATGAAGTTACATCTTTGTTGAATGTTCCTCCTGTAATAGAAGTTTTAACTTTTCCAACAAATTCAGGGTTGTTGTATCCTTGGTCAGGATTTGTTATTCCTAAGTCATTCATATTTAGGACATCGTATACAGAATTTCCGTCAGTTTCGAAAGTACCATTACTGATATTGATACTATTGTTTTGTTTAACTTTTCCATAGTCATAAATAGCAACAGCTCGACCTTGTCTATTTGTTTTAAACGTTCCACCTGTAATATTTAGATTTAAGTCATTTGATCCATGTTTACTTAAGTAAGTTCCACTGACTATTGAAATAGCATCTGGGTAGTTTAAAGAACCTGAATTTTTATAGCTCGTTTTTATATCAGAAAGTTCTCCTAATGTAGCTTCGATAGTACCACCTGAAATATTAACGTTACCCATTCTAAATTGTAAGCCACCAATTACATGACCATTTGTCATCGTATAACTTATTGGTCCTGGCATATAAACTGCTATGTCTTCTGTACTCTTTAAAGTACCACCGTTTACTTCAAAAACCATTGTACCTAGAGTGTTGTTTCCACCTAAAGCAAACCAAGTTGCTGTGATACTTCCACCGTTAATAGTAACAGATCCACCATCGGCAAGGATTGCATGTCTAGTTGCTTCTATACTTCCACTTTCTAAAGTCATCTTACCTTTTACTACGATAGCAGCTTTTGTGCCTTCTGTAGTACCGATTATTTTACCATTTCCTTTAGAATCTTTTAATGTTAGATTGCCTTCGACAGCGATATTAGAAGTATTGATTGTATTACCATAAAGATCGAGTGTGATGTTGTTTTTGATGTTAAGTGTTCCATCACATGTCTCAGCGTTTACAGTAGTTCCTGCTTCTGCTTCATTGATTCTTGTTTGAAGTGAAGTACAATCTTTTGCATAAACATTTGTTATGCCTAGTAAGGCAAGTGTTGTTAGTCCCCCAATTAGTTTTAAATTTTTCATATTTTAAAATTCTCCTTTACAATACTAATTCTAGCATTTATTTTTTTTATTGCAAACATATTTAGCATAATTTGTCGAAAGTTGACGTCAATAAAAAGTGTAAATGTTTTTGGGCTTGAGTATTGTAGTTTTAAGCTTTGCAATTGCAGTTTTTACATCGAAAATATATTAATAAGCAAGTAACAGGAGATATGTTTTGTCAACATTGCGTTTATTTACATTTAAAAATAGATACTATTGAAGTTGTGATCATAATTTGATAAAATTTTAATTATTAAAGATAGAGGTGAAGTTATGGATGATATGTTGTTAAAAGAAGATTTGAATCACATTAAAAACTCTATCGTTCTTGGGATAATTATTCTTTTAACTATTTTACTATTTTATTTATGTTATCAGGCTGGAGCATGGTATTTAGATCAAAAGAGTATTAATAAACAATTGGATCAAATTTATGATATCGTTAAGATTGAAGAAGTTAGTGATGATGAAAAAGTAGAAATAGTCAAGCCTATAAAGGATAAAATCGACGTAAATGATCCATATTGGGATTACACAAAAATGAGTTTAATCGATGTGGATATAAAAGATTTAAAACAAATAAATGAAAGTACTAGGGGTTGGATTCAAGTAAATGGCACTAATGTCAATTATCCTTTTGTACAAGGCGGGGACAATTCATATTATTTAAACCATTCTTTTAATGGTAGCCCTAATGGCGGAGGATGGGTATTTATGGATTATAGAAATAACGTTGGAGAATTAGATCGCAATACTATACTTTATGCACATGCAAGAAGAGATAAATCGTTATTCGGTTCGTTAAAAAATATTTTGACGAGCGGTTGGTTACAAAATCGAGATAACTTTATTATAAAGATGTCTACTGAGCAAGAGAACACTATGTGGCAAGTATTTAGTGTTTATAAAATTCCTACTACGAATGATTACATAAGAGTCAATTTTTCGAGTGATAATGAGTTTTTGGAATTTTCGAAAGTATTGTTAGAAAGAAGTGTCCATAATTTTGGTACAACAGTTAATGGTGAAGATAAGATAATTACTCTGTCTACTTGTTATGGAAATACTGAAAAAGTGGTACTACACGCTAAACTTATTAAAGTAGAAAAAAAGTAAAAATGGAAGCGAAAAAAATGTCGCTTTTTTCTTGTCTTATTTAAAATATGATATTATAATATTTTTGAGTGAAAGGAACTTAGAAATGTTAATAGTTAAAAATATAAAGAAAAAATTTGTTAGACATACAGATAAAAAACATTATGAGACGTTTTATGCTAATAAAGGGATTAGTTTTGAAGCGAATGATGGGGAAGTAGTAGGGATTTTAGGCCCTAATGGGGCTGGAAAAACGACACTTCTTAGAATTGTTGCGGGTATTTTAACTCCTAGTGAAGGGGAAGTTTTATACGATAATTTAACGCCGAGTAAAAATGAAATTGAAATTAAGAAAAACTTAGCTTATTTGTCAGGTAATACCAAAATTTATAACACTATATCCGCATATGAACTTTTGAAAATGTGTGCAGAAATTTATGGTTTAAAGCCTAGTAAAATAGATAGCAGAATCGAAGAAATATCTAAAATGTTGAAGCTCGATAGTTTTTTGCATAACAGGATTAGCAGTTTATCTACTGGTCAAACTCAGAGAGTAAATATAGCTAGGGTAATGGTCCATGATCCTAAATATTATATATTAGATGAAGCTACTAGTGGGTTAGATATCATATCTAGTCAGATCATTTTAGATTTTATAAAGTCTGAGAAAAAGCGTGGAAAGACAATTATTTATTCTACACATTATATGGAGGAAGCTGAAAACATTGTCGATAACGTAATTATGATTAATAGGGGTGAGATAATCATAAAGGGAAGTCCAGATGAAATTAAGAAGAAAACTCACACTACTAATTTAAGAGATGCATTTTTTGTTTTAAATGGCAAGGAGGATCATGATGAAAAATAATGTTAAAAATATTTTTAAAAAAGAAATGAGAGAAGTATTTAGAGATAAAAAGTCACTTTTGATGATGCTTGTAATTCCCTTGATGATTCCTCTTTTAGTTATTGGAATGTCTGCACTTTTTGATAGTCAGATGAATGCTCCTCTAGAAAATTATAATAAAATCGGAATCGCTTATGATGTAACAGAGGAAGAAAAAAAGATTATCGAGGAAGTTGGAATCGATGCAGTATATGGTAGTGTCAATGATTTATTGGATAAGTATTCAAGTGAGGAAGTAAAATTAGTGGTCACTAAAATAGGAAATGTATATTCGATCAATGAAGAAAGTGCTAGTAATGCTAGTCAGCTAGTCGAGAATTATATTTCTAATTATAAAGATTATTTGGTAAGTACTTATTTAGGAGAAAAGGCCGTCGATTTACCGATGCTTACTTATAGTGTTCGTGAGGAAGGTAGTGAAGCGGAAAATTATTTTGCTAATTATATAACGGTTTATGCCTTTCTCTTTATAATAATGGCTATTACTATTTCAGCGACTTATCCAGCTACTGATACAACTGCTGGTGAGAAGGAAAGAGGAACATTAGAGACACTTTTAACTTTTCCAATCAAAGCAAAAGATATTATCGTGGGAAAATTTTTAAGTGTTACTACTTCTAGCATTATTACAGGAATTTTAAGTTTAGCACTTGCTCAGCTCTCTCTTTATATTGCTGGTAAAACGTTTAACTTATATACCGACATAAATATTTTAATGAGTGGGAAAACTATTGTATTAGCAACTCTTATAATTATAGGGTATTCAATTTTGATAAGTGGTTTATGTATTGCGATTGCAAGTAAGTGTAAAACATTTAAAGAGGCACAAAGTGCTTTAACACCACTTACATTTATATCTTTCTTTCCTGGAATGATAGCATTTATGATGGAGTTAAAAAATAGTGTCGTATTATCACTAGTTCCGTTTCTTAACTTTACATTAATTTTTAATGACATGCAAGCGGGGAAATTAGAATTGTTAAACGTTATTTTGATGTTAATCTCGACGATTATTTTCATTGCGGTTGTGTTATACATTGTAGTTAAAAGTTATAAATCAGAAAAAGTTTTATTTTAAAAATGTTTTAAGGGGGGTGAAAACATGATTTCAGAAGTTCAGTTAAAAAATATATTTTATGAAAATAAATTTTTAGTTAATAAAAGTGAAGAATTTTTTAATAAAAAGCTGAAGACGGTATATATAAGAGGCCAAGAAAATAACATTAGAGACATTATCAAACTATTAGAGAGTTATGACTTATTATACTTAATAATAGACTGTCCAACAGTGTTAGGCCGTGGTAGAGCCGATAATATTAAAATTACTATTGAGTTTTTAAAGCAAGAGGATAGGTTAAATTTGCTAGAAATATGTCCTTCTATTTTGTTTAATAATAGTGCTCAAGTTAAAAAAATTTTTGAATTGTTGAAAAAATATGAATTAATTTATTTAATAGACTTGTGTCCAACGGTTTTAGCAAGTGGAAATTCAACTAAAATAGATAGAGTCATCAATATTTTAAAGAGTAAAAATTTATTTTATTTAATCGAAAAATGTCAAACACTTTTATTGAGAGAACCAGATGAAATAGAAAAGATAATAGATTACTTTGAAGAAAACAATTTACTATATTTAATTGAAAAATCTTCTTATATTTTAGCGAAAGGAAAATTTGATGAAATCCTGCAAATTATAAAATTACTAAAATCTAAAGGAAAATTTTATTGGGTTACTGATAGTCCATATGTTTTGGCGGAGGGTAATGCTAAGAGTATGGAAGACATTTTAGATTTATTAGAAAAAATGGATGCTCTTTATCTAATTGATAAATGTCATGTTATTTTATGCAAAGGGAAAGCTGATGAAATAGAAAAAATTATAAATCTGCTTCGATCATTAAATAAGTTATATTTATTAGATAAATATCCTTCTTTTTTAGCGTACGGGGAAGAAGAAGAAATAAAAAATATTCTTAGTACGCTTAAAAAAGAAAATTTATTTTATTTAGTTGAACGATGTCCGTATATTTTAGTTTATGGGAAATCTTTAGAAATGAAAAGAATTATTGATTTTTTTAAGGAAGAAGGACTATTATACTTGCTAGATTTATGCCCATATATTTTAGTACGTGGAACTTTAAAAAAGATTGAAAAGAATATAGAATTATTAGAAAAAAATGGACTGTTATATTTAGTAGATAAGTGTCCTACTGTTTTATATAGTTCTAACTATAAAAACATAGAAAAAATTATAAATCTATTAAAAAAAGAAGAATTGTTTTATATAATTGAAGATTTTCCTACGATTTTAGTAAACGGAAAAGTTTCAAAAATTAGTGACATAATAAAAGTGTTGAAGGAAAGAAAAATGTTGTATTTGTTAAATAAATGTCCTTCTATTTTGTGTCATACAGAACCAAATGAAATAGAAAGTATAATTAGTTTTTTTGAAGAAAAAGGATTATTATGCTTAATTTATAAGTGTCCATCTATTATGTATTGTGGCAAAATAGAAAGAATTAAATTGATTTTTGAAGCATTAAATAAAAAAGGAATGCTTAATATTATCAATAAATATCCGAGTATTTTTTCTTATAACAAAGTTGAGGAAATGGAAAAGGTCATCAATCTCTTGCAAGTGAAAAATAAATTGCATTATTTAGAGATATTGCCATCACTTTTATGCGAGAATGCGGATGATATAAATAAAGTGATAATTCTTGTGGAATCAGTCAACGGAAATATTGAAAACTTAGGACTGAAATTTTTAGGAGATTATGAAAGAATAAAAAATATAATTAGTTTTAATAGACAAGATGAGATTTTCAAGAGAACTGCTTTTTATATTTAAAATTGTGTGGTTATAATAATAGTCTAATTACTAGGGATGAAATTTTATGTTTAGCAAATAAAATGGGTTTAAGTATCGACGAGTTTATGAATATTGTATGGAAAAATAAAAATGTTAGTGTTCTTTTGAAAACATTAAATGATTTTGGTTACTTGTTTATCGGTTTTTGTTCTATCGATCAGGATAGTTTAGATAAACATGCAAAATTAATAATGCAAATTGTTTTCAAAGTGGCAAAATACTACCATAAGATAATGAAAAGAAATTTGGACGACTTATTGGATGACTGTTTAGATTGTATTATAAGTAAATGTGGAGCGATATTTATTAACTCAGGTAATGACTTAGATTATTTGAAATCTAGTTTATATAATTATTTGCAAAAATATATGGTTACTTTACGAAGCCAACAAATTGAATATTCTAATGATAATTTGCATAATTTAATATGTATAGATGATGAAGAGAATGAGCAAGACCAAATTTTTTTAGATGAGTATTTTTATTTGAGTAATGAGGAGAAATATTTTTTAAGTAGGATGTCATTTTACATAGAAACAAGAGGTAGTTATTTTAACGAGCTAGCTAAAGAATTCGATTTAAGTTTAAATGAAATTAAAAATAGAATTTTAGAGATTAAAGAAAAAATATTAGATTATCAAACTCATTTAGAACCGTTTAAAGTTATGGATCTAAATTGATCAAGTGACTTTGATTATAAATAATAGTCATTTTTTTTAATTTGTAACTCAACTGTAACTTTACAAAAATATAATGATAGTGTAAATTTTAAGAAAGGACTGATTTTATGGAAATTTTAAAAGTCGAAAAATTGAGTAAAATATACGGAAAGGGGACTACTAAAGTGGTTGCTTTAGATAATGTTTCTTTCAGTGTAGAAAAGGGAGAATTTGTCGCGATTGTAGGTGCAAGTGGTTCAGGTAAATCTACACTTCTACATTTAATTGGAGGAGTTGACAGACCAACTAGTGGGAAAGTTTTTATCGATGGGACAGATATATATGAGCTTAATGATGAAAAGCTTGCCATTTTTAGAAGAAGACAAGTGGGACTTATTTATCAATTTTATAATTTAATTCCTATTTTAAATGTAGAAGAAAATATTACTTTACCTATGAAATTGGATAATAGAAAAATTGATAAACAATCTTTGGACGAACTTATTAAAACGTTGGGATTAACTTCTAGGAGGACTCATTTACCGAATGAGTTATCAGGTGGTCAACAACAAAGAACATCGATAGGTAGGGCACTTCTTACAAATCCTGCTATTGTTTTAGCCGATGAACCGACTGGAAACTTGGATTCTAAGGCCAGTGATGAAATAGTGGAGCTTTTAAAAAGATCGAATAAAGATTTAAAGCAGACTATAATTATGATTACTCACAATATGGAAATTGCCAAAATTGCCGATAGAGTAATAAGGTTAGAAGATGGCCACATCGTGGAGGGTTGACCTATGAATATTATAAAAAAATTAACTTGGGAAGGTATCAAAAAAAATAAAAAGAGAACTGTCGGTACTATAATGGGAGTAATCATGTCTGTTGCCCTTATATGTGCTGTAGGAGGAATGTTTAGCAGTTTTCAAGCTACTCTCGTTGAGAATGTGATAAGTGATACAGGTTATTATCATATTGAACTTAAAAATATTAATGAAAAAAAGTTAGAAGAAGTTAAACTAAATAAAGATATCGAAAAGATAATGACAATGAAGGAAATCGGATATTCGGCATTTGAAAATTCATTAGAGGAAGACGAATTTCCTTATATAAAAGTTTATTCGATGAGCAATGATGACTTTAATGATTTAAAATATAAGCTTGTGAAAGGTAGTTTTCCTCAAAATAATAATGAGATAGTATTGAGTGAAAAAGTTTTAAAAAGATCGAATTACAAAATTGGAGACGAAATCGTTTTAAATGTTGGAAAACTAAGAACTACTGATAGTAAAGAATTGAATGAGAGAAATTGGAGTATTGAAGATGAGCAGTTTATAGAAAACCCTATTTATAAAAAATTTAAAATAGTAGGAGTGGTTTCTAAATTTAGTAAGAGTCATTTACTGTATGGCATGACTACTGAGGAAGAAGGTAGTTCTACTTCGGCTTATTTAGAACTTAAAAATCCCAATAATTATAAAGAGGCCATTACAAATCTTTTAGAGGTAAGATCTTATAAGGATATATCAAAATCCGATATTGACTTTAACTTAAATAGTGAATTACTTAGGTGGGAAACATTGAGCTTTAGTCCTTCTACTGTTACAATGATAACAACTGTATTATCAGTAGTAATAGGAATAATTATTGTCGCTAGTGTCTTTTGTATTCGAAATTCTTTTGCAATTTCTGTTGTGGAAAAGATGAAAATGTATGGAATGCTTGCAAGTGTTGGGGCGACAAAAAAACAGATTAAAAAGGGCGTTTTATATGAAGGTACTATTTTAGGACTGATCGGAATACCGATAGGAATTTTATGTGGAATGCTAGCCGTTTACTGTTTGATAAAAATTATTAACTTATTATTAGGAGAAGCTATGTTTACAGGAATGGATGGCATGGTATTCTCTTTACATCCCGTTTCTATTTTACTCGCAGTTGTGTTAGGTTTTATGACTATTTATTTATCGAGTATAACATCAGCGATTAAAGCAAGTCGAGTAAGCCCAATAGAAAATTTAAAAAGCTCTCAGCAAATAAAAATGAAAGCTAAAAAATTAAAGACTCCGAAGTGGATTTCTGCAATTTTTAAAACGGGCGGAGAGCTTGCGTATAAGAATTTGAAAAGAAGCAAGAAAAAATATAGAACTACTGTTATTTCGTTAACTGTCAGCATATTCATTTTTATTAGTATGAATGCTTTTATAAGTGAAGCATTTAAGCAGAGTAATTTATATTATGTAGATTATGACTATAATATAATGATCAGAGATAATTTTAAAGAAGCAAATATTAAAGATATAAGGGCATTAGATCATGTTGATGAAATGTATGTGCTTTATAATTATAAAAATTATACTATGAATATATTTGACATGTCCAAGGTTAATAATTATGATGACGAACCTCGTGAATTTGTTGAAGATGTAAATAAGAGGAAGTATGCATCAATAAGCATTATTGGATTAGATGATGAAACATTTAAAAATTATACTAGTAAGATTGGTGTTTCTTATGAGGAATGTAAAGATAAAGCTATTTTATATGATACGTTTTATTATGAAAGTTTAAATGGTGGCAATTCAAAATATAAAAGGCGTTATAAATATAAAAAGGACGATATAATAAGTGGAGAATACAGTACAGATAAATTTAATTTTACTGTAGGAAGTGTTACAGATATTGCACCTTTTGGATATGAGAACTCTTATTATGAAGACGGAATACTTATCATTAATCA
Organism: uncultured bacterium; assembly: GCA_947646655.1. Classification (GTDB taxonomy): domain Bacteria; phylum Bacillota_I; class Bacilli_A; order RF39; family UBA660; genus RUG11867. The sequence goes on from CANSHI010000009.1 coordinate 29,335, forward strand.
AAAATATAATACTCAAGTTGAACTAGAAATGAGCAGTATTTTGATTCAGTCTAGCGAAGCGGATAAAGCTGTTTCTGAGATTAGTCAGTTAAATAGTGATTTAAAACTTATCAATTATGATGCTGAAGCAAAAGCTCAAAGAGGATATGTTATTGTTGTAAGTATTTTCCTTTATGGATTTATTACAGTTATATCTCTTATAGGAGTGACAAACATTTTTAATACTATTACTTCTAATATGGAACTTAGAAGTAGAGAATTTGCAATTTTAAAAAGTATCGGTATGACAAAAAAAGAGTTTAATAGAATGATTAATTTAGAAACGTTATTTTACTCTTCTAAAGCTTTAGTTTATGGAATCATCTTAGGGTTAATAGGAACTGTACTTATTCACAAGGGATTTGGCGTTAAAAATGAAATGATTTTAGAAGTGCCATATACAGCAATAATGATTTCAATATTATTTGTATTTATTATTGTAAGTATAATAATGAAATATTCTATAAAAAAAATTAATAGTCAAAATACAATAGAAACTATTAGAAATGAAAATATTTAAAAAAGCTTGAGATTTTGTCTCAAGTATAGTATCATTAATTTAGAGAGCACGTGTCATTTAAACGTGTTCCGTTGGTTGGAACCACGAATAAATTCTTAAGTGATTTTATTCGTGTCTTTTTATCTCATATTAAATTATATCTTAAAAATTAGTAAGATGATAACTAGTATAAGTAATATACTAACTACAAACAATTTGTTCATAAATTAACACCTCTTTCTATCTAACCCCCTTAAGAAATGGATTTAGCCCCTGAGATAACTCCCCTGAACTTGAGATAAAAAGAGAAACAAGAATAAATTGAGCTTGCACCCTCGATGTAATATACTAACATCAATGAGTGGTAATGTCAAATTTTTGGCTTAAATAGGGCATTTGGGAACAAAAAAGGGATTTTGGCAAAATGGTTTGTATTGTAAAATGAACTAAAAAAGCTTGAGATTTGGACTCAAGTGTAGTATTATTAATTTAGAGAGCACGTGCTATTTAAACGTGTTCCGTTTGGGAACCACGAATAAATTCTTAAGTGATTTATTCGTGTCTTTTTATCTCATATTAAATTATATCTTAAAAATTAGTAAGATGATAACTAGTATAAGTAATATACTAACTACAAACAATTTGTTCATAAATTAACACCTCTTTCTATCTAACCCCCTTAAGAAATGGATTTAGCCCCCTGAGGTAACTCCCCCTGAACTTGAGATAAAAAGAGAAACAAGAATAAATTGAGTTTGCACTCTCGATGTAATATACTAGCATTAATAAGTATCAATGTCAAATTTTTGGCTTAAATAGGGCATTTGTGGACTAAAATTCAATAGTGTCAAAACAAAATTTTGAGAATTTTTTTTATAAGTGTTATAATTTTTTTGAGGAGATACATATGGTTATTTTATTAATCGAAGATAATGAAAGTATAATAAAAGGTTTGGAATATTCTTTTTCTAAAACAGATTACGAAATGGTTGTAAATAGGTGTTTAAAAGATACAACAGAGTATTTAGAAAAGAATAAACCTGATGTTATTTTATTAGATGTTTCCCTTCCAGATGGAAATGGATTCGATCTTTATCAAAAAAATATTTTGCATAAAAAGATTCCAACTATTTTTTTGACAGCACTAGATGATGAGGAAAACATTGTTAAAGGTCTAAATATGGGGGCAGAAGATTATATCACTAAGCCTTTTTCTACTAAGGAACTCTTAGCGCGAATAAATAAAGTTATTTTAAGAAGTAAACAAAGAAGTATCATAAAAGTAAAAGATATTGCTTTTGATTTAGATAAGATGTCAGTATATAAAGATTCAAAACAGATAGAATTGTCTAGCTTAGAATTAAAAATACTGCAATTATTGTTTGTCAATTTAAACCATGTAGTTATGAGAGAAACGATTTTAGAACGAATTTGGGATTGGACGGGAAATGATGTAGATGATCATACAGTAACCGTTTATTTAAAAAGAATTAGAGAAAAAATAAAGAGTGATATAATTATTACTATAAAAGGTTTGGGGTATAGAATTGATGGGGAATAAAGTTTTATTAAAAAAATATGGCATTATTTTTGGTTTGTTGGTAGTTGTTTTTAGTCTTTTATTAGTTTTTACCAATTTAAAAGAGTATAATTTTAATAAGAAAACTATCAACTATAAAATAGTTTCTATTGTAGAAAAATTAAAACAAAAATATCCGAATATAAGTGATGAAGAAATACTGGAAGTTTTAAATAGTAATAACTTTAATAGAGATTATTTACGAAAATATGGCTATAGTTTAGATGAAGATACTTATGTAAAAATGATGAAGGAAAACCATGAAAAATTTTTGCTAAGAGAAATATTAATCTTTACTGGATTTGTTTTATCCTTGCTGTTAGTGGTGTTAATATTTTATTTTAAAAGAAATAGAGAAATTAAAAATATCATTCAAATAATTGAAAAAATTAATAGGAAAAATTATGAGTTGAAATTCGATGATTACGATGAAGATGAGCTTTCAATTCTTAAAAGCGAAATATATAAGACGACTATAATGCTCAAAGAAGTCGCGGAAAACTCCCTGAACGATAAAATTAATTTGAAAAAAAGTCTTTCAGACATATCACATCAATTAAAAACTCCACTTACTTCTATTATCATCATGCTTGATAATATATTGGATGATGATGAAATGGATTCGATGGTTCGAATATCTTTTATAAAAGATATAAAAAAAGAAGTTGTGAAGATAAATTTTTTAGTTCAGTCAATTTTAAAGATGGCAAAGTTTGATTCAAATACAATAAGTTATGTTGAAGAATCTGTGAAACTTATAGATATTGCAAATGAAGCTGTTAAAAATACCTCTGTATTATGCGACTTAAAAAATATAGAAGTGAAAATATATAATGAGGGAGATCCAGTAATTAAGTGTGATAAAGCTTGGCAAACAGAGGCTCTAACTAACTTGATTAAAAATGCAGTTGAACATTCTTGTGAAGGTGGATTAATTAATATAAATATTAAAAAAAATAATGTTTATTCCGAAATAATAATTGAAGATTTTGGATCAGGTATCGATTTGCAAGATTTAGAACATATATTTGAAAGATTTTATAAAACTCGTACATCTAATAAAGACAGTATAGGTATAGGATTAGAACTTTCAAAAAAAATAATCGAAGCTGCACAAGGAAGAATAAGTGTCGAATCTAAGTTAGGTAAAGGAACGAAGTTTACTATTAAATATTTTGTTCACTAAAAAAAGTTATTCATTTGAGTAACTTTTAATTTGACTTCTTTTCTTTAAGAGAATTAATTTTTTCCCGGCCTTTATCTCGCATTACTTTAATTTTTTTCTTTATCGAATGAATATTTATTTGTAAATTTGGAAATGATTCTACTAAACGTTTTGTAAGGTGTGATTGTTTTGTAAGAGTCTCTTTAACAAATTTAGTAATTTCTTCAGTCATGTCTTTAGGGACTTTTAGAGCAGCATTTGTAAAGTGCATTATGACATGAAATGAAACACATATATCTACAATCAAAATAGTAAATATTATTCCAGTTATAATTAATAAAATATTCTCAGGAATTTTACCTAGTAACATAAGAGCAGTGGGGTAGAGGAATTTTACTACTAATAGTCCTAAAATACCGAAAGGGATAATCATTTCAAGACATATGCGACCATTTATATTAAATTTCATGTTGGAGTAGTCCCACCATCTAGTTTTAAACATTTTTTCCATAAGATAGCTGGTAAGATATTCGAGTATTGAGCATACTGCCATAGCTGCAAGCATTAACATAATAGGGTCATCTTCATATCCTTTTAATAAAAGATATAGTAAAATACATCCCGTTCCGTATAAAGGACAAAGAGGTCCAACTAAAAATCCACGGTTAACAAATCTTTTCAAAACGAACATGCCATACAATACTTCTAGGCACCATCCTAAAAAAGAAAAAATTATAAAACATAAAAATAATTTAGAAATGTACAACATAAGTGCTACCTCTTAATAAACCAAAGGAATGAAAAGGTTTTTATTAGAGCTTCTTTACTCATTAAAAAATCCATACTCGAAATTTTATCGGCTAAAGTTACTATGTATCCCGTAGTATATTTAGGCGGAGTAATATTCAAAGGAAACATATGCCTTAAAATAGCATTTTCAATTGATGGATTTAAGTATGGCGAGTAAAATATTTTAGAGTTTTCTAAAGCATTATTTGCGTGTGAAAAAGCGTGCATTTTAAATAGAGGTTGCTTGATCTTTACATCTTGCCATGGTGTAGTGTAAAAATCGTGTAGTAAGCCTGCTATGGCTGCAGAACGGTAATCTAAGTGAAGAAAACGTGCTATTTTATATGACTTAAAAGAAACTTTTACAGAGTGATCATAAACTGTTGTTTGTCCATGATGTCTAAAAGTTTTTCTTTTTTGAAACTCTTCACTATATAAAATGGGTTTGACAATAGCAAGCCATTCGTTAAATTTATTTATTTTTTTCATATTTCGCCTCTTTGTGTATAATATAATAATATTATATGTTTAGTATTTTTGTCAAATTAATATGTTGTTTAAATTGTAAATTTATTGCCTACTGTACGTTGGTTGTCATTATAAAATGTTTGACTATATTGTTATTAAATGGTAATATTTTATTGTGAGATTATAAAAGATACATATAAATGATGAATCGTTTCATATAATTAGAAAGGAAGTATTATGAATATTGTAGATATAGTTATTATTATTTTGATATTATTATTTGTGCTTAAAGGATGGTCTGACGGATTTCTTAAAGAAACTGTTTCGTTTGTCGGAGGATTCGCAGTTATAGTTATTGCTTATTTACTCAAAAATCCTGTTTCGATATTTTTATATAAAAGTTTGCCTTTCTTTAAGTTTTCAGGTGTTCTATCAGGTATAAGTGTTTTGAACATCATTGTGTACGAGCTGATAGCTTTTCTGTTGGTAGCTAGTATTCTTTTAACAATATATGTTTTAATATTAAAGATAACCAGAATATTGGAAAAAATTGTTAAAATCACCCTTGTATTTGCACTTCCTTCTAAGATTTTAGGAGCAATAGTCGGTTTTGTGGAAGGTTTAGTAGTAACGTTTATAGTTTTATTCGTATTTATGCAATTTACTATGACAAGACCACATATTCAAAAGTCACAGTTTGGTGATATGATTTTAACTAAAACACCTATTTTAGGAGGAGCGATTAATCCGATTTATAGTTCTTTTAAAGAAATAATTACAGTGGCAGATAATTATAAAAATTCGACTGATAGAGATGAAGCAAATTTAGAGAGTTTAAATATATTGTTGAAGTATGAAGTTATGAGTGCCGATAATGCTCAGGCATTAGTTAATTCAGGAAAAATTAAATTTGCAGGTGCTGATGACCTGATTAAAAAATATAGAAAGTGAGAGATATTAATGATAAAACATTTAGAAAATGAGGCTGATTTTGATAATTTTACTAAAGAAAGATGTTTAGTAGATTTTTATGCAGATTGGTGTGGTCCTTGTAAAATGATGGGACAGCTTTTAGAAAGCATGGGAGATAGTTTAAATTTACCAGTTGTAAAAGTTAATACTGATCAATTTCAAGAGTTATCTAGTAAGTTTGGTGTAATGAGTATACCGACTTTGATAATTATGGAAAATGGTAAGGAAATTAAGAAACATATAGGTTTTATGTCTCAAAGTGATTTAGAAGAATTTATTAAATAAAAATAGGATACAGATATACTGGTGTCTTTTTTTTGACAAAATTTTAGATTATTAAATGCTATACTGATATATGTTTATAATTGACTTGAAAAATATACGTAATACGTATATAATTTTTATAGAATAAACGTATTTGGAGTATATGAAAGATTAAGTATGATTAGATGTTAGTTTTGGCTATTAAAAGAGATTGTTGACAACTCTCGGGGGGGGGGGGTGTTACAATGGACTTAGGATAAACTGAAGGGAATGTTAAACAAAAATGGAAAAAAGTAAAAATATAAGAAAAGGAATAGTAATTGGAATTATAGTGTGTTCCCTAATGCTAGTAGGATTCCTAGGATCATATGCATTTTTCATAGGTCAACTCGGTCAAAATAAAAACCAAGAAGTAACAGTAGAGACAGGTACGATGTCATTAGTTTTTAGTGATGGCAACAATGGATTCAATAGAGAATTAAACTTTGGAGAGAGTGCAGAGAAAACCTTTACGATCGAAAATACTGGATCTAAAGAAGGCGTTGTAAGTGTCAGTTGGATGAATTTGTTAAATACATATTTAGAAGGATCTATGACTTATAGTTTTTTAGAGTCTGATACAGAAGATGGTGAATATACGGAAATAATCTCAAATAAAAATATTCCTATTGTAGAAAATACCACTGATAGAGTCTTGGCAAGTGGAATAACGATACCAGCTGGAACTAAAAAATACTATAAACTAGTCATTCAATTAAATTATACAGATTTTGATCAGACAGCAGATTTACAAGCAAAGCTAGAGACTCAGTTTAAAATAACAGAAGGAATAATAGATGAACGTACTGATTTAGAGAAAACTTTAGATAAATTAGGTAAAGCAGTTAAGGATGGGGAGCCTAACTTTGCAGAGCCTGCAACAACAGATGAGACAGCGGACGGATTGTATGCGATGGAAGATGATTATGGAACGAGTTACTATTATAGAGGAGCAGTAGAAGATAACTATGTAAAGTTTGCAGGGTTCTATTGGAGGATAATCCGAATGAATGGAGACGGAAGTTTGAGAATAATATTTGATGGTACAGAAGCACATGGAAATGGAACAAGTAGTACAGATAGATTAGCCTTACAAAACATAGCATGGAATACAACGAACCATGATGATGCAAAATATGTAGGATATATGTATGGAGGAGCAAATGGAAGAGCTAGCACAAGTAAAGAAGGGGCACAAACAAATGAGACGAATACAAATATAAAGAAGCAACTTGAGAGTTGGTATAAGACTAAGATAGCAGATAAAGGGTATGACTACTATGTAAGTGATGCCATATATTGTAATGATAGAAGTACTCCAGGAAAAGAAGCAACAGGATGGAGCAGTGATACTGGATTAGGATACGGAGCCAAAGCAACAGGATATGGAGCAACGGCGCGAAGTAATGTATGGAATACAGAAGTAAATAAAATACAACCACAGTTTACATGTAGTGAAAAGAATGATGCGTTTACAAAAGAAGATACAGATAAAGGTAATGGAAAGTTAGAACAAAAAGTAGGAATGTTAACAGTAGATGAAATAGTGGCAGCAGGAGGAAAATATAATATAGCCAATAGTAGTTTTTACCTATATAAAGGACCAGCTTATTGGACCTTCTCACCTTATTATTACCTTAACAGTAGTGGTGGTGCTCGTGTATTTTATGTTAATGGTAACGGTTATTCGACCGGCACTTATGTTACTAACGGGGTTAATGTTGCCCCAGTTATTTCACTGAGTGCAGAATACGTGAGTACATTGAGTGGAAATGGTACGGCAGCAAATCCATTCGAAGTAAAATAAAAAGCAAATTATAAAGTAAAGTGGGCTTAAACTTTCTCTTTAACAAACTTAGTAATAAATGAACAGAAAGGATAGAAGAGAGATGATTAAAAAGAAAAAAATAATACTTGTTTCCGTTTTAGGAGTTATAACAAGTATTTTGGTTTTAGGAAATTTAGTAAGTAATAAACTATTAAAGGAAGAAAGAACTTTATATACATTTAAGCGAAATCAAACTTTAGCAGTGTATATACAAGATGAAAATCGCGAGACAGGATATAGTAAAAGTAACTCTACAAAATTTCCGACTGATGGTTATATATTAAATTTAGAAAAGAGTTCTTGTACAAATGGTGGAACATTAAGTCAAGATTCTTACACTAAAAAAGTGTCTATAAGTGTCGATTATCAAAACAATTGTTTATTATATTTTGATAAGCTTCAAACAAATGTTACAACTACATTAGAAAAATTAAATAAGGTTGTAAAAAGTGGTAATCCGAATTTTGCTCTAGCCTCAACAACTGATGAGACAGCGGATGGATTATATGCAATGGAAGATGATTATGGAACAAGTTATTACTATCGGGGAGCGGTAGAAGATAACTATGTAAAGTTTGCAGGGTTTTATTGGAGGATTATCAGAGTAAATGGCGATGGATCACTAAGAATAATATATGATGGAACAGAGGCACATACTAATGGAGAAAACAATATAGATAGAATAGCTATACAAAAGCAGAAATTCAATTTAAACGACGGTGATGCACAGTATATCGGCTATATGTATGGAGGATCAGGTACGAGCGTTAGCAAAGAACAGGCTCAAACAAATGAATTAAGTTCAAATATAAAAATTGTACTAGAGAATTGGTATAAAACAAACATAGCAAATAATGGCTATGATAGTTATGTTAGTGACAATATATTTTGTAATGATAGGGAAATTGCTACTAAGTCTGAAACCACTAATTGGAATGGTAATACTGGTTTAGGATATGGAACTTATTCAACTGCTTTTCAACCTTATAAAAGATTTTTAACTAATCTTCAAAGTTCTGTACCTCAATTATCATGTAAATCAAAAAATAACGCTTTTACAAAAAATGATACTGAATTTGGTAATGGAAAGCTACAGGAAAAAATAGGTCTTATAACAACTGATGAAGCAGTGCTAGCGGGTAGTGGTAAAAATGGAATTGCAAGTTCTAGTTATTACTTATATAAGGGTAGTTTGTACTGGACTTTATCTCCTTATGTGTTTGACAGTGGAGCTAGTATGTTTAGTATAGTCAGTAATGGTGATATTAGTTATAACAATGTTAGCAGTTCGGGTGGTATTGCTCCTGTAATTAATTTAAGTTCTGACTATGTTTATATGATGAGAGGGTCAGGAACAATTGAGGATCCCTTCGAAGTAAAATAGGCAGAGTGGAAAAACTTTAAAAATTAATTCATAAATTTTTGTGTGAATTTTATTTCTTTTTTAAATTTCATGTGTTATAATTTTAACAGAATAGGAAAAGAGGGTCATAAATGAAAAAGAAGTTTTTGATTTTATTAATTGGTTTATTTACTATTTTAAAAATAGATGTTTTTGCTTGTGGAGAAATAAATGAGCTTACAACTGATATCGGAAAGGTAAATGTAATCGATTCTTCAAATTATCTTGTAACTGTTCCAGAAGGAACTAATGAAGTAACACTAGGTGGATCAACTGACTATGAGTGGGTAGAGGGATTTGCTCCTAGAAAAGTTTCTACACATGAAAAACAAGAACTAAAGGTTAATGGTAATGCTTGTGGGTATGGAATTTACACTTACTTTATTAAGTTTAAAATTGAACCAACTACAATAGCAGAAAATACTGATAATCCAGTACAAGATACAAATACTAATACTAATGATACCGTTAATGATCAAAGTCAAACAGAATCTGGTAATAGTAATGGCAATCAAGGTAAAGTAAAATTAAAATCTTTGACTATTGAAGGAGTTGCGTTCGATTTTAACCCTGACACTTTTGAATATGATATGATCATTCCTTCCACTTTTGATGAATTAGATATTAAAACAAGTTTGAATGAAGGAGATTTTGCAAGCATAGTAATTTCTGATAATGCAGAAAAATTAGTAGAAGGAGAAAATAAGATAACGATTACCGTTTTAGATACTGATGCTAATGTAGTTGTCTATACTTTAAATGTTACCAAGGAAAAATTAAAATCTAGTAATAATTATTTAGCTGGTATAACGGTTCAGGGATATCCTTTAAATTTTGATTCTTCTATTACTAGTTATGATTTGTCGATTGGTAAAGAAAGTACATTAAACATTAATGTAGTAACAGAAAGCGAACTAGCTACCTATGAAATTTTAAATAATCATAATCTAGGTAATGGATCTTCTATTACGGTTAGAGTAACTGCCGAAGATGGAAGTGTTAGAGATTATATCATTAAGATTTCTAGAACTTTTAATATTATGGATTATTGGGTTTATATTGTTGTAGGATTATTAGTTTTATTGTTATTGTTACTGCTTGCTATTATGAAACAGAAAAAAAGTAAAAAAATAGTCAGTGGTCCTAAAGAGATAGAAGCTAGTCAAAGTACTGCTGGTGTAGTGCAAGAAATAAATTCGGCAAATGCTACTGCAAGTATTCCTGCAACTGACAGTCCAGCACCTGTAATGGCAGCTCCAGTTGAGGGTGGTAACTTGCAAATTATTGAGCCTACTAATATTGAAAGTGAAATTAAAAATGAACAACCTGAAACAGAAATAGTAGAAACATTTGGAACAAGTATGTCTGTTGATGAAGAAAATAGTCCTACTGAAGTATTTAAGCTTTAACTTTTAGGGCTTTTTATTTTAGTTTTTTAAATAATTTTGGAGAGGTGAAACATTTTGAATAAAAAAATAAAGGTTCTTTGGGCAACTTCTTTTATGTCAGTTTTGTTAATCATTTTTGCTAGTTATATATGGACAAATTTTAGTAAAACTGAAAGTAAAAAAATTTTGGCAATATATTTACAAGATCCGTCAAATAGCAACAGTTATTTTTTAAGTGATTCAAAAAAATTTCCGACTGATGGATACATATTAAATTTAGAAAAGAGTACTTGTGTAAATGGTGGCACTTTATCTCAAAATCCACTTTCAAAAAAAATTTCTTTGAGATTAAGTAGTAACGAGATGTGCTCATTATATTTTGACAGTGAACTATTTGATCCTATTAAAGCTTCTATAGCTATTAATAATGGTCAAAATCCTAATGGAGTTAAAGAAGGAAATCCAAATTTTGGTACCATTGCAACTGTGGATGAAGGTGTGTATTCAATGCCCGATTCTTATGGAACTAGTTATTACTATAGAGGTAATGTAACTAATAATTATGTAAGATTTGCAGGGTTTTATTGGAGAATTATTAGGTTAAATGGTGATGGTTCTTTACGTATTATATATGATGGAACTATGCCTCATGAAAATAGTGAAGAAAGCGATGATCGTTTGGCACTAAAAAGTGTAGCATGGAATACTACGAACTATAATGATGCAAAATATGTGGGATATATGTATGGAGGAGCTAATGGTGTAGCTAGCACAAGTAAGAATGGTGCTCAACTTAATGAAACAAATGCAAATATAAAAAGTCAACTAGAAAATTGGTATAAATCAAACATAGCAGATAAAGGGTATGATAAATATGTAAGCGACAATATTTTTTGTAACGATAGAAGTACAGCTAGTAAACCAAATACTTGGTGGAATAGTGAAAGTACTAAACTAGGTTATGGAAATAATGCAACAGCATACGGAGCATTTAGCAGATTTAGAACAATTAATAATGGTTGGAGTGAATCCCCCAATCCTAAGTTAACTTGTACGCAAAAAAATGATACTTTTACTAAAGAAGATGATACTATAGGTAATAGTAAGTTAGTTGAGAAAGTTGGATTGATCACTATTGACGAAATAGCAATTGCTGGTGGAAAAGGAGGTACTGAGAATAAAAACTATTATTTACATAAAGGTAGTTGGTACTGGTCCTTTTCTCCTTACGATGTAAATCTTAGTGGATATGCTTTTGTTTTTATTGTTCATAATACGGGAGATCTATATAATTTTCATGTAAATAACGCAGGTGGTGTTGCGCCAGTTATAAACCTAAGTGCCGAATATGTACGTACTATGAATGGGAATGGTACTAAGACGAATCCTTTTGAAATTAAGTAAACGAAATAAAGTAAGGACAAATTAATGAGAGTATTACATCTCTCTTTTTCTTGATAATTTCTTTAATAAATGGTACAATTTTTATAGTAAAAAAGGTAGGCTGATTGATGATGAATACAGAAGAAAAAACAAAAAAAAGAAATATTATTATTATTTTGAGTATTATATGTTCTCTTGTATTAGTAGGAATTTTGACGACTTATTCATATTTAAGTGCTCCTCCAAAAATTCGTAATGAAGATATTAAAGTTAATGCAGGAGATTTAAAGTTGATTTTTGAAGATAACGACAGTGGTATAAATAAAAGATTAGCTGTTGAGGAAACAGTTACTAAAAAATTTGTGTTAGAAAATAAAGGCTCTTTGGATGCACATGTCGACTTTGATTGGATAAATCTAATTAATACTTACATTTATGGTAGTTTAGTTTATAAATTATCTTATGCAACAGAAGAAAACGGCGAGTATACTGAGGTAGTATCATTTACAAGTGTACCTGTTTCAAGTGAAAAGCTTAGAAAAACTTTAGCAGAAAATATAATGATACCTGGCGAACAAAAATATTATTTTAACTTAGATATTAAATTACAAAATTTAGAAGATGTTGATCAAACAGTAGATTTTGATTCTTATTTTCAAACTCAAATAATTATTGGTGAAGCAAAATAATTTAGGAAAGGCTAGATATAAATGAATAATGAAAATAGAAAAAAATTAATAATAATAGGAAGTATAATTTGTGCAGTTTTAGTTTTAGGGCTGATTACAACTTATGCTTTTTTTAGAGTTCCTGGAATGAATAATAAAAATGAGGAATTGTCACTAACTTCTGGTACGATGGAACTTGTCTTCTCAGATGGCGATAATGGTATAAATGAGGAATTAAGCTTTGGACAAACAGTTACTAAGAAATTTATATTAGAAAATACAGGCTCTTTAGCAGCATCTGTTAAGTTATCTTGGCTTGACTTAGTTAATACTTATACTTATGGCAGTTTAGTGTATAAGCTATCGTATTCTAAAGAACTTGATGGGGAATATAAAGAGTTAGTACCAGAGAGCAATGTACCAGTATCTCATGAAAGTCTGAAACAATCTTTATCAAATGAATTATCTGTAGCAGCGGGAGAATCTTATTATTTTAATTTAGATATCACTTTAAAATATTTGGATGATGTCGATCAGACAACTGATTTTGGTGCGATATTTCAAACTCAGTTTACAGTGGGTGAAGCAGAAAAGTATATTTATTATTATTTAAATGTTGATCCAAATGGTGGAACATGGAATGAGTTTACGAGTATTCAAAAATATCAGATGCAAAAAGATGAAACTATGGAAATTTCCGATCCAACTAGAATAGGTTACACTTTTAATGGATGGGATCTAGTAGGTGAAGGATCTAAAATTGAACCATCAATTTTTACAATGGGTATAGAAAATAGTAATTTAACTGCTAAATGGACTCCTAATAAATATCAAGTTCTAATAGATTTAGGTGATGGCAATTCAAATACTCAAGAAGTTGAGTTTGGAAGTAATATTACTTTACCAGAAAATCCTAGTAGAGAAGGTTATACGTTTGGCGGTTGGGATATTACAGGCGGTATTTTGAATGAGAATGTTCTTACATTGACTGATCCAAATAATGTTAATATCACTGCTAAATGGACTATTAATAAATATAAATATATCGTGTATCATAATAAGATGAACATTGATGGAAATGGGTATACTTTCGTAGATGCTGATACAGATGAAGGGGAAGCTGATTATAATTCTTCAGTAACTCCTGGTGTTAAAAACTATAATGGATTTTACATACCAGCTGTAAAAAATTTGACTATAAAAGAAGAAAATGTTTATCCACCCGTTTTAAATAAAATAGAGTACAATTATGATAGAAAAAAGTATAATTTGACACTCGATTTACAAGGTGGATCTTCTAACATAGTAGGCGGAGAAATGTTTTATGAAGCCAGACTAGATCTTGGGGTACCTACAAAAGAGGGCTATGATTTTACAAATTGGACAGTAAATGGTGAAGTTGTAAGAGATAACATATTTACTATGAGTAGCGAAAATGTAATTGCAATAGCTAATTATAATCCTAAAGTTTTTAGTGTAACATTTAATGCAAATGGTGGGACAGTTGATACAGGTAGTAAGACTGTTATTTATGATTCAAATTATGGTGATTTACCCGTTCCTACTTATGACGGTTTTGAATTTTTAGGTTGGTTTACTGCTAGTAGTGGGGGAACAAAAGTTACTTCAAGTACAGTAGTATCTTTAAACGAAAACCAAACTTTATTTGCCCAGTGGAAAAAATCTTTAATTGAAATAGCTTTTGGTTTAAAAGCCAATCCATCAAATATAACGGATTATGAATCTGGTGATAAGGGCGAAATGTATACTTTTAATCACCTTGCTACGGATCAAACAGAAAGTTTAGTAGATTATCGTTATATAGGCTCAATTCCCAATAATTATATAAATTTTAATAATGAGCTTTGGAGAATAGTGGGCATATTTACAGTTGAAGACTCTAATAATCAAACATATAAAACAATTAAATTAATAAGAGAAAATTTTTTTATTCATAATTGGCATAGTACTTTACAAAACGAATGGACAGTTAGTGATTTATATAATTTGCTTAATTTTGGTGATTATTATAATAAATCAGGAGATTTTTCTTCTGATGGATTGTCAGCTGAATCGAAGTCTAAAATTTTAAAAACTAAGTTTTATTTAGGTGGAGTAATAGGTTATGAAAATTTAGGGGCTGAAGATTATTATATTTCTGAAAGAGGGTTAGCAACGTGTACTACAGAAGGAGTTAGTATGTGTTCTTCTGTAGTTAGAAAAAATAATATACTCCAAGATGTAGGATTGCTGTACCCGAGTGATTATGCATACACTTTTGCAAATAATATAGAAAGTATTTGTTATACAAATGGATTTCAATGTAACAATGGTACTCCATCTAAAAGTTGGCTATTTACATCTTTATATGAAGATTTATCCCTTATAACTCCAAGAGCTGATTCTTATAATCACGTATTTTATGTTAAAGGATCTATAACTAGTGCAGGAGCTGCATCAAATAGGGTCATAAAACCTGTTGTTCATTTGAAGCCTACTGTGAAAATTACTGGTGGTTCTGGAACTAGCACAGATCCTTATACTGTTTCCTAATTGTATAAAATTATTCAAGTGTCATTAAGTGGCACTTTTTTTAATTTCATGATAAAATGTTTTAGAGGAGAGATCATATGGAAAGTCGTTTACAAAAAGTTATTGCGGAGTCTGGTTATACTTCTAGACGTAAAGCAGAAGAGCTTATTTTAAAAGGAAAAGTAAGTGTTAATGGGAAAATTGTAAGAGAATTAGGTACAAAAGTACAAAGTAAAGATGAAATTATTGTTGAAGGGAATTTATTAGGAAGAGAAGAAAAAGTCTATTTTTTATTAAATAAACCTCGTGAAACTGTTAGTACTAGTAGTGATGATAAAGGTAGAAGAACTGTTGTCGATATAATCGAAACAGATAAACGGGTATTTCCTATCGGTAGACTGGATTATGATACAACAGGTTTAATTCTCATAACAAATGATGGAGAATTGACTAATATTTTGACACATCCAAATTCACATGTGCCTAAAACTTATTTAGCTAAATTAGACAGAGAAATCGAAATGGAAGATTTTTTCAAAATTAAAGAAGGTGTAAGTATCGATAATCAAAAGGTTAAGGTAAGTCATCTTAAAATTAGAAAGAAAAAGAAAAATAGTGGATGTTATGTAGAGCTAACTATTCATGAGGGAAGAAATCATATTATAAGAAGGTTATTTGAGGCACTTCATTATGATGTAGTAAAGCTTACACGTACACATTATGGGCCTTTAAGTTTAGGAACATTATTGAGTGGAGAATATAGAACTTTAACAAAAAAAGAGGTAAGTGAATTATATAAATATAAAAAGTGAGGCGATTAGATGGAAGTGAAGATTGATAAGCTAGATCATCAAGGAAGAGGTATTGCTTATGATGAAGAAGGTATACTTTTTGTCGAAAATGCTTTAGAAGGTGAAAAAGTTTCTATAAAAGTAGTAAAAGAGACTAATAAATATAGAGAGGCTAAAGTAGATAACTATATAACAAAAAGTGAAAAAAGAGTTAAAAGTAAATGTCCTTTTTATGAAGAGTGTGGTGGATGTCATTTAAGGCATATATCTTATGATGACACTTTAGAGTTTAAGAAAAATAAGCTTTTAGGAATATTAAAAAAATATGCTTCAGTCGATATCGATGTGAATATTATTAAAAATAAAGTAAAAGATTTTTATCGTAATAAGGTAGAGGTACAAATTAAAAATGGACTATTTGGCTTTTATCAAAAAGATACTCACGAAATTGTTGAAGTCGATAGATGTTTGAACGCTCAAGAGTCGATTAATACTGTTCTTCGCTCGACGAGTTTATTTGAAATTCAAAACGGTTTGATGACTATTAGAACAAATTATAATGGAGAAATAATTATAAGTATTCAAAGTGAAGAAGAAGTAGAGATCGATTTAGAAAAATTGCGAGAAAGATGTAAGTTAGTTGGCATTATACTTAATGACAAAATATTGTTTGGAGCAGATCATTTTATAGAAATTGTCGAAGATATGTTTTTTAAAGTAACTTATAATTCTTTTTTTCAAGTAAATCATTATATTAATAAAGAACTCTTTAAAATAATTAGAGAAAATATAAATGTAAATGATGTTGTATTAGATCTTTTTAGTGGAGTTGGGACTCTTAGTATAGTTGCCAGTAAGAAAGCTTTAAAAGTATATGCTATTGAAATTGTCGAAAATGCAGTTAGGGATGCTTTAGTGAATGCTAAGATGAATAAAATAAATAACATTAATTTTATGTTAGGTGATGCCTATAAACTTGTAAATAAAGTAGAAGATAAAATAGATACTATTATTATAGATCCGCCGAGAAAAGGTTTGAGCAGTGAGGCAATTGAAACCATTTTAAATAAAGAACCTAAAAAAATAATTTATGTTTCATGTGACCCAATAACTCTTTCTAGAGATTTGAAAAGTTTAAAAGAAAAGTATGACATACAAAAAGTTTATTTATTAGATATGTTTAGTTTTACCTTTCATGTGGAAAGTGTGTGCGTATTAAATAGAAGGTAATTCATTATAAAACAACACCTTACCTTTAAATTTGAAATGAAGATTTTTAATAATAAAAAGTTATGTAATTTTTAAAAAGGAGTGATAAAATGATTAAACTTATATATCCTGAAGAAAAATATTTAAAGGAATACAAAGAAGCCTATATTTTATCTTTACAAGAAATAGAAAAAGGTAATATTAAGAGACATGATTTAATGTTTTATAATCCTGATAAAGTTGACATTATACAAAAAAGTAAAGATAGTAGAGTAATAAGCAAATTAAAACCCAATTATGTTCCTTATTATGACTATTTTCTAGTTGATGAAGATAAGTTTATTGGAAGAATAAATATTAGAATTGAATTAACACCAATAAAATTGTAGAGAAAAATGGTGGAATACTGGAGAATATAGTTGAAAATACAGACATTGAAACATTTTTAACAAGAAGATATTGGATAAATATAAAGTAGGTGTTTTTTGAAATCAAAAAAGAGATGTTTAAAACTAGAAAGGAATATGATAAGGGTCAATTAGTAGCAATTGGTTATAAATAAAAATATTTTTGAAAAATAAGGAGGAAAATGAAAAATAAAATTATAGAAAATACTAAAACAAAACTAATAATATATGAGTCTCGAGAAGTGAAACAGTTTGGTTGTCATTAGATCAAATGGCAAAATTGTTTGGGAGAGATAAAATTGCCGAGTATTAATGATATAGAAATTGCTAAAAATTACTTAACCGAAGATGAACTTTTAATGCTCAATAATTTAGTGTCAAGATATTTTGGTTTTGCTGAATTTCAAGCGATGAAACATAAACCGATGATACTTAATTCTTTAGATGTAAATATTTTAATTAACGCTGGCAAGATTAGTCATAAGAAAGCTGTAGAAAAAGCAAAATTAGAGTATAGAAAGTATCAAATTAAAGAGTTCACTTCAATTGAAAAAGAGTATCTTAAATCAATTAATAAAATTAGTGAATTGGCTGAAAACTTAAACAAAGATTATTAGACGATAATTTTATGTTGTTTTTAAAACAGCATTTTTTTATTGAGAGATTTGAACACTTGTGATAAAATAATGATATGAGTAAAAGAATGATAGGGTGATAATTGTGAATGGTAATGGATATGACAATTTTAATAATGGTAATTCTTTTAATGGGATGAATAATTATGGAAATAATTTCAATCCTCAAAATAATAATGTAAATCCTCAGTTTAACGATAATATGATGAATAATACATCTAATATGGGAGGAGGCTCTAAATTTTTTAATACTAATATGGGGGTTGGCAGTGAGCCTGATGTAATGGTAGGACCCAATCCATTTGATATGATAAGAAGTTATGAGGAAGCTGGTAATCAAGAAAATATGATGAATAATGCTGGCATGAGTCAAATAAATCCAATCATGAATCAAACTAGTGCAGTGCCTAATCAGTTCAATAATCAAGTTATAGGTAACGTTCAGCAAATGCCTTCACAAACGGGTTTCCAACCTAATGTTAATTCTCAGAATATGGGTGTTTTTGGTCAAGATTTACAAAACTCTATACCTAATCAAGTTGTGGGAAATATGCAAACTCCATTTAATACTGTTCAACAAAATTTGCAAGGAAATATGCAGCAACCCTTTATGCAAAATGTTCTACCCATTGAAAATAATTTAGAACAATCAAACTTTACTGGTCAACCTATAAACTATCCTAGTTCACCGATAAATACGACTGGAGGTACTTTACAAAATGCTAATCCACAAGAAAATAGTATTGCTGGAATGGATAATGTAAATAACTTTCAAACTCCTGTCAATCCAATACTTCAAGAAAATAATAATTTACAAAGTACTCAGTTAAACAGTTCAGTAGCAGTAGTACAAAATAATAATGCTTTAGACAATAACAGCCAAATTCCTAATGAAATGGCGATCCAAGATATGAATATATCGTCTCTACCACAAGAGGCTGGGGTTCAAAATACTAACCAAAATGGCAGTACTAATTTAGAAGTTCCAATTAATGAGCCTATTCAAAATGTAACTCCTGATGATCCACAAATAAAAATAGAAGATGTAGATAATAGTGGTCAATCAATAGTAAACAGTAGTGTAGATAAAATGTCGTTGCCAGAAGAGGAAAGCCATAATGAGATGCCAACTGAGACTTTTGATCAAACAGAGACATTTGAGAATGAGAATACAGAAGTTCAAGAATTTGTCGATGATACTAAAGAAGAGGTTGTCGGAGATTCTTTAACACAAGTAGAAGAAGAGGCTGTCGAAACACCAAAAGAAACGATCGTAGAAGAAGAACAAAAGCCTATTCTTGAAGATATTACACCAGAGGCAGATTTATCAGCAAGCTTTAATACAGATGAATTTGAGGCAAGGTTTGGAGTCAATTATGACGATGCAATTAGTAAAAATGATGCTATTTATAAAGGTTTAAAATATCGTATAACAGTTTTAAGTGAAATTCTTATTCGTTTAGAGTATAGTGATTCTGGTACTTTCGAGGATAGGCCGACAGAGCTTGCAAGATTCAGAGCGTTCGATGTACCAAAGGTTATAGTTACTGATGAAGAAAAAATGCTTACATTAAAAACTTCTTATTTTGAACTTACTTATGAAAAAGAAAAGCCTTTTACAGGAACTAAATTTTCACCTGATCAATATTTAAAAATAAAATTGCTCGATACAGATAAATCATGGTTTTTTGGGCATGCCGAGGCAAGAAATTTCAAAAGTATAAGTTCTGATCTAGATGATAAATCTAGTTTGCCTAAAATGGAAAAGGGTCTATACAGCACAGATGGTTTTGTGTCTATAGACGATTCTAAAAGCCTCATATTTAATCAAGATGGAAGTGTTGGAAAGAGAAATGATTCGAGAATCGATACTTATTTATTCTTATATAAAAAAGATTTCGGTTTCTGTTTAAAAGATTTTTATCGTCTAACAGGATATCCTCCACTAATTCCTAGATACGCTTTTGGTGTTTGGTGGAATAAAGAAGAAGTATACGATGTCAATGGAATATATTCTTTGATAGCTAAGTTTAGGAAATATGAAATACCAATAAGTGTTTTGTTGCTCAATAATTGGAGTAAAAATGATGTATCTTTCGATAGAGAAAAGATTCCTTCTCCAGAAAATGTCATTAATAACTTGCATAGTGACGGTATTAGATTGGGTGTCGATTTAAAACTATCTTCAGTACCTTCCACTCAAAATGGTACGACAGTGGATACACCTTTTAATGTTTACGAGCGTGGATTTATGGCTAATTATTTTAATACGTTTATTAAGTCTTTAAACCAAATAGGAGTAGATTTTTATTCTTTAAGTTATAAAGGGGATATGAATGTTCTTAGAATGATAAACTATTATTTTTATAAATATTTGAATAGTGAACCGAATAAAAGAGGTATGATCTTATCGAGAAATGGTCTTATAAATTCGCATCTTTATCCAGTTAATAATAGTGGAGAAATAATCGTCGATTGGAAAACTTTGAAAATGCTTCCTGAGTTTAACTCTACTAGTAGTAACTTGGGTGTCTCTTGGTGGAGTCATGCTATTGGAGGATTTAAAGATGGTATCGAAGAAAATGAACTTTATACGAGATTTGTTCAGCTCGGTACTTATAGTCCAATTTTTAGGTTTTCTTCAAAGGGTGGACATTATTATAAAAGAGAACCATGGATGTGGGATGTCAAAACGAGGAAGATCGTTAAAGATTATACAAATTTAAGACATAAGATGATTCCTTATCTTTATAGTGAATCTTATAAATATTCTAAGACGGGCTTGCCAATAATTCAGCCATTATACTATAGATATCCAGAATTATATGATGAACCGACTTATAGAAATGAGTATTATTTTGGAACTGAACTCTTTATCGCGCCTATTACTGATAGAAAAGATACTGTAATGAACAGAACTGTAACAAAACTGTTTTTGCCAAATGGCATGTGGTATGACTTTAAAACTGGTAAAAAATTTCCAGGTGGAAAGAGGTATATTTCGTTTTTCCAGGATGAAGATTATCCAGTATTTGCTAAACAAGGGGCGATTATTCCACAGGCGATCATTTCTGATGAAAATAGAAACTTTACTGGCAACCCTGAAGAAATGGAAATACATATTTTCCCAGGTAAAAATAACAGTTATAAATTATATGAGGACGATGGATCTAGTAATGCCTATAAGAGTGGAGAGTTTATGACTACTTTGATAGATTATAACTATTTGCCGAACAACTATACCGTTATTATTAGACCTTTAGAAGGAAAAGAAGGAATTATACCTGCTAAGCGCCGTTATAAGATCAGATTTAGGAATACGCGATTTGCCGATGATGTAATTGCATATTTAGGTTCTGAACGAATTCAGGTGAGAATGGTACTCGATGATCAGGACTTTATCGTAACGACTGATCCTATAAGTACAAAAGAACAGCTAAGTATAAATTGTAAAGGAAAAAATATTGAGATCGATGCAGTTCGTATAATTAATGATGATATCGATACGATCATAAGTGATTTAAAAATTCCAACTAAATTAAAAGAAGAAGTATCAAGAATTATGTTCAGCGATGACGAAATTAAGAAGAAACGTATCGAAATTAGAAAACTAGGAAGCCATGGTCTAAACGATATTTTTGTAAAAATGTTCTTAAAATTACTTGAATATATTGGAGAATTTTAATATAATAAGTTTATCTTGCAAGTGAAAACGGAAGTAGTAATGAATGAAATTTTTTGAGAGAGAAACTAGTTGGTGCAAAGTTTTAAAAGGAAATTCATGAACTTATCTGTTAGATGCAAATGATGGGGTTGTTTCCTTAAAGACAATAGAGAAAAAAATAAGGTGGTACCACGACAAGTTCGTCCTTTGGGATGATTTGTCGTTTTTTTGTTAGAAAGTGGTGATTGGCAATAGAAAACTTAATCTTATTTACGGTGGCATTTTTAATATTTTTTGTGGGAAGGTTTTTAGTGTATTTAATAAATAAAAAGCGAATTAAAAATAACAAAAAACTTAAAAAAGATTTAACGCCATTAGAAGTGAAGTACTTAAAAAGAAAGTTTAAAATAAATCCTAAAAAAATAGATAAGAAGTCATTTATGTTATTATTTAGTGGACTCGATGGAATAATTATAGGAATTACATGTGTTTGTGTGGTCAATGTTTGCGATATAATTATTTTACAGTTGCTATTAGGTTTGATATTAGTTTTGGCTTTGATTTTCATATTTTATGAGATTTTAGGAAGAATTTTAGTGAGGAAAGGTGATTAAAAATGAATTATAATTTTAACGATATAGAAAAAAAATGGCAAAAAATTTGGGAAGAAAAAAAAGCTTTTGAAGCTAAAAATGGAGGAGATAAGGAAAAGTATTATATATTAGTCGAGTTCCCTTATCCGAGTGGTGCTGGATTGCATGTAGGGCATGTTAGAAGTTATACAGCTTTGGATGCGATCGCACGTTTGAAAAGAGCGCAAGGGTATAATGTTTTATTTCCTATCGGATGGGATGCTTTTGGTGCTCCAGCGGAGGCTTACGCTATAAAAAATCATGTATATCCTGCTGATATGGTATCAAAATGTATCGATACTTTTAAGGGGCAAATTAAATCTTTGGGATTATCGTTCGATTGGTCTCGTGAAATTAATACTACAGATCCAAATTATTATAAATGGACACAGTGGCAATTTTTACAATTTTATAAAGCTGGTTTGGCTTATAAAGCTGAAAAAGAAATAAATTGGTGCAATAATTGTAAAACAGGTTTGAGTAATGAAGATGCTGCTGGTGGTGTTTGTGAACGTTGTGGAAATCCAACGACTAAAAAACTTAAGAATCAATGGATGTTAAAAATGAGTGAGTATGCTGATAGTTTAATAGAAGGGCTTCAAGATACCGAGTTTTTGGATAAGATTAAAACTGCTCAAATCAACTGGATTGGTAAGAGTATTGGAGCGGAAGTTAACTTTAAATTAGACGGATTAGACGAAGATTTAACCGTATTTACGACTCGTGCAGATACATTGTTCGGAGTGACTGCTATGGTAATTTCACCTGAACATAAACTCATCGAAAAATATAAAGATAAAATCAAAAATATTGATGAAATAGTAGAATATCAGGAACTTGCTCATAAAAAGAGCGAGATCGAAAGAACGGATGCGACGAGAGAAAAAACGGGAGTTAAAATCGAAGGGTTGAAGGCTATAAATCCTGTTAATGATCGTGTAATAGATATTTGGGTAAGTGATTATGTACTTGCAAGTTATGGAACAGGTGCGATTATGATGGTGCCTGCTCACGACGAGAGAGACTATGCTTTTGCTAGAAAGTTTGGTATCGAAATAATACCAGTTATAAGTGGTGGCAACATAGAAGAGGAAGCTTATACTGGCGATGGGGTACATATCAATTCGGAGTTCTTAGATGGTTTAGGTAAAGAAGAAGCTATCGCTAAAATGATCGAGTTTTTAGAAAAAAATAAAGCTGGTCAAAAGAAAGTTAATTATCGACTTCAAGACTGGGTATTCTCAAGACAACGTTTTTGGGGAGAACCTATTCCAATGGTCTACTGTGAAAAATGTGGTTGGGAACCTGTTCGGGAAGAAGATTTGCCCGTTATACTTCCCGATGTTCCATCTTATGAGCCGACGGATAATGGTGAAAGTCCTCTATCGACTGTAGAAGAGTGGGTTAATACAACTTGTCCAAAATGTGGAGGACATGCTGTTCGTGAGACTGATACGATGCCTAACTGGGCTGGTTCTAGCTGGTATTGGATACGTTATATGGATGCTAACTGTGAGGAATCTATTGCATCAAAAGAAGCACTTGATTATTGGGGACAAGTCGATTTATATAATGGTGGAATGGAACATGCGACGAGACATTTACTTTATGCAAGATTTTGGAATCAATTTTTATACGATCAAGGTCTATTAAGTGTTCGTGAACCGTTTAAAAAACGTGTTGCTCATGGAATGATTTTAGGCGAGAATAATGAAAAGATGAGTAAGAGTAAAGGTAATGTCGTCAATCCAGATGATATGGTCAATTCTTATGGAGCAGATGCTTTAAGAACTTATGAAATGTTTATTGGAGACTACACTAAAGATGCTTCGTGGAGTGAAAATGGGCTTAAGAGTTGCAAAAAGTTTTTAGATAGAATATACCGCTTAGGCGAAAAACTAAACGAGAGTAATGAGTATTCTAAAGAATTAGAAGCAGAAATCCACAAAACTATTAAAAAAGTTACAGAAGATATTTTAACTATGAATTTTAACACAGCTGTATCGGCTTTGATGATATTGTTAAATAATTATGATAAACAGGGTGAAATAAGTCGCAAAGATTACAGAACTTTAATACAATTATTGAACCCTATAGCACCTCATGTTACAGAAGAAATAAATGAAATGTATAATTTAGGTGAGGCACTTAATGAGTCCGCTTGGCCTAATTGGGATGCTGAAAAATTAATAGACGATACTTATGAAATCGGTGTACAAGTTAATGGCAAACTTCGTGCAAGTATTTTAGTAAATACAGAAGATGGTGAAGAAGAAATAAAAGAAAAAGCTTTCGCGAATGAAAACATCAAAAAGTATATCGATGGTATGGAAATAGTTAAAGTTATTGCTATTCCTAAAAGAATAGTAAGTATAGTTATAAAATAAGTTTTAGTTTTTAAATGCTAAAACTTTTTTTATAATTTTGAGAAATTACTCATATTTGGAAAATTACTTATAAATTTGACAAAATAAAGTAAAGCTCATTGTATAACAATAAATATTTTAGTATAATTTTTATTAGGAAATACTAAACTGTTGAGTACTTGCCAACTTCTTATAGGAAGGAGGCTTGATATTATGAAGAAAAAAAATTTATTAATCTCATTTCTAATAGTAATTATCATTTTATTAATAGTCTCTTTAATGATTCTATGTATAAAAAAATAGTACTCAATCTAGCAAAAGATTAAGTACGAATCTAAATATTTAGGTAAGTACTCAACTCGGCAAAGTTAAGTATTTCCCTTTTTTACTTTATGCAAGTTTCCTTGACATATTCATAATATCATATTTTACTAATCTTGTCAAAATTTACATTAGATAGTTCTTAAAAAATATAAGTGAAAGAATTTTTTTAAAACTCTTTTACATATTAAAAATTTAATTTTGAGATCATGAACTTTTTGCGTTTTTCATCAAAATCAGTTAATCGACTTATTAAAAATTTTGGTATTTTAATACCTTGTTTATCTTCAATACTTGTTAAAGCTTTACGCATATTAAACAGTAAAACTTTTTTTAAACTTGATTGAATGTTTGAACTATTTAATAGTCGAGATAAAAAATCAAAATCAATTTCTACTTTGTTTCCAAATTCATCTATAAACAAATCATCTTCATATTTTTCTAAATATATATTTCTAAAAGAATGTTCATAATCGAAAAGTGGCGCTAAGGAAATATTTTCTTGTGTCTTTTCGCATAAAACGTTTGGACCTGAATCAGTTTCGGCAGCATAAAAATTACGCATTAAATATCTAGCCAACTCATTTTTAAAAGGAGTATTATCATATTTTCTTTCTGTTAAAGTAGTTATTATTAAATTTAGATCATCTTTTGATAAGTGGTACGACTCGATATAATTCTTAGTTGGCTCTCTAAAATTTTTACTCAATAAACCTACGATACATCCTCTGTCAGATAATAATCGATATTCAATAGTTTTCAAGCCCATAAACTTAGATAATTCGACTCCTAAAAGTTCTGATAGAAGATACCTAGTATCTCTCGGTTGTTTAAAAAAATAATTGTTCCCATTTACACATACATAATTAGAATGAAAACTAAAAAGGTAGTAGGGAATGTTAAGCTTTTGAGCAAGCTCTCTAGTTGGGGTGATTTCATTAAAACTATTTAAAGTAATTATTTTACTTGGATCAGTTACATCTAATATATATTCTTTATAATTCATAAAAATTCCTCGATGAAAAGTATTTTAACAGAATTGTCTCGTGTCTGTCTAGTAATATAGAAAATTTTTTTTTATTATGCTAATATTAAATTAAGGAGAAGATGAAAATGAAAAATAGAGTTGTGTTAATAGGATGTGGAAATGTTGGAATGAGTTATGCTTATGCTCTTTTAAACCAGCATACTTATGTAGATGAGTTAGTATTAATAGATGTAAATAGAGAAAGAATAGAAGGAGAAGCGATGGATTTAAATCATTGTTTAGCTTATAGTCCTTCGCGAGTATTAATACGTGTAGGTGATTATAAAGATTGCAAGGATGCTAAAATAGTCGTCATTGCCGCTGGTGCAAACCAAAATCCAGGTGAAACTAGAATGGACTTGATCCATAAAAATAGTAAAATATTTAAATCGATAGTGGGAGAAGTTATGAAAAATGGATTTGATGGCTGCTTTTTAGTAGCGACAAATCCTTTAGATGTGATGACTTACTTGACATTAAAATATTCGGGACTAAATCCTAAAAAAGTGATAGGTTCGGGGACAACCTTAGATACTGCAAGACTTAAATATTTGATAAGTGAAAAAGTGCATATTTGTCCAAAAGATATAGGAGCTTATGTCATAGGTGAACATGGCGATAGTGAGTTCGTGGCATGGAGTAATGCTAGTATCGCTTCTACTAGTATAGATGAATTTTTGAGCGATGAGAAAAAGAAGGAACTTGAGAATAATGTGCGAAATTCGGCCTATGAAATCATAAACAGAAAAGGTGCAACATACTATGGAATTGGAATGTGTCTAGTGAGAATTACATCTGCCATATTAGAAGATAAAAATATTATACTGCCTGTATCAAGCTATGATTCTAAAAATGACGTATGTATTTCTACACCCGCTATTGTAGGTATGAATGGAGTAGATGAAAAAATATTTATGCCTTTAAACGAAAATGAAACGCAGATGCTTAAAAATTCTATAAACATTATTAAAGAAGCAATAAAATGTGTACTTGATTAGTATCAAATATAATGGTACAATGGTAAGTCCAAGGAGAGAAAAATATGGAAGATAAAGAAAGAAATAATTTGTATAGGGGCTTTTTATTAGATTTATTACAATGCTCAAAAATAAGCCCATATATGTCACCGATTTTTATAAATAAAAAAATTAGAGAAGCTGATATTAAGTTGGAAGATACCGATGTACCATTAGTTATAGAGAAAAAGATAATTTTACCAAAGAGTGATCATGACAATGTAAATTCATTAGGAGGCCTTATCGCTTTATGTAAAGATCCTTCTGAATTTTATCAATTAATTTATAGTGGAATACTATATTTATTCAATAGAAATGATAATTCATACTTAGACAAACAAATAAAAGGTAGCATTGCCCATTATTTTACTTCAAAGAGTGTCAGTTGTGAACAGTCTACTAAGAGAAAATATGCTGGAGTAGAGTTTAATCTTTTTTCACCTTATGGTAACCTATTAGATAATTTAATTGCAGAAATAGCTTTAGTAATTGGAGAAAGAGAATTATTAACGGTTGCTTTAACTTCGGGAGTAAGACACTTAAAGTATAGTATCGATTCTAAAGGTGGAAATACTAAATTGGGCAGTAAAATAATTTCTAAGTTTGAAAATTTAATATATTTATTCGAATCATTAGAAGCATTAGAAAAGATAAAAGCGTTGAATGATAGTGTCAATCAAAAACTTGAAAAAATATTAGAGTTAGTTAATAATAATAGAACTTATAAATTTGCGCTTTTGAGTGCAAACATGTTAGAGAAGAATGATTTCGATTTAAGTAAAACTTTTATAAATGACGAAATCGATCCAAGTTTTGAATTAAGCGATTTAGAGAAGCGTGCTGTAAAAATTTATTTAAGCGAATTTTCAAATAATTTTGACATGTATTCTTTAGAAACGAAACATTTTGCAACTAGATATAATGGTCTCACTTTTTTAAATAAAATACATATGGTTATGGGTAATTACAATGGTATGTTGGAAAGCCAAAAATATCGTGTATTAAGGCAATGGAAATCTATACAAAAAGATATATTAGAAGCTGCTTTAAATGTTAAAGAAGTTGATCCATCAGTCGATTTAGATGAGCTTGTTAGATTAGCTTCTTATGAGAGCGATACGAGTTATGATTTAAGTCAAAGCCATAAAATGAAAGTCTTTAAAAAACGTGCTCAGAAAGATAGTTAAAATAAATTTTGTTGAAACATTGGTTAGTTAATGTTATAATTTTATTAATACGAAGAAAGAACCTAAGTAATGTAAGATCTTATTCTTAGAGATTTAGTGGCTGGTGAAAACTAAAATTAAGAGTACATGAAATCTAGTTCTTGAGTGCATCTAATAAATGCCGTGAGCTCGCGTTAAGAGTTTAAGAGTAAAAATTAGGATGGTACCGCGGTTAATTCGCTCCTTAGGAGGTTTTAATACGCGTTTTTTTTAGGAAGGAAATTGAATATGATAGATATTGAATTAATAAGAAATAATAAGGATATTGTAAAAGAAAATATTAAGAAAAAATTTCAAGATAAGAAACTACCTATAGTTGATGAAGTTTATGAGTTAGATAAACAATATAGGAATGCTAAGCTAGAAGGGGATACTTTAAGAAGTGAGAAAAATAAATTATCTGGTGAAATTGGAAATTTAATGCGTGAAGGTAAAACTAGTGAAGCAGATGAAATAAAGAAAAAAGTAAGTGAAAACAACCAAAAAATAGCTGAATTAGAAATGCGTGAGCAAGAACTAGAGAGTGTTATTCGCGAGAAAATGATGGCTATCCCTCAGATCATAGATGAAAGTGTGCCTGTTGGTAGGGATGATAGTGAGAATGTGGAGATCGAAAAGTTTGGAGATCCAATTGTGCCCGATTATGAAATACCATATCATGCCGATATATGTGAGGCTTTAAGTGGTTTAGATAAAGAATCTGCAGGTAGAACGACTGGAAATGGCTTTTACTATCTCGTTGGGGATATTGCAAGACTTCATGAAGCGACTATTGCATATGCTAGAGATTTTATGATCGATAAAGGATTTACTTATTGTATTCCACCCTTCATGATTAGAAGCGATGTCGTAACAGGAGTTATGTCTTTTGAAGAAATGGATGCGATGATGTATAAAATAGAGGGTGAAGATTTGTATCTTATTGGAACGAGTGAACATTCTATGATTGGTAAATTTAAAGGACAATTGATTAAAGAAAGTGAACTTCCAATCGCAATGACTTCTTACTCACCTTGTTTTAGAAAAGAAGTAGGGGCTCACGGAATTGAAGAGAGAGGACTTTATCGAGTACATCAGTTTGAAAAACAAGAAATGATCGTTTTGTGTAAACCCGAAGAAGCGATGGATTGGTATAATAAAATGTGGTCTTATACTGTTGAATTTTTTAGAAGTTTAGATGTACCAGTGCGTACTTTAGAATGTTGTTCTGGAGATTTGGCAGATTTAAAAGTTAAATCTTGCGATGTAGAGGCTTGGAGTCCTAGACAACAAAAATATTATGAAGTGGGTTCTTGTTCAACTTTAGGTACTGCTCAAGCAAGACGTCTCGGTATAAGAATGAAAACGGATAAAGGAAACGAATTTTTAGCGACTTTAAATAATCCTGTAGTAGGCTTATGCACTCAAATAGGAAATTGGTTGAAAT
>CANSHI010000010.1 GCA_947646655.1 uncultured bacterium
TGGAACTTTACCATTTAAAAATAATAAAGAAGAATAAAACAATCGAGCAACTGGTCCTCAAGGACCTGCTACTGTAGCTGTTGGAAGGACTATTCAGGGGAATTTTGGAAGTTTAGCATCTGTTACAAATGTAGGAACAAATCAAAATGCTATTTTAGAATTTACAATTCCTTCAGGTGGAGCCACTGGTCCTACAGGAGCACAAGGTGCTACTGGAATGACTGGTGCAACAGGTCCTCAGGGAGTGCCAGGCTTTCCAGGTGCAACGGGACCAACTGGACCAGCAGGTGCAACGGGAAAGGCACCTACTTTACAAATAGGGGCTGTAGTTACAGGAGCTCCTGGAACACAGGCTCAGGTGACTATTACACCGATAAAATAAATTAAGAAAGGAAAATAAATATGGATTTTAATGATATAAATGCCGTAGATGCTAATAATGCATCAAGTTACACAATCGACTTTGTAATCCCTAAAGGAGCAACTGGAGACCCAGGACCTCAAGGACCTAAAGGGGATACAGGAGATGCAGGTCCTCAAGGAATACAAGGACCAAAAGGAGATACAGGAGAAACAGGGGCAACTGGACCAGCAGGAGCTCAGGGTGCTCAAGGAATACAAGGACCTGAGGGACCTACAGGCCCAGCACCTAAAATAGTAATTGGAACTGTAACTACGGCTCCTCCAGGAACAGATGCGAGTGTTACTATAACTCCAACAAATCCTTAATAAGAAAGGGATGATTCTATGAATCAAGGCGAAGGGTATGAGTTAAACTTTACCTTACCTCAAGGACCTACGGGACCAGAAGGACCTGTTGGTCCTGCGGGAACTAATATTGCAAGATCAGCCTATTTAGCAACCTTTAATGATGGAACACTTGCAAATGGACTTACTGTGCCAGAAGGTGAACGTTTACCAATCGATAGAGAAGAACTAGATATTAGTGATTTAATTACTTTGGATACAGCCAATGAGACAATTAAATTTAATTTGGAAGGTTATTATAAAGTATCATTTACAGTTTCTGCTTACGTTTTACATTCCACTAATTCTACTTTTGATCCTACCACAGATTTTGTATCTCTAGGATTTAAAAAAGTTAATACAGACGATGTTTATATAGGAACTAGTCAATTTATTCCTGATGAAATAGCTGTAGAATTAGTTGGGCAAGGTATTATTTCTGTAGTTAATACAAATGAGTTATATACTTTAGATAATTTGAGTAAACGTGATATTTATTTGAAAACTCCTGATTTACCAAATATAGGTTCTACTTCATATTTTAGTAATCCTCTAGTTACTATTGTTATAGAATATTTAGGCAGACAAGGAGCTTAATAAATTAAAGGTAATCGACTTAAAGTTGGTTATCTTTTATTTTTATTACTTTTTCATAGTATGCAATTGTTCAAAAATGGTGACATTTAAATTATGCAAAATTTAAAAAAATTCATATTTTATAATAGGAAGTGAATTTTATGAAAAAAGGCATCGATGTTTCTAGTTATCAAGGAGTTGTAGACTGGGAGGAAGCTAAAAACTATATAGATTTTGCAATTATTCGCTGTGGTTGGGGAAGTAATGTTAAGAATCAAGATGATTCAAAATTTGAACGTAATTCAGAAGAATGTGAGAGATTATCTATTCCTTATGGTGTGTATCTTTATAGTTATGCTATGGATGTGAAAATGGCTGAGAGTGAGGCTATGCACACATTAAGGTTAATCAAAAATAAACAATTAGAGTATCCAGTTTTTTTAGATGTTGAGGAAAGAAGTCAATTAGCTTTACCAAAAGAAAAGTTAGTCGATATTGTAAAACGTTATTGTGAAATACTTGAGGATGCAGGTTATTATGTCGGTATTTATGCCAGTTTAAGTACTTTAAATGGAGTTTTAAAAGATGACCAATTGGAGAAATATGATAAATGGGTTGCTCAATGGGGGCCAGACTTTTCTTATAGAGGTGAAAGTGGTCTGTGGCAATATACTGATGATTTAAAAATTAAGGGTGTCCCTACTAGAGTTGATGGAGATAAGGCTTTTTATGATTATCCAGATATTATACGAAAAAATGGTTTAAATCATTTAGAAGATGATAAAAAGGCCAATTTAAAATATCAAAAGGGTGACAAAGTATATTTAAATGGTCCTTTATATAAAGATGAAGATGGTAAAGAAGTGAAAAAAAATTATCGCAATAAAAAAGTTACTATTCAGAATATTAATGATAAAAAAGGTATAAGTGCTCCTTATAAGACTGATACTAATGGATATGCTAAAGAAAAGGATTTATCAGAAGAAAAGGTACCAACCGATTGTATTATTATGAAGTTTATAACTTTTATAATTAATCTTTTTAGAAAAAAATAAAAGTCTTTCTTTCGTATTGGAAGACTTTTTATTTAATCATCTAATTTGGTTTTTAAAAGTTTTTCAAATGCTGTTAACCCATATTCTTTATTATAATAATTTGGAAATTCATTTAAATGTGCTAAAGCAATTTTAGCAGTAATAATTAAGTTATTATTAGTTACATTTGTATTTGCATTGACGGTTCCATGTTCTAATTCTATGTTAATACCTTCTAAAAATTCTTGGGGTGTAAATTTATCAAAAGATATTCCCAGGATAGAAGCCGCATATAAAGCATCATTTATGTTAAACATTTTATCACCAATTAAATATATGTCTTATCATAAAATTATAAACCATTCTAGTAATCTAAGATATCTTTCAAATGTAATTTATTATCACTTAGAAAAGATAAAAAAGATTATAAAAAATTTTTCATTACTAATAATATACCACATTTTTAGTATTTGTAGAA
The DNA here is from genome assembly GCA_947646655.1 of uncultured bacterium. Classification (GTDB taxonomy): domain Bacteria; phylum Bacillota_I; class Bacilli_A; order RF39; family UBA660; genus RUG11867. The sequence goes on from CANSHI010000010.1 coordinate 2,836, forward strand.
AAGATTTTTGTTGATTTTTACATAAATTGTAATATATTATTTAACTTTCTCTAATAATTTTTTGATATCTTCTACAGCCTCGTTTAAATTATGTTCACCATTTTCATAAGTTTTAAGGTAAACATTTTTACACATTCCATTATATATTCTTTGAGTATTCACCCATCTTGTGTTAATATCCCTACCTAAATATTTGTACATTTGCTTTAATTCATCAGAACTTATTATACCCTTATAATAAGGAATAAATCCTTTATCATCTATACTTTGAAAAGCATCTATTTCATCTTTTTTTCCTTGATAATAAAATTGTTTAATAGCTATAAATTTTTTGATTTTTTCATCAGTGATTTCGCTAAAGTTACCAATACCTACTGGATATAATAATTCTTCATTATCTATATTTCTTAATGGTAAAATTAAAGTTCCACCTAAACCACCTGCTATTACTAATTTAACTAATTCAGGATGCAATAAAGCAAATCTATTTGCAAATTTTGCAGATGCAGAAAATCCATGAACAATTATTTTTTTATCTAAATATATATTATTTTTTGACAATCTACTCTTTGCATCATGTATCATATTTATTATTTGCAAATCTACTCTTTCATATAATTTATTACTTACTTTAAAAGAATTCGAGGAAAGCATATTCAAATATATTTCTTCATTTAATATATTATCATAATATCTTGGTATTAAAGGATATAATATAGGAAACAAAGAGTTTTGATTGCAATAATGAATTGGATTTCTAAAACTTTTATAATTCTCATACATATATTCTATTTTTTCTTTTGGATCGGTAGTTTCACAAGTTTTATAATTCATACTTTCTAATATCAATGATGTTTTATTTTTTACACCTTTAGGAATAAATAACAAGTATTCAAAGTTATATCCTTGAGTTGGATGAGATGGAATACGATATAATAATCCACCACTTTTTAAATTATTTTTTTCATCATATTCTCTTAAATAACTATCACTAAAAAAATTCATAATAGCCTCCTTCAACAAATAATTTATACTATTTTGATAATTATAATACCACTATATCTCAATTTTTCCTAATAAATCATCAATTAGTTTTTCTGATTCCATTTCATTAATAGAAAAACATTTTTACTCAAGGTGTCAAATATTTGTCCTCCATTTTTTAGCATAGGACTATATCAATGAATAGTTTTAACAACTTCAATTTTTATACCATCAAATTCTAATAAATCCCTTTCTTTTACAATATTAAATTTTATCTCTGTATAAGTATTTTGCGCTTCTTGTGTGGGGTAGATAGAGATATTAATATCTTTTAACAAATACTTTTAATATGGTCTCCATGTTTATGAGTTATAAAAATTATATCTGCTTTTTTTCATTCTTCTAAAAATTTACCTTGATATCTTAGGTTTCCAGCATCAATAAAATTCTCTTATTATTTGTTTCAACCATTAAACATGATTGAGGATATTTAGTTATTTTCATAATGCTTTTTGCCTTTCTGAATAAATATTTTATTATAAATTATACTATTTTTAGGCATTTATTGATAGTCAGGTTAGAAATTCTTTTTCCTTTACTTGCAATATAAGCACATAATAGTCCTGTTAATAAAATAGTTCCACCAACTAATATCGTTAGAAATATACCTAAAACTAGAGAAATTAGCACACAAATACAAATGATTATTATTTATTTCTTATTCCTCTTTCATTCCCCAACTTTTAAAGTAAATACACTCAAGATTATTGTTAAATTTTATTTCATAAATTCCATCAAAGTTTTGATTATTTTGTTTTAGAATCCATTGTGCAACTACAATATATCCATCTACTGTTAAAGGTTAACTGTATATTACTAGTAATAATTTTGTGTGTCTCATTGATTGAAAGCTTAGTTTTATCAAAATGAATATTCTTCCCATTTGCAAAGCATATTTTCGAACATGAAAATCCCATACCAACGAGGGACATAGGATAAATTTAAAAATATAAAACTCACACGAGGTGTGAGTAATTCTCTCAATGGAGCGACAACAAAGGTTATTCAAAACTCCTAAAGTAAAATTAGTAAATAACTAATTTCTATAAACATATTATCATAATTTACTAAAAAATGTAAATAAAAATTATTAAAAATAATTAAAATAGTAGATTATGTGCTATAATTATTATGATAATAAAAAATTTAGGAGGTTTATTATGGCAAGTAATGCAATGAACGCTTTTGGAATGGTATTAGATAATTCTAATGAATTTGAAAAAGAAATTAGAGCCAATATAATTAAATTACTAGGTATTAACTCAAAAGATGAACATTTAACTGAATATATCCAAGAATGTGTAGCACATTTCAACTTAAATAATATAGAGCGTAATTATATTGAAACCATTAAAAAGGTTATTGATGAAGAATTAAGTAAAATTCAACAACAAAAAAAGGCAAATGGAAGTGTTGATTACTCTTTAATATCACAGGGTTTGATAAATAGACTTAGACAATTACAAACCCAAGATTTTAGTTTAGATGATGATCTTAAGGATTTGGCAACTCAAATACCAAATAAATTTCCATTGTGTGGAATAACTCAAGAACAATTTTTAAGTCATTTTAATAGTAAAAAAGAAACAATTGTTCAAATGGTTAAATCCTATAATAATAGTATTACGGATACATTGATAAAATTGACACCACAATTAATGGAAGAATTTAAACAATTAGACAATCAAAATAATAATGTAATTGATCCAACTTCAAATAATCCAACAAGACCATATTCACCTAAAGCACCTTCTAGTCCAACATCTACATCAATTTCATTGGAAACTTCAAATCAAAATAAAGAAAATAATGATATTCATATAATGGTTACAAATGCAAGAAGTCTTACTGAATTGCTAAATGTTAAAGCAACTATTGAAAAATTAAAGATCAGTAATTCTAGTAATCAGCAATTAGATATAGAGTTAATGAATGTTATTAACAAAATTGTTAACCTTACCGCAGTAGATAGAAAAGATATAAATAAACCTGATGGCTCTTCACCATTAAATGTATCAGCAGAAATTGGTGATTCAAATGAAAGCATGAGACAATTAATTGATTCAGGAAGTTATTTTTCTGTTTTACAAAGTATTTCAAATAATAATATTAATAAATATAGGACATTTATAAATGAGGGATTTAGAGTTATTTTTAGTAGATGGCAAGTTGGTGCTGAAAATGCAAAAAATAATGAACAGCGTAGATCTTCATTTGAAGAATTAAAAGAGATATACAATAATTTTAAAGATTACTTACAATCAGAACAAGATACAATAAATATGCTTGAAACTGCAATATCAGAAATGACAAATTATTTTATGAATCTTCAAGCTAGAGAACAAAATAAACAGCAAGTTTCAACTATACCTGATGGTATTAGATATAATTCGAGTAGTAGCGATTTAAATCGTTCTTCAAGAAGAATGTAATATAAAAGGCGATAACTTAAAGTTCAAAGTCATCGTCTTTTTCTTTGCCTTTTTAAATTTTATAAAGCTCTTCAGCATATTCCTCCATTTCATCATTAATATGTTTAGTTGCTTTACCACCCATAATTCTATTACAATGAGGACACTTTAATTTTTGTAAAAATAAGTAAGTTAAATTTCTTATATAACTACGAGAGTTTTTCTTCTTTTGTACCTGGCTTTCTTCCCATAGTTCACGAGATATAATTGGTTCAACAACATCTTTATAGTAAATAGGATTCTTTGTTCTTTTACCATGTACAAAATCACCTTTATAGACTTCATTTTGTAAAATAGTAGTAATGGTAGAATCACACCAGTTTTCTTTGTCTAAAACTTTTTCCTTATTAAATAGATTACTAATCTTTTGGTAGGATATACCATTATTTTCATGTTTATAGCCTAAACAAGCCTGATATGGTAAATGCCCTTTTTTGATAGCTCCAGCTAAACCAAACTTCGTTCTTTCTGATGTTCTTTCAATTTCAAGTTGAGCGAGTTTAGTAGTCATCCTCATAAAAAGATACCAGTAGAAGTTTCAGTATTGAATTCTTCGCATATGCTTTCTAGACTACAATTGGTTTCTCCTAGCAAATTACAAATGAACTCTAAATCTTGAATAGAACGAGTAAGTCTATCAAGTTTATAAACAATAATTTTGTTTATTTTACCATCTCTCATGTCTTGAATCATTTCTTGAAATTTAGGTCGTTTCATATTTTTAGCTGAAACACCTTCTTCACGATAAATTTTGTAAATCTTATACTTCTTATAATCACATAATCTTTTCATGCTTTCTTCTTGTTCATCAAGACTAAAACCTTCACGGACTTGATCTTCCGTGCTTACACGAGGGTATAAACCACAAATTACTTCTTTTTCATTCAATACAAATTCATCTCCTTTTCTTTTTTCTTGCGACATTTCTTATGACAATTCTTGTGGCATTTGTTACGACATTTCAAAAAAAGAAAAGTGAAGGTACTACGAAATATAATACTTTCACTTCTCAAAATACATTATAAGACTATGGGATAACTCTCTATCCACTATATTAATTATACAACTTTTGTCTTAAAATGTCCATCCTGTGAAAGTTTAGTTCGTAGTGTTCAGATAATATTCTAACTCAGATATTTGTATTTTATTCGCTAGATTTCTAATATAAATATCAGTAAAATAATTAAATACAAGAAATGTAATGCCTTTAATAATAACTCTATGAGGTTCTATAAAGTTTAAATTAGATTTATCAATTCTTCTAATGCTACCATTAATAAATATGGGCTTAGTTTTAGAGAACTGACAGATAAATTCTAATCTTTGTTTTAAACTTTCTTCCATTTCAATTTCTTGTTTAATGACTTGAATCATAAACACCATCCTTCCTTTAGGATGATTTCTTTGTAACAACAAAAAAACCAATCTTTCGATTGATTTTCTATATATCAATGTTCGAAAAGCTCGAACAGATTCGTCAATGAAGCGATTGTTTGTTAGGTTATGAACACTTAACAAACTGAGTTCTTAATAACTTGATGAATTCATTATACATGATTTTAAAATAATAATCAATGTTTCTTACGACATTTCTTATAGCTTTTATGTTTATTTATTTAGCTACAATTCAAGCAAAATCAACTAAATATTTCATCAATAGTAGACCACTCATCATTGCTATTAACATACAAATCTATATCTTCTTTATAGTAATCAGCTTTCCATTCTTCTGCTTCATTATCTATATAAGACTTAATTGCATCATCAATATTAATATTGTAAAAAATATAGTCAAAGTCTATTATATTTTTATCTAAATTTATAGGAGTTTTTTTAATTATTTCATTCAAATGACTATTAATTAATTGTTCTACACTATCTTTAATAAAAGGATAGTACTCATCTATGTAAATTTCTTTTAAGTCATCTATTGTGCCTTCATTTGTAGTATCTATACTTAATGATAAAGTACTTATTTCGTTATCAACAAGTTCTTGCAAATTATCATTTATCAAATCTGTAACATAATCTTGAACTGCTTGTTTAAAACTGTTTTGAAATATCAATAAATCATGATTAATAAGTTCACCATTCACTGTTTTATACCAATCTAGTAAATCCATGAGATTATCATAAGATAAATGAGTTGATATATTTTCTAATTTATCTACAATAATACTTTCTAAATTATAAAACTTAACATATTCTTTTTCAATTAACTCAATAATCATATTTTCTTGACTCCATGAAAAGTCACTACACAATGTTTTAAAAGAGTTTTGTACATAATCTTTAAGTTTTAAATCTTTTAACTGATAATCAATCATTAGTTGAAAATAATAATATGCGGGAGTTTTATCAATTGAATTTAACAGAGATATAGTATTATTAAAAATCATTTCATAAATTACACTTTTATTCATTTGAAACTTTATTATTTGCTCAACAAATTGTGCATTTTTAATAATGGCAATTTGTTCATTATCATTTTTTTCGATTTTTTTCTTCAAATAATCATTTAAAGATGGATTAATAACTGATATATATCTTTTTTCCCTATCAATAATGATTTTTATTAGAGAATTGGAAAGCCTGTTGATGACTTCATCAAATATATTAATGGTTGTATTTGAGGTTATAGTTAATATTCTTTTGTTAAATGCCTTTCTTAAAATATCAATGTCAATTTTACTATTAGTAAGCGAATAAAGTGTATTCATAAGAATTCTATCAGCTTCTTGTAGCCTATTTCTAAATTCATCTTCCCAAACACTATCTGGATTATTTAATTTTGATAAAATGTAATTTATATATTCTTCTGGTATAACATTTTTATAATTTTTAGCTTTTGTTACATATTCAATAATTCTAGGATTATAATTCTCATGTTTAATTAAATTTTTATAATTTTTATTAAATTTTATATTTTGTAGATATTCACTAGGTAATTCGTTAAAATATAAATGATTATATAATATTTCTGCTTTTTCAAGTGCAGACATTTTATCTAAATCTATTAGATAATTATCTTCTTCATATTTATCAATAAGATTAGCAAAATCAACTGAGGAAGAATGTGCTTCGTTTATTATTGTAATTCGACTATTCATTATTATTTTTTTGTTTGGATTTCTTTCTACAAAGGAAATTAAAGTTTTCAATTCATTAGGTTGTTTATCATTCAATTTTAAATAATGCTGTCCTAAAAAATCATCTAGTAACACTATTTCTTTTTTTGCAGGATCTTGATTTAATACATTTTTAATATCTTTTATATTATTATCAGTAACATATCTAACTGAATAATCTTTGCTAGCAAAAAATAGTAATAACATTTTTGAAATTGTACTTTTGCCAACACCAGGAGTTCCAATTATAATTATTATATTTTTATCTAGCAATTTATTTCTGCACTCAAAATATGCTTTTGTAGTAACAAAAAGTTTTGAGTAGGTTTCAATATCATTTAATATTTCATCGCAGTCAATAAAAATATGTTGATTTTGTATCATCGATAAAATGTTAGTAGAACACAACCATAATTTATAGTGTTTTTCTAATATATCTTTGTTTTCTTCTTTAGATAAAAAGTCATCAATTTCTGTTTTATCAATTATAAAAGATTTATCTTTCATGTAATTTGAAAATAATGAATAAATTTCCCTTCTTTGTTGTGGCAATAGTTCGATACTGCAACATACATAATAATTTCGAGGGTCTAATGTCTCTACTTTAGTTATTTCTTTTTTTAAAGAGGTTCTTAAATTGCTATAAGTACTTTTTATATAGTGTTTAACTTGAACTAAATGTTGCATTGGTTCTTGGCTATCACATAAATCTATTCCTCCATCACGTCCTTTTGCAAAACGATGTAATTTAAGTTCCAATTTCTTTTCCATTATATCTTTACATAACATTTCAAATTCGTAGTCGTTTAAATTTGATAAATTATACATAAAACCACTCCAATTTCTATTTTATTTTTGCTATTTTTTCAAATATAGGGACATTTCCTTTATAACTTTTTGGAGATATAGGACTTGGGTGATAAATGGGTAATATTTTAAATCCATTAGTTTCATATATGTTACCAACTATATCTGAAAACTTATTAAATTTAAAATCAAGTAAATTCCTAGTTGGAAATTTTCCTAAGGTAATTATTAATTTAGGTTTCAATATCTTTAATTGCTCTAACATTATATTTTTACAATTACTAGAACAAGTTTTTAAATTCTTTCTTTCAAGTGGATAACATTTAACTGATTCTAAAAAAGTTGTTTCAAAAATATCTCTATCAATAATATCAAATAGTTTTTGTAATACAACTCCACTAGGTACTGTTTTTCCATTTATATCACACCATAATTTATGACTCTTTCTCCAACCATTATTTGCAGGAGCTTCTCCAACTAAAACTATATCGTTGTCTTTACCTAGAAATACTGTTGCATCATTAGGGAACTTATCAACTAATTTATCACAAGATTTGCAAGCGTATATTTTTTTATCAATTTGCTTTAATAATTTCTTTATTAATCTTGCTTTTAATGTGATATATCTATTTTTTGTGTCCTCACTTAATATTTTTTCTCTTTCAATTATTTCATAATTCTTATAGTCTACTTCATGATTGAATTGGTTTGAAGTTAAATCTATAACTTTATTTTCTATTAAATTGAAATAATGACTAATCCCATCAACTTGAATCTTACATATATTTCCATCAAAATAATCATTAATAATTAGAGATGTTATTGCACACATACCAAAACATTTATTATTTTCATTCCAGTCATCTTGAACTTTAGGATAACATAAATCTTTTGAGTAGCATTCTAATAATACTTTTTGTATATTTTCAATGTTCACAATAACACCTCACTTAATAATCCTATTATACCAAAATTGGCTATTCTTGTCGCTTACTTTGCTATTGTTTTTAAATTTTTATCCCTTCTAGTGCTAACTTAGTTCTTTCTAAATATTCTAAATAAGATTTACGATAATATTTTTCATTAAGCCATTTAATGCCTTCTGCTTTAATCATTAATCTTTCGTTTTCATAATACTTTAAATTTTGATTATATTCATGGTGCATTTTATAAATAGCAAGTCTAATACTTGCATAATCTTTTTCAAAGTACCACATCATATCTTTTACACTCATATCTCTATATTCGAGTGTTTTAATGTGTTCCTCAATTTTAGTTTCGTGTATATTATTTTTACAATTCTCACACCTATAATAGAAATACCTTTTATCCGCTTTTATTTTATGACTAGCACCACCTGCAAGTATTCTTCCACATTTGGGACACCTTAATTTTTGTAAGAAGATATAAGTTTGTGTTCTCATATAATTTCTTTGATTTTTCTTCTTTTGAACTTGGCAATTTTCCCACAGTTCTTTACTTATTAGTGGCTCAACAACGTTTTCATAATAAGTAGGATGTTTAGTTCTTTTTCCATGCACATAATCACCTTTATAAACTTCATTTGAGATAATCCTTAATATTCCAGTATCACACCAATTAGTTTTACCTAATACTTGTTCTTCATTAAATAAAGTAGCAATATTAAAGTATGATTTTCCCTCAAAATATAAATTATATATTCTTATAACAATATCTTTAGTAAGTGGGTCTGGAACTAATTTTTTATCTATATGTTTATAACCTTGAGGAGCTCGTGCTGGAATATGCCCAGAACGAATTGCACCAGCAAGTCCAAATTTAGTTCTTTCACTTGTTCTTTCGATTTCATTTTGTGAAACTGTAAGTAATCTTGCGACCTTTTTACCACTAGAATTAGTTGTATTAATTTCTTCATTCAAGATTAAGCGTTATTTTCATCAAGAAACTTCATAATACCTTCCATATCATAAACACTTCTTGTTAATCTATCTAATTTAAAACAACAATAGTATTACATTTTTTATCTCTAATATCTTGTAATAGTTCTTCAAATGCTGGTCTATGATTACCAGTTTTTGCACTTATACCAGCATCTTTATAGATTTTATATATTTCATAATTTTTATATTCACACATAGCACGAAGTCTTTTTTCTTGTTCTGGTAAACTAAAACCCTCACAAGCCTGATCTTCTGTTCATACACTTAAAAGTGAAAAATATATATAAAAACTTTAAATATTTTATTTTTACTTTAAATTAAAAGTTGTTTCTATTTGGACTATTTCTTCAAAATCCGATTCAAATTTCATAGTTAAAACAAACTTACCCAATAAATATTGTATTATATTAGTTTCAAAATCATCAATAATTTCTGTTAAACCATCCACACTAAAATAAACAATCCTACCATCTGTTATAAAATTTGTAAAATTGTATTTTTCAGATATTTTAAATTTCATCATTTCTTCTATTGGACCAGCGCCAAAATTTATTATATAATTTTTACCTAATTCATCTTTACCTCTTATACTAAATTCTAGATTTTTGCTATTTTTTTCTATTTCACAAGTTATTTCATGTAATTTTTTTAATTTTGCTAATTTAAAAATTGTATCTTCCATAAAAAATCACCTATAAAATATTATAACATAAAATCAATTGAGTGTATATTTCAAAATGTGTTCCGAATAGGTTTTATAATGGTTTGTTAATTTTTCTCACTTTGACGAGTTTGAGTACTAACCCTTATATAGATTCCTGCAATTTTCTTTTCTTCATTCATAAACTTTAATCCTTTCCTTATTCTTTATCAAAATAGAGGTACAAAGACATTAGGTTTTATGTCTTTGCACCTCTATTTTTTCTTAATTAAATATAGTTTTTTATTTTCTTCACTAATTGTTTCATATAATAATTTATAACCATCTGACTGATTCATTAATTGATGGAACACATATACTAATCTTTGATCGCCATAATCTACTTGTGGATACATTTCTGTGATAAATCCAAAATATAAATCTTTGAAATTTAAGCTATTCTTAATAGCATTATAGATTTCATTAGTTTTTCCCTCTAATATATCCTCTAAAAAGATAACCGTTCCAAATTCATCAATAGTTGGTGTACCATAACTATGTTTTGGATACAATCTTCTTACTGGTGTTATTTTAGAATGTAAAAAGCGATTATCATTATAAATTGATTTAGGAATCAAAATTTCACTATCTTCCAAATAACCATATGCTCCATCAATTCCATACTCATCTAATTCTGAATAAACTACTTTGTCAGATAATAAATATGGATTATACTCTGTTAAATTTTTTGATAATGATAGTGGTGCCGATTGTAATAATTCTAATACTCTTTGAGAATTGTTTGGATTAAATCCCTCTGATATCATATATTTTAACATTAATAAAGAATCTTTCTTTTCCATATTATCCCTCCTTAAATTGAGGAGTACTATATCATAAAAACCTATGAGTGTCAATTTTTTTGATGCAAAATCAAGACATAATTCCCATTTTTTGCCTATTTAAAGGCGATTTTTCAAATAATCTTCTAGTTCTGATAGTTTTATCTTATTAGATAAGTTTTCGATAAATATTTCGTTAGAATAATTAAATATTAGAAATGTTATATCTTTTATAATAATTCTATTAGATTCAATATATGTTAAGTTTGTTTTATCTATCTTTCTAATATTACCATTGATAATAGTAGGTGTTGTTTTAGCAAACTCACAAATAAATTCAATTTTCTTCTTTAAATCTTGTTCAATAGGTAGTTCTTCCGTAATAATATTTACCATATAGTTTCCATCCTTTCTTAAAAGGAATTAGTTCTTAAATACAAAAAACTAATCCAAAATTTGAATTAGTTATTTATCTAATGCTCGAAAAGTTCAAGCAGATTTCACTATGGAGCGGGTGAGGGGATTTGAACCCACTTATAAAATAATCTAGAAAGGAAAAATTGAAAAAATTAAATGGTCGAATATTTAGAAAATATAACCATTTTGTATTATACGACTTAAATGATGTAATTGTGTGTTATTTTAATAGTTATGATGAATTAAAGCGATATATAAATATACCAGCTTATAATCTAGTTTGTCGTTTTAATGCAAGTGAAGATTATTGTATAAATGTATTTATAGAACGAAAAAAGTATCGATTATTTACATTTTCATAAAAAAAAGTGGAAAAATTATCCACTTTTTTTTATGAAACACACAGCTGTTGAAAAGTTATGATTTAATTAATATGGAAGGTAGGTGTTAAGTTATGAATATAAAAGCTGAATTAGTACAGAGAGTTTCCAAAAATGGTAATCCGTATGTCGCTATAGAAGTTTCATTAACTAACAACATTAAAAAACTTGTGTTTTTGACACAAGCTGAATTAGAGTTATTGAAATTAACAACAAACTCTAAGTAATTAGAAAGGTGGTGTTTATAATGTTTATGACACAATTAGCAACTATTGCTCCAAGGGCTTATGTAATGCTTGAAGGTGTAACAACTGGTGGTATGTCTGAAGCACAGGCTACATCATTAACAACAAGCTTACAAACGTTTGGTAATACTCTATTGGATAACTTCATTAAATTATTACCAGCCATTGCAGTATTAGCAGCTATTATGTTTGTTATTCGACTAGTTCGAAAGAAAGTAAAATAGTAGCTTTATGCTACTTTTTTGATTAGAAAGGAAAGTGAAAATCATGATGTTTGATATAGTATATACAATGTTACAAGAGCTATTTGATTGGTTGCCAATGATTAGTGTTTTTGTCATAGTTCTTGGAATGATTGGAGCAATGGTGTTTAAAAGATGATATATGTACCTGATACAACAAGCTATGCTTGTTATGTTTTACACGATAAAGATACAATAAGAGCTTATACACAAATGCCCTATAACCCAAGTGATAATTATGGAAGTGTAAATATAAATTATCGAGATTATTATATAAATTCTCACTATTTATATACCGATAGTTACGAGCAGTTTAGTAGATATTCTAAGTTGCCTGTTTGTCTCTCTACTGATACTTTAACAGAAGCTTACTTTTATAGAAATGATGCTCCTGAATTAATGCTCTTATTTGTTTTGATAGCTGGTTTCTTCTTATTTTTTGCAAGAATGTTTTTACGCACATTTTTTAGGGGGTTTTTTAGATGAAATATTTAAAATATATAATACCATTTATAATTGGTTGTTTATGCTTCATTTTCATAGACAATGTATTTGCATATGCAGTAGTTGATACCAATTACGGATATTTTTATCCATCAGGTGTTGATTCTCTTGATTGGGGTCGTGAATGGGGTACTTGGGGTAATACTTACGATAAAGACTCTCCATGGCTTTATTCACTTGGTTATTATTGGTCTGCTGGTGATGTAAAAGGTAGTCATATAACTATTAATGCTGATTACGAGTTGGGTATTAAATGTGAAGGTTATTCCGATTGTCGCGTTGAGAATTATTTAAATTCAGCTCAAAACAGTTTAAAAGCTTCAAATTTAAGGTGTGGTATAGGAGATTATAAAACTGGATATAATTCTACTTACTCTCCAAAAATTACAAATTTTCAAACACATTTTTTGCAAGATGATGATTTTTTAGGCTCTCAGTATATAATACATGTAAGATTTACTTATAACCAAGATATACCAGAAACTATTAAAAATAACACTAATATGTCATGTTGGTTTGAGAGAAACCCTTCAAATGGTTTGTTTGCTCAAACTATAAAAGGTCTTTACAATACTTCAGCTCATTACTATTACGCATCTTCTTTATTTCAATATGCCGTAACAGAAGATCCAAATACTAATATCTTAATTGATATTACTAACGAGGGTAAAAAGACAAATGAAAAATTAGATGAAATTAAAGACCAAAATGATGCCATTATAAATAATGGAAATGCTACTAATAACAAATTAGATGGTATCCAAGACCAAAACGATGCTATCATCAATAATGGTAATGCTACAAACAATAAATTAGATGAAGTTAATGGAAATATAACAGATAGTGATACATCAGGTGCTCAAGATAGTGCTGGTGGTTTCTTCAATAATTTTGATACCGAAGATAATGGAGGTTTATCTTCTTTGATTTCCTCACCGCTTACATTTGTTAGAAAAGCTACTGATAAGTGTACAACATTAAGTTTAACTGCTTTTGATAATGATATTCCAGTTCCTTGTGGCGATGAATTATTTTGGAATAAACCTGAAGTCCAGTCATTTAGAGTTATTTGGAATTGTATTGTCGGGGGTGCAGCATTATTTATGATTTTATCAAAAGTGTTTAAAGTTATTGAAAATTTAAAAGACCCTGAACACGATAAAGTTGAGGTAATGAAATTATGATAAATGCTTTATTACAAGGGATATTCTCTCTTATTATTGCTTTGGTTAATATAATCTTGTCCCCTATTGATTTACTTATTAATCAATTCTTGCCTGGTTTAGGTACTGCATTTAGTTATATTACTAACTTTTTCAATTATTTAGGCAGTGTTGTATCTTGGGTTATTTCTTATACGGGTGTTTCGTCCGAATTATTAACAATTATTGTTGATTTAATTGTATTTATTTATACAGTACCTTATATGATACATGCTATTAAACTCGCACTTAAATGGTATAACACTTTAAAACCGTAGGAGGTGGTCTTATGATATTTGTTATATTAATTTTAATTATATTGACTGTATTATGCTTTGTATACAAAGTTAAGATAAAGTTTAGAACTTTTTTACGTAAAGGTTTCCTGCCTGTAAGAGGGGATTTCGGTGTTTACTGCTACTGCGGTAAACAGGGAACAGGTAAGACATATTCGGTTGTAGAGTATTTATTAGATAATAAAAAAGATATCGCTGTCTATTGTAATATTGGTGGCATACATAATATAGAATATACTCATTTTACTGGTTTTAAAGGTCTTATAGAGCTTAAAAACAAATTAGATAGTGATACATTAGACTATGATAAAAATAAACAATTAGTATTTGTCTATGATGAAATATTTACAGAATTACAAAAAAAGTCCCAAATTAATAAAGAGGTAATGGACTTCTTATGTCAAATGAGAAAAAGAAAGATTATATTTCTTACTACTGCACAAGAATGGGCTGAAATACCTTTAACATTTAGACGATTTTGCCGTTATGAAATAGATACTCACATGTATAATTTAGGTTTGTTCGGCATTCTTCTAAAAAATTTTAAGGATGCCGAAAATATGAAGTGGTCCGATGAAGACCAAGAGTTCGTCGCGCCTTTAGTATCTAACACTATTACTAAAACAAGAAAGTTCATTGCTTCTTCTTATGATACATTCTTGCGTATCTCGTCGGCCGAGCCGTCAGCAACGGATCAGGCCGCAAGAGATTTAGAAATTTTTAATATTAAAAAATAGAAAAACCGTGAGGTTTTTATAAGGGGGTGTGGGGTCTTAACCCCACATATATAATCAGCCCTGAAAGGGCACCTTGAAGTCGCTTATGCGACAAAGCCGTTAATATGGTCTTTTAAGGCCTATTAGGCTTTCATCATTGGGGGCGTACTACGACCCCCCAATGGTGTGACGTGTGACAATTTTAGAAAAGGAGTTTTTTAAATGGCTAATAAAAGCACAAATACAACGAAAAAACGTAACTGGGGAGCTGTTATTTATCCCGAAAGTGCTCCAGAGGACTGGAAAGAATTTTTAAAACTAAGAGGTATTTCTTGGGCTTGTAGTCCTCTTCATGATAAAGATATTAACCCTACGGGTGAACCTAAAAAAGAACATTATCATATTATTTTATCTTTTGGAAGTCCTACTACTTTCAATAATGTAAAATCTATTTTGGATGAACTTAATCAGCCTATACCTATTCCTCTTGATAGTGTTAGAGGTTATTATCGATATTTTGTTCATAAGGATAACCCCGAGAAATATCAGTATAATGAGAAAGATATCGAAGTTTATAATGGCTTTGATGTTTGTGATGTTCTTAATGCTTTTGAAGTTTTTCAAAGCATGCAGTTAATACAAGCTATTATTATCGAGAATAATATCTTAGAGTATTCTATTCTCATGGACTATTTACTCACAACTGACCAAATGGAACTTTGGAATGTTGCTTGCTCTCATACACTTTATTTCAATACTTATATTACTAGTAAACGTAACAGTTTTAATAAAGAGTTGAAAACTATTAAATAATTCTTTATAATTGTTTTAGGAGGTAGATATTTGACAATTATTGAAAAATCTGTATAATACTCGCCCGAGGTGAGGAAATTATGAACTTCGAAGAAGTTTATAACAATTATTTAGAATATGCTTCCAAACGGCATAAAAAACAAGGATTGGACACAATATCAAAAAATTTTAGATTACATATTCTGCCATATTTTAAAAACAAAAATGTAAATGAGATTACAAAGTTTGATATAATTGAATGGCAAGATAATATTTATTTAAAAAACTTTAGTAATAATTTTAATAGAAATCTATATTATGAATTTAGTGCATTTATGCGATATTGCGTTTATTATTCATATATAGAATTTAACCCTGTTTTACAAGTTGAAAAATTTAAGAAAAAATTTGAATATAAACAACATCATGTTTATAATATTTGGCAATTTAAGTGGTTTAGGCTTCACTTACAAGACTTTATAATAAAACAGTACTTTAATTTTATGTACTTTTATGGTCTTAGACCTAGTGAAGCTATGGCACTTCGATTTAGTGATTTAGAAAGGTTTATTGTTCATATTAGGCATAGTCTTCAAAGAAAAGGTAAAAGAAACTTAGATACTCCTAAGAATATGTCTAGTGTACGTGATATTAAAATTAATTTATTAATGTATTTTAGAATATGGTTATTAAAAAGATATTATATTAAAATTTATGGTGTATTTAGTGTTGATTATTTTATATTTGGTGGTAAAAAGCCTTTATCTCCTACTACTATTGATAGACGAAAGAAAGATGCTTGTAATAAAGCAAATTTATTCTGTATTACTCAACATGAGTTTAGACACAGTTATGCATCTCGTATGATACGCAAAAAAAGAGCTATAAACGAAGTTTCTAAGTCTATGGGACACTCTACTGTATCAATGACTGTTGATGTTTATTTGCATTAAAAAAGTGCCGATTAGGCACAATATCAAAAAATCTATTACAACATTTTTCAATGTTATAATCAAAAATGGAGCGGGTGAAGGGAATCGAACCCTCGTTATCAGCTTGGAAGGCTGGAGCTCTACCATTAAACTACACCCGCATAAATCAAGTAGACAATATAAATTATAGCCTACTTTTTTGCATTTTTCAAGTCCTTTTTTAAAGGTTTTTTATAAAATTGTGGAAAATTTTTACTTTTTCAACAATTCTTATATTATATTTTATTCATTGATTAGTGAAAGTGCTACTTTATTTTTATTTTCTAAAATTTCTAACACATAACAATCCACTATATCCCCTGCACTTACAACATCGTTAGGACTTTTAACAAAACTTTTACTCATCTTGCTTATGTGTACAAAACCGTCATCATGAAGACCAATGTCTATAAAAGCACCAAAAGATGTAACATTTCTAACTGTGCCAGTTAATTTCATACCTGGTTTTAAATCTTTAATATCTAGTACATCGCTTCTAAATACTGGAGCATTAACTTCTTCTCTCATATCTTTTCCTGGATTTTGAAGTTCTTCTAAAATATCTTTGATAGTGTACACATCGACATCTACTTTTGTACTTAAATCATTTGACTTAGCAGTATTTAAAGTTTTATTAAAAACTTCTGTTCCAAAATCTTTTAAGTCTAGATTTAATAATTCTAAAATTTTATAAACTGCTGGATAGCTTTCTGGATGAATACGAGTTCTATCTAAAGGGTTCGTACCATCTGGAATACGTAAAAATCCGATAGCTTGTTCATATACTTGATCTTTAAGACCTACTTTTTTTAGTTCTTCTCTGCTTTCAATTTTATGAACAGCTTTGTAATCCATTATTTTTTTGATAATAGATTTTGTTAAACCTGAGATGTATTCTAATAAGTTTGAACTGGCAGTATTGATATTAACTCCGACATCGTTTACCACCTTCATGACAGTAAAGTCTAAAGCGCTTGCTAATTCTTTTTGATTTACGTCGTGTTGGTATTCCCCTATTCCTATGGATTTGGGATCAATTTTAATAAGTTCACTTAGCGGATCTTGTAGTCTTCTTCCAATAGAAATTGCACTTCTTTTTTCTACAGTTAAATCCGGAAATTCTTTAATTGCCTCTTTACTAGCTGAATAGACACTAGCACCAGCTTCACTTACAACTGTGTACTTTACGTCTGTATCTTTAATAACACTTGCAACAAATTCCTGTGATTCACGACTCGCTGTTCCATTTCCGATTGCTATTAAGTCTATTTTATATTTTTCGATCATCTCTAATAATTTCTTTTTTGATCCTTCATAGTCTTTTTTAGGTTCAGTAGGATATATTACTTCTATCGCTAAAACATTTCCATTTTCATCAAGTGCTGCTAATTTACATCCAGTTCTAAATGCTGGATCAAACCCTAAAACTCGTGAGCCTTTTATTGGAGAAGTCATGAGCATATTTTCTAAATTAGTACTAAACGTTTTAATAGCTGTTTCTTCACTGTTTTCTGTTAAATCACTTCTAATTAGTCTTTCAATACTTGGCAACATCAATCTTTTAAGAGAATCTTTTAAAGCTTCTTCGATGAATGGAACGGCAAAAGACTCTTCTTTCTTGATTATTTTACTTCTTAAATAATTGTAAATTTCATCGTTATCGTATTCTAATTTAACAGATAGAACTTTTTCTTTTTCTCCCCTATTGATCGCTAAAACACGATAATTTTTAATATATTTAATTTTATCGTTAAAATCATAATACATCTCATAAACAGCTGTTTCGTCTTCGGCATTTTTTTTCTTTTTGGATACTATTAAACCGGTGTTAAAAATATAGTTTTTAGTAGAATTTTTATAGTATGTATTGTTTGCTATCCATTCACTAATGATATATTGAGCATTTTCAATTGCGACATTTTCTTCCATGTCATATTTGCTTGTCAAATCATGAATATCCCCGCGTGTAGGAAAGCTCATCAAAATTTTAGCTAAAGGTTCTAAACCCATCTCTATAGCTATACTAGCTTTTGTTTTTTTACCTTCTTTAAATGGTTTATAAATTTCATCCACTTCAACTAGCCTAGTCGAAGCCATAATTGCAGCACGAACATCTTCTGTTAAAAGACCTTTTTCATCGATTAATTTGATAGTATTTTCTTTTTTCTCTAAAAGATTTAATTGATAATTGTAGACATCACTTATGTTTTTTATTTCTGTTTCGTCTAAGTTACCTGTTTTTTCTTTTCTATAACGAGCGATGAATGGTATTGTTGCACCACTTTCTAGCAACGTTAAAACGGCTTCTACTTGTGATTCTTTTATATTTAATTCAGAAGCTAAGTTTTTTATTATTTCTTTATTCATTATTAATTACACTCCCTAATAATTATACAATGAAATTACAATTCGCTCAAGAAAAAAGAGCTAAATAAGGTTTAATAAATCTAACTCTTTTTGGGTGTTTATTAAATACTATTATATAAACTGTGTATATAAAAAAATGGTGTTTAGAATTTGTTTTTTTAAATATAAAAGCCCTCATAAATAAAAGGGCTTGAATGGCATTAATGGTTGCCCCAGTTGGATTCGAACCAACGGAATGTCAGATTCAGAGTCTGATGCCTTACCACTTGGCTATGGGGCAATAAAGATAAACTCCCAAATGGGAGTCGTTTTTCAATTGGTGATCTGTATGGGATTTGAACCCATGTATGTAGCCTTGAGAGGGCTATGTGTTAGACCGCTTCACCAACAGACCGAGAAGAAGTTTTTGTCAAAAATGACAATATATATTGTATCAGTTTACTTAATAATTTGCAATATTTAATTTGTATTTTGATCTTTTTTCTTCGGTTTATATTCCATGTATTGACTTATAATTAGAAATGTTATTCCTACAATTCCAATTGTTATCAAAACTACCTTCTGTTTAAAGAAAGTTACAATAGCTCCGAAAAATGCTACCTTCCTCACTGCTTTACCTACGATATTGTTTGTACTTACTGGTTCGTTGTTTTCAGAACTTATGGAGCTTTTAGTGGTAACAGTCGCATCGTCATAACCTACTACATAATGTAGTTTGTATAAACTATCTTTACTATCAAAGTATAAAATAGCATCGCCAACTTTATAAGGGGCACCTTTTTGTACTACGACAACATCATTTTGATCAATATCAGGCATCATATCATCTAATGGCTGTAAAAAGAAAGAATAGCCAAAAAGTTCAGGCTGGCTCTTTAGCATAAGTTTCATTTGAATAAAAGCCCAACCATAAACTATAAGGATCATTACTAATATTGTTAAGAAAGCACTACCTAACGCATGTACGAATCTTTTCATTTGATCACCTCAAGTTACTCTTTCCTAAAAGTTTATCTTCTATTAACATCAAACGATTATATTTTTCGGTTCTTTCGGACCTCGATAGAGATCCCGTTTTTATGAATCCTAGATTCAATCCTACTGCCATATCGGCGATAAACGTATCAGTTGTTTCTCCACTTCTATGACTAATAATTGTTTTGTATCCATTAGATTTAGCTAAATTGATCGTTTCTAGCATTTCTGTTATTGTTCCAACTTGGTTAGCTTTAAGTAAAATAGCATTTGCAGCTTTTTGGTTTATAGCCTCATTTAAAACTTTACTATTGGTTACAAAATAATCGTCACCTACTATAATAAGTTTATCGCCTAACAGCGCTGTCATTTTAGTTAGAGATTCTAAATCTTGTTCTTCAAAGGGATCTTCAATACTTATTATAGGATATTTTTCTGTAATGTATTTATAATAGCTTAGTAATCCTTCTTTACTCATTTTTGTATTGTCAAGTTTATAAGTTTTTGTCGTTTCATCATAGAGTGAATTGGCTGCGACGTCGAGTGCAATATATACATTTTTACCTGGTATATATCCAGCTTTTCGGATGGCTTCTACTATGAGATCTAGGGCTTCAGTATTGCTAACTAGTTTTGGGGCATATCCACCTTCATCTCCTAAGCCCGTATTTAAACCTTTTTTCTTCAAAATTTCTGCTAGTTTGTGAAATATTTCGGCACCACAGCGAACACGTTCGTGAATAGTTTTAACTGTAGGTACGATCATGAACTCCTGTATATCTACACCATTATTAGCGTGCATGCCTCCGTTTAGGATATTCATCATGGCAACGGGAATAGAAATGTTTCCATTACTTAAATATTCATAAATTTCTTTTCCTTCGCTTTTAGCAAGTGCTTTCATGGTACATAGCGATACAGCTAGAATTGCATTAGCCCCTAGAGCTGATTTGTTCATAGTTCCATCTAGCATAAGCATCTTTTCATCGATAGCCTTTTGATCAAGAGTCATGCCTAAAATTTCTGGTTTTATTATTTCATTTACGTTTGTTACAGCTCTTTTGACACCTTTACCATCATATCTACTTACAACACCATCTCTAAGTTCTAGGGCTTCTTTAGCGCCTGTGGAAGCACCACTTGGTACACTTGCATTTACTAAAATACCATTGTCTGTAAGCATTTCACAATAAACTGTGGGGTTTCCTCTAGAATCCAATATTTCATGTGCACATAATCCCATAACTTTAGTCACTTTGCATCACCCTTTATTCTATTTATGATTATATAATAAGTAATAAAATAATTCAAGTAAAAATGAAAAAAGCCAAACGAGTTAGTGGCTTTTAATAAAATTAACATTATATTTTTTAAACTATTTTAAAATTATTCTTTTTTTCTTATATTGAGGTTTTATTAACATGCCACCCTTTATATTTCTATCGTTTCTATGTTCATGTTCAAAATAAAGCAGAAGATCCCTGATCCTTTTTAAGTTTTCAATTTTTAATTCTAAATTGATATTTTCATCAATCATTTCACTTGTTAATGCAAAAAAGATTTCAGGATCATAATGTTCAATAATATGAAGATATTCATGGGAAATTCTTGCTAATATAGCACCATTCCAAATAGTATATCCATCTGCTTCGATGCCTACTTTTTCACAGTTTCGTCTTGGAACGACTAGGTGATGATATGTAAGTTCTGATAAATTATGAAATGTATAACCTAAAAAGTCATATCGTAATTTGTCTATTTTATATAGTTTAATCATCTGTTCAGTTATTTTTCTCATATTGTGACCCCCTAGTATAAATTATTCAAAGCAACTAGTTTTTAGATTTGTGTTTATAGATCTTTTTTATCGTTTTCTGTTGGTGGAATGTACGTCATTATGTCTTCCAATTTACAATCAAGAATGTAGCATATTTTAGCTAAGATATCTCTGTCAAATCTTGTAATGTCATCATTAGTATATCTTTCAATTACTTGATGGTGAAGACCAGTTCTCTTAACCATTTGGCTTTTAGAGAGGTTTCTTTTCTTCATCAATGTTTTTATATTATATCTAATGTGACCATAATCTACATATGTTATGATACTGTCAAAATTTTTTCTCATTAATTCACTCCTCCGTTACTATTATAGTGTAACATTTATGCGGAATAATTAAGAGATGCATAAATATTCTGAATATATATTCCAATATGTTAGTAAAATATTGTTTTTTGTATTAAAAAAATATTTTTTACTAAATAAAAAACCCGTAATTCGGGCAAACATTCTATTATGGTGGCACCAACAAGAATTGAACTTGTGACACAAGGATTTTCAGTCCTCTGCTCTACCGACTGAGCTATGGTGCCAAAAAAATGGCGGTTCGTACGGGATTTGAACCCGTGATCTCCTGCGTGACAGGCAGGCGTGATAGACCACTACACTAACGAACCATTTTGGTTGCGGGAGAAGGATTTGAACCTACGACCTCTGGGTTATGAGCCCAGCGAGCTACCGCTGCTCCATCCCGCGATAAATAATAAATAATTAAATTGGCGGAGAAAGAGGGATTCGAACCCCCGCGCCGTTTCCGACCTCCTGGTTTTCAAGACCAGTCCCTTCAGCCAGACTTGGGTATTTCTCCATAGTTTCCCAAGCGACAACCTGATTATAACATACTTTTTTTTGTGGTGTCAATAACTATTTTAATATTATGCGATTATTTTAGCAATAATTCTTCGTATTTAATAGAAAAAAATTGACTTTTTAAAAAAAATGTGTATAATATATGGCGAAATTGAAAAAGGGGGATTTTTGATATGAAAATCGAAAAGAATATTGTAGAAAAACTTATGTTTATGTTGGACTTGGAAGATAACAAAAGTTTTAATGTAAACTTATATAAGTATTTAGATGCTGCTTCTACTGAAGTAGAAATGGATGAAAGCAGAAATGTTTTATTTGGCATTATAGCATCTAAGTTATATAGTGATTATTATAACATTATTAGAGAACAGCAAAATGGTGAGAAACTTTTAAATACTATAGCAGGACTAGGTAATGTTTCTATAAGTGATAAACAATTCAATGACTTAATGAAACAGATTGAGGTTATGTTAAAACCGTTAGTTAGAAACAAGTTTAGTGCTAATTTAGATGTGACTGAGCTTAAAAACATTGCTCAGGAAGTAGGATGTACTTCTGCAAAAATGTATTTAGAAGAATATGAAAATACACTTAATACAAATAAGATAGTATCCGCTTTAGAGGAAATTATTTATACAGTTCGTACTAAGGCAGCGCTAGCTAACAAAGAAAGAAAAATTAATAAACATACACAAGTTTATATTGATGGAATGTCCAGTTTGTATCGTAGCATTAAAGAATATTTTGAATTAGGTTCTAAAGAAAAAGCCGAAAAAGGAGTCAAAGAAATTGCTAAACTTACTCATAAAGCTTATGAATCTATAAATAAGCCTAATTTCTTTGGTAAAGATAAAGAAACAAATGAGGATAAAGATAAAAATACTAAAAATGGCAAAAAAAATAAACTTTCTGTTAAAATTACAGATGCTCTTTCTACTTATGTAAGTGATAAAAAGAATAAGCTTTCTAATTTTAAACTAAATAGAAAACCTAAAAAAGGTAAACTTAATAAATCATTAATAAGTATGAGTGTAGCTTTGGTTATATTAATTGTTGGAACTACTGTTTATGGTGTTGTCAAAAACTCTAAAAATAATGGCGATACTAAAAAGCCTATTTCAAGTGGTAATTTTGACGAAATAGATACAAGAGATTTATTATTTAATATAAAAAATGGATTTATCGATGCTGAACGCTTAAAAGATAAAGTCTTAGTGGATCTTGCTTTAAAAGAAGCAAAAAGTAAGGAAGAAAGTAGTGTTGCTGATGAAAATACTGCAGAAACAAATGCTACAGCGGATCCTACTGCTACTCCTGTGCCAACTAGTGTACCTGAAGCTTCGGCTCCATCTAATGCACCTATTCAAACATCTGCTCCAACTCCTATAATTACACCTGAAGCGATTTCAACTCCAAAACCTGTTGTTACACCTGAACCAACTCCTGAGATTGACCCTTATGAAGCGAAGGTTAGTGAAGCTGCAAACATAGTATATAATAACTTTTCGATGTTTACTGGTTATGGATATGATGATATTGCAGATGCTATTAGAGTAATCAATGGTTTAGAATCTTCTATGAGTATTGATACTGCGGATGCAATAATATGTGATGTTTTAAATGTTGCAAGTGTTCCAGGAGTAAACAATGCTTTAAACGGAGAACAGTTATATGGTACTAATGCAGTCAACCTAAGTAGCATTCTTATCTTTAACCAAGAAGGTAAATCGGCAGTTTCTTCAATGGAATTAAATTTAAATGGAGCTTTGACTGATTTAAATAATTTGGCTATTTATGGAGAAAGAGCGATCATAGAAGAGGCAATCATTAAAAATAATGGCGTATCAGGTGGAGTTGGAATTAATACTGGAGATCCAGCTGCTAGACTACTATGGGCACGTTTAGCTATATATACTAATGCGATTGTAAATACTTTAGGAAGTGATTACGCTGTTTATATGGATGGTGTAGAGTATACCGTTAGTGATATCAACGATTCTAGTTTATACGAAGCTATGGCAGCTAGTGCTAAACAAGAATTAAGTAATCAAAAAACTAGATAAAATAGGAGGTAAAAAATATGTATGAGTCTAATGAAAATAAAATAGAATGGGGACCTATTCTAAAAAAAGCTGGTATTTTTGCAGGTATTTTAGTTATCACTGTTATTATAATTCTTTTAGTAGGAAAATGTACAAAAAAAGACAATAATAAACCTGTGACTGATGAAACACCAGTTACTCTTTCTAAACAATTAGACAGTTTTGAAGAGGCATTATTAAAGTACTTGAATAAAGATAATTTACCAAAAGAGATAAATAGTTCAAAAACAGTAAGACTTAAGCTTTTAGAAGATAAGGACTTAATTACTAAATTGGTCGACAATGAAGAAAATACTTGTGATTCAAATGAAAGCTTTGCAGAAATAACTAAATTTGAAAATAATTATGCTGTTAATATTTCTTTAAATTGTGGATCTAATAGGGAAAATAGATTGATTTATGTTGGATGCTTTAGCGAATGTAATGGTGGCGTTTGTAAAGGAACTGCGGAATCTGAGGCTGGTATTTGTGGAGAAGTAGCAACTGATGATGATAATTCTAGTACATCTAGTGGTAATAATACAGATACAAAGCCAGAGACAAATAAGCCTTCTAATAATACAACAAATACTAAACCTAATACGAGTACGACAAAACCAAACAATAATCAATCTTCTAGTAAGCCTAATAACACTACAAAGCCTACTACACCTAGTAAACCTAGTGATTCTAATTCAAGTTCAAATAATAATAACAACAATACTGGTAATAACAATAATAAAGTAGAACCATTATATGAGTATAAAAAATGTAGCATAAATTATTCTTGTAAAGAGGTAGGCGGTACTTTAAATAGTGATAATAAATGTGTCATTAATGAAAAATATTCTGATTATGCGACTTTACTATCTAGAACTGTACGCAGTCAGAAACCTAATTTACATGAGTACAACCAATCTAATAGAAATTTCATCTATATTGGATATCGTAATGGTTCTTACGAATACACTGAATATTATTGTGAAAATCAAGGATACTCAGTTGATTTAAATAAAAAAAGATGTTATGGATATATTTACAAAGATGTATTAAAGCCTGCAAAGGAAACAGAATCTTGTAGATATACTTGGAGTTATTCAACTAATTTAGATGGTTGGGTTAAAACAGGTAGAACTCAATAAAAAAAGTTTCAATGATATGAAACTTTTTTTTGCATAAAATTATTATAGTTAGGTGAATGCCATGAAAGAATTTCCTCCTAATATTAATCCTGAAATATTTACAATCAGTGGAATTATTGTAGGTTTAATACTTGAAGACGATTATACAGCTGATGAGTTAAATTCAATTGGCAACTGGTTAATTTTAGTTGGACAGATCGTTTTAACGACTGCAGCGCAACAACAAATGATCAATAATAGATATCAAGGTAATTCTGGTAGTAGAATTAAGTCTAATGCCCATGATCACTCGCAAATGAACCCTGTTTTAGGAAAAAAGTCAGATATAGATAATCTAGCAAGAAGAGTCTCAGAATTAGAAAATTTGTTAAGAAATCAAAATTTGAACAAATAACCACTAAAAAAGAGACATTTATTGTCTCATTAAAGCATTTAATTCTAACTGTAATTTATCAGCTACAGTTGCTATAAACTCTGAATTAGTGGGTTTTGCTCGATCATAGTCGACACTGTGTCCAAACAGTTCTTCCATGTAATCGTAGTCGCCTCTGTTCCAACTTACCTCTATAGCATGTCTGATTGCACGTTCTACTCTTGAAGAAGTAGTTTTATATTTTTCCGCTACAGTCGGATAAAGCTCTTTTGTTATCCCGCCAATTATAAATGGGTTTTTATAAATCAATATTATACTTTCTCTTATATATTGATATCCTTTAATATGTGATGGGATTCCTAGAGAATGTAACATTTTGCTGATTCTTGATTCTAATTTTCCATCTAAAAGTGTGTTTCTTTTATTATTGAATAGATCATCAATAATATTTTCTAGAGCTTCCATTTTATATGGTTTTAGGAAAACATATCCGACATTGTAATTGTCTATGTTATTAAATATGATGGGATTTTTAACTGTAGAAGTTAAGATTATTTTGAACTTTGCTCCTACTTTGTTAAACTCTTCTAAAAGAGCTAAGCCATCTTTTCCTGGTAATAAAGTATCCATTATGACTAAGTCTATTGAATTTAAGTTATCAAGGGCTAGTTGTAAACCAGTATTACCATCTAAGCCTATGTGGGTTACTTCAATACTACTTGAACTGCTAAAATACTTCCTAAAGTTTTGAATTAGTACTTCATCGTCATCTATTAATAACGTGCGTATTTTATTATTCATAAGCATCTCCTTCTTTTACCACGCACATTTATTATAATATGTAATACGACAAAATACCAGGGAATGTTTTGTCGAATATTGTAAAGAATTGTCAAATTGTGATACTTTTCACATAAAATGTAAACATAAAATGTACAAAAAAAGAATCTTGTGGGATTCTTTATAACCATACACCATATATTATTCCTAGCATAGCGAGTAAAAATCCGATGGACCAAAACAGTTTGACAATGTCGGTTTCTTCCCAGCCCAATTCTTCAAAATGGTGATGCAGTGGTGCTCTTTTAAATATTCTTTTATTAAATTTGCGTATTGAGATAATTTGAATTAAGCTACTAAGAGTTTCTATTACAAATACTCCTCCTACTAGGATAAGAGAAAATTCATGTCTAGTTAATACTGATAAGGTAGCAAGAGCACCACCTAATGCTAAAGAGCCTGTGTCACCCATAAATATTTTAGCAGGATGAGAATTAAATACTAAGAATCCAGCTAGTGATCCGATTAGAAGAAAACAGAAAATAGCAAGTTCTTGATAACCTTCGAGCCATGTCGTGTTCCAAGCTATGAGTCCGAATGCCGCGAAGGCGAATATCGACAGACCTGATGCCAAGCCGTCTAACCCATCAGTAATATTTACAGCATTTGTAGTAGCTACTAAGACTAATAAAATGAACAATCCATAAGCCCAGCCCATCGGAAAATTCCAACCGAATAAGCTCAATGTTAAATCCCCTGTTCCGCCATAGCTTCTATAAATAAAGAAGAAAACTACGGCGATTAAAATTTGTAAAACAAATTTTTGCCACGATTTAAGTCCTTCGTTGCCACTAATGGTTTTTCGTTTAGTTTTTAAATAATCATCGAGAAAGCCCAAAGCGGCGTAACTCAAGAATACGAATACAAGAATGACTAAATTATGGTTTATGGAAATACTTTTCTTTAAATAAAGCATGATCAAGGCGATTATAGTCGGTATAATAAATATTAAACCTCCTATAGTAGAAGTACCTTGTTTCTTTTGATGTCTTTCATTTACAAATGTGTTTATTTTTTGGCTGAAATGAGCCTTTTTTACCAATGGTAATATTATGAATCCCGCTATGACTGAAAGGACAAAGCCTAACATAATAGCGAGAGTAGTTTTAGCTAAAATTAACATAATTCCCACCTCGTTATTTAATTATACATCTTATGCCACTTTAATTCTATGAAACTAGCTCAAATTTTACACCTCTTTAACGGTTTTATGTATAATTTTAAGTGTGTTCTTTTCTTTTTTATTATGAATATAAGATATATAATTATTAATAAATTAGTTAAATTTTTTATTTTGTTAACATCAGTTTGACCGTGCCACCCTTTTTAGCATAGTATCCAGGTTCGGGACTCATATAAAGGACAACATCTCCGTCACCTGAGTATTCGATTTTAAATTCTTTTAAAAGCTTTAGGGCATCACTTTTGGACATGCCTATGACATCGGGTATTTTTACGTAGGAGTCTTCATACCAACGATATTCTTTTTCCATCCCTTCTAAATCCGGTTTTATGTCTAACATTTCTATTGCACTTGTTAAAACATTTTTAGCGACTGGGGCTGATACTGTACCACCATATTGAGTTATCCCTTTTGGATTATTTATAGCAACATATACGACAATTTTAGGATCATTAGCTGGCATGAATCCAATGAATGATACAATATAGTTTCCTGTTAAATATACTCCATTTTCAACTTTTTGGGCTGTACCTGTTTTTCCACCTACACGATAGTTTTCTATATAAGCGTTTCGACCACTTCCATTGGCTACAACACTTTCAAGTGCATAACGAACCATGCTACTCGTTTCTTTAGAGATTACATTACTTAGAACTTGTTTTTTATTTTCAACGATAGTCGTATTCGTTTCAGGCTCACTTACTGTTTTAACTACATAAGGCTTTAAAAGTTCTCCACCATTTACTGCTGCACTTACAGCACGTACTTGTTGTATAGGTGTAACACTTATACCTTGACCAAAGGCAGTAGTAGCAGTTTCAACAGGCCCCATTTTATTTAAAGAGAAAAGTATTCCTGTACTCTCACCATTTAAGTCGATACCTGTTTTTGTACCAAAGCCGAATTTATTAACATAATTATAAAGTCGTTCGGTTCCTAGTCTTTGTCCTAGTTCTACAAAACCTGGGTTGCAGGAATTTTCTACGACGTTTAAAAATGTTTGTGCACCGTGTCCACCTGCTTTCCAGCATTTAATACGGGCATTTTCGACGTGAACCGATCCTGAGTCATAAAAATGATCTTCAAAAAGATTTACTTCTTTTTCTTCAAGAGAAGCAGAAAGAGTTAATATTTTGAAAGTTGATCCAGGTTCATAAGTTTTCCAAATACCTAAGTTACGGTTTATCGTCTCAGTCGAATAATCTTTATAGTTATTGGGGTCAAAATCTGGTCTATTAGCTAATGCTAAAACTTCTCCAGTATTAGGATCCATAGCGAGTATTAAAGCATCTTCAGGGTTATACATATCGATAACATTGTCCAGTTCTTTTTCTACAGTTTGTTGTAAGTCGAGGTCTATTGTAAGAGTTAAATTCATACCACTTTGTGGAGCCATGTATACTTCTTCTAAATCGAGTCGATGACCTTTACCGTCAGAAAAATATTTAATAGCGCCGTCGACACCTGTTAAATATTTATCATAGTTGAGCTCTAATCCACTTAAACCTTGATTATCGATTCCAACATAGCCTAATGTGTGACTTAAAAGATTTCCATATGGATAATGTCTTTTTGATTCTTTGACGAGGTAGACACCATCATAATTGAGGCTATTTATTTTTTCAGCAGTCTCATAATCTAACTGTCTTCCCTCGGGGTGTACTCTTTCGATTGATGTTTTTTTGGAAGCGTGGGCAAGTATATCTTCATACTCAACATTTAAAATATTGCTAATATCTCTAGCAACTGCTTCTTTATCGACGATTTGATTAGGAATAAAAACTAGGCTTGTCGTCGTAATGTTGGTAGCAATTATTTTACCATTACGATCATATATAGTGCCTCGATCTGCTGTTATAGGTAAATTTCGGCTCCATAAGTTTGAGGCTAAGTTATTTAACTTTTTATATTGAATTACTTCAATGTAAAATACTTTGATGATTACGGCAAGTAAAATAATCGTTACTGCTAAGAAAACTATTCTTGCTCGTGTGTAAATTTTATTCTTAAACATTAATTATTCACCTTTTTAATTTTATGAGGAAAAATTAAAAAAAAGAAGCTTTTGGCTTGAATTAGGTAATACTTATGAATTGTCTACCCATGCTGTCAAAGGCGGCTTCTAGTTGTTCTTTAGGAATAGGTATATTTTTTTCTGTTTTTAAAGGATCATTAATATAATAATATTTTTCGTCCATGCCAGTAAGTAGAACGGTATGTGATTTTTTGGGATAAGTGTAAGTGTTTTTTGAATCGTAGCTAAACCATTCGTAAACTTCATCCGATTTTTGATAATCTTGTGTTATCCAAATGAGTGATGGATGTGTGTTTGCTGCAATTAAGTAGAGAGGCAGTTTTTTAGTCGAGCTGGACATTAAAGAATTATTTTTTAAATAGTCGGCATCTTTAGCTGATATAACTTTTGATATAGCTGCCATTATAACAGGCTCTAGGGCTCCCCAACCTCTATTCGGACTTGATGGATCTCCAGCATAATGAGAGGCTGGATTAGGTCCAAATCTTTCTCCATTTTCTTCATAAACTTTGTCAGTTGGCAAATAGTTTTCTATAAATTCTTTAAGTGTTAGATTTATTCCTTCATATTGTAAAAGCATTACGGCACTTGCTGCTTCACAACCGTTTGGATAATCAGGATTTTGTAATACTAATGGTGCTTCTTTTATGTTAGTATTTTCTTTAATAAAATTTTGATAATCTTTTTCACTTTGGAAGTAAATGTTGTAAGGCAATAAACCATATTTTATTTCGCCAATTGTTCCTAGAGGGTTTATTAAAAGTTTTTCAGTTTGGATTTGATATCCAGTCAAAATTTTTTGCGCAGTAAAGTAATCTTCTGATAAAGACGGAATAACTGCGTGGTTTAATTTGTTTTGCTCTTTCAAATAAATTTTATACCAAATAAAGTTAGTCATTATTATAATTACAATAAAGATAACAGTCAAAATTTTTTCTTTTTTCATCAAGTATTGCCTTTCTAATTTATATAAATTATAACTTATAAGAGAAAACTTTTCAAGAAAAGAAATTTTGATTTAGTAGGTATTTTTTTAGATGTGTGATATATACAAAGTGTACTTTTTATGGTATAATGTTTTATTCGAAGGGAGCATGGTTATAATGGAAATAAAAGAACTTACAATACAAACTTTTTTAGAATTTACAAAGAATAGTCCTTTAAAAAATTATATGCAGAGTGAAGAATATGCGAGGTTTATGGGTGAGAATAAATATAATTATGACTATGTTGGCTTAGTCAATCAGGATAATGTTATAGTTGCCGCATCGTTAATACTTTGGAAAAAAATTGGACTTAATGCGAAGTATGGGTATGCTCCTAAAGGATTTTTAATCAATTATTATGATGATGCTTTGGTGCGAACTTTTACTCAAAAATTGAAGGCTTTTTATGCTAAAAAAAATATGGTTTTTATAAAGATCAATCCCGAGATTGTTGTTTCAGAAGTTAATAATAAAACTTTTGAATCGCGAGCTAATCCAAATTATAATTTAAAACACAACTTACAAAGTTTAGGTTTTATAAAGTTGAAAGATAATCTCTATTTTGAATCGATTAATCCGAGATTTAATGCTTATGTCGAATTGAAAAATGCCCGTTATGAAAATTATTCGAAGGCAAACCGAAATAAAGTTAATAATTCTAAACGTAAGGGATTGTATTTAGTGAAAGGTGCTGAAGACGATTTAGAAGAGTTTTGCAAGTTATTTGATAAAAATAGCTTATCCTATTTTAAAACTATGTTTAATCTTTTTGGAAGTAAAATAGATTTGTTATTAGTAAGAGTCAGTTATGAGAACTTTATAAAAAATACACAAAATCTGTATGAGCAAGAATTAGATAAGAATGGATTATATAATGAAATATTGCACAGAAGTCATAGTGAGAATGACCTCCATACTAAAATGGCGAGTGATGCGAAGCTTAGTACTTTAAAAAATGAAATAGTAAAGGCGACTGATGGTTTAAGAGATCATGAAGATGAAGTAGTGGCGGGAGCTATAGTAATTAGATATGAAAATCGAGCACATATTATTGCGAGTGCTTTTGATCGAAATAATAGTTATTTAAATGCCAATTATTTTTTATACGATGCTATAATAAATAATTATAAAGATGATTATGAATATTTAGATTTAAATGGTATAAGCGGTGATTTTAAAAAGTCTAGTCCATTTAAAGGCTTAAATAAGTTTAAGTTAGGTTTTAATCCTAAAGTTTATGAGTATATTGGAGAGTTCGATTTAGTATTTAACAGAGCAGCTTATGAAGGGTATTTAGCTAGCGGAAAGTTGGCAATGGAATTTAATAAAAATAAGAAGTAGCCGATTGGCTACTTTTTAGTTATAGTTTTTGACATTTTTCACAAAAGAAAGCACTTCTTCCTTCGATTTTAATTCTTTTAATAGGCGTCGAACAAATAGGGCACGGAGATGATTCTTTGCTCTGTACTTTCAAGTAGTCTTGATAATGGCCTGTTACTCCTAGGCTAGAAGTATAACTTCTTATTGTGCATCCGCCACATTCAAAAGATTTTGTAATTATTTCGTCTGCGTTCTTAATAATTGCCGATGCCTCTTTTTCATTTATAGTAATTCCTAATCTGAGAGGATGTATGCGCGATGCGAATAATACCTCATTAGCATATATATTTCCTAAACCATTTATGATGGTTTGATCTAAAAGTAAAGATTTTATCGGTATCTTTTTATTTTGCAATTTTTCTAGTAAATACTCTTTTGTTAAACTTTTATTGTCAGGTTCAATGCCTAATTTTTTTAGTGATGGATCTTCAAAAACTTGTTCTGTTTTTACGAGCTTAATTCGTCCAAATTTTCTGACATCATTGTATCTTAAATCGTATCCATTTTCTAATGTAAAAATTAGATGAGTGTGTTTGTCGACTGGAGTCGATGTCTCGACATAAAAATATTTACCTTCCATTCTTAAATGACTTATGAAAGAATATTCACCTAACTCGAAGATAAGATATTTCCCATATGTTTTAATGTTTGTAAAAGTTAAATCTTCTAAAGTATTTACAAATTCTTTGTTGTCAGATTCTACTATTTTAGGATAAAGTATTTTAATTTTATTTATTTTTTGTCCTAATAAATTCTTTTTTAAAACTTTTGCTACAACTCTGACTTCTGCTATTTCTGGCATTTTATTTTCCTCCTTTTTTATTTTGCATCGTACCAATTAGTACCATACTCTACACCAACTTTTAGTGGAACTTCGAGATCGACGGCGTTTTCCATTTCTTGAGTTACGATTTCTTTTATAGATTCTAATTCATCAGGGTAAACGTTTATGATGACTTCGTCGTGTACTTGTAAAAGTATTTTGCTTTTGAAATTGTTTTTCTTAAGTCTTTTGTAAAGGTTTATCATCGCTATTTTAATAATGTCAGCACCAGTACCTTGAATAGGTGTATTAAGGGCGATTCTCTCCCCTCCTGCGCGAACCATATATACGGGACTTTTAAGTTCGTCGATATATCTTATTCTGTTGAAAAGAGTTTTAACGTATCCTTGGTCGTAGGCATTTTCTTTGATACCATCCATGTATTCTTTGACTTTCGGATACAATTCGTAATATTTTTCGATAAAATTTTTGGCTTCTTTTGCAGAAATGTTTAGGTTTTCTCCTAGACCAAATCCACTTATTCCATATACGATTCCAAATATTACTGATTTAGCTGTAGAACGCATTTCTTTTGTTACATCTTCAAGTGGAACATCGTATATATCTGCCGCGACACGTCTGTGAATATCTTCTCCATGTCTGAAAGAGTCGATCATTGTGTCGTCACCTGAAATCGATGCTAGAATACGAAGTTCTATTTGTGAATAGTCAGCACTTAATAAGTAACAGTCTGTATTTGGTATAAAGGCTTTTCTTAAAAGTTTTCCTTCTTCTTCTCGTGTTGGAATATTTTGAAGGTTTGGTTCTACACTTGACAAACGTCCAGTTCTTGTAAGAGTCTGTTTAAATATTGTGTGAATTTTACCATCATCTAAAATGTAATCTTCAAGTGGTTCGAGGTAGGAATTATAAAGTTTATTTAAAGTTCGGTATTCGATGATAGGTTTTATAATTGGGTATTGTCCAACTAATTTTTCTAGAATAGTGATGTCTGTGCTGAAGGAAGTCGTCTTTTTTCCTGGATAAGGTATAGCAAGTTCGTTGAATAAAACATTACCTAGCTGTTTAGGACTCGACAAATTGAAGGTTTTACCAGCCATTTCGAAAATTATATTTTCTATGCTCGTAAGTTTTTCTTTTGTTTGTATCTTCATATTTTCTAAGACTTCTCGATCTATTCCGATTCCTTCTTTTTCCATGTCCGATAAAACTTCTACTAGAGGCATTTCAATGTTGTTAAAAAGATTTATCATCTCAGCATTTTTGAGGCGATTTAAAAGTTCGCTTTTTTGATCCCATATGAATTTAGCTTTTAAAACTAGTCCGCGCTTAAAAGTTGTTTCGTCAACTTTATTTTTAATTAAATCTTCATAATAGTATACAGTTATGCATTCGTCGCTCATCTTCAATGCTATGTCGTCTTTTGAATTATTTTCAAGTAAATAATAGGCAATCATCATATCGAAGTCGGTGTTGTTAATTTCGATTCCTAGTGCCCTTGCTAAGGCAATATTTTTTTTGAGTGCATATGTGTAACGAAGTCTAGTTGAAATTTTTTCTAAAACTGACTTAACTAGATTGGCAGGTACATAGTATAATGTTATACCATCATAAAGACTCATTCCTAATATATTGGCAAAGTGATAATTTTCTTTATCACATTCAATAAAATACGAAAATTCAAAAGCTTGTGGTATTTCATCGACTGATTCGATAGTTTTATATTCGATATCTGCTTCTTTAACTGTTTGAAACGTCATGTTTTTTAAAAATGAATGAAATTCTAATTCTTGGAAAAGTGGTTTGAGTTTATCATTAGGTCCATCGTAAGTGAGTTCGCCTAAAGGTGTTGTCAGAGGGACATCTCTATAAATAGTTGCTAAATCGTAGCTGAAGTAAGCATTTTCTTTATCTAGTTCTAGTTTTTCTTTTGTCTTTCCTTTTATATTATCTAAGTTATCATAAACACCATTTAATGATCCATAGTTTTGGATTAATGTTTTGGCGGTTTTTTCACCGATACCTTTAACGCCTGGAATGTTATCACTGGAATCTCCCATTAAGGCTTTTAGATCAATAATCTTTAAGGGTTCAAAACCGTATTCTTCATGGAAAGAATCAACTGTATAATAAATGCTATCTTTGCTCTTTAACATTTTCATACTTACAACGGGACTGATCAATTGCATGAGATCGTGGTCTGATGAGATGATGAGACCGTCATATTCAGGATCTAAATCGGCTTCTTTTGCTAAAGTTCCAATGATGTCGTCAGCTTCGTAGCCTTCCATTTCTAAATGTTTAATACCCATTGCATCTAGTATTTGTTTAGCGATTGGAAATTGACTTTTTAGATCAGTAGGTGTTTCATTTCTTCCTGCTTTGTAGTTTTCATATTTATCGTGGCGAAAGTTTTTTCCGATGTCGAATGCAACGACCATAAATTCGGGGTTTTCCTCGGCAATAATTTTATTTATCATAGAGACAAAACCATATAGGGCATTAGTCGCCTGGCCTTTTGAGTTGCGCATAATAGAACCTGAGTAGGCTGTTGCATAGTAGCTTCTAAAAAGTAAATTGTTGCCGTCTATTAGTAATACTTTTTTCATAATTTTAAACACTCCTACTAATAGTATAACATCTTTTTTAAGTCCCGAAAAGTTATTTTAAGTATATTTCATTGGCTTTTCTGTATTGGTATCCACCGTATAAAAAAATTTTTTCATTATTGCCTAGTTGAATTTCTATTATATGAAGATGTGTATTAGTGATGTTTACAAGTAAATGGTGATTATCTTTTTGAATGAGGTAACTAGGATAAAAAGTTCCCATTTCATTAATAATGGCAGTTTTACTATTTTTAAAAAATAGATTTAAAAATGAATTTATAGGATTGTGTTTTTTGATTTTAGTTAAAACAAATATTTGACATTGGGGATAATATAGTTTAAGTATTTCAGAATATGCTTTAAACGTGTTTTGATATTTTTGGATATCGATTTTTTTTCTGACCGTTATTCTCGAACTATTACTTTTTTTATTTAAAATTTCAATTTTTAAAATTTCTGATATTTTACTATTTTGAGATTCTGTTATATTACTCGAATTTTTCTCTAAGGCTATATATTCCTTCTCATTTAAGTTTAGTAGTTTACTCATCGTTTTATCATTTAATAATAGTCTTTTTTTTATATTTTTTAAGTTTTCTTCTATTGGCATTCTTGTCACCTATATTTAATTATAAGACTTTTTCTAAAATTTTCAAATAAAAAATGTCACGAATGAGCTTTGACATTTTTTTTCTTATGAAGTATACTGTTAGACGAGGAAATGAGTGATATAATGAGCACAGTAGAAATTATTAAAGAAGTGATTGAAGAGTTAAGACCTCTTTTAAATATGGAAGGCGGAGACATGGAATTTGTAAAATATGATCAAGAGGAAAAAATTGTTTATGTTAAAATGAGTGGTGCTTGTCAAATGTGCATGCAACAAGATGACACATTAGAGTATGGATTACTCTACTCTATACAAGAAAAAGTTCCCGAAGTGTTAAAAGTCATAAATACTCCTTTATGATTTTTTTATTAACCAGTCAATTTTTATCATAGATGTTTTTTCGGAAAATTTATTAAAGATGAGATTTAGAAGTGCTTCATATTCAGCGGATTTATTAATGTATTTAAGTAAAATGTCTTCGTCAAAGTTGTCTTCAAATATTTTATGAATTTTATCGAAATAATAACCAGGATAAAGTAATCTACAAAATAGTAGGTTATATTCTAATGCTGATAAAGTGTTTTCTTTGAGAAGAATATCGAGTTCAGGTTCTATATCTAAACCATTAAAAAAGTTTGTCTTTATGTAAGAGGAAATATCTCTTACTTTGTAATCGATGACTAGATCAAGGGGATTGTAAAAATCAAAAGTGTATGTCGGAGATTTAATACGTCTGTGTGATAGTGCTGTCGGGGCATTATTAGGATTTAGCATGTTGAAGTATTGAATAGCGTTTTCGGCTAGTCCTACATAGTAACTAAAAGTTTTAGTAATTAGAGGATGATTTTTTCCTAGCTCACTGACTTGATATTCTAAATAGTCAATTTTTAAAGACCAAAGTTTACTCCAATCTGTTCGGTCGAGAATATTTTTTTTGTCTTCATAAGGGATGATGTTTAATAAAATGTCTTTCATATTTAACTCGATGTGTTCTGGTCCTGTAACTTTCATTAAAAGGTATTCGTCATTTAGGTATTTGGAGTATAGAGAATTAAATCTATTTAGGAAAAGATTGTGAAATTGTAATGGATAAAGTTTAATTATTTTGGCTATTGCTTCGATGTCTTCTTTTGGTCTATTAACTTTTAAAATATAGTATTTGTCATAGTCAATATAGAAATGATAATCACCGTTTTCGAGTTCGGTGATATTTTCTATATTAAGATTGTAATTGTATAAAAGCATGTTTTTCATGGTTAATCACATTTAATTTTATGTGAAAATAAAAAAAATATCATCGATAAACGATAATATTAATTAGCTTGCTGGCATGTCGAACCAATTTGTTTCAAGATTAGCATCTGTAACAGGTGTAGTTGGTATTACTGGTGTTGGTTCAGGGCTTGGTGTTTCTACAACTGGAGTAGGTTCTGGAGTTGGTGCTATAGGAGCTTGTTCGACATTTGGCATAACTTCTTTGCTCTGTTCATTTTGAACATAGTTAGCATGTTGTTCATTGTGCATTGCACTTAATTCAATCGTTGCATTATATCTTTTAGCTGCTTCAAGTTCCTGAGTTTTAAGTTTGTTGATCGTGTCAATCATTTCAGCATATTTCTGTTCTATTTCTTCGATATTAATCGGTGTAAGGGTAGCAGATGATCCAGTATTATTACTTGCATTGTTGTCTGCTGGTTCTTCAATAGGTGGAGTTACAGGAGTTTCTACTGGGGTTGGCGCTTCTGCTGGAGTAGTAATTGGATCTGGAGCAGGTACTGGTTCTTGTACTGGTGCTGGAGTTGGCTCAGCAACAGGTGCTGCTGGTTCTGCCACTGGAGCAACAGTAGGTTCTGGTGTTTCTTCTACTACTGTAGGTTCAGGAGCTGGTGTTATAGAAGCTGCTGATCCTTCGCTACTTTCTTCACTAGAAGCTATACTTTGAGCATATATTCCTCTTTGTTTGTTAATATAATCATAACTAGTAGGCATAGCAATAGCTTTTTCACTAATGCTAGTAGGAGATGCTAGCTCTTTTAAAGAGATATATTTAATATCAGGGTTTGTATTTCCTTTAAGTGCATCAGACATGTATCCTTTTAAAATTCCCCACTCTTCTTCAGTTATTGCAGTATCTAGAGCTGGATTGTTTTGAGCTATTTTGGAAACGTATATTTTTACAGTACTGCTAGGCCCTGCACCAACTGTTTCGTTCAAAGTATAATAAGCATATCTTTTTCCAGTTTTTATATTTTCTAAAAAGCAAATGATATCAGCAGAAATCGTTGCTCCGTCAGATTTTGTAATATTTAT
The DNA here is from genome assembly GCA_947646655.1 of uncultured bacterium. Classification (GTDB taxonomy): domain Bacteria; phylum Bacillota_I; class Bacilli_A; order RF39; family UBA660; genus RUG11867. The sequence continues at coordinate 41,776 of CANSHI010000010.1, forward strand.
TTTTTCATTCATATTAATCCCTCTTATTCTATCGTTAATTTTATCACACAATTGTGAGTTAATCAACCTTTATTCTTTTTATAACAAAATATTTACAACCATAAGCACAGTACTCTTTTAAGTAAGATTTGATCAGAGCTGAGTCATTTATAGCGTTAAAGTTTTTGTTGGTGTTATCGTTGAATCCTTTTAATCTTAACTTTCCATAAGCCCAGTCTCCAACAATGTAATCATATTCATCAAAATATTCTGTCATCGAGTTTTCAAGATTTTCCAAATTTAGTGCTTCTTTAAAATTTTCTATGATTTCGAATTGTTTATCGTTAACTGTAATCATAATTCCCCCTATAAATGTAAGAAGAGATATATTAGTCCAATCGAAAATTCAGTTGCTATAATGCTTGCGATTAGAAGAAAATCTACAAAACCATTTCCACTTGAAAGAGCAGTGTTAGCGAAAATTTTAAGTGCTTTCTTTTCTTTTGGTTGCGGTTCATTTTCTACTTCTAATGCCTGCTTTGATTTTATATAGCTGTTTAACTCTTCTACCATTCTATAATCCATCTTTTCTACTTCTTCTCGACTAGTGCCATATTTAGCATAAGTAAAGTCGTCTAGAAATGTTGGGACGATTCTTATAAGATCGACATTGTCGTCGAGCATTCTTTTCTTTTTAGCCCAAAGTTCTCTAGTTTGATTTGGATTAATTGATATGTTGAAATGTATTTTGATAATTTCGAAGTCATTTAATAGGTCATTTTCAAAATGGCTAAGTTCTTCTAGAGAAGGTTCTATAAGGAAACATCTGTAAATGTACATCGTTATAAGAGAACTCTCAATTCTGCTTGCAACATCTGTTTTCAAAGTCGGATTGCTAATTTGTTCTTCTTTAAATTTTTCATATCTGTTTGTAAGTTGAAGGAAATTGTCATAGAGGTTGGGAGCTAATCCATATTTTCTGATTAGATCGATAAATGCGCCTTCGTTTTTAGTTTGGTATATTTCACGTAGAGCTTCTATACCATAAATATCACATAGGCATTCGATTATATGACCTTCGAATATTCCTTGACCTGTTTTATCGAAGAAATGTGCAAAACCAATGGTTAAAAATTTGTTTATAAATATTAATTCTTGCATGGTAAGAGTCTCCTATCCTATTCGATTATACCATATTTATTCATTTAATGGAAGACTTATTGTATCAGTTTTTGAATTAATGGTTCCATTATAAAATCCAGGAACTTCACCAGTTATGATTTTACTTGCAATTAAGGTATCATATTTCGTTGATGATGAAATAGTATCGAACGGATATAAAATGCTAGTATTAATGGTAATAGATATGTAGATTTCTATGAGGGCATTGTTGATTCCAAATTCTTTGACTTGTGATGAGACATTTCCTAATGCTATATCAGATACTTCCACTTTAATTGGGATCTTAGGTCCTAAGTTTCTGAATAGGAGATTGTTTGTAATAATACCTGCAGGTATATCTAGACGATATCCAAAATAATTATATTCTGATAAGTTGTCGTTGATATATCCAGAAATATTGGTTAAGATAGCAGTACATTCTTTAATGTTAAAATCGACTTCAACAATCTCTTCTTTAGAATTTTTTACGACAGTCATCAGTTTATCTAAATTTACTTCTTCTTTGTTTAAGTAGGAAAAACTATTTTTAAGAATAATTTGGTTTTCCTTTTTTACTTTTTCTTGAAGATAAGAAGTTAGATTATATGAAATTGAAGATGTTATTTTTTTGGTAAAAAATGTAAAAAGAAGGACAGTAAAAATTAAGAATATGATAAGTCTATTCTTTTTAGAAACTTTTTTAATTGTAAAAGATTTTTTAAACATTACTCTTTTCATCATTTAATTATATGAAAAAAAGGACTTTAAAATAGTCCTAAATTTAAATATTTATTTAAAAGGAAAACTCCGACTCCTAAAACTATAAGTACAAGAATGATGATCAGTATTTTAATTATTAGACTGCCACCTTTCATTTCGCGTTCGAGGTCGGCAAAGTCATCCATATCTTCATCGTTGATTTGAAATTTGCCCGTATAAAAGGAGTTAGCCATTTCTTGAGTTTTTGTAAGGGGATCTAGTTCGAGAGTTCTTTCTAGTCTCTCTTCACTTGTTTCATATTTGTTAATTTCTTCATCCAGTTCATGACGTGATATTTTTTTAGTCTTTTCTAACTCTTCTTTTAGTGATGATTTTTTGTCGGGCTCTTTAGGTTCATCAAATGTTATTGGCTCTAAAACTTCGGTGTTGCCACTTCCGATTAAATCGCCAAATAAGTCGTCTGAATCAACTTTTGAGGCACGATTTTTAGCAGCATTAAAATCGACTGTTTTAATCAGGTTCATGAGATTGGCTTCTTCGGTTGTTAAAGTCTCGGTTGGTTCTTCTTGTGTTTCTGCACCAATGTTAAGGCTACTTAATATGTCATATTGTGTTTCTCTAAGCTTTTTAAATCTTTCTCGATCGTAATCGGTGTCTTTATTTTTGTGAGCTTCTTCAAGTATTTTTTTAAGATTGTATTCCTTAGTCGTTTCAAGATCGATGTCATTTAATGATTCGTCTTCAACTAGATCGTCGGGAATTATTGGGGTTGATCTTTTACTTTGATATTTGTCATCTAAGAGTTCTCTCAATTTATCGATATCGAGTGAGTTAGGATCGGCTTCTATAATGGAAACATTACTGCGGAGGTTAAGTGATTCTAAATCTTTGTCTTCTACTCTACTATAAATGTTTTGATTTCTTGCTGTTCTACTATCACTCGGTTCCATTTTGTCTTTATATTTATCCATTCTTGAACTCATTTTTACTTCACCACAAACATTTTATCATATTTTACTGTATAATCAAACACTAAACTTGCGATTTCATGTAAATTAATTTATAATGGTGGGTGGAGGAATGAAAAATGAAGAAAGTAAAAGTTAATGAAGAAGCTTGTATCGGATGCGGAGTATGTATGAGCATGGCTGGTGAAATTTTTGGATCTAATTCTGCAGGTCTTTCAACACCTAAAGTCGATAAAGTTAGTGACGATAATAAAGAAGCAATTGAAGCGATGGAAAATTGCCCTACTGGCGCTATTATTTTAGAAGAAGTAGCAGAAGATTGCGATTGTGGTGAGTGCCATTGTGAACATTGCGAATGCAAACATGAAGAGGAATAGGATACTATTTCTTTTTTTTGTTGCATAAGAAAAAGGCTAGTGTTTAGCCTTCATTATTTTCTATACCATCTATGATGTAATTTTTGCTTTTGTGAGGTTCCTCTCTTAGTAGGTTTGGATAGTCTTGCTGTCTTAAAGCTTCGTATACCATTATTGCAACTGTGTTAGAAAGGTTTAAAGCTCTGACATTTTCACTCATCGGCATGCGCATACATCTATCAAGATAAGGCTCTAAAATTTCACGAGGAATACCAGTCGATTCTTTTCCAAAGATAAAATAAATGTTTTTGGAAGTGTCACTGTAGTCAAAACTGGTATGAGGTTTATGTCCATATCGTGTCAGAAAAAAGTATTCCCCTTCTCTATTTTTATTGAAAAACTCTTCTATATTTTCATAAACTTGGTAATTACATTTGTCTATATAATTTACTCCACTTCTTTTTATATATTTTTCATCTAAACTAAATCCGAGAGGTTTAATCAAGTGAAGCTTTGTATTTGTTGCGACACATGTTCTCATTATATTACCTGTATTTCCTGGTATTTCTGGTTCAAAAAGTACAACGTTTATCATTTCTTCTCCTTCATTTTTGTAACTGAATAATATTTAGCAGAATCAGTATCTAGAGGATAGTCAACACAAAATGGAATATATTTTTTGGTATTATTTTCATATTTATAAGTTTTTTTGGCTATCTCTTTTTTGTTGTTGTCATATATGGAAATTTCAAATTTGTCTGTAGATTTTTTGCTAGGATTATAAATGTTTCCACATATGCTGTAAAGTTTTGTTGCAGATTGGTAGGAAGAATAGAGAGATGTCAAAAGGTAATTGTCTATTTTTATATTATAATTTATTTTATCAATAGATATTACGTCCCCTGATGTGTGTGTAGAGTCTATATTGTATAGCGTTGCAGGAGTATCGATATTTACTGAAAGTACTTTATAAGTATCATATATTTCCGCGTTTATACCACCAATATTTATGCTACCTTCTAAAGTTTTTTTACATGTTTCAATAGATTTTTCTGCTGGTAGGCCTAAGCCTTGCTCTATTGCATCAACAATTTGACAATATGTATCTTCTTGTTTTGAATCTTTAATCGTCATTTGATAATAACCCGTTTTAATAACTATTTCATATTGATCGTCGATGATGAGAGAATCCCTTTCTTCGTTAGAGGCTATTTTGGCATTTGGAAAATATGTCGAAGCTTCTAAAAATTTTTTTAAATTAGAAAATTTAGTGTTTTCGATCGGCTCGATATTGATTGAAGGTTCCCTTTCGGGAAGGTTAAGTTTATTTATAAAAAGAAACACTGCAAACCCTAAAACAATTATTAGTAATATTATCGATATACTAGTTTTTTGTCCTTTTGTCATATTTTTCACTCCTTGTTAGTATGTGCTTAAGACATTAATATAATAACATATTAATGGGAAAAAATATACTAAGTTTACATGATAGTTTTTAAATACATAAAAAAGATCTACCGTTAGGCAAATCTTCTAGTTAATCTGCATATTGACTAGTTATTCCAAAATAGTCTTCCATCGTTATCCAATCTCCTGCATTATAAAGTTTGGTTGCTAAATCGATTCCTACGAATCTCAAATGCCATGGTTCGTATTTGTAGCCTGTCTCATTGTCTTTGCCTTTAGGGTAGCGAATTATAAAACCATATTTGTAACAGTTTGAGTCGATCCATTTTCCTTCTTTAGTGTCGGCGAAAGATGAATCAACGGAATTTAAGTCGAAAGCATAACCCGTTTGGTGTTCACTGTGGCCTGGTCTAGCTGAGAAGGTATCGGCCTTTTCTTTTCCTCCACGATTTTTAACATACGAGTTATATAAACCTGCTTGGTAGTTATAAGAACGGAAGCCACTTGCTATCCAAAGATTTAAACCATTCGATGTGGCATCTTTTTTAAGAGATGTATAGGCTTGATAAGCATCATTTATAAGGCACTCTGCACATGCTCCATTTGGGTTGGTTATTTTTTTATAAGTATTTTCAGGAACGTAATTTTCTGGTAACGGATATGTTTTGTTCGCAACCATGTAGCCATCGATATATGTAACTCCTTCACGCGTTTCTATTGTAAATCCTTTGCTAGTTGTTCCTGTTGGAGTGGTCGTTACTGGCTTTGTCGGTTTGTCATTATTGACTGGTGGTACAGGATCATCATTTTTAGTACTTGATTGTTTTGGTTCTTTGTCCTCTATACTTTCTTTTGCTTCATTTGATTCTGGTTCCTTAGATTCTGATTCATTAGTTTTAGAGTTGATATTTTCTTTATCAGTATGGTTGGAGTCTGCTTTAGAATTTATAATTTTTAGTCCAGTTAGTATGGCACCATTTACGATTAAAAGTATTAAAAATATTTTAAAAAGTTTTTGACGATATTTTGGTTTTTTGGCCATCTTCTTAGCGTTTAAAATCATTATTAATAAAATAAATGATGGTAAGATAATCGTCAGATAAAAAAATATTGTTTCTAAAATTTTCATGTTTATCACATCCTATAAATTATATTTTTTCTAAGTCCATTATAACACATATTATAACAATTGCATTATTTTTTAACCAATATCATGCATAGGCATATGTTACATTGAGGTGTAATTTTATGAACTTTGATTATCATTTTGGAAACGATTATTTTAATTATTATGGAAGTGAAGGTGTTAAGAGTACTGTATATAATATTATGGCACCAGAACAAAAGCAAGATAGACAACCTGGTTTTGAGTATTTGATGGATCCCTTGCCAGTCTTTGATAATCCCAATTATAAAGGAAGTGGAAAGTTAAAAGGCAAGGTTGCCATAATTACAGGAGGCGATTCTGGATTAGGGCGTGCTTGTGCAGTTGCGTTTGCTAAAGAGGGAGCTAATGTGGTAATACCATATTATGATGAACATCAAGATGCTTATTTTATTAAAGAGTATATAGAAAATTTAGGTGGGAAATGTATTTTAATGGCTGGCGATATTTCAGATAGAAAGTTTTGTAAAAAGATTGTGGAAGAGACAATAAAGAACTTTGGAAAAATCGATGTTTTAGTCAATAATGCAGGTGTTCAGTATCAAGCAGATAGTTTAGATTGTATTAGTGATCAACAATTTGATTGGACGATGAAAGTGAATGTATATGGAATGTTTTATTTAACTAAAGAATGTCTACCATTTTTGAAAGAAGGTTCCTCGATTATAAACGTTTCTTCTATTACTGCTTTTTATGGTGATGCACAACTAATAGATTATGTTACTTCTAAAGGCGCTATAGTGGGTTTTACTCGATCTTTAGCAAGAAATTTGGCTCTTAAAAATATTCGAGTTAATGCGATAGCTCCTGGATTTTTTTGGACTCCATTACAGCCAGCATGTTGGGATAGCAAGAAGATTCCGTCACTTGGAAGTAATTCGGCAATGGGTAGAGGAGCTATGCCATTTGAATTGGCACCTACATTTGTATACTTAGCTTGTGAGGATTCTAGTTATGTTACAGGACAAGTTATGCATGTCAATGGTGGAGAAGTAATGGGATAAAATTCAACTAAAAAAGATGAGTCCTGTATAATATAAAAACTATTTTCTTAAAATCAATAATTTTTAAATTTTATTAAGTTACTTTTATGGGTATAATTTATAATTAAATATGATCTAAAATTAAATTTGGATCGATATTCAACTTTCTAAAATTGAATATCCCCTTTAAAAGTTTCTTTTGTTTGGCTAAAATCAAAGTCTAAAAATCCATTATATTTTATTTTAATCAATTCATCGTTCAACTCAAAAAATGTTTCTACTTTATTATCTTTTATTCCTTTTATTATAAGCATTACATTGCTTTCAATATCCGTATCTAAAAATTTTTCTGTATCAAATACTTCAAAAAATATATCATTTTCAAAAGGAACCTCATTATAATTTTTATTCAAAAAACAGTTTATATTATTATCTTTTTCAAACCCTGCATCTAAATTTATATAACCTTTTTCTTTATTATCAATATTGATAAATGATAATTGTATATTAATATTATATCCCTTATTTCCGTTTTTTGTATATGTTCCAACAAATATTTTTTGTTCACTAACCTCAATTTTCTTATTGTCTATATACAACATAAATAACACTCCTTTATATTTTTTGATATTTTATACTTAAATACAATATCATTTGATATCTAACTTATTTAATAAAATCTTCTAATTTTTTTCTTTCGCCGTCGTTAGTTAAAAAGTATAGCCATTTTGTATCTAATAAATCCTTAACATATTTTTTATCATTTAATACCAATATACTATTTACAATATATTGTTGATCTAAATATTCCCAAAAGTCATTACAAGCATCTAGAAAATCGGCTAGTATGAGAGCATCTTTATATTTTATAAAATAATCAATCAAATATTTTTGATTATATTCAGTATAAATGCATGTTAAAAATATTATACAATATAAGTTTTTGTCTCTTATTAATTTATTGACGAATTGTAAATGTTCAGTTTCAGTTAAATAAGTAATTATAGTATAATACGGCCCTTTTTTATATTGTTCTAAGATCAGTTGTTCTTTTTCGGTATATTCATTTAACATTTTATTTGTACCTTTCTTTTTATTTTTTAGTATTCATTTAAGGATTTTATTTAATAAATTACTAATTAATTCTTCTTGTTCTCTCTAATTTTCTGCTCATATATTTCTAGTTTTTCTTTTACTATTAATCATTAATCAAACTTGTTTCAAAATAAACAAAAATAATTAACCTTTATATTTGAAGTTAGAATTAGTTCGATTAAATTCCTTATAGTGTTTGTGAAGAAGAAGTTGAATATTCTTAAAAGTAAATAATAAATAGTGATAATCACTTACTAATATAAGTATAGCATGTATTATCTGATTTTGTTCTAAAAAAGTTTTAAAGCTCATTACTATAATTTTGTTACTTTCTACCTTACTGATGTTAGCAATTTAAAAATAGCCACTCATCAGCTTTGATAGAGTGTCTATCCTATTAAATTAGAGGCGGCATTCACTTGCAAGATCGAATGTTCCTCTTTTTTATTTTATGCAAGTTTTCTTGACATAATCATAATAACATAAAAACGACTCTTTGATAAGTCGTTTTGTTATTTTAACTCGAAGTTCGAGTATCAATCAAATTTGGTGGAGGATGTGGGATTCGAACCCGCGACCCCCTGCGTGCAGGGCAGGTGCTCTAGCCAGCTGAGCTAATCCCCCAGGAACAGGATTATTCTATCATATTGAAAAGATATAATCAAGCATTTTTGATAAAAAATTAATCTATTTGTCCATTTTTTACCTTAATTAGTCCTTTTTCAAGTTCTTCCATGGCACGACCAATGTCTTTAGAACTCCTATAATCTTTTTCATCAAGTTGGTAATTATTAAATTCATGCATTTGTTTACTGCGATCAGCGACAACGTGAACTAACTCATATTTTGAAGTAACTATATTAAGAAGTTTATCTATTGAAGGATAAATCATTTAAATCACTCTCCTATTATCTTAATCATACAAAAATAAATATTAATATGCAATAAAATAAAATGTATTTTGACATGGATTTTACAAAAATTATAGTATCATTAATATTATATGCGTGGTACAATATTTTATGTGATTTTTATGAATGAAAAAAGATATTATAGTTTGGATAAATTTTATAGAGAAAAGTTTGGATGCAAGGTAATTAAAATAAGTTTAGATGCAGGTTTTACTTGTCCAAATAAAGATGGTTTTAAAAATATTGGAGGATGCATTTTTTGTAATGGTGCAAGTGGTATTGGAGATAAGAAAGATACATTAGAAGTTCAATTTGAAAAAGTTAAAAATGTTTTATTGAAAAAATGGAAAAATGCCAAGTATATACCTTTTTTGGAAGCTAATACAAACACTTATGGAGCTTTAGAAACATTAAAAAAGGTTTATGAACCTTTGCTTAAGTTTGACAATGTTGTCGGATTAAATATTGCAACAAGATGCGATTCAATAAGAGAAGAAGTTTATGATTACTTGGAAGAGTTGAATAATAGAACTTTTTTGACAATAGAATTGGGACTACAATCTTCTTTTGATGAGACCTTAAACCTAATTAACCGAGGACATACTAAAGATGAATTTACAGCTTGTGTTAGAGAACTCAAAAAGAGAAATATAAATGTTGTTATACATATAATAAATGGCCTTCCATTTGAAACAGAAGAAATGATGTATAAAACTATAGAATATATAAATTATTTAAAAGTTGACGGAATAAAGTTTCATATGTTGTATATTGAAAAAGATACTGCACTTTATAAAATGTTTCTTAATGAAAAGTTTTCACTTTTATCGAGAGAAGATTATATTCGTATAGTATGTAATCAGATAAGTATGCTAGATAAAAATGTTGTAGTACATCGATTGGTGAGTGATCCTGCTCGAGAAAAATTGGTAGAGCCTAAATGGCTCATTAATAAGTTTGAAATTTTAAATGATATCGATAAATATTTAAAAGAATATAACTTATTTCAAGGCAAAGAAAAAGAATAGCGGTCATCTATTCTTTTTTAAACTACATAGCTTTTGGTTTATTTTCTTCGCTATTTAACTCCTTCTGAGCTCTTATTTCAACCATTTTATGGTATATAACTGTAAAAGCATCAGCTGAAATTGATGGAGTATTTATGATTTGCATTATATCTCCTGGAGTAAATCCTGTAATATCTGAAATTTGCGATAAGGCTTGTGGTTCAGACTCTAAAAATGCTATTGTTTCGTCTGCCAAAGATTTTACATACTCATCATATGACTCTAATACTGGCTCTTTTTTATCATCTTCTTGATTCGTTTGTTGAGCATTATTTTGATCTCTAACTTGTTTAATCTCTTCTTGACTCGCTTGTTGGGCATTATTTTGGTCTCTAACTTGTTTTAGAAAACCAACCATAATTTCGTGTAGACGTCTTATATCAGCATCATTGCCTGCTGCTGTACAGCAAGTTATATATACTCTAGTTCGATCTAATCCACTTCTTTCAGCTAAGAAGTTTAAGCGATTTTCATCGGGCGGATTACCAACAAATCGACGAAGATTTTCAGACCATTGAGTTCTTTGAAGTTCTTCTTTATTTTCATTGCGCAATGCAAGATTAATATCATTCTTTTCCATTAATTTTTTCCTCCCTCGATTATATTATAGAACAAAATTGTGGAAAAAGTTAAACTTTTCCACAAAACTTTATATAAAGTTTACATTTCTTTGCTCTATATTATTTTATACATTATTTAGAAATTTATAATTATTTAGACATTCTGTAACGCATATTAGGGTCTAAAATCGCTTTTCTAAGTCTTATAGCATCGGGAGTTACTTCCACGTATTCGTCATCTTCGATAAATTCTAATGCTTCTTCTAGTGAAAAAGTACGTGGTGTGACTAAGGCAATCGCATCATCAGCAGATTTACTACGTGTGTTTGACATTTCTTTGTTTTTACATGGATTAACATTTAAATCGTTATCTCTATTATGGATTCCTACGATCATACCTATATAAACATCTACGGCTGGTCCGACTATAAGAGTTCCACGATCTTGTAAATTAAATAGAGAATATCCTAAAGTTTTACCAGTTTCCATGCTGACTAGGACACCATTTTTTCTCGTAGTAAGTGTTCCTGCATAAGGCTTGTATTCGTCAAAACTTCTAATCATTGTACCTTCACCTTTAGTATTAGTTATAAAGGCACTGCGGTATCCAATTAAACCACGTGTAGGTGCTGAAAATTCCATGTGGGTAAAGTTTTCAGAGTCTGAGTTCATCATAAGCAGTAAGCCTTTTCTCTCTTGTAAATCACTTATTACTGTGCTCGCGTAGTCGTTAGGACAATTTACTATTACGTTTTCAAACGGTTCGTATTTTTTTCCATCTCGTTCTTCAAATAATACTTGAGGTTTACTTACACAAAGTTCATAACCTTCTCTTCTCATGTTTTCTAACAATATAGATAAATGTAGTTCTCCTCGGCCACTTACTTTAAATCCGTCTGATCCTTCCATTTCTTCGATCTCTAATCCGACGTTTGTTTCTAATTCTCTCATGAGGCGATCTCTAATGTGACGACTTGTTAAAAATTTTCCACTTTGTCCTGCAAAAGGTCCATTGTTTACTAAGAAATTCATGCTAAGTGTAGGACGTTCAATTTCGATTGGCGGAAGAGGATCATTAGTGCCATTTGCACAAATCGTGTCTCCGATAGAGATGTGAGCGCATCCTGCTATAGTGACGATATCTCCAAAATAAGCTTCTTTTTTCTCAACTCTTTTTATGCCTTCTTCTACAAATAATTTAGAAATACGGAAATTTGTAACTTCTCCATTATTTTTAACTAGAGTTACAGTTTCACCATTTTTAATTTTTCCTTTAGTAATACGACCAACTCCTAGTCTTCCTATATAGTCGTCATAATCTAAATTAGAAATTTGTAGCTGTAGTGGATCATTTTCATTTCCTTCATAAGCACTGACTTGTTTTAAAACAGTTTCTAGTAATGGTGCGATTGAATCTGATTCTTCATCTATAGAAGTTTTAGCAATTCCATCTCTAGCAATTCCATATACGATTGGAAATTCTAATTGTTCATCACTAGCGTTTAATTCGCAAAATAGGTCAAAAGTCATGTCTACAACTGCTTCAGGTCGTGCATCTTTTTTATCTATTTTATTGATAAACAAAATAGGTTTTAAATTTTGTTCTAAGGCTTTCTTTAATACAAAACGTGTTTGTGGCATAGGGCCTTCTGCAGCATCGACGATTAAAACAACTGTATCGACAGTTCTAATTACACGCTCAACTTCACTAGAGAAATCTGCGTGTCCTGGTGTATCTACAATGTTTATTTTATAATCTTTATATTGAATAGAACAGTTTTTCGAATAAATTGTTATTCCACGTTCTTTTTCGATGTCATTTGAATCCATTACACGGTCCGCGACTTCTTCGTTAGCTCTGAAAACACCGTTTTGGCTTAATAAGGCATCGACAAGTGTACTTTTTCCAGCATCGACGTGGGCGACTACTGCTATATTAATAATTTTATCCATAATTATCCCTCTTCTTTCGTACTTATAAGAGGATACTACAAATGTGGCTAAATTTCAAGTTTTTTAGGCAATTTTTCTATGAAAAAAGAAGTTATCTCAATTGCAAAAATAAAATCTACAACTAAGGGGATTAGAGGTAGAAGTAACTT
>CANSHI010000011.1 GCA_947646655.1 uncultured bacterium
CTATTCTGTAGAATTTACTTCTTCAAACTAGATTTTACTTTTGCAATTGACCAAATTTTAAAAATATTTATTTTTTTAAAACCTATAAATTAAAAACAGCGGATACTATTCTGCTGTTTGATTAGATATACAGTTTACTAATGGGCTTTCAAACTTCCAAGATTCACCATGTAACTTGAGAGTATATTCTTTGTCTAAAAGTTTAATTTTCTTTTCATCATCTTTTTGGTCATCTATAACTTCAAAGTTTGATATATCATAATTTTGGACTGTACAATTAGTTGGTAGACAAACAAATACTTCTTCTTTTCCATCGACTTCTTTTTTCTGAAAGTAACTGTTTTCTCCAAAAGGATTTTCATTTATTGTTTCTAATACGTTGAAAATCATATCGGAGTCTTCTCCTATATAACGTTTACAAGTTAATCCAAGTTTTTCGTTTTGAACAGTATTATTATCATCAAATGTTGTGCTTGCAAAAACTGAATTGACATAATTGGTTGAGTCTAATAAAGCTTTAGTACGATATTCAAAAGTTTTAATTTCCTCTTCTGATGGATAATATACTCCTGGTTCATTTTCGGGAGTTGATATCTCGATGTTGTCTTTGTTGACATCGATTATTTTGATAACTACTAAACTTATTATGGCACCTATTATAAGGATGATAAGTCCTATTATTATAATTTCATTTCTCTTTTTCATAATTTTTTCCTTCCTTATTTTTCTTTTCTATATTAATCATATATTGTTATATAGTCGTTGTCCCGCTTTACAGTCAGCTATAGTACTGACTTTTTTTGAAGTTGTATACCAAACAGAGTTTGCAAAACATGTATATTTTCCACCTGTTCCAGGGCAAATATTATTTGAATACCATGGAGCTGAACTTGTTTCTCCTCCAGTTCCTCCACCACATTTGCCTCGAGCTATTACAATGTTGCAATTATGGAGACTATCTTCAATCCTTTTTCTTTCTTCAACGGGCAAGCCAGCGGCATTTGCATTAGTATCGCGCCATGCTTGCGAATTATAAGACATTCGGGTGATCCATTGTTTATTCGGGTCAGTACCACATCCGGTATAATCTGTGCAACTGTCATTACCCGTATATATCGCATAATATGTTGCATTTGTGTTTACAGATGTGGGCATTTTTGAACCTCCTGAGCTCGATGTTCTCCAGTTTGCAAATTTATAAGCACATGGCGGGGTTGTAGTAGGAGCATAATTATTTGGATTACTTCCTTTAGGAACAGAAACTGTTTTTGATGAACCTCCATTTATTTTTCCTCCATTAGCCATAAAAGTGATTTGGACGGTCTCTTGTTGCCAACAAGCATATAATGTGTGATCAGATGCGGTATTAACAGTACCATTAGAATAAACTCTGCTACCTGAACAGCTGTTTCTTGTATACCATCCTTGGAAAATATACCCAGATTTAGAAGGCGTACTTATAGATCCATATGATCCTCCATAGGTAACATTTTTAGAAGCTGGAGTTGGTGAACCTCCATTGGCATTAAACGTTACTCGGTAATATATTATTTCCCAGTGAGCATAAATTGTAGTATCGTTATAAATTGCTGTAGAAGATGATACTTGACTTCCACCCGACGGACTTGTGTACCAACCTAAAAACTTATAGCCTGTTCTCGATGGTGTTGGCAGAGTTCCCATTTTTCCATCACTATATTTAATCGTCTTTGTTGATGGATAAACACTTCCTCCATTAGCATTATAAGTTAATCTATAAGTTATTTCTGAATATTGAGCATACAAAGTATGATCTGCCGCAGTATTCATGATTGTACTGGATGTTTTTTTGGATCCTCCACTTGAAGATGTATACCATCCATTAAAGGTATACCCAGTTTTATATGGATTACTTGATGGAAGGTTGTAGTAGCTTCCAAAGTACTGAGTTATTGTAGACCTTGAACCATTTCCTCCATTTGGTTCAAATGTGACATCATATGGTTTTCCTCTCCAATAGGCATATAAAGTATGATTATTTGCTATATTGACTCTTGAATTTGTCGTGATACGCGATCCTGATCCATTTTTTCCCGTATACCATCCTTGGAAATCATATCCATTTTTTGTTGGGATTCCACTTGGCAGTTTATAATAATCTTCAAAATCGATTGTATTGGGTGGATATGTCGAAGGTGTTCCTCCATCACTATTATAACTTATTGTATAAGGTATCGGTTTCCACTGTGCATAAAGTGTTCTGACATTGACATCTGTAACAAGTGTATCTCCTGTTATTTGAGTTCCTCCTGTTGGACTTGTGTACCACCCCTGGAATGTAAATCCTGTTCGACTTGCAGAGTTAGGGAATCCATTTGTTCCTGAACCATTTACATTCTTATTGTATTTCTCTTTATATTTAACTTTGATTTTAGTTGGGCTTACACTTCCCCCTCTAGCATCGAAATATACATCAAATTCTGCTGGTACTACTACATATTTTTTATATTGGGCTTCTGGAGTTGAACCATCAGAATTTACCTTTCTAGAACTAATAAGTGCGTCTTTTCCGTCTAATGCTAATTCTGATGTTTGGAAGTTGGTTATATTATATCCATAATTTGGTAACTCTGATATTTTGATTCCTGATGAACTGCCAACGTATTTAGTTCCTCCACCCCTTAAGTGTTCTAATATAACGATAATAATGTTTCCTTCTGGTGTCAATTGCATTATTTCTTTATCATTATTAATTGTCTTTACTTCAAAACTGACGATATCTTGCGTATTTGCTGCTACATATACTGTTCTGTTTTGTTTCTTTTCTGTTCCAAGTTTAGGATCTTTATATAGATATGTAATATTATATAGGCCTTCTTTTTTAGGATTGACATTACAGCTCTCTACTCTTAAGTCTATTTCTGGTGAGAAATAGTCTCCATTATACATTCTTCCTTTTAAATTACTGTCTTCTTCTTCATTATTGAGTAAATATAATTTGCTCGATATAGTCGCATATGATGAATTCGATATCTCGGTATTTGTTATAAGACCATTGAATACCCTTTTTTTGTTTGTTTTATCTGTAACTTCATTACACCATTCTTCTTGTGTAATACTTTCATCGTACTGAACAGTTAAAGGTTCCGCATGTAGCATCCATGCCTCTTGTTCATCATCGACTGGATAAATAAACTCCATATAATCTCCACCATTTAAAATTACTCGGACTACTTCATCATCGGAAATTATTTCTCCTGTTTCTGGGTTTTTAATCTCTTCATTTAATGTACCATCATTTCTTAAATCTCCAACTGGTATATCGACATAACCATATCCTTCATATAACTTTTTTACTGTCTCAGGATTAGCAGTGACATAGGCATCGGCAGCAGACTTAATCTGTGCGATAACATTACTTTTTTGTTCCTCAGTATTTTTTTTTAACGAGCTGATCATGTTAAAGGAAAATATTCCTATTAGAATAATTAATACTCCTATAACACAGATTAATTCTACTATGGTAAATCCTTTTTTATTGTTCATAAGTCATCTACTCCCTTAAAATTTAAATTTAAAATATTTTCTTTTGATTCTTTTATTTGTTTTCTTTCACTTGGCAATATAATATTTTGATTAAATATGGATGTATTTATTTCAAAATTTTCTTGTAATAAAGTGTAATCTATTTTTATCTTTAACTCAGGATATTCTTTAATATCAGTGATAGTTATCTCAAAAGAGGTGATTAAATCATTTTCAACCTCAACATGGGCTTCTGTAGACTCAAATGTTTCTTTATCAAAATATATACACTTAAGCAACTTATTTATTTCTTTTGGTTTTAGTAATACTTTTTGCTTAGTATTATCTTTTGTTATTAATAATGCACTTTTTATAATATCATAAATATCAATATATGAATTATTAACATGATATTTAAGAATATCTTTTTGATCTAAAAATGTAATATTATTATCTTTAATATAGACTTCTTTATCAGTATAATTAGTCTTAATCAATAACATTATTCCATCATACTTGACTTCAGTCCATAAGGGATTATTACCTTTTGTACTTGCTATGATATTCATTGAATATTTTTCATAAGTTTTTATATGTACTTTAGTATTAAATAGAACTTTAATCATTAAACCTAGCATTAATATCAATAGAGTTCCAATTAAAAATAATATGTTTCTTTTTTTCATGTGCTTCCCTCCATCATTTTACAACAATTTTAAATATTTCTTCTGTATCATTATACTTACCATAATTTTCTAATAGTTTGTTTTTTAAAGCGTTCGTTTTAACATTAATTGTTCGTGTACCTAGTGTGGTCGATGTTGGAAATTTTATTAAAGTCATTGATGAATCATCTTCTAGAATATCCGGTGATTGTAAATTGATGGTTTGGAATGCATAGTTTGGGTCACTTTCAAGTGCACTGCTTTGTAGAACTGTAACAGAATTAGGTATAGTTATAGTTTTAACTTTATAATTCATATAACCAAATTTTTTGAAAAGTGTACTTACCGTATTTGGTAAAGTATAACTCGTATTTGTATAACAAGAAGGTAACAAATACGCTACTGTTTTATTTTTATTGAATAGGACTCCATCACTACTTGAGTATGTTTGATTAGCTGGACTGACATTAATGGCTGATAAAGTATAACCTTCGAAATTAGAGCCTGCATTCACTTCAGTAAGTGTGGATGGAATATTTATGGTTGGACCAGCAGTTTTGTCGTATTTGAAATATGAATTTAATGCCCCAATAGCGATCGTCTCTACACCTTCTGGAATATCAATAGTGTTTGAATGGGTTGAACCATATTCATTCGGTACATGAAGTAATGTCTTCATATCTTTCGTGTAAAGAATACCTTTATAAGAAGTTAAATATTGGTTTTCTTCATCAACAGTAATTGTTGTCAGACTATCTGTTGTGACTGGTGTCTCACCATAGTCTTTTAAATTTTTACCGAAATGAATGCTTTTAGCAGTCTTCAAAGTAGATATTGCAAAATCTCCTAATGACTCTAGAGAGTCAGGGAAGTGAAAGTTTGTAATCTCAACTCCTGAGAAAGCATAAGAATTAATTCTTCTTAAATTAGAAGTATTGTTAATTGCAATTGTTTTTAAAGTTGGATTACTTTGGGCAAAAGCATAAGATCCAATATTTTCAATAGAGTCAGGGATTGACAAGCTTTTTAATGCGTGATTTTGGAAAGCATTATCACTTAAAGCTGTAAGTTTAGATTCCGATTCAAATGTTAAAGTCTCAAGCGATGCTTCTAATTTATTATCTGCCCCATATTTAGCAATATTGGCAAAAGCATATGTTCCAATGTTTTCTACAGAAGATGGTATGGTAATAGATGTTAGTCCACTTCCTTCAAAAGCATGTTCATCAATATTAACTAATTTTTTAGAAAGGTTTATATTTTCGATCTCGGAAGTTCCTAAGAAAGCATAGGAACCAATTGTTTTTATATCATCTGGCATTCTAAAATATTTAAGTTTAGTGTGACTATTGAAAAGATAGTTTCCAATAGAAGTAACATCTGAATTGATGGCTACTTCTGTAATGAGATCTTTATATGCACCCCTCCATTCTGGGAAAGATGGGTTATCGGAGGTCATAAAATCTTTTATATCACCTTGACCATATATTTCCATTCGATAGCTTTTTTCGTCTTTTTTATAAATTCCTGCGAGAACGCTGTCTTCTTTATTTTTACCTATTGACCACATTCTTTCTAAAGGTAAAGCATTGTTTGAAATGATCATTGCATTGGATGAGGAAAGTTCATTTTGATTATTTAATTTATCTTCTATAACTTTTTCTTTTAAAGAAATTTTAGTCACTCCTGGCTTTAAGTAGTTCAAATTAATTTTATAAGAATATCCATTTTTGATTGCCGTTGCTCGTTCAATGCTTTTGATAGTTGCTCCATTTCCTTCAACTTGGAAATCGTTAGGAGTAAGAACATAATCCATTTTGATTCCTGATCCTTTATCAATACATTCTAGTGTTAATTGCTCATTGTCGTCGATTTTCAGTTCGTTTTTTGTATTAACAAAATGGCATTCAGGTTTGTCATATTCATATGCATTAGCATAGATTTTTTGACCAGTATTGCTACTATTTAAAGTAATATTTGCTCCTGATGCATAAATTATATCATCTTTATTTAATGAAATTTTGTTTTTTGTAAAACCTGTTTCATCAAAGTTTTCTTTAGCACCAATATTTGGCAATTGTACTTCGCAAGATGTTTGATCTTCTTCAGTATTACACATGACAAGTTCATTTTCAAGCGGATTTACATATTCTCCGTTTTCTATAAACATTGCAAAAGTATGGCCTAAAACTTTTATATTATAATTTTTCTTTCCACAGTCTGTACTTTCTACTGTAATAGTTGCCTCTCCTATTTTTAAGCCCTTTATAGAAATTGTTCGAAGGTTTATAATATCTGTACCGAAATTATAAGGTTCATGCTCATTTAAAGTTATACTTGCCACATCAGGTTTATCGATACTTATATTTTTTATTTCACCAGCATTTGAGGATTCTATCGTAATAGTTGATGTTTCGCCAACTTTGATAATTTCTTTTTTTTCTAATTCGTCATAATTGTCCGATTTTAAATTAAGTGAGTATAGATAATAATCGACATAATCTGATTTATTACCATTTAGCTCTTTAACTGTTACTCTTGATCGACCTGTAGAATTTCGACCAGAAAGATAAAGTTCTCTTCTATTGTTAACTAATTCATTTTGAAGTGAAGCATTTATTAGAGACTCGTCAGTTTGTATTTCAAAACCTTGTCCAGTGTTTTTACCTTGAACAAAAGCTTGTAAGTTATTAGCCCCACTTCCGACTTCACTACAAATGTAATTAATTCGGTTACCATCTTTGTCAGATATGTTTAGTGATGTCTCTAAAACATGAACTGTAAGAATTGCAAAACCGTTGTCGGGACTTTCGACTCTAATTGTGACATTATCGTCTGGTTCAGATCCTGGATAAATTTCTAATGTCGTTCCTTCTTCACTTATTTTACATGTTGCTGCATTAGGATTAGAAGAGCTGCACGTTAAATTAATAGGATTTTCAACGATTATTTCTGATGTAATCTTGTTAGTGTTACCAGCATAAGTTGTAAGTTCACTATCTTTCAAACTCATATTGATAACTGTATAACTCGTCGTAATTTCTTTTCCACAGCCCTTTGGAGTTATTTTAATATTAGCTGTTCCTGTACTTTTAGCATTAAAGTATACTTCTGTTTCATTTGGGTCTGAAAGGGTGATACTATTTTCTTCTGTATTCGAAGTACTGGATACTTTAAGGACATCTGGATTATCACTTGTAATGGTTACTGATTCTATTCCTTCGTGAATAATTGTTATACTTTTTCTGCTATTGACAGCGAGTTTTCTTTCGTTTTCATGTGGAATAGAAGCACTAAAATTGTAGACATCTCGGTATAGAGAAACTCTATTTTTTCCATTACTTTCTACAGCTTCTAATGTTGCTCTTCCAGGAGTAGATCCCGAATTGATATTAATTTGATTATCTCTAATTATTCCTGATAAAATACTTTCATTTGTTGAAGTGACCGTATAAGAACCAGGATTAGTGGCTTGTAAATCTACTTTATCCGAAGAATTGATAGGTAAACATTTATCATCTTTATCAGCTATTTGTAAATCAGTTGGATAAATTTTTACTTTTTGTACTTTATCAATCGTCGAAATTTTTCCACTTGAATCTCTAAATTTGGCTATAGCTGTTATTTCGATCTCTTTATATCCTGTTTCAGGAAAAGATAGTAACTTATTTTTAGTCATCTCTAAAATCAGTTTTCTATTTTCGATAGAGCACTTTATGTAATTTGTATCACTACTAGTGCAAGAAAGACTTTCAAAGCCTTCACCTCTAGCAGAAACATTTGCTTCTAAATTATTACCTCCCACATATCCAGATTGTCTTATTTGAAATGCTAAAGTATGTCCACCTTCAAGGTCAACTGCAGCACAACTATAAGCTTCTCCTTCATTTTTAAAACTTGCATAAACACTAATACTTAAAGGATCATAGCAAAGAAGAGCTTTTCCACTTAAAGGTTTATTTGTAGTCGGATCGATGATGGTTGCAGTAGTCTTTTCTTCACTGCTCATATATCCCTCATCTATTAATTCTTTAATTGAAACTGTACATTTTGCTTCTAGTTCTTCACTAGGCAAATCAATGCATGATTGGTAAGTATTTATAAGATCGTTTCCATAATTCTCAGCAGCAGTTTCAATCGTACTAATTTTGGAATTTTTTATTGACTTGCGGGAATCATTGGAATATTTAGTAACGTTCGGTATTAAAATTACAAGAATAATTGAAATTATAATTATAGTACCGATCAATTCAACAACCGTAAAGCCTTTTTTTCTGATCATGCAGTCTCCTTCTTTCTTTAGTTTTATTTTAAGATACCATATATGTGAATGTCGTATTTATTATACGATTTATCACTTATAGGAATAGTAATTTTAGCAAGCGATTTTTCTCCCAAATCTTTTTTTTCTAAATTCATCGTACCGAATATAGCTTCTTCAGGTGCTATGCGTGTTATACTATTTGTTCGCTCAGTACTTGTAAGATTAGTTAAAGAAGAATCATAAGTATATTCTATATAATATCTATCGCTGTCACTTTTGGCATTGTATTTAGTGTAAACTTTTAATACCTTTTTAATTCTTTCTGAGAGTTTAGTCGGTCTAAATGTATTAAATGTTATTACAATTTCGTCATTATTTGCACCATAGTTAATTTCATGGAGTCCATAGTTGTCGATATCGTCAGATACTGCTTCAATGATGTTGCTGTCTAGCATATAATAATCTGCTTGAAATTTGCTTTGGTTATATACTTGTCTTAAAGTAATAAATAGGTTCATAAGAAATATTAGTACTATCGATATCAGTGCAATGCTAACAATTATTTCTACCATTGTTGTTCCTTTTCTATTCATCTTTACCCCTACTTCCAAATCTTAGTGTAGCATATTGATAAGGATTTTTTCCACTTTGATTATTTTCGTCTTTAAACATGACGATTATTCTATAGGCTAAATCGGTAATTTGTTTATAATCAAGAGATTTAATATAAGCTTGTGTCGTGGCTTCAAGAGTAGATAATTCAAGATCACTAATAGTATTGGAATTCCATTCTGTTATGTATACAGCTTCTGTACCTAGTTCTTTTAAAAGCATATCCTGGTATGAAACGCTATTTTCTCTATAACATGGTGTAGAATTAACATTAGAACAGACAACGTATATGGATTCTGCTTCATAGTTATCTCGATTTAATGTATTTTCTAGATATTCTCTTATGATGTTTGTTTTATAAATATATTCTGTATTATCATAAATTGCTTTTTTGTTAACTTTAAGTAATACACTACTGTAAGCGGTATAGAGAGTAATCATTATGATGCATAATACTGTTATAACTATTATCGTTTCTGTTAAAACAAAGCCTTTTAATTTCATATCTTCACTTCCAATCTACTTTACAAGTAATGTTCTCAGTAATCGAAGAAATGCTAAAGTCAGCATACGTTCTTTCCTCACCACTCGGAGCATTATCCGCTGTGTAATTAGATGATTCCATTTTACTAGTAACTGAGGGAGTACAGCTTATCTCATAACTGGCATTTTTTTTATAAGGACTAAACTTGACATTTATTCCAGCTCCTGAATGTATTTTATCTAATCTTAAATAGCTGATTGTACCATTAAACCATTCAAGATTATTATCTAGCCATTCTTTTGTAGGTTCATTGCCACTTCCAAAAGAGGCGGTTAGATTAATTAACATTACTTCGGTGATGTGGGCAAGTCCTGTCCCATTGCCAATAATCATTTTTACATCACTGTTTTTATTTGATTCATAAATATTGGATGCAATTGTCCAGCTGCTCTTATAGCTTTCATCTATAAAAATAGTTCCACTTGAGGTAGTATCTATATAAACATTTTGTCTCGCTCCCGTAGTATTATAATATTTTATAGCATAGTAGTATTTACTACCTGAATCGACATGAATGTTTTGATAAATGTATCCTGCACTGGAACTTTGAAAACAATTTTTATTACTGCCACAATTAGCTTTTCCCGCAGTTGAAAGATTATATTTATTCCAGTAAGTTGTACCATTTTCGAAAGAACTGTCATTAATTAAATTTGATAAAGTAACGCCATCTTGAATATTAGTATTAGTTCCTCGTAAAGTTACAACATATCTTTCATTGTTAAGAACGTGTTTAACATCGTCGTTAAATCTCTCTTGAATAGTTTTATTAGCAATGAAGTTATTTAAAAGAGCAACCATAATTGCTATAAAAACTAGAAAAAAAGAGTATATAAGCGATGTTGCAATAAAACCTTTATTTTTATCCATTGTTCCAACCCTATTCTATATTAAAGTATACCATAAATTAGAAAAAAGTAAAATGAAATTAACTAGATATTCGTTGAAAACAAAAAATATAAAGGAATTTGCAAAAAATATATATTTTTTGCAAATAAAAATCTATTCATTGCAATTTTGAATAGATTTAAATTATTATTATTCATCTTTTTTGTCAGGATTAGTGTCTTGTGTTTGTTCATTGTTAGAATTATCTTGATCAGAACTTTCATCAAAACGAGTTACAAATGAGAAATCCATAGCTTGTAATTTTGGTACAGAATAATTGAAGTTAAATTCAGGTGTTAAAAACATCGCTGGGTAATCTTCATTAATTTGTTTATCATTTACATAGAAAACTATGAAATAATTATCATTTAGAAGATATTTCTCATGAGATACTTTTATTCCATCTGATGAGCAAAATTCAATTGTTACAAAATCTGTTATGTCAAAAGCATTAAGAATATCGACTAATTTATAACCAATGTAAGTATCTGTTTCTGTTGACCAACCTGAGTTAATGGAAGCATCAAACTCGTATAGTTTTATATTTTTTTTGGCGATAAGATCTTTATCAATCTTTCCTTTGTATGCTCCAGAAACGGTTAATGAAAAGTTAGGAATATCCTTGGCTGTTTCTTTTAATGTTAGCGGTTCAACTTTATCTTTTGTTTTAAAATTTAGCTGTTTAGGTATTACTATTAGCGTAATGGCGAGTGCTAAAATAGCGATGCTTTCTATTGTTATTATTATATTTTTATTATTTTTCATTTTTTAATTCCTTTCACTATTTCTTTATAAGAGCTTCTGCTTCTTTACCCGAAATAGAAATTACGTTACCATTTTTATCTTTTGTTTTTCCACCATCACCAAAAGTATTACCACTATCAGGACAATAATAAGCGGTGCAACCTTGGCCAGATCCACCTTGTGCTATATCTCTATGTGACATGGCTGAATCGTGTAAAGCGGCACAATGTGGTTGAGTATTGATGTTTTTACAACCATCTACTACCCATTGAACTTGACATTGCTTAGCAGCATCAGAATGGGCGGTCGAGGATGTTCCACAGGCATTAGTACATGATACTTGGCATGGTGGTGTTTTTGGAGGTTCTGGTTCTTTTTGAACTGGTTTTGATGTTATGGCTGGTTTACTGTCTACTGTAGGTTTTGGAGGATCAGGAGGTGGTGGACAATAAGTTGAACTTCCAGTCGAATAAGATGAGAAGCTTGCACTTAATGTATGATTGCTAGGTGTTTTAACTATTGTACTTGGACTGATATAAGAACCATTTAGATAATAGCCGTTGAAGGAGTATGAGTAATAAACTGTTGTAGAACATCCTCCGCCTGATGAGTAGGTATTTGAGTAACCGCTTCTATAAGGAGTCGGTAAAACTCCATATGAAGAATCAAAAGTTACTACTTTGCTAGAAGGATAGACACTTCCTCCACTAAAGCTGACAGTATAATTATTAGGTCTCCAATGTGCATAGAGATTTTGATTAGCTATGATATCAACTTCTGTAGATGAAGTGATTTGAGTACCACCTGATGGACTTGTAAACCATCCTAAGAAACTGTAACCTGTTTTAGAAGGTGTTGGAAGTGTACCATAGGTAGCATCATATGTAACAGACTTACTAGTTTGATTTAGGTAGACACCTGACGAATTAGCATTGAAATAAACTGTATATGTATTTGGAGTCCATTTAGCTTTTACTGTATGGTTACATAAATTGTTCATAAGTGTCGTATTATAAACAGCACTACTTTGTAAAGTGTTAGTTTTTGTTTTTACGCCATCTGGATTTGGGTAAGTTGTCATACAAGTACTTGGAACTAGTTCCCAATAATTAAACGTGTATCCTCTTCTATTTGGTATAGCTAAGTCGTCACCATATGAATTATAGTTGTTAGATGGAATGGCAGTCCAGTCACTGTAAGTGTATTGGAATTTAATCGGTTTTTTATTTCTGAGCCATGCAACATCACTATTATATTTCTGAACACGATCTGGGAAGCTACTTTCTCTTCTGTTAAGTGTATAGCCGATATCATAAGTTAAATCGTAAACATCTGGGATAACTTCATATTTAACTTTTTGAGTGATAGCAAGAGAACCATCAGAATTTTGTTTAGTTCTATTTACTGTGGCATCTTTAACTATTACTTTATCCGTGTCGAAATCATCGATTTCATATTCGATTCCAATAGTACCTAATTTTCCGATATAAGTGTCGATAGTTTTGGTACCATCTCTATAAGTTTCTACTATTCTAATCGGTATTAAATCTCGTCTTGTACCTCTTACGATTGGAGTGCCACCATTTATTTCGGCTGCAAAAGAGATTACATCTTTACTATCTGAATCGACATATACTACTCTCTTAAATGTTTTTTCTGAACCTAACTCTGGGTCAGTATATTTATATGTAACCGAGTATGTACCAACTTTTGATGGGTTGATATCACATGACTCGACACTTAGGTTGAACTCTTTGAAATATCCTTCACTTCCACCTGTATACATGTGGGCATTTTTATCTAAAGCATATATTTTACTTTTAATACTTGTGTAATCTTCACTTGGATTAACGATTAGTCCTTTGTAAACGTTACTTAAAAGAGGGTTATTAGCATCGATACTGCACCACTTTTCAACTGAACCTGTTTCATCATAAGGTACATTTAAATTGTCAGCAGTAAAACGCCAGGCATCGACGGGATTATCGGCGGGATATGTAAATTCCATGGTATCTTCAATATCTAGTTTAACGCGTACCTTTTCTGTGTCAGGAATTTTTTCACCTGTATCTTTATCTATTAAATCCTCGCTTAAAAGTCCAGCATCGCGAAGTTCTCCAACAGGTATATCTACATATCCATATCCTTCGTATAAATTTTTTACTTGTTCAGGATTTACCGAAACGTATGTATTAGCTGCAGAGATGATTTGGGCGACGACATTTTTATTTTCTTCGTCTCTTTGTTTATGCATAGTTGCTACCATATTTAGAGAGAAAATTCCAGCAATAATAATTAAAATTGCGATTACAATTATCAACTCTACTATGGTAAATCCTTTATTATTTTTTTTCATAAGTATCTCCTTCTCTATTTTAATAATGTTATCATAACAATGATTAAAAAGCAATTTCTATTATAATATTTTTAGTATCTCATTATCGACTAAATCGATGGCATCTTTATAAAATATTGGTGTTTTAATTCGATAATCAGGATCTAATTTTTCATAAGTGATAGTTATACCTAACCGTTTTAATTTTGGAACATCATTTAGAAAAATACTAAATTCTTTAATATGATTATTCTCTAAAGTTAAATTACAAGTTATATCATCTTTAACACTATAATCGATAAAAAGATTGTCAAGTAATTTATTTATAATTTCTTTCGAAATAACGGGATGAAAACTACCTTCATTTTCGTTTAAATCTATTTTATTTATAATGCTATAAATATTTTTATATGAGTAAGCGCTGTCTATATTTTGATAGCGTCCTCCTTTTAAGTAAAAGGAACCCTTATTATTTATGTAAAGAGGGGTTTCTAAAAGAGTCGATGTCGATTCTAATAGTTTTTTATTTCCTTTAATAGTGATCAAATGCTTCAAAGAAGAATTGTCTTCCTTTAATAATTCCACTGTTATTTTAGATGAATATTTATCATATGTTAAAAAATTTTTGGTTTTATTTTTGGGTAATAAAAGTATTACTGATATGGTAAAGATTACAACTAATATGATAATTAAAATTTTTTTATTTTTTATTTTCTTCATAGTTACCTCTTTTTAATTGTAATGGGTTTTCTTTGGTTTCTTGAATTTTATACTTGATTTGACCATTTAAACCAAATACGTTTGATGTATCTATATTGAAATCGTCTTGTAGTTTGTCAAAGGAAATAGAAATATTTATTTTTTCAAAGTTAGATGTTCCGTCTATATTAACATTTAAAGTGTTAATAAGTTTGTCTGTCGTAGTAAAGTTTATAATCTGGCTTTTATCGACTGTTGAATCTATAAATAAAGCGGCAAGAATTTCATTTATTTTCTTAGCAGAAAGAAGTGCTGTGTAATTTTTTATATCAGAGTGCTCTTCGATTAAATCATATTTTTGTATATTCAAAATGATTTTTTTTAAATCTTGATACGAAGAATCGACTCTGTTTATAAGCAATTTGTCGTCTTTGATAAAATACATTTTATTATTTATAATGTATATTGGTTTATTGAGTGTTGTAGAAGAAATTATTTCATTTTGTCCATCATTTTGAATATTTAGAGAAAGTGCATCAGTTTGATCGGCAAATTTTGTATTAATCGATATGGTTGTCGAGTATTTATCAGATAAAGCGATTTTTTCTTTTGGGCTTTGGAATATTATTATAGAAAAAATTACTAAAATGCTCGTTAAAACTGTTATAAAAATTATAATATTTTTTTTCATTTATGTACCTCTTTTTAACTCTAGTTTAATGTCATCGTTTGAATATAAGCTTTCTAGTCTCGTCTTTAAAGTTTCAGAATTTACGTTGATAGTTCTGGAAAGTGTTTTTGTAGGAGTTAGTCTAACTATGTCAAGGGCACTTTCCCCTAGTCCTAAATCTTCTGATGAATCGAGGTTTATGATACTTAAAGCGAGATCAGGGTCAGTATAAAATGCGAGAGAACTTATTCCTTTTACAGATGATGGAATTGTCAATTCTTTTAAAGACATGTTAGCAAATGCAAAGTACATGGCGATGACTTCTGTAGTTTCAGGAAGTGTATACTTTTCTTTTTTATAAAACAGTGGCAGTTTGTACGCAGTTTTTAAATCTTTACTATATAAGATGCCATCGATTGATGCGTAATTTTGATTACTAGAGTTAACTACAAATTCACTTATAAATGAACCGATGAAGTTGGTGTCATAATTAATGTCATCTAGGCTACTAGGTAGATTCAGTGTGAAAGTAATATCGTTGGATCTTCTAATTGTACCGCCAAATGCCATTTCTTCAATTTTCTTCGTTCCTTCTTTAATCGAATAATTATCATGAGTTGCATAATAAGCATCAGGATATTTTATTAAAGTAGTCATAGCTTTGTTGTATAGTACTCCATTATCAGAAGCGAAGTATGCGTTATTAGGATCGACTAAAATCTCTCTTAAATTGTCTCCATATATGAAAGAACTTCCAAGTGTTTCAATATTTGGTCCAACCGTAAAAGTACTTATCTCGGGTCTAACATTAAATGTATTGCTTCCTATACTTACTAATGTACTCGGTAGTTCTAAGTGAGAAAATTCGCAGAACAAAAATGCTTCATCAAAAATATGGGAAACACTAGAGTTTTCTTCAAAAGTGAGTTCTCTTAAAGTATTGTCATCGATCGAATATTGTGAAAAAGCTCCTATACCTATGAATTTAACGGAAGCAGGTATTTGCAACTTTTTTAGACGATGATTGCTAAATGTGTCTGATTCGATATTTTCTAGTTGAATACCTTTTGCAAACTCTAAAATTTCTAGTTGCATATTTTCAGAGCTTGCTTCAAATGCTCTTGCTCCAATTTTTGTTACAGAAGCAGGAATATGGAGGCTCTTTAAACCGTGATTTAAAAAGGCAGTTTCTCCTATAGTTTTTAGACCTTCGTTTAATTCTAAATACTCCAAATTTTTACAACCTTCAAAAGTGTTCTTTGGTATATTTTCAATCAGAGGAGGAATGGTTATGCTTTTTAGTGATACATTTTGTCGCATAGATTCTTCACCAAACTTTTCGATAGTACTTGGCAATGTTATTCGATTCATTTTGGGCAGGTTTTGAAGGAGTCTATCTCCTAAACTAGTAATTCCTTCTTCGACAATTACATTAGTGATAAATGATTGATAGCCATTATTAACCCAAGGTATATTATAGTATTCTAAAGATGAATAATCTTTCGTTTCACCACTTCCATAAAGTATTAAAGTATACATGTCTTTTGAATCATTTTCTGTTATTTCTGGTGGTAGATTTTTGTTAAAGTATAGAACAGCAATGATGTCGGTTGGATCGTTTTTGCCTATGTACCATTTAGTAATTGCTTTGTATTCCGCTGCTATAATGGAAGACTCTTTTATTTCATCGTTACCATTTCCGAATTTATCGACTAGCTGATCTGCTTTTAAAGTGAAATCGAAATTGCCAATCATCGATTTTCCTTTGATTCCTACTTTGTAAGAATATCCTAACACACGAGATTCGGAGTCCAATATTTCTTCAGGACCTTGTACATCAGTAACTTCTGCTACACTAGGGTCTGATATTGTAAATGAATCTTTTGTTATGTGTTTGGCAGCTCCACTTCCCGCTTCTTCACATACTATTTTATAATACTCAGTTTTATTTAGCTTGACAGAAGACATATCATCTGTGAAAACACAACGAGGTTTTACTTCATCGACCGAGTTTGCATAATAAGTTGTGCCACTGTTGGAGCTAGAAACTGTTATTTTGTCACCTGAAGTATATTCAGCTACTTTAGCATCTTTTGTTTTAGAAAAACCTTTTACGACAAACTCTGGGCTCGTGATGATTTCGGGAAATGTAATCTCACATGAATCGCTAGTTCCCTCTGTATTACAAGTTACTTTACCAGCTTCGATATTTGTAAATCCTTTAGAATAAGTTCCGAGTTCTAAATTTAGAAAGTACTCTTGCCCTACTACTTCGACTGAGAAAGTAAGTGATCCACAATAAGCACCAGTGACTGTAATTGTAGTCGATCCAGTCTTTTTACCTTCGATCGTAATCGTGCTTTCATTTTGGGCATTTACATCAAAAGAATAGCCAGGATTATTAACTGTGATCGATGCGACATTTTCATCATTAGATATTGCTCTTATTGGACCAGTTGCACTAGATTTTATTTTAACTTGTATAGTGTCACCTTTTGTAACTTCGTATCTACTTTCACCACTGGCTGTTTTTAAGTCGAATATATTGTAGTCAAAAGATGCAGTTTTATTTCCATTACTCTCTTTTACTTTGACTTTTGATATTCCTGTATTGGTTCCTAGTACATATTTAGAATCGAGATTATCTAGTGATGTTATATTTTTATTAAAGGGGACCAGTTTGTTTCCTGTAATCGTGGCACTTAGTAGATTAGGATCTGATATTTCTTCAACTGAGACAGTACCCATATTAGTGCCCGATATAGTGATGCTTTCTGTCGGACCAGTTTCTTTATCGGAGCATATTCTTACGATTTCTTTCGAATTGTCATTTAATAATTTAATAGAGGTATTTTTTGTTTCTACTTCGAGTTCATCATAACCTCCACTTGCTCCATATACAGTTATTTTACCAAGGCCTTCTTTGATTCCTGGTATAATTTTTAAATTCGAATTTTCTATTTCACATTTGACTATAGATTCATCAGAAGAAGCACAAGTAAACGTATCATTAGATCCTGAGACAATGTTGGCCGATTCAGATTTTCCACCGACATATAATTGTACTTTAGGTGAATCGATATAAAGATTTGAAACGGCAATCGTGTAATCTTTTTGTCCGCATTTGCTTCCTGTTATTTTAATGTTTGCTTCGCCTTTAGAAATAGCTTTTATGTGGAAAGTTTTATCACCATTAGATAAAGTTAAAGAATCTACTAAATCTGTTTCATTATCTTTATAAAGTTTTAGAACTCCAGGATTGTTACTGGTGATAGTGACTGATTCATTTCCTCCATACGTTATATTAAAGGTTTCTTTGTTGCCGAGTAGAAGACCGTTTGGAACATTTTTATCGAGTTGTAATTTGAATATCGTTCGCGCAATTTCGTAGGAGGCATTTCCGTTTTCTTCTTTGACGAGAACTTTTGTATCTCCCGTTTTATCGAGGGCTTTTAAAATGATGGATGTATTATTTTTAAGTGTGGTTTCGATAGCTTCAGAATCGTTTTCAATTTTAATAGCTCCCATGTTAGTTCCATGAATATTTAGTTCTTCTGTACTACCCGATTCTAGGCATGTCGTAGTTGTAGTCGACTCGTCCACAGTGATAGAAGTTGGATAAACTTTTAAAGTATATGATTGTGACAATTTTTCTTCTGTATTTAATTTACCTATCAGCTCAACTTTTACGGTCTCAAATTCACTTGTAAAATTTTCTTGTCTATTAATATTAAGCTTTAAATTAGTTCCTTCTATTTTACAAGATACTAAGCTTTCATTATCGCTTTTACACTCAAAGCTTTCGAATTTTCCAGTTTTAAGTATTTTTACGTATATAGGGTTTCCCCCATTATATCCAGTTCCGCTTCCAGGACTTAAAGTAAGGGATGCTCCTGTTGTAACATTGATATCTCTACATTGGGGTATTTCGTCTCTTTCTAAATATTTAGCATATACATTTACTTTTGATGGATCATAACAAAGTAGAAGATTGCCATTAAAGGGAGCGTTTGTACGTGGGTCTATGATATCATAATTTTCATCGGGTGTGATGTATTCTTTTACAACTAAGTCTCTAATATTTATTACGCATTTATTGTTTAAATATTCTTCATCGGAATCTTTAATGCAGTCTTGATAATCGTTTATAAGTGCATTGCCATATTTTTCAGCAGCTGTTTCTAGTGATCTTATTTTGGAATCGTGAAGTGATATCTTTGATTTATCTGACATGTCTACAATATTAGGTATTACTAAAATGAGAATAATCGATATAAGAACAATAATTGCTATTAATTCTGGCATTGTAAAACCATGTTTATTTTTCAAAAATATCACCTATTTTCTTTAAAAATTATAATATATTTTGCGTTTAAAAACAAGATTATTCACCTAAAAGTGCATAGATGTTTATATCATATTTGGTACCACTTTTATTGGCAATGGGAATTTTTATTTCAACTGCTTTATGACCAAGTGTGGAAGCCTCATTTTCAGGCATTTCGTCGATGTGAATATATCTCGTACTGTCGAGCATTGCATCGGATGGGATTTCTCTTGCTATATTGGTAATTTTTTCATTTGCTATTAAATCGGTAGCTTTATAATAAAGAGGAGGATTTTCATATTTGGTATTATAAGAATAGTTTATAAAATATTTTAATGTTCCATCTTTAGATTCTGGATATATTTCTAAAACTTTTTCGATATGTCCAGATAGTTTAGTCGGTCTATAAGCATTAAATGTTAGTAAGTAAGCTGCATGGTTATCTACTGTTTCAATCTCTTTAATATTTTTCAAACCATATCTATTTATATCGGCGGATACAGAGTCGATAACGTTTGAAACGATTAAATCGTATTCGGCTTCCATTTTACTCTGATTATAAGTTGTACGAATGAGCAAAAATAAATTTAATAAAAAAATCAAAACAATCGATATGAGTGCTAAGGAAACGATTATTTCGATTAATGTCATACCTTTTTTATTCATTTTAATCTCTCGACCCCAATCTTAGTGATGCATATTCATACTCGGTGGATAATTCGTCATTTTCAGGTTTATACATGACTATAAGTCTATAAATAGGTCCTTTATTGACAGCATCTAATAATTTAATGTAATTTTGAGTTGTAGCTTCTAATGCTAAAACTTGTTCGTTTCTTTCGTCGATATCCCAAAGAGTGAAATAAATAGAGTTTACTTTCATGAACTCAAAAAGTTCATGCCCTTTAGTTGATGAATCACTGCAATTTGGACTGCTGGCAAGAGTATTACTGCAATATACAATTACAGAATCACTGCCAACAAGTTCCATAATTTCTTCTTCACTTTCTATGTAAGTTCTAAGTAGTTCAGTTTTACTAATGTACTCTGTGTTGTCATAAACAGATGAGTTTTTGACACCTACAAGAATTTTGCTATAAGAAGCATAAAGAACGATCAATATAACACATAAAACTGTGATTACAACAATCGTTTCTAATAAGACAAAAGCTCTACAATTTTTTTTCATACTCCCCACTCCAAATTACAGTCGATATCATCAGATATATTTTTAAGTGTTAAAAAACCATAATATTTGCTAGTATTGTTATCATATTTAATCTCTGTTTTCATATTCGCATCTTCATCACGCCAACTGTCATTTTTTCCTGTGCACTTTAAATATTTAATGTTTTTAAAATCTTTTTGCGTAGTGTACATTTTTATTATGACTTCTTCGTTGCGTTCGATATAGTCAGCTTTTAAGTAATTGATCGTGCCATCAAAGTATTCGATATTTTCATCTAGCCAATCGGTATGTGGCTCTCTACCTGCATCGTAATGTCCTGTCAAGTCGATAAGCATAGCTTTAGTAAAATGTGCTTCTTTTGTTTTAGAGGTATCATAAAGTTCATCGCTTATGCCTGTATTTTCGATCGAGAAAATGTTATAAGGACCCGTAGTTTCATTAGATTCAGTATAAGAAAAACTAACACGTTTATAAATGTCGTTGTTCGATGGAAGGGAAATTTTAGCACTTGGCGTATTCGACAGTTTTGCTTCTAGCAATTCTGAATAATTAGATGCGTATTCGATCGAGAAATAATATTTGTTGCCATATATAGACATGATGTTTTTTTGCAACACGGAAGAAGAAGGAACGGAATTTCTTATTAATAGTCCACTTCTATTTTCGTAAAGATTGTTAGGTGTAAATTCTATTTCTCCATTTTTAACCCAGCGAAATTCATCATTTACAAATTCACTATCTTGAATTAAATTGGTTAGAGTTTGACCTTTTACATCGACTATTTCTTCATTTGTATCTTCGTCATAAACAACTTTAAAATTTTCCGATCCTCTACTAGTCAGTTTAATGTTGAAAGTATCTCTATTTTTTTTATCTTCTAAGTCTTCGTTGTATCTCAAAAGGATCGTTTTATTGGCTATGAAATTTCCTATTAAAGCTGCCATAATTGCTATAAAGACTAGAAAAAAAGAGTATATAAGCGATGTTGCAATGAAGCCCTTATTATCTTTCATATCTTTCAACCCTATTCTTGAAATAGTATATCATAGTTTTGTCTTATAGTAAAATGAAATAATTGGAAGTAAAGTAATTTTTTCACAAAAAAATTTGCAAAGATATGAGGTTTTTTTATTTAACTATACAATATTTTTTTAATTTATGATATTATTATAGAGGGACGTGATACTAGATGAAAAAAATCGAATTTATTATCGATTCTGATACTTTAAAAATCGGATTTAAAATAGAAAATAATACTTTCCGTAATATCGATAATACAAATATTATTTCTCGCGAAGATTTGATTTTTGACTTAAGATATTTTAAAAATAATGTTAAATTAGTAGCAGGTTTTTTGAATGTCATGGTGCAAAATGAAGATATTAAGCATGCCATTATTGAGCAAAGTGAGCTGATCATTCCAGGTTTGGAGCTTCTTTCTTATATCCCAAGTATAGTAGATCTAGTAATTAAACCAG
The DNA here is from genome assembly GCA_947646655.1 of uncultured bacterium. GTDB lineage: Bacteria > Bacillota_I > Bacilli_A > RF39 > UBA660 > RUG11867. The sequence continues at coordinate 21,920 of CANSHI010000011.1, forward strand.
AAGTTCCAATAGATTTCGATATGCACATGGCTATACTTAGAAATGATACTTTAAAAAGGATAAATTGTTATTCGATACCTTCTTATTTGCTCGAGAGAATAGATACGACTAAAAATGTAAAAATTGTTACAAGGGCAGAAGTGTTTTTTGTCAGTAAGTTTTTAAAAAATAATAAATTAGAAAGTTATTCTGATGTTTTTTATAAGCGAAGAATAATTGTCGACTATGATTTTAACGAAGAAGATTTTAAAGATTTGGCACAATTTTTATCGATTAATACTTATTTAAGAGTTATATATTTTGAATATATAAATATGGATTTAGTAAAAAATGTTATTCGCATTTTAAGGGAAAATGATAAAAGAAATGTAGAGATCAATATAAAGGGAACGCCTAATAATTTAACTTATTTTAATGAACTAGAAGGTTACGTTAAGAAGAGTAAATATATTAAAAGAAATAAGATTAGATTTAAGATCGATTATACTAGAGAATATAAAATGGAAAACTTTTTCAAGCTTATCAATTTCACTACTTTGAAATATATTATGATGGTAGTAATAGTGTCTTGTGTTCTCGGGTACGGTATAAAAAGTTATGATATACAGATGAGCTCGAATGAAATAGATACTATTAGAGATGATCTCGCTAACCTTTTAGAAGAGTTTGAATACTTAGATGATGGCATGGAAGAAGAAGTTCCCGATACACCCCAAGATGAGACTAATCCAACTCCTTCTAAGCCTAAACCTAATTATGTAAGTCCTTATCATAAAAATTATTCTAAAGTAATATCTGTTTTAAAAAATACAAATCCTGAGACAGTGGGATGGCTTACTGTTAATAATACTAATGTTTCTTATCCAGTCGTTCAGTCATCTAATAACAGTTATTATTTGAATCACGATTTTAATAGGAATTCTAATTCTCTAGGTTGGATATATATGGATTATAGAAATAATCCTAATGACTTGAACTCCAATACGGTAATATATGGTCATAATCTGCGTAATGGGACGATGTTTGGAAGTTTAAATTCTGTGTTGAAGCCTAATTGGTATACGAATCCTGATAATCAATATATTACTTTTAATACTGCCAATGGTGAAATGGAATGGAGAATTTTCTCGATATATACTGTTGCTACTACGAACGATTATTTGTATACGACATTCAATAATTCAGTCGAGTTTTTAGATTTTGCAAATAGAATGAAAGATAGAAGTATATATAATTTTGGGGTCGATTTAAAAGAAGATGATAAAATAATTACTTTGTCTACTTGTCAAAACAGTGGAAAAAGTAGACTAGCGATACATGCAGTATTAATTAAAAAATAAAAAAGACTTAATCTCAATATGATTAAGTTTTTTTCTATGGTATTTCAGCGCTTTCGTCTTGCCACCAATAGATCGGATCATTTTTTGATTCGTCTATTTTATCTTTATAAGTGTATTTTCCTTCTAATCCTGAATATTTTTGACCTTCAGCTCTAGGTAGTAGAGTCGATTCTTTAGCACGTGTATGAGATTTTTCGAAGTCTACATCAGGTACGTTGAAAAATGCATACGTTAGTTTTTCAGAGTCATCCCACGTAAGGTCGACATTATAAAATTCACCATCGAGTTTAACGATATTCCAGGCGTGTTCCCCTTCTGCACTTCCAAATATGTAGTAAGTAGGAATTCCTAAATTAGTCATAATGTATTGGAAAGCTCTAGAATAACCAGCACACACTGTTTTTCCTGTGACAAGTGCACTGTAGGCACTTTGATTATTGGATTCATCGACATCATAAGATGCTAAGGCTATGATTGTATCGTGGACATATTTTTCTTTTTCGTAGTTACTTTTTAGATTTTGAGCATTAGAAATAATCATATTGGCATTTTTGACAAAGGCAGTTCTTGCCTCTTCAATGTTGTTAAAAGTATTATTAAAACTTAAGATGATTTGAACACATTTATTTTCCGAATTATATTTGTAGGAATATGTCGTGTCGACCCAAAAAAGCTCAGGATGATCATTGTAGACAGCTTCGATAGCTCGACTAGCTTCTTCTACTGAAACAGCAACACTCGGCAGAAAAGTAGTTTCATACTTTGTAGCATTGGCATAAACTTGTTTATACACCGTTTGCTCATTTTCACTAAGTAATCCGAAGTAGGGATAAAACTCCGTGTCAAAGTTATAACCATCTCCTTTTATTCCTGAGTCCTCTAAATCGCTGACGTCGTCTTCAACTAGACTGCCGTCCCCTTCAGGAGTTAAGAGATCACTTTTGTTTATAATGTTTATGGTACCATCGAAAAGTTTGTTAAATCCATTTATTACTTCATCAAAGTTTTTATAAGTAAAAAATCCTAGGTATAATAAAAGGGAGAATATTATGATGTTTGGTAGAAAAGATTTTTTTATAGGGCTTCACCTCGTATTAATATTATACGTTATTTTATTTACTTTTAAAATTATTTTTGAGAAATTTATTAAATTTGACACTTATAAAAAACTGTTAATAAAGATCATTTTATTAACAGTTTAATCAGTTTCTTTGAATAATTAGTTCCACTATAGTTACGCCATCGTTGGAGCCATAAGTACTAAATCTTTTTACATATGGACATTTCCGTAAAATTTCATGGGTTTCTTTTCTTAAAATTCCGCCGTGTCGACCATGAACTATTTGAATTTTTTCTTTTCCCATTTTAATGTTAATATTTATAAAATCGAGTATGAGAAAGCGAATCGTATCTCTCGTTTCACCATGCAAATCAAGTTTTGGTAAAATATTTAAAAAGGGATCTTCAAAATGCTTAATAATCATTATTAACTTTTATTCTAGCACTTATGAGTCTAGCACCTAATACTCTAAACGGTGAACATGAGACGTAGTCTAAACCTAATTTAGCAGCAAATTTGATCGATTCTTCATCTCCCCCGTGTTCGCCACATATACCCATCTCTATTTTCTTCGTAGCAGAAGTTTTAGCTATTCTCATCAATTCCCCTACTCCTATAGTGTCTAAAGTTTTAAAAGGGTCAAAATCATAAATCTTTTTATCATAATAGTTGTTTAGGAATTTTGCAGCATCGTCACGCGATAAACCGTATGTAAGTTGAGTTAAGTCATTTGTACCGAAGGAATAAAAATCAGCATATTGACTTATAACTTTGCTCATTAAAGCTGCTCGTGGTGTTTCGATCATAGTTCCTATTTTGTATGTAACTTCTTCAGAAAGTTCCTTCATCAGTTTTTTAGCTGTTTTATCGATAATGGTTTTGATGTAAATGTATTCCTTTATATCTGTTGTGAGAGGGACCATCATTTCGGCATCGCTTTTAACTCCTTCTTTTTGAAGTTTGATCATAGCTTTTACTAAAGCTCGCGTTTGCATGATACTGATTTCAGGATATTTAACACCTAAACGGCATCCGCGGAATCCCATCATAGGATTTATTTCTTTAAGTTCATCGATTCTCGATTTTATTTCTTCAGCATTTATGCGTAATGCATTTGCACATTCATCAATTTCTTTTTCTTCACGAGGAAGAAATTCGTGTAGTGGTGGATCTAAGTAGCGTACGATTACTGGTAAGCCATTCATTACTTTTAATATTTCATAAAAGTCATTTTCTTGAAAATCTTCTAGTTTAGCCAAGGCATTTGTTCTCTCTTTTAGGTTTTTAGCGAGGATCATTTTTCTCATTTCTAAAATTCTATCTTCTTTAAAGAACATATGTTCAGTTCTGATAAGACCAATTCCTGTTGCTCCAAATTCTAGAGCTTTTTGGGCACCCTCTTTTGTATCGGCATTAGCACGAACTTTTATTCCTTCATATTTTTTTAGAAGTTTGTCTACTTGATCTAAAAGTTCTTTATTAGCGGTAAAGTCGGATAGTCCTAGTTTTCCTAAGTAAACTATACCTGTTGAACCATCGATAGATATATAATCTTCTTTAGTAAGTACAGTTTCTCCTATTTTTAAAGTTCCTTTTTGTTCATCGATTTCGATTTCACTAGCTCCGCATACACAGCATTCTCCAAAACCACGTGCTACTACAGCTGCATGACTTGTAAGCCCGCCGTTTTTAGTAAGTATTCCATTAGCATATACCATGCCATCGATATCTTCGGCACTCGTTTCATTTCTAACTAAAATAGAATCTTTATCATTTAAAGCTTTGGCTTCTTCACTTTTAAATACGAGGTGACCAACAGCAGCACCTGGACTAGCGGCGAGGCCTTTTGTCAATACAGTAGCATTTTTTAAAGCTGCTTCACTAAATGAAGGCTTAGTTAAAACTTCTAAATCTTCAGGTGTGATTCTGTTTAATGCTTCTTTTATATCAATCGTATTCTCTTTTAAGAAATCTAGTGTAAATTTGATATTAGCTTGTGGTGTTCTCTTACCATTACGAGTTTGTAACATGAAAAGTTTTCCATTTTCGATAGTGAACTCCATATCTTGAACGTCTTTATAGTGAGATTCTAGCTGTTTTGCAATTCTATATAATTCATTATAGACGTCTTCCGAAAAGTTTTTAAGTTCTTTTATATTGGAAGGTGTTCTGATACCTGAGACGATATCTTCGCCTTGTGCGTTTAGAAGGTATTCGCCAGTTAGTTCATCTTCACCAGTCGATGGATTTCTTGAGAAAACTACTCCAGTGGCACTTATGTCATTCATGTTTCCATATACCATTTCTTGAACATTAACGGCAGTGCCTATATCATCGCTTATGCCCTCTAATTTACGATATTTTATAGCGCGATCATTATTCCACGATGCAAAGACAGCTCCTATAGTATTCATAAGTTGAGTTTTAGGATCTTCAGGGAAGCGAGTACCACCATATTCTAAGAAATTATCTTTATATTTGATAACTATTGCTCTTAAATCTTCACTAGTGAGATCTAAATCCGATTTGTAACCTTTAGTTTCTTTATATTGTTCTAAATAGCCTGCAAATAATTCGTTGGGATAGTTCATGACTACTTCTGAGTAAAATTCGATAAATCTTCTGTAAGAGTCATAAGCTAATCGTGGATTCGATTTGGCCATGGCTTCACATATTTCATCGTTTATTCCTAAGTTCATAATAGAATCCATCATGCCAGGCATAGAAACAGGTGCTCCACTTCTTACCGATACTAGAAGTGGGTTTAGTGGACTACCAAAAGTTTTGTGTGAACTTATTTCTAAAGCTTTAAGTTTCGATAAAATTTGAAATTGGATTTCTGATGATATTTTACAATCATTTTTATAATATTCATGACAAGCTTCTGTCGTCACTGTAAAGCCGTCTGGTATTGGTAAACCGAGAGAGGCCATTTCTGCTAGGTTAGCACCCTTCCCTCCTAGTAAATCTCTTTTATCTTTGTTTCCTTCTTTAAAAGAATAAACATATTGCATAAGTATTCAGCTCCTTATTATTCATTCATAATTTTAGCATAGAATGAGAGAATTTTATAGGGATTTTAGGAAGCTGTGTGTCAAGTAGACATTAAAAGTGAAAAGAAAAAGACTTTCGTCTTATCCTTTTAAGTTCTTGTACTAAGGTGCTCTGTAAACATCATGAGCTTGTCCATCACCTATAAAAGTACTAAAGTATTCGGGGGTTAAAGCAATTACAGGAGCTACTGCATAATTATTCGTCAATGTTACGTGAGTTATGCCACCAGTTTGATTAAGAATAAAGTAATATGGTGATGTTAAATAAGAGGCTGCTGATAGAGTATAATATTGATATCCTTTATATAAATAATATGACGTATTAATGTTGCTATATGAAATTGAACCTCCAGCAAATATTGCTTCATCTGCTGTAATCATCCCTACTTTTTGTCCTAGTTTTCCATTACCTTTATCTGTTTCGTTTAATGTAAATGCATAGTTTTTATTTGAACATTTTAAATTTGGCCTTGGATTATGAGCTATTGAGTTAGAATAATGGGCATAATCTAATCTATGATAAGTACCATATCCAGTTCGATTAGTTCCATACCCTAAACCTGTATCGTTAGTTAAACCTGTTAAGTCTTTTCCTGGTACACTTCTATCGTTACAGTATATAGAGTCTGCCACAAATTCATCATAACCTTTATTTTTTATGGCATTTACATACCAATTTTCAAGAGTTTTTTTGATATTGGAATCTGTTTCATTAAATATAGCATTTTCGCTATCTTCATAGCCCTCACTTCCGAGATTTATTCTTTTAGAAGATGGTGTTCCATTCGCGCCTCCATACATATAGCCTAAATACTTATTATCATCTAAATTTGAGTTCCATGCGATATTTTCGTATAAGACTCTGTTTACGTTTCTTTCTCCATTTTGATGAATAGATGTTCCATCATAAATCATTCGGACACTGCCATCGCCATTTATACGAATTATCCTCCAGTAGTATCCAGCAAATTTGACATAGTTGTAAAATATATCTCCTCTATAATAATACGATTTGCCATAATCGTCTTCAGAAATTCTAACGCCAGCATCTTTTTTTTCTGTCTCTTGAAAATTTGGAGTATTATTAATTATGTTTTTGGGTGTTTCATTATTTTGAATGGCAATAACAGCATCTACAGCATTAAATAGTTCTCTCCAATGGGCATATATTGTTTGATCCGATGCTGTAGTAAAATTAGTGTTACTTGTTATTTCCGTTCCGCCGACTGGAGCTGTAAACCATCCTAAGAACTCATATTTGGGATAAACAGGCGTTGGTAAATCTCCGTATTTGGTATTAAATGTTATAGTTTTGCTTTCAGGATTTACTGTTCCTCCATTAGCATTAAAAGTTATGGCATATGTATTTGCTGTCCAATTAGCTGTAATTGAGGCCGTTCCATTACCCATTTTAACAACATTACCTGTAATACTACAATAACTAGACACTGTCCATTTACTTAATGTATAACCAGTTTTTAGAGGTGCACTCAATTCTAACGTCTCTTCATAATATAAAGATTTTGTTATATCTGTTGTATATCCGTCATAAGATCCTCCATTAGGTTTTATTGTTAGTGTATACTTATTCCTTGTATAATAATAATCTACAACATTTTTTGAAGTATCAATTTGTATAACAATAGATTTTGTAGCAGGCGTAGTAAAGCCAGTGTAAGTTTTTTTTGATGCATTTACTGTAGACTGATAATCAGCTTGTTTTGTTTCTGTTTCAGCTAAAGTATATGTTTTACCATCAAGGTTCATTTTGTAATGGTTGATTGTATAATTATATTTATTTGCTGTCCAATTCGCTTTTACAGTTCCATTTCCTGCAGCTACAGTAAAAACATTACCGTTTACGCTACCTAATGTTCCTGACAGTCTCGACCAGCTTGAAAAAGTATAACCAGGTTTTATTGGAGTTTTTAATGTTTGTCTAGTTTGATAAAAAGCTTCAATCCTTGTATAACCAGTTGCTCCGTCGTATTCTCCCCCATTTGGGTCGATAGTCAAAGTATATTTGTTTCTCGGATATAAATAATTTACTATATTTTTCGTAGGAGTTGTGGAATCGGCTTGTATTTTTAAACTTTGTGTCGGTGGAGCTGTGAAGCCTGTATAAGATTTTAAAGGTGGTGTTACTGTAACATCAACGTTGGCATTACCTGTAACGGTATCTTTTAAAGTGTAAGTCGTTCCATTGGTATCCATCTGTTTATGATATGTAACATATTTATATGTATTAGGTGTCCATTTTGCTGTCAATTTGGAGTCTCCATCTCCCATGGTGAAAGTAGTATTATTTAAAGTACCTCCTGATACAGTCCAACCTGCAAAAGTATAACCACTTCTCGTCGGATTGTTTATCGTTCTCGTTGCACCATAAAACATTTCTATTTCTGTGCTTCCACTTCCTCCAGCCCCATCAATCGTAAGTTTATATTTATTCCTTGTATAATCGTATGTTATGACGTTTATTGTCGGAGTAGCGTTATCTACTTTTATAATCATAGTTTGTTTCTCGGGAGAAGAAAAACCAGTAAAGTTTTTTACGTCAGGTGATATTTCGGAACCAAAAGGAGCTTCTTCTATGACAGTTTCTGCAGTTGTGTAGCCTGATCCGTTTGTGGTCATAGTTCTATGTATTACTTTGTATTTGTAATTATTTGGGGTGAAGTTTGCAGTTATCGTGACATCTTTTGGAACTCTAAGAGTGTATGTGTTGTCAACAATTTCTCCTTCTGTAACTGTCCAATTATTAAATGTGTGACCTTCTTTTGAGGGTGATATTAATTCTATAGTATCTCCAAATTTTATTTGTCTTGTTTCGCGGTTATCACCTGAGTCAATAGTAATGTTGTAAGTTTTTTCTTCCCATTTTGCGACTAAAGTAGCATTTGATATGCCCATGGTGAAAATGTTATTTTCTAATGTAGAAGATGAGCCATTTAGCTCCCAACCTAAAAAGATATATCCTTCTTTAACTGGAGTTTGTATTTCTAATGTTTCGCCTTTTAAAAGTTTGTATTCATAAACACTCGATGATTCTTCAATTGTACCGCCATTTGGATCTATGGTTAGTGTATAAAATATATACATTCTGGGATCGCCTAATTTGAAATTAGTGGAAAGCATAGCCGATAAATCTTCGGTTTGATCGACGTCTTTTAAGTTGTTTAAAGTAATTTCTAAATCATAGTAATAGGTCTTGCCTGTCTCTACAGATAATTCGTTAGCTAAGGGACGTTCGATTGCTTTTTTTGATGTAGGTATGTTAGATTCGGGTATTATTTCTTTGTACTCACCATCTTCAGTTTCACTAAATGTCAGATTGTAAGTTAGACTACCATTTAAGTAAGTATTTATAAGTTTGTCCCAGTTCATACTAACTACGGCATCTAATGAGCCTGTATTTTTAAGAGTAAATTTTTTATGTACACTTTTTCCAAATTCAAGTGCTGCATTTATTCCATTATCTCCATCTTCAAAGGTTATTTCCATTGTTCCTGTTTGAACATTAGTTATTTCATTTTTTGAGTTGTCAGCAGTGATCATAAAATAGGCAAATGTCGGCAGTAGTACTAAAATTATTATCGCTAAAAATATTGTAGAAATTATAAATTTTTTTTGTTTTAAATGACAAAAAATTTTTTTCATAATTATACAACTCCTTTAGTAGAAATTTTACTATTATTTGCTATATTATCTTTTATTCAATTAATACTATTATAATTTTGCATGACATTTATGTCAAGATAAAATGCCATGTGTGTCATACAAAACAGCAAATTAAAATGACATAATTGTCATATAAGGATGTGATATTGTGTTAAAAGAATATCGTATTAAAAAAGGTTTTACTTTAGAAAAACTAGCTGAAGAATGTGATATTTCTTGGAGAAATTTACAAAGAATTGAAAACGGAAAGCATTTTAAAGCAAAATTTGAAACAATTCAAAAGATAATAGTGGTTCTAGAAATTAGTGATAAAGATATCATCAGATTTATAAAAAGTTTAGAAAAAAACTAGTGTTTTTCGAAGATAATATTTTAGTCTATATGTAAAAGAGATTCTTTAATAGTTTGATATTCTTTGTAATTAGCGAAGTCATCATCTATGTTGTCCTTAATAAAAGCTGCCGAATCGACATTAGCTTGTGTTAAAAGTCGCATATCGGTTTTTAGGTTGGCAAGTTTAAAAACCATGTCGCCACTTTGTCTTGTTCCGAATAAGTCCCCTTCTCCACGAAGCTTAAAATCTTCTTCACTAATGTAAAAGCCGTCTGATGAATTTACTAAAATTTTTAATCGTTCAGAAGATTTATCGCTGATTAGAATACATTTTGAATCGAGAGAGTTCCTACCAATTCGTCCTCGAAGCTGGTGCATGGTAGCAAGACCAAAGCGTTCGGCATTAAATATTACCATTAGTGTTGCTTCTTTGATATCGACTCCTACTTCTATAACCGTGGTAGATATAAGTATTCTAGTAGTTCCATCTTTAAAATCTTGCATAGCATTTTCTTTTTCGTCTGCTTTCATTCTACCGTGAAGAAGTCCGATAGGGATTTTTCCTTTGAAAGCTTTGTTAAGTTTTTCTTTTAAAGTGATCGTATCCATCATGTTTGAAGGTTCTTCACCTTGTTCGATAAGTGGACAAACTATGTAGACTTTGTGGTCCTCTTTAATTTCGTCTAAAATAGTTTTTAGTATTTCTTTAATTTCTTTATTAGTTTTAAGTTCTGTTTTAATCTCTTTGCGACCGTTCGGTTTAGTCTTTATAATAGATATATCCATATCACCATATATAGTTAAAGCATATGTTCTAGGAATAGGAGTTGCACTCATATATAGTACATCACTTAAAACCCCTTTATTTTGAAATATATTTCTTTGATTTACACCAAAACGATGTTGTTCGTCTGTGATAACTAATCCTAAATTTTTAAATTGGACATCATCTTCTAGTACGGCATGCGTTCCTATAAGAAGATCGATTTCTTTAGATTCCAAATCTTGTAAAATCTGCTTGCGTTCTTTTTTAGAAGTTTTACCTGTTAAAAGTTCTACGCGTATACCAAAGTTTTTAAATAAACGTGTAATGTTTAAAAAGTGTTGATTAGCTAAAATTTCTGTCGGTACAAGAAGAGCACTTTGGTAACCAGACTTGTAATTATAAAAAATGCTGGTGATTGCGACTATCGTTTTTCCACTTCCTACATCTCCTAGTAGAAGTCTGTTCATCCTTTTAGGGGCGAGTAAATCTTCTGTAATGTCTTTAATGGCAGAAAGCTGATCTTTAGTAAGTTCAAATGAAAGTGATTGGATGAAATCATCTACAACTGAAGTAGGCTCTGTTCTTTTTAATCCGTCATGCTCTGTTCGACAGCTTTTTAAATAATTAATTTTAAACATGAAACGAAATAATTCTTCGTATTTTAATCTTTCTATGGAAGATTCGATTGAAGATAAATCGGTCGGATTATGGACGAGTTTTACACAAGATTCTTTGTCGGGAAAATCGTATTGTTCTACTAAGTAATCGGGGATATAATCCACTATTTCGGGATTATTTAAGAAGGCGTTTTTTACTAGAGTACATATCAGTTTTGATGATAAACCGTTTGTCGTATGATAAACAGGTTCAATATATGTTTCTTCGATAGATTTTAGCATGATATTGGAGGCAGTTATGGTATTATGCTTTTCGTCATATTCGCCCATAACAGTTATTTCCATACCTCTTTTAATGTTCGATTTCATAAATGCACGATTAAAGATTGTGATGTTTATTAATTGATTCTCAGCTTCAATTCGGAAGGATAATTTGTTCAAATTTTTTTTAATATAAGTTGCAATGGGTGAAGTCTCTACGATTCCACTTATGACTACTTCTCCTTCTTTAAGCTCTGTTGGACATATCGTATTATATCTAAAAGGAAAGTAATCGATTAAATCACTTTCTGTAAAAATTCCTAACTTATTTAATAAATTTAGTGTTTTGGGTCCTACCCCTTTAATATCTTTTAGCATCGTACTTCACCTAAATATAAAACCCCGAATAATCGGGGTTAATTTCACAATGGGACGAAATATGGGAATCGAACCCATGCATACCAGAGCCACAATCTGGCGTGTTAACCACTTCACCAATTTCGCCATATGCAAATATATTTTATCAATAAAATGTAAAAAAAGCAATATAAAGGTGTAATTTTAAATAAATTGTTGTATAATTTGTTTAGGATGTGAGAATATGAAAGAAATATTGTCAAATTTTTGGGCTAAATGTGTAGAGTTTTATTGGATTTATTCGGACTTTGTACACAGTATTCTTAAAGATCAATTGGGCGATTTAGCAGTATATGTCATAAACATTGCCGTAGTTTCTCTAATAATAATTTGTGTTGCCAAAATTGCTTTTAGTAGCCGAAATAATGGTTAACTATTCTTCAAGTACTAACTTTGTTATTTTTATACCTTTTACATTTAAAATAAGTCTGTCTTCTTTATTTTTTACTGTTTCTAAATAGTTTTTTGTAAAATTATCTAGTACGTCGTAAACATTATTGCCAATTAAATAATCGCAGTAATCATAAGAACAGATTTTTTTTATGGAATGAAGTTCTAAGTAGCCTGCTTTGGCAATAAAGTTTTTAGTATTTAAGTCGTCAAAAATAATTTCTTTATTACTTCTTTCGGCTTTAACAGTACTTACGATTAAAATAGTAGATAATAAAATTAGTAGTAAAAATATTTTTTTCATAGGTCATCATTAGTATTGTGCCTCTAAAAAATAATAAAATAGTGGAAAAAGTTGGAATTATTTTATAAATTTTTCTAGAACTTTAGTAGATATGACTCCTAAGCATAAAAACAATATTCCTGAGATAGTTTCTCCTACAGTTGTAATGAGTGAAAAAGTATTCGATAAAAGGGCAAAGATAGAAAATGATGAAAATACTATGATTAACATGTATGTGAGTGCGCGATGATGTTTGAACAAATAAGTGATCAATTTTGATGTTAATACGATTCCAATGGCAATGCCTATAAAAAAGGGAATTAAAGTTAATATGCTGTTTAATAAGTCGGTGAAAGTTAAAAGATTAGCGAGCGCCGTTATGATTCTTTCGTAATAGCCTACTAGCATAAGGAGAGCTGAACCACTTATACCTGGAATGACTGTACTGGCGGCATCGAGTAGTCCACATAAGATGAGAGATAAAAATGTATGAAAGTATGGTTCATCTAAAGTACTTGAACTATGGAAGTTTAATATTTCTAGTAGAAAGAGCCCTATGAAAAAGGAAAGACAAAGTAAAATGTTTTTAAAGTTAATGTCTTTATTTTTGACGTTTTTAATAAGTGGGATTATGCCTGGGATCATCATTCCTATCATAAACATGAGAGTTTTTATATAGTAGTTTGCTAGCAAATATTTGATCGCATTACTGCCGATTAAAATGGCTAGTCCGATGCCTCCGAATAAAATGAATATGAACTTAATATTTTGTTTAAAAATTTTGATACTACTCAAAGAAGCGATCAGTTTTTCGTATATTCCGAATGAAATGGCCATTACAGAGCCACTTACACCGGGCATTATTTTTCCGAGACCTACTATAAATCCTTGTATGAACAGTTTAATATTATTTATCATGTGGCACCTCAATTAATTATATAACTTTATACATAAGTTATGATTTTTTGCACAAGATAATAATAGTTGAGGTGGACTTTATATGCTTATAATAGTAGGATCTAGGCGTGAGGGAAATTCATATAATTTAGCTAATATGATAAAAAGAGAATTAGAAGCAGAAAGATTAAATGTTAAAATTATTACTCCAGGAAATATGAGAATACACATATGTACTGGATGTATGGATTGCGATAAAAACGGAGTATGTGATTTTACTGATGATATGAAAAGCAGTATCGATCTCATAAAAGATGAAAATGTTATTATGTTTATATCCCCTACTCGTTGGAATTGTCTTTCAGGTGATTTAAAAATTTTTATGGATCGATTAAATCCTCTTTATAGTACTCATGGATTACGAGGTAAGAAAGCTATAGTTGTTTCTATAGGTGCTCAAGGGAAAGATATCTATTCGACAGAACAATGTACACAGTCTATTAGAAGTTTTATTGAGGCGAGTGAGATGGATTTTCTATTATCGCACGATTTTAATGATTGTAAAAATGCCGATGATATATTAATGCATGGAAGCGAGATAGAAGAGTTTATCAAAGAGGTAAAAAAAATCGTACAAAAAAATTAGGGTCAGTCGTCGACTCTAATCTTTTTTTTGGAAATAAACGTCGATATTTCCTATTCCGCCTTCGATATGTATTTCATTATCGCCTGTACCAGTTTTTCCACTTATTTTTTCACCGTCGATTTTTATCGAACCTATACCTTTTTCGGCATAAAGTGTATAATCTTCTTTTGAGCCTTCTAAGCCTACTGATACGTTTCCAACTCCTACAGCAATGTTACTTTTTCCGAGGATATGTGAGGATGTAATACTAGAATTTCCTACACCTGTTTCGAAGCTTAGATTGTGGATAGTAGATGAGTTTATTTCTAATTTGCCTGCTCCACCTTTGATATCGGCTTTTTTAAATTCAGAATTTTTAATAAGTACATAGCCAGCACCATGTTCTAGTTTTAATGAGTCAGAATCGATATTATTTAAAGTAACTTTCCCTGCTCCGACATCCAATTTTAACTTTTCGATCATATTTTTAGGTATATAAATTTTTATCGAACTTTTATTGTTATGCCAAAAGAAGTGATTTCTATCTCTTTCTTTTATTTTGAGTGTATTAGAAGGATTACTAATATAAAGTTTTTCTTTATCTGTTGCTTCAATTGTAAGTTCTTCACCTTCTTTGATCTCGAGGTTGGTGCTATCTAAATCGATATCCAAATATTTTATGTCTGAATAATTTGTTTTTACTGTTTCTGTAATGCCTGATCTATTTTCTGAATAACCAAAAAGCATGGAAATGAAACTGATAGTTCCTATTAGAGATGATGCAATTAAGCATATGATGAAGGTAGCTAGTAAATAAGCAAAATATTTTATTATCTTTTGTGTCGATGTCATTTTATTTTTACTCCTCCAAATATAGCGGTAGCATCGATGTAAATAGTTTTCTCTTTTTTGTCGGAACTTTTTGGTTCATTATAAGTCTGTTTATCGACTCCACCAAAGATTTTGTTACTTCTAACTTTTATGACAACTCCATTCGGTACAAGTATATCGACTGAGGCAAAAGTGGCATTGACTTTTATAGTAGCTTCAGATTCAATTTTGCAGTTTTTAAGATCTAATAAAATGTGGCCAAATACTGCTTCTGTTGATAAGGCTTTAAAATTTCTATCAACAATTCGATACTCATCACTAAAAACAGCTGTGATATTTTCGACATCGTCTTTATTAGCGTTTACTTTATTTTTAATTTTACTACCAAAAATAGACGACCAAATGATGTTGAATCCGATTACAATTAATATGAATGGTACAATGAGTTTGGCAATCAAACTGTAAGTGATCATATTTCTAGCTGCTAATAAAAGTACAATACCTACAATAAGTCCAATGAAGGCACCTCCTCTATCTTTATTGTCGAATAATCCAATGATTGATGGGATGATTATTAATAAAGTCCACCAACCTTCAAAAAAGATATTGATGTCAGCAATGCCTAATGAATTGATTGCAAATATCGATCCTATCGTGATAAGTGCTAAACCCCATAAAATTTTAGATATGTTTTTCATAAAATATCCTTCTTTCCAATATAATTATAGCATATTTTTGATAAAAAAACACTCTTGCGAGTGATCAATTTTTAGATTTTAAACTTATAACTTTAGAATCATCACTTGGAGTTAATTGATGATCAGTATAATCATACAACATTATAGTTACAAATATTGGACTAAATGTTCCATTTTCGCTAGTTAATATATCACCTAAAATTCTTTTTTGGCTTTCTTTATCTAAACTGGAACTGTAACTTCTACAAGATTTGATGAGTTCGACAAGTGTCTCTTCAGAATATTTATCGATATCATAATTTAGTAAGTAACGATGTAAAATAGTGGCATCTTTTTGTATTTTCAACAAATTTTCTTCATCTATAATCATTTTATTATCGAATACAACATCAATCGTTGGACATGGCGTTTCAGTAGGTTCAGGATTAGTGATAATTGAACTATCTTGTGTAGGTGCACTTTCCATGGCCTTTTGAACATCTTCTAAATTAGAATTATCAGCATGTATAGCTATCGAAGAATTTTCAACTATCTGATTATTCGAGTGATGCCAATTGCCTAAAGAACAACCTATTATAGAAGTAGATATCAGTAAAGAACCTACTATAACGCCTTTCTTAATTTGACGTTTTAAATTATAATTAGTTTTTTTGGCCATATTTTCTACAACATATAAGAACTGATAAAATTGGTTTTCTGTAATTAAATTATTATCAACTCTTGATTCGATTATATATCTATTTTTTTGGTTTCTTTCGTCATCATAAAATTTAAATGATGTTAATTTTGAGAATAGAATGTTAAATAAGATATTCATGCTTCTCAGTCTTTCGCTTTTGGCTGATTGTTCATTTTCTAATATATTTAAGTGTTCTTTAAAAATATCAAGATTGTGGCATTTTAAAAGTTTTCCTACTTTAATAAGTAATTCTATATTCATTATAAAATTCTCCCCTTTTTTGCGTGTTCTATTATACAGAAAAAATTTAAAATGTCAAGTTTTTCTTTGCTTAAAGGTATTATATGAAGGTTTTTTGGCATAAAAAAAGAGAGTTAACTCTTTTACTGACATTATTTCCACGATGCGGCGACGTCACAGTTAGAACTGTATGGGCTTGGATTAGGCATTTGCATACTCGTGATAAACGGTATTTTGAAGGCACTTCCAAAAGAAATACATGTTCCTGGCTGTAAACTACTCATCTTATCGATGATATCAGCTGAAATATTTGGAAGCATTTTTTCAATATAGTTTAAGTCAGCTGGGTGAGTAGTTTTAAAAATTAAGAAGTTGGAAATTTGGGCTATAACTGTATCGCTTATTTCAACTGGTCTTTGGGATATAATATCTAAAATTACACCGTATTTACGCCCTTCTTTAGCGATTCGGTCAAATATATTATAACCGATTAAGTATAGATCGTTATCTTTTTGGACATATCTATGAGCTTCTTCCAAAAATAAGTGGAAAGGAATTTGAGCTCTTTGTTCCCTACTTTTAGCAAAGTCGAAGAACATTCTTGAAAATATTTTGACGATTACTTTTGCTAAGTTGTCATCTACACCTTCTAGATTAATGTTAATTATTTGGCAACGGTTATTTTGTTTAACTACTAGACTAGTTATAAATTGTTCAAGAGTGATAAAGTCAGGATATATGAATAATTGTCTATTGTTTGAATTAACTATACTGTGTAATCTAACTAGTAAAACAGTAGAAGCATCTCTAAGTGAGTCGTTTTCCAAAAATCCTTCACTGATAAGAGTAAAGTTTAAGGCGACTTCTAAATCTTCTATAGTAAAGTATTGGACATCGTTGTTTAGTTTCTCTTCTAATGAATCGTCTAAAAAACTTAGCAAATATTCGTTTAACAGTACTGACTCTGAGAAGTTTCCTTTCGAATCGATTTCAAAACATTCTGAAAGACTTCTCGTAAATCCAGTACCTTGAACAGGTGAATTGAAATTAAATTGTGGTGTGTTAGTATCGTGGATAATTCTAAATACTTCATCCTTTTTACCAGCACTTGTTTTATTTGAGAAAAGTATTGCTAAAATTGCTTTAGCGATCAAGTGGTTTTTAATTTTGATAGATTCTTCGTCTTTTCTTGCAAATACTCTTACTAGTTTAAGTGTTCTTTCTAATATAGTCATTTGGGAATGTTCTGTTGCATTTAGAAGAAGCGCTAAATCATCTAGTGATAAAAGATAAATCGGTATTCTTAAATCTTCGTCGGTAGGATCTTGCCTATTAGTTGTGATGAACTTATAGTTGTAGTTTGAATTGATTTGGCTAATACCACCAAATGAATTTTTATACTCTCCATAAGCATCGAAAAATATTAAGTTAGCATTATAAACAGGCATATCAGGATTTGTAAAAATGTTTTGTATGATCCTAGCAGTTCCACAAGATTTTCCTGAACCAGATGATCCTAGAATGGCGAAGTGATTTGAAAATAAATCATTTATTTTTACATAGATCGGATAATTATTATAAAGAGGACTATACCCTAAAAGAAAATTAGTAGGCTGCTTCGTACCGATTACTACTTGTAATTCTTGTTCAGTAATCATGCGAACGCGAGAGTCTAAACTAGGCTTTTTAATGATACCAATTCTAAAACCATCTTGTAAAAATTCTCCTAGAAAGTTAACTTCAACTGAATCGTTGTTAATATTTTTGACTTCTCCTAAAATGCGTGCTTGACCACTTTCAAAAACGACGTGCATATTTAATAAGTCAGGAAAAGTCCTGCCCGTTTTATTAATACCCACTGTCGCGATATTCTCAGTTATTTTTATTATTCCAGTAAACATACTAACCATCCCTATTCTGTTTCAAATTATATCATGAAATTGGATAAAAAAAAAGCACTTTTGTGTCATTTTAGCTTTTTTAAATTAGTTTAGAGTACTATTGGAATTTAAGTCATTTTGCATTATTTTGTTTGTTTCTACTAAAATACATTCTTTAGGATTAGCCAGTGAATAACTTTTTTCTTGACTGTTAAAAAACCTTTCATTATGTACTATACGATTATATTTAAATTGTTCATCACAAATTATTTTATAATCTTCATCTTCTTTTGGAAAATCGATATCTAGATAGTATGGATCAAATAAATAAGTATTTACTTCATCAATTTTTGTTATTAAAACAAAGTGATTTCCATGGCATTTTGCAATAAAAGCATTGCCATTTTGTGTTTGCATGCTCATCGAATTTGCTGTGATGTCAGAAGATGGAAGTTCTTTAAATTTTATATCCAATTCGTGAGATTTTGTGAAATCGTTTAACCAAATAAGAAAATCTGTAATTTTTATATCGTTTTTGTTCAAAGTTAATTCATTAGCTGCATTAAGTATTTCTACTGGTATTTCGGTTTTATCTAGTAAATAATTAAAGGCATTCATTACTGTTGTCGATAATGAATCGTGTTCAGTATTTTGGTATCCCAATGGCTTCTTCATAATATTTCCCCCTTATTCTTGAAGTTTGCTTTCGCCTGTCTGATAATTAATTTCTACTCCTTCTTCTTTATTATAGATAAAAATGTTGAATTTAATACGCTCTCCGCGATCTTCTTTTGAAATTCCTTCCATTAATATGCCTTTTGCTATTAAGTTATTGCCTTCAAAAATAGGCGTTACTCTATATAAAACGTGATTGTTTGTCGTTTTAATGTAGTTAGCTATGTCATTTTCATAGTCGAGCATTATGCCTGTATTAGTGCTTCTCGTGCAAGTGATTAAGTTTTTTTCGTTTGCATTTTCTCCTGTCAATTGAAAGCCGATTAAATGGCAACGGTTATATAAATATTTGCCATCTATAAAGTCATATTTTACTGTATGCCAGCCTGAGGGTTTGATCATTCCAATACTTCCCCTTTTCTCAGTTGGCATTAAGTCTTTTCCGATGTTGGCAATCGCTGGGCCACATCTACCTAAAGAGTCTAATTCGCTGTATTTCTCAAAGGAAGAGTTATCGTATTCATCTATATTTAAAAAGGGTTCGTTATTGTTAATTATAATATAATCTTTTCCATCATAATCGGGTATGTTCTCAAGATGATAAACATTTTCTTCAACAATGTTGGGTGAACTATAATCGATTAAGTTTTTAATGTCTTCTTGAAAAGTTATAATGCCTATTGAAATTATTATAATGATAGGAATACTCGCTTTTTTATATCTTTTTTTCATAAACACTCCATTTTAAATAAAAAGGAAATGAAAGCACGAAGCAATCATTTCCAAACCCCCTGTGTGAGCTTTCGCTCACGTTTACTATTATATATTATATGGAGGAATAATACAAGGGATATTTGTAAATAATTGTAAAGTTAAGAGGTTATTGACAAGTGATATTGTTATCATAGTATTTTACGATAGAATTATATTTATTTTTTAAATTTTTGTAGTCTGACAAAATTGAATCATTTAATTTTGAGAAAGGTATAACTTTATAATTAGTAGAGTTTTTATAGTACGTATATAATAGTTCTGTATTCAAGTTAGTAAATTTAATATCGGTTTTGTTTTTAGTAGTAGTTTTGATAATGTCCAAGTTTACTTCTAATCCTATTAATCTAGCATAGTTATTGGCCGTGGTTTGACTGGATATAAAGTTTCCAAGTGAATAAATGATCAATGTGTCATCTATCCACTCTATCGGTTGTATAACGTGTGGATGTGTGCCGATTACGATATCGACTTCTAGATCTGCTAAAAGTTTTGCAATGTGCTTTTGTTCGGCATTTGGTATACTTTTATATTCATCCCCCCAGTGCATAGCTACTAGAAGGACATCGACACTTTCTCTCATAGCTTCGATATCTTTTTTGACAGTTTCATCTGAGTATATGTTGACATAGTAATCATTAGGACTTTTTAATCCATTAGTAGATATTGTATAACTGAGCAATGCGTAAGATATTCCATTTTTAGTGGCAACTTTAGGATTCTGCTTTTCATCTTTGGTACACGCACTACCATTTGTAATAACACTAGGATACTTGTTCCAAAAATTACAGGAGTTAAGAATACCTGCTTCATTCATATCCAATGTATGATTATTGGCCCTACTTACGATGTTGAAGCCCATGTCGATCATAGTCTCACCAAATTCTTTAGGAGTATTAAAACGTGGATAACCTGAAAATCCCAATATTTCTCCTCCCAAAATTGTTTCTTGATTGTAATAAAGTAGATTGCTTGTAGTAATTTCGCTTTTGAAGTCTGTAAATATTTTGGAAAAATTATAAGCTCCTTTTTCATAAGCGTATTTATATATTGAAGAATGTATTAGAGCATCCCCTACCATCGTCAATGTCAACTTAGAACTGGTAGGCTCAAATTCATCGATAATAACTTCTTGAAAAACAGAATATGTTGAGCATGAGGTCAATAAAAAACATATAATCAGTATAAAAACTTTTTTCATACTTAATTATATGTCTTATGAGAATTTAATTTTCAGCATTTTTACTTTCTCTTAAAAGTCTCTCATGAATGCCAGGTTCTACGATGTTTAGGGTGTTAATAGCACTTTCTAAACTTGCTTTATAAAGGCCTCTAAAGAATAAACCTTCTGCTTTGATCAAGCCTTGGTTGACACGAGGATTTGTCGAACGATAGCGATTGCCATAAAGAATGGCATGTTCACTCATCGCGGCTGTTTTGACAGTCTCATTCGTAGTTTTATACAATTTGAGTGTTAAATCGCGGGCTGTGTCTACACGAGTGTTTAATATTTCGATGTTTAATGGTTTATTTTCTAGTACTTTGATCATTTCGTTAATAGCTTCTGTAGCTTCTGATAATTCTACATAGTAAGTTTTAGGTACTAGAGGTAGTTTGTAAGAATTGATCTTATCTTTACTATTCGAAAGTAGAATTTTTATTTCATCTAGTTGATCACGTGCTCTCGATTCGTCTTCTTTATAACTGTTTATAAGTCTTAAGATGTTGTCTAATTGGTCTTCTATTTTGGCTAGTTTGACATTCAACAATTGCATTTCTTTATCTAATTTAGAAAAGGCAAAAGTTCTTTTTCTCGCTCTTTCAATTAGCATATCATAATCTTCCATGATACCTTTAATAGATACTTCTATAATATTTAATCCTCTTAAGTCTTCATCTTTAATGCGAAAGTCTTCACGAATGATATCGATTTTATTTATCAAGTCTCTAGCTAATCTTGATAGCTTAGTAGTTTTGTTGGCGATGGTTTTACCGAGTTCATTAAACTCCGATTTGGCCATTTTTTCTTTATCAAAATCATTATAAATACTGTCAAAATAAGACGAGATAGTTTTTAGCTCTAGGCTGGAGTCTTCTAAGTTGAGAACATTTAAACGATCAAAAACATCTGCAATTTTTCTTTCGGCTTCATTTATATTAGATTCAACTTCTAAGTAATCTAAGTTATATCCTTCTTTGATCATCTTTCCATAAATGCTTCCAACATCACTCATTTTCTTAGGCAGAAGTCTGATACCAAGAAGTATTATTTCAGGTGCTTCGTCGATGACAATATCTAGATTATTTATAGAATCGTCTAACGCCTTTATAATTTTAGAAACTTCACTGAAAGAATTTTTTTCCATGGCAATTTCGAATGCACTGAAGAGTTTATCGATAGTTTCAAACTGAAGTTCGATTGGCTTTTTAATAAATTTATAGCTCTCAGAATTTTCATGGTATGTGTTGATGATATTGCGATATTTTCCTTTAAGTTTAGTAACGGTTTCTCGATTTCTTTCTTCACTTAAAGTTAAGTTTTTAATCTCTTCTAATAAATAATTGGCTTTAGTTTTTACATGGTAGATCGATAATTCTACTTTAGCAAGAGTTGGTTCTATAGATTTATATTTTTTGGTGGTAAATAGGTCTTCTATTTCGATTAAATGATCCGTTAAATTAGGAATATCGACATTTTTAATTTCATCGAATCGCCTTTTCCACTCTTTAAATTTATTTTCGATATCTTTAGAATTGATCATGCTCTCTACTTTGTTTAATTCACTTAAAATGTTGGCATTTAAAATCAGATTTTTTTCTCTTTCTAAAGTATCTAAAATTTCTCCATATCTTTTTCTATTATGTTTTTTTATAAGAATAAAAGCGACTATTACTATAGCGATTGCAAGTAAAACATAAGTTAGGCATAGAAGTTTCATTGTATTACTCATATAATCACTAGTCCTTTACTATCAAATTATATAATAATTTGTCGTTTTATGCAAGTTATTGAGAGAGGATTGTTAAAAATTTACAGACAAGTCATTTTTTACAAATAGAAATTGATTTTTAAGAAAATTGTGTTAAAATAAGAAGCAATTTTAAGGGGGAATTGGAAATGTTTATACTCGAAATATCGGGGTTAGTTTTGGGATCTTTGTCGTGTTGTATTGGGGTAGATCTTTTAACACAAAAAATATTATTGGATAGAGAAGAAAAACGTGGTGTTATTTTAGAAGATATTCCTTCTGTTTGTTCCCTAAAATCTTCAAATAAAAAGCTATATTTCGATGGTGTTAAAGATCAGTTTAAATTTTGTATCGAATTATTTCTTATTGTCTTAGAAAATAATTCTAATTTTGATTTAAACAATTTTTATAGTAATTTTCATAAAGATTGTATTGTGGAAAAATACAAGGACAGTAGAGTTGTTTTGGGCAGTTATTATCCTTTTTTGAATCAGATAGTTTTATATAATAACCAATTTATGACTATTATATTTCATGAGCTATTTCATATGGCGACGAGAGATAAGAGAATGGGAAGATTATGTGTAGGATTTAAATATTTGAAAAGCAGTTCAGATAAAAGCAAGCAATATATCGGAGATGCTTTAAATGAAGGATATACTGAGCTTTTGGCGAGGAGATATTTTTCAGATTTTGGACATGTATCAAGTAAAAATTATGAAGTTTTATATATGCTTGCTTCTTTGATCGAGTTTTTGGTCGGGAAAGATTTTATGGAGAACTGTTATTCTAAAGCGGATCTTTATAGTTTAATTATTCATTTAACTAAATTTGGAACAGCGGAAGAAATTATTACTATTTTTAAAAAAATGGATCGTCTTTTAATTGAAATGAAAATTTTGGTTAAAGAGAAAAGATTATTATATAGGAAAAGATATAAGACTTATACAGAAATAATGGTGTTGATTGCAAAACTTTATGCTCGAGCAATGGCTACTTGTAATAATGATTCTCTAGGTTATTATAAAAAATTCGGCGAAGTTATTACAAAAGATATTAAATATTATGAGATTTCTGGGGAAGATAAAAAACGAATTTTTGATGTGATGAGTGAAGAATATTTTAAAATGAAAAATGATGCGGTAATCACAGATCATAAAGCATTGAATTTTGTTAGAAATCAGACAGAGAAGTTGTGATAAAAAGGTTTGACATAATGGTTTAATATATGTATAATACTTGTAGCATTTATGGCAGTTTTGGTCAGATGATTTATTATGTGTTTGTACTCGGTTTTAGTAACTTACTGCCGAAGCGAAAAAAATTACAAACTCCCAATAAATAAATCTGCCCTACTACTAATTTGCAAATATATTAAGGAAAGGAGATTAGATTATGGCTAGATATACAGGACCTGCTTACAAGAAATCTAGAAGATTAGGTTTTAGTACATTAGAGACTGGTAAAGAGCTTGCAAAGAGACCTTATGCTCCAGGACAACATGGTGCAGATAGAAAAAAGAAGCAAAGTGAATATGGCACACAGCTTCAAGAAAAACAAAAAATGAGATTCATGTATGGTCTTACTGAAAAGCAATTTAAAAGAACTTTTGAACGTGCTTCTAAAATGCAAGGAATTGCTGGTGAAAACTTTTTTAAACTTCTTGAAAGTAGATTAGACAATGTAGTTTACAGAATGGGACTTGCTAATACTAGACGTGGTGCAAGACAACTTGTAAATCATGGACATGTTTTAGTTAATGGGAACAAAGTAGATATACCTTCTTACAATGTTACACCAGGAAGTAAAATCAGTCTTAAGGAAACATCTATGGAACATCCTGCAGTTAAAGCTGCACTTGATGCTAACATTACTCGTCCAGCATATGTCGAATTTGACAATAAAAAAATGACTGGTACTTATGTTAGATATCCTGAGAGAAGTGAGTTAACAGCAGAGATTAATGAATCATTAATAGTTGAGTATTACAACAGATAGTAATTTAGACTCTATTCATGATGTATAGAGTCTTTTATTACCCTCTAGGAGGGTAATAAAAAATTTATAAAAGAAGGATAGGGAAAGAGAAATATATTATTTAGATATATCATAAAATTAGACGTTAAAAGGAGAATTTAAATGAAAAATAATAAAAATAAATATACATTATATAATAAAAAAGAAATTTCACTAGCTGCAAAAGTTTTAACTTTTACGGCTGCAGGTGTAATTACAGTTGGTAGTTTTCTTTATTCTCTTCCATTCTTTAATGGAGGAAACGAAGATAACAATTCTAATGATAAAAACATAGATAGCAGTTCTAGTACTGTATTTGTTGATGAAAATTATGCTGAGTTAAATACTGATGGTATTATATACGATATCGAGAAAGGCTTTAAAAATGTTCCAAAAGTTAATCTTGAGGCAATAAAGGCTATCGCTCAGATAGAAAAAGGACTAACTCCGATTGAACTTGTAAAAGTTTCTGAACCAACTGAAAAACCTGTAGATGGAAATCAAGGAAATAATAGTAATGAAGGTTCAACAATTCCTACACCTGAACCAGAAGAACCTGAATTGGAAGAGCATGAACATGATTGGACTTTAGAAAGTACTGAATATCATATGGTTTCTGATGACAAACATAAAAAAGAGGAATTATACGTTTGTAAACAAGATGGTTCTTGGTTTAAAAAATATCAATTAGAATCTTGTAAAAAAGTTTTAGTTAAATTTAATAAAAAATTAGAGTTTTTAAAATGTAAATTATGTAACCATAAATCTTTTCAAGAGCATAAATTAGGTGAAGGCGTTTACGATGAAAAGACTAATTCGTTTATATATGATTGTACTAATCCTGGCTGTGATTATCAAGAAATAAAGATAAACGAAAATCCAATTGAAACACCTAATCCAACTATAACACCTGGTCCTTCAAGTGTACCAAGTGTTTCACCTGAACCATCAAGTAGTCCAAGTGTTTCACCTGTGCCATCAAGTAGTCCAAGTGTATCACCTGTGCCATCAAGTGAACCAAGTGTTTCACCTGTGCCATCAAGTGAACCAAGTGTTTCACCTGTGCCATCAAGTGAACCAAGTGTATCGCCTGTTCCATCAAATGAGCCAAGTGTATCGCCTGTACCATCTAGTACTCCTACTCTTTCACCTCATATACATAGTGATGTTCCAACTGATTTAGAATATGCTTACAACGGTCCTAAAGGAAATGGTGATGGAACACATAACTTAGAGGGCACTTATAGATGTGAAACATGTCAAGAGGAAATTACTGTTGCTAAGGTTGAAGACTGTAAAAATACTACTACATATGAAAGTGTTGGATATACAAATCCTAATAATGTTCATTATCGTATTGATACATGTAATATTTGTGGCGACATTCAAAAAATAACTGAAAACTGCGTACGTGTAGGTGATGTAATATATATAAAAATAGGCCCTTATATTTATGAGTATTATCCTTGTGAGAAAAACCCAGGTTGTTATGTCGACAGAAAACTACATACAAAGCACAAATTTGGTGAATGGGAGATTTCTGAAGATAGGCATATTAGATACTGTGGATGTGTAGAAGGTCGTGAAGAAGGAACTCATGATGTCACATTGACTAAAGTAAATGGAACAGTAATGGTAATCTGCAAAGTATGTAATTATTCTAAACCAACAGTTGATCATGAACATGCTAAAGATGAAATGAGTTTAATGGATTTAATTAAAGAGCCATTCTTTAGTGATCTATTATCTTATTCACAAATTCCGAATCCAAACCCAGATCCATCAGCTTATTGTTCAAGATATGATTTACGTTGTTCACAATGTTCTTATACTTATTCAATTTATTATGCTCATAATTTTGTTGATGGTGTTTGTACTAGAAAGGGATATTGTGGTGGTATAGAACAAAGTACTGCTACACCAGACCCTACTATAGAACCAACTATGACTTCAGAGCCTACTGCAGAGCCTACTGCAGAGCCTACTGCAGAACCAACTATGACTTCAGAACCTACTGCAGAGCCTACTGCAGAACCAACTATGACTTCAGAACCTACTGCAGAGC
>CANSHI010000012.1 GCA_947646655.1 uncultured bacterium
CTGTTTTGAGCTAATATTTTTCCATAACTAAAATCTTACACTTTTCTCGTTTTTAAATAGGCAATCAATTATATATACTATGTACATGACTTTCTACTTCTTCATATTTAATAGTACCATTTGCTAAATAAATCTTATACTTACTATATGGAGATACATTTTCTAACCCATATAGTCTTATAAAATCGTCAACTTGCCCTACTAAAATCAATAAGCTTTCTACATACTCTTTTTTATCTTCTTCTGTGATTCCCACTTCTATCTTATCATGAAATCTTTTATACTTATTCATATAAATACCCTTGATAGACGAAGGATCAATATCTTCTCCCTCTTTAACACCAAAAAATTGACCAAAATGTTCTATTACTACAGGTGAATTAAATAAGTAGTCTTCAAAATAACTTTCCAATCCCGCTAATTCTTTTTCGACCTCGTTCTTATCAGTCAAAACTTCTAATTTTATACGTTGACCTTGACACAAAAAGTCGTTCCTACTAATATTATTCAATTCGCATAATCTACCTATTGTATTACCAGTTTTCTCAGCAAGATATCCTAAACTATCACCATATTCGACTTCATAATTTTCAATTTTCACATTTTTAAGTATATTTGGTTTATTATCTATTATATGTTGAATTTGCCTTTTATTTCTTAAAATCTCTTCTTCACTTGTAACATCAAAAGCAACGCTTCCATTACTATGACCTGGTTTATTTTTGTTTTCATAAATATGTGTAACAATAGTTTTAGCACTTGTACCCACTAGTATCAATACACCAGCCACAGCTAAAAAGCGTTGGAAATTTTTTATTCTCAACGTAAATCTCTCAGTCGCACCCCTTTTATTTTTATATGAACCATTATAAAGTCTCGATTGAGATGTTGCCTCCTTAAAATGTTTGCCTTCATAAGACATTTTGATCACCTTATTCCTCGTCTATTATAAGTATAATTTTTCCTCTTCGATAAATCAACTAAAGTAGTTCACCATTTACATTTACACCGTCAACAGAAACAATTTTTACTAAATATTCTTTACCACTTTCCAAATCAGCATTCACATTTACCAAAATATAATTAGAAGTATGACCTTTACTAATACCATCTTTTACTGTTTCTATTATTACACTTACTTCCCTACCCAAAAATTCACGATAATAATTACTTTCTAGCTGTTTCGATAATTCTAAAACTTTTCTAACTCTCTCTTTTTTAATTGTATCATTAACAAAATAATCTTTCATTTCTTCTGCTTTAGTCCCATTTCTTAAAGAAAATGGAAATGTATGAATTTTAACAAAACCAACTTTTTTTAAAAATTCATAAGTCTCGTTAAAATACTCATCTTCTTCATGAGGAAAACCTAAAATCAAATCTGTTGTAATACTTATGTTAGGCCTAATCTGTCTAATCTGTTCGATTTTATTTAAAAAGTATTTTGTATCATATTTTCTATTCATAAAATTCAAGATAGCATCACTACCCGATTGCAGAGGAATATGTAAGTGATCGCATATTTTAGGATTAGTTTTCAATTCTTCCATAAACTTATCGTTCAACTCAGTAATTTCAATCGAAGATATTCGAATCCTTTTTAGTCCTTCTAAACTACTAATTTCTCTGATCAAGTCTACTAAATCATAAGCTTCTCCTCGACCATAAGAGCCCGTATGAATACCAGTAAGTACTACTTCACTGTGCCCTGAATTTACGAGATCACTGATTTCCTTGACTGCCACATTAATTCGCTTACTTCTAATATTTCCTCTTAAATAAGGAATAATACAATAGCTACAAAAATTATTACAACCATCCTGAATTTTTACAAAAGCTCTCGTCTTGTTCTCTTCACACATCAAAGTCATATCTTCAAAATCTTGTTTACTCATGTCATAAAATTTCGAAATGGTTTTTTTAGATCCTTTAAATTCTTTTATCAGTTCTAAAATTTTAGATTTATCCTTCGTACCAATCAAAATATCTATACCTAAATCGAGCAACTTTTCTTTATGATTTTGAGCACTACATCCCATCACGACTAATATAGCATTAGGATTTTCCCTACGTGCTAGTCTAATAATTTGTCTACTTTTCGCATCACTCTGATTAGTAACTGAACAAGTATTCACGACCACTATTTCGGCACCCTCTTTAACGCCAACTTCCTTAAATCCACATGAATTAAACTGTTCTTTGACATAATCACTTTCATAACTATTGACCTTACATCCTAAAGTCAAAACACAATACTTCATATAAAAACTCCCTTCAAAAAAAGATTAGAATTTATCTAACCAAATTTTTCTGCAAAACCCTAAGAGCACTTAAAAAGTCTTCCTCAGATTCATAACTCATCATAACTGCTGTAGGTAGATTGACAAGTTCTTGTGTATTGCTCATCTTATTGTCATCGATTTTTTGGACTAATACATCATCAAACCCACTGTCATAAGAGTCGTCATAATAAATATTATTAGAAGTTCTATTCACCAACTCATCATAACTTATAATCGCTGTATCTTCTAATTCTTTTTCATAGTCACTCATGTCGATTGGTTTAGGCTTATAATCCATCTCAAGCTCATTTACTATCTTTGTAAGTGGTTTATCGATATCTGCTGGTCTAGTTTCATTTAATGTATTTGGATCAGCACCTTTGTCGGTGTGTTTTATAATCATCACATCTTCATTATCTAATTTAACCAAATAAATGATGTAAATCAGTAGCAATATTAAAAATAGAGTTACACCAAAGAAAAATAGATCGCTTAATGTAAATGATCGGAATAGACCACCTATAGTTAAAATAATATCTTCCATTTATAACACTTCCTTGCCTAAAATAATCCCCTATAGAAAGTATTATAGCACACTCTACAATAACTTTGCAAATATATTACAAAGAACTTTACACATATCAAGACCACAACAGATTATAATATATTGTTTCTTTCATAATTTCTAAAGTGACTTCTATTATATTTGTAGTATCAAAGTATATTTCTTTATCCTGAGTATAGCTCATAATTCCATATGACTTGCTGATTAAGGCATCCATAGGAACTTCAAAAAATTTTGATAGTTCAATTACCGAACTCACATGCATATCATAACCTTGCATCATTCTATTTAAAGTTGAATATGGTATACGAGTTTTATTTGACAATTCTCTAATACTTCTAATATATTTATCTTTCATCAATTTTTTTAGCTTATTTTTATTTAACATTTCTATCACCCTGTATTCATTTTAAACAAAAAAATATACTTTGTAAACAGACTTTAAGTGATTACCAACCTTTTAGCAATTTTCCATTTTTGACAAAATTATAAAGTGAAATATTTCGCATAGCAAAATCTTATAAAAAATTTAAAAAACCATTGAACTCAATTTGGTAACCCTAACTGTCCTTATTAAACTATACACATTTTCATAAGTCAAATGCCTAACTATACATTTTTTCATAAAAATGCTTGATTTTATGAAAATTCTCATTTATAATGTATTTGAAAAGGAGAATTATGAATAATTATTTTTCAAAAAATTTAAAAAAGTTAAGAGAACTTAATGGATACTCTCAAAGCGAGCTTTCAAGAATAACACAAAGAATATGCGAAGAATATAACAAAAATGTTGATGAAAAGGATAAGATAACACCTATTACTCAAGCTTCGATAGCACGATGGGAGTTAGGAGAAAACTCTCCAAGTGTTGATAATATTGTGTTATTAAAAAATGCTCTCAAAGTAGAACTAGTTGACTTAATTGGGAAAGATTTAAATTTTGATAATGCTTCGTTCATAGAAACGAAAAGCGATAATGATACAGTGCAAATACCAGTCCTAGGAGTTATTAAAGCTGGCACGCCCATAGAAGCTCAGGAAAATATAATTGATTATGTAGATATACCAAAAGACTGGTTACGTGGTGACAAAAAATTCTTTGGACTTAAAATAAGTGGAAATAGTATGTTTCCTAAATATATACCAGGAGACACTGTTATATTTGAGGCTACTGAAGATTTTGAAAGTGCTAATAATAAAGACTGTTGCGTTATGGTAAATGGCTTTAATGCTACTTTCAAGAAGTTTAATCTTAACCAAAACGGGATAACACTCACACCTTTAAATTTAGATAATGAAGATGGATATTTGCCAACCTTCTATAATATAGAGCAAATACAAAATATGCCAGTTAAGGTTATAGGAATTGCGCGAAGACGAATATCAGATATAGAGTAAAAGAAAGATGTGAAGTATGTACAAAAATATATTAGATGTAGAAATGAAATATCACGTTATTTTTACAATTTTAAGCTGTGGTCTATGGTTAATTGTGTATTTTTATTGTAAATCAAAATATGAACAGGAACAATTAACAAAACTTTTTTATGAATCTTATCTTAATGATTTAAAAATGGAACAGAAAAAGAAAGAAGTAAAAGAAGAACCAAAATTAATGATAGACGAAGAACTACTACCATACTTACAAAGAGATGCTGAGTTTAGAAAAGAACACCATCATGATTTAGTTATAATAGTCGGTCATAATTGTTGCCCTGCTTGTGCACCGTGGGACAAAATCATTCTTATAGACGATGTATTTTGCGAGGGCAAACCAGATGGAAAACATTTATTGTTAAGTGATGCTATAAAAAAAGGCTTGTTGCACAAAGGGTGTATCTGTTCAATTTGTACTTATTATCCTGAAGTAGAAGACATAAACCGATCGTATGATAATTATAGTTATAATATGACCGAAACAAGTCAAAAATTAAGCTTTATATATGAAAAATATAAAGATGTTTTTGACAAACACCATAAATATAAAGAAGAAATAGGTGTATCTTATGCAGTTGCAAGATATAGTGATATTGATAGTCCTGAATTTGAGGAATGTATAAAATTGTGTTATGAGGATATTTCATTAGTGAAAGATATATTTAACTACAATAAAGAATATAAAAAAATTTTACGGAATGATAATCTAGTTCAGACTTACAATTCTTTTAAACAGTTAGCTATATTATTAGAGAAAGCTAAAAGATATAATGAAGCTATTGAAGTATGTCAAACAGCAATTAATTATGGTTTTGTTAATGACGGAACTAATGGAAAAATGTTTGGCAGATTAGCGCGATTAAAAAGTAAAACAAATAAATATAAATAAAAAATCCCCTACCACAGTAATGGTAAGGAATATAGAGAGGAATTGATGAAATGAATGTAGATACACTAATCAAAGTCAAAGATAAAATTGATACTGCTTGCAAAACTTTTAAAAAAGTTCACAAATCTAATTATGCCAAATTTAACACTTTAGATGAATGGTTAGAAAAAGAAAGTTTATTATTCGACAATGAAACAAAATCTACTAAAACTACTTATAAAAAATATGAGAGAGGTCAAATTGTTAAAGTCGATTTTGGTATCAATATAGGTTCCGAACTCTGCTATACGCACTTTGCTATAATCGTTACCAAAAATGATAGTATATACTCTGATATTTTAACCGTTGTACCGATTACTTCAAAGAATGGTAATAATAGATTAAATTTAGGAAAATTATTACATAAGATGTTGCCAAATTCTATCAAATATAATTTGACGTGTTATGCTAACTTAACACAAATTACAACTATAAGTAAAGAAAGAATATTTTTAAGTACCAAGAAGTTTATATGTAACGATACCATTTTAGATCATTTAGACTCGCAGATATTACTTCTATTTACAAAAGGCATATAAATTTACTTGATTCTTAACTTAAAATATGGTATAAGTAATATGTAATTTAATTACATTATTTTGTCCTATACGGACACATCAGTTCAGAAATGAACTGTACTTCGCTCTATACGAGCACTTTAGGTACCATATTGTGGTACCTATTTTATTTTAAAAAATCCACTACCACGGCAATGGTAATGGTTGCGTAGTCAAAGACTACTATAGAAAAAACTAAATCACGAAAGAAATGGATTTTTTTACATATGAAGAATATAAACAATTTGATTCTGCTATTAAAGAATTTGAATGGCATACTTTTTTTGAAGTTTTGTACTTTATGGGTTTTAGACAAGGAAAAGTGCAAGCATTAAATGGCATGACATTAACTTTGAAAAAAACACTATAAGAATTAATAAAACCTTAACAACTAAAATAAAAGGCGAAAAATATAGTATTTCAAGTCCAAAAACTAAAAACAGCATAAGACTCTTGCCTATCCCCAAACGTCTCTTAGAAGACTGAAAATGTCTCAAAAATAAAGCAGAAGAATACAAAGATTTTAAAGAAGAATGGTTTGTATTTGGGAATATTTATCCATTTCCTGAAACCACAATACAAAAAAAGAAAAATAATTATTGTAAGGAAGCAAATGTAAAACAAATTAGAATACATGATTTTAGACACAGTTGTGCTTCACTTTTAATTAATCCAGGAGCTAGTATTGCTCTTTTGTCAAAATATTTAGGTCATGGTAATATAACAATAACTTTAAATACTTATACTCACTTATACAAAAGTGAGTTAGATAATATAACTAATATTTTAAATAAATTATAAAAAAGTGTGTTTGGAAGTGTGTTTGGAAGTGTGTTTGAAAAATAAAAAGCCCTCAAATAAAGGCTTTGAACTCAATTTGGTGACCCGTACGGGATTTGAACCCATGCATGTATGCGTGAAAGGCATATGTGTTAACCGCTTCACCAACGGGCCATGAACATAATTAATGGTGGGCCTGGGGGGACTTGAACCTCCGACCTCACGCTTATCAGGCGTGCGCTCTAACCAGCTGAGCTACAGGCCCATTAACGTGGTGTCCCCTTGGGGATTCGAACCCCAGACCCACTGATTAAGAGTCAGTTGCTCTACCAGCTGAGCTAAGGAGACACAAATACCAAATTGCTATTCAATTATAACATAATAAAACTAATTTTCAAGTACTTTTAAATAATTTATGCAAAAAAAATCAAAAAAAGTACAACATTCGGCATATTATTTCAAACTTTGTACCTTTTAGATTACTATTAATTTGTTATTTTACTTATCTCTAATGGAACTTCCATTTTTACTTCATTACCTTTTTTATCCTTACCTTGAACTTTAAAGATCAATTTATCTAAGTTTTCTACATTGACATCTGATAAAAAGTTTGCATCTTTATGTGACTCTGTAAAACTGAAATCAGAATTTTCAAAAATGCTTTTTAAACTTGCTCCTTTATCTTTCATATCCTCGATAGAATTTACAGCAACCAGTTTAATATCTCCCTCTTCACGTCTAATATAATATCCTATTTCAAATTCATATAATTCGATATCTTTACCATCATATTTGATCTTCGAATCTCCAAAATAATTCACGTCTCTTCCGATATAAATTGTTCCATTTAGAAAAGTTATATCGTCATTATAACCACCAAAAGAGTACAAAGTAACACTGTTTGCTATTATTTTTATATAAAGTAGTAATACCACTACCAATAAACCTAAAACAATTATTATGGGAATAGGACTGTTAAAAAACTTAAACAAAGAGGATTTATCACTCTTGCTGTTCTTCTCCATTTTCGGGTTCGTCTTTAATGTTTTCTCCTGTTTCTTCATTTTGAATATCACTTTCCTTTTCATTATCTGTACTGATGCGAATCAAAGTAAAATCTATAATAGAACCTTTTTCTACTTGTGATCCCTCTGTAACTGATTGGGAAGTAACTCTTCCATATCCATTAATATTATAATCTATTTCTGCTAAATTGCAATAATTTCCTACTTCGTTCGAAGTCCACCCTATCATAGAAGGCATAATAATATTTTCTGAATTAGTTAACAAGAAAATTTTACTTCCCTTAACCGCTGTTGCTCCTTTTATAGGAAATTGATCGATGACACGCTCCCCGTCACCTATCAAAATTGTTTCTAAGCCGAGGCTTTTAAGTTCTTCTTCTGCCGTCTTAGAATCTTTATTGATATAATTTTTAATATCGACTATTTTTGTTTTGTCAGCTTCGACGACTAGCTGATCTAAGTTTTTATATTTTGCAATCGACTCTACGATCGATTTAACAGGTTTCGCAATTGCACTAGAAGAAGCTTCCAATTTTTGCACTGAAATATAAATTATATATTCGGGATCCTCATAAGGAAATAAACCTGCAAAACTTCTAATATTGTCATATTTTCCAGCCTCATATCCTCCCGATTTAGAAGCAATCTGTGCTGTACCTGTTTTTCCTATCAAAGTAGTAGAAGCCGTTTTATATACACGACCAGTCGCATAAGGATCGTCACTATTAACTGTTTTATACATAAGCTCGAGCATTTTATTGATTACTTCTTCACTTACTGTTGAACTAACTTCTGTTCTCTTGCCCTCATAAACCACTTCACCAGTATCAGGATTTATAACTTTATCTACTATATAAGGTCTTAAAAGAGTCCCTTTATTGGATAAGACAGTCATCGCTTGAACATTTTGAATCGGAGTAGTCGCGATACCTTGGCCAAAAGAAGCATTAGCGAGTTCTATGGCATAGTTAGGTTTTATAGTTCCATTCATTTCCCCAGCAATTTCGATACCAGTTTTATAACCAAACCCAAACTTTTTATAATAATCGATCAACTTGTCTTTTCCCATTTCAAGTCCTAAATTAGCGGCTGCTATATTCGAAGAATAAGTAAACCCTACATCATAAGATATCGTCCCCCAACCCTTCTTATTCCAGTCATAAATTCTATGTTCACCAATAGGCATACTACCTGATGAAAAAGTTTTACTTCCATCATATAAACCCTCTTCCATGGCAGCCATAAAAGAAAATATTTTCATAGTAGAACCAGGCTCATAAGCTTCTGATACGATGGGATTATAATACTTTGTTATATTCATTTTATTAGGATCGAAGCTTGGAGTAACAGTACTACCTAATATAGCACCAGTTTTTGCATCCGCGATAGTAGCGTGTACCCATTCAAATTTACTCGTTTTAGACATCTCTTCTATCGCATTATCTAAATACATCTGTATATTTGAGTCGATCGTCAAATAAATATCTAAGCCATTTTCCGCGGGCTCTGTTATTACAGGAGTATCCGCGATTTGATAACCATAAGCATCTCTATCGTAAATTGTATAGCCATTAGTACCCGTTAGTTCATTATTATAATAACCTTCTACTCCTAATTCACCTACGATTTCCTCGATGCCTTCCTCATTTTCTTTCTTTTTTGAATATCCGATTATATATGATGCAAAATCACCATAAGGATAGTATCTTTTTTTACCAGCAATAAAATCGATGCCTGGCAAATCTAAAGCCTGTATTTCTAATTTAGTCTTCTCACTTAAATCTTTGCCCGCTGCACCAAACTCGACTTGATAAGCCCCATTTGTATTCAATCGTTCTAATATATACTCAGGTGAAACATTTAAATAACTGCTTAAAACGTTTGCCGTATATTCTTTATCTACAACATGCCTAGGTTTAGACTCATCTTGTGTCCTAGAAGGTTCCAAATAGGCAATCAGCTTATAAGCATTGACATCTTTAGCTAATACTTCCCCGTTTGTACTATAAATATTACCACGATTTGCAGTCAAAGTTCTTTTAGCAGTTGTTCTACTAGCAGCTTTTGCCTTTATATCGATACCATCAACCATGACAGAATTGCTAACATAAATCATTTTAGCAATTATTAAAGCAAATAAAAGAACAATACAAATTATTCCTATATAACTTATCCTTATTGTACTGTTCCTCTTCTTCATAATTCCTCCTAATTATTTATAACTATTATATTGTCATTATTATAACTCAAACCGAACTCTTTGGCAATATCTTGAATATTAGAAAGGCTAGCTAGTTCATCTACTTGCATAGATAAACTTTGGTTTGCATTTTCTTGCTTTTTAACTTTACTTTTAAGTTTCTCAACTTCTATATTACTTTTAGATAATGTTGCTTGTGAAAACACTATCGATACTGGCACAAAAATACCTAACATTACTACTAACGTAACCATTATTTTATCTAACACTCTCATACTTTTTTTATTTTTTACATTTTTATTCATGTCTACACCCTTTCTATTATTCGCAATTTAGCACTTTTACTGCGAGAATTTTTTTCCATTTCTTCATCGCTTGGAAGAATCGGCTTTTTATTGATTAATTTTATTTTTGGTTTAAATTCATCAGGAATATTTGGTAGTCCCTTAACGATATCAGGTACGCTACTAAATTTATTAAAAATTTGTTTAGTAATTCTATCTTCTAAAGAATGAAAAGTTATGACAGAAATCCTTCCACCTGGATTTAACAAATTTATCGCTTCAGGCAGCACACTTTCCAAAACTTTTAATTCATTATTTACTTCGATTCTAATAGCCTGAAATATTTGTCTCTCGGGATGATGAGTAAGAAAATATTTTTTAGGCACAGAACCTTTAATTACATCTACTAATTCTAATGTAGTATTGATCGGTCTATTGTTTAATATATTTTTCGCAATAGCTTTACTATATCTTTCTTCTCCATATTGAAAGAATATATCGATTAATCTTCCTAAATCATAATTATTGACGACATTTTTTGCGCTAAAACTGTTATCTTTATTCATCCTCATATCTAATTCGGCATCCTTCATAAAGCTAAAACCGCGCGTTTCATCATCAATTTGTGGACTCGAAAGTCCGAGATCGAAGATAATGCCATCGACACCCGTTATTCCTCTAGAATTAAGCTCTTCTTTTAAATTCACAAAATTAGAATGTATTAAAATCACATTTTGTGAGTCTTTAAAAACTTTACTCGAGTATTCGATGGCTCTATCATCTTGATCGAAGGCGAATAGAAAACCCCTTTTCAATCGCTTATGAATCTCTTTGCTGTGTCCTGCATATCCTAAAGTCGCATCGACATAGACTCCATCTTCTTTAATGTTAAGCCCTTCTATGGCCTCTTCTAATAATACACTTATATGCATATTTACACCCCTATTCATAGATGGTCTCCGCAATTTCTGCAAAAGAAGATAAGTTTTCATTTAAAAATTCATTGTAACTTTGTTCATCCCAAATCTCTAAATGATCATCAAGTCCTAAAATGACTACTTCTTTTATGATGCCTGCATAACTTTTATGAGTTGCAGTTAATCCGATCCTACTTTGAGAATCGATTGTACAGGAAGTGGCTCCTGATAGAAAAATACGTAAAAATTTTCGTGTGTCCGACTTCGTAATAGTAAGCTCACTGAATTTATTCACCATGCTTTCCCACTTTTCAATAGGATAGACGAGTAGACATTTCTCAAAACCTCTCGTAACGATTACCTCTTTGCCGAGACTTTGAAGTAACTTACTAGGCATTACTAAACGACTTTTATTGTCTAAATTATGATGAAACTCTCCAATCAGCATAGAAGTCCCCCACTTTCTACCACATTGTACCACTTTCTATGACAATAGTACAGCATAAATAATTTCTTTTCAACACATTTATTCCTATTTTTAGTTTTTTTACATTTTAGATGTAAAGAAATAAATATTCATACTTAGACATACACCCAATCAATTTTAATTTACTATTCATAACTTATAACAGGGAGGAATTATATATGTTATTTGATAAAAACGGTTTTTACATGGTTGAACAAAGTAAAAACGATTATGATTTTGCAATCGACATTATAGGCGGAAAAGCATTAGAAGCTTCTACAAATCCAAAAATTTATGATTTAAAAGAAGCTTTAAGAAAAGGAAACTTATTTCCTAATTTATATCACCAGTACAAAAATTTTGTTCCTAGAGAAATTAAAGTTGGCACTGAAAGAGAAAAATGTTTACTCGAAATTCAAGAACTAGATTTTTCTATTGCTGATTTAAACTTATATTTAGATGTTTATCCTAATGACAAACAGGCCTATGAAATTTTTAAAAAATATACAGAAGAATGTAAAAGAAAAAAAGAATACTACACAAAAGTATTCGGTCCATTGACTTTGGACGAATTAACTGATGATTATGAATGGTCTACAGGAGTTTGGCCATGGGAAGGAAGTGGTTTATAATGTTTAAATATCAAAAAATGTTACCATATCCACTTTCTATAAAAAAAAGAGATTTGAAAATGGCTAAATTGATCATAACTCAACTTGGAGGATATGCTGGAGAACTTGGAGCAAGTCTAAGATATTTTAGCCATAAATTTAACATGCCTGATGATAAAGGAAGATCTTTATTAAACGACATTGCTACTGAAGAACTTGGACACGCAGAAATGATTTCTACCATGGTTCATATGCTTACTAAAGATGCAACTTTAGAAGAATTAAAAGAAGCTGGTTTAGAAGGAATGTACACTGAACATGGAAAAGGAATATATCCATCTGATGCAAACGGTGTGCCATTCTCAGCAGAAACTTTTGCCTCAACAGGTGATGTGTTCGCTGATCTATCAGAAGATATGGCTGCTGAACAAAAAGCTCGTGCGGCTTATGAGAGATTGATAAACCAAGCAACTGATCCTGATTTAATAAATCCTTTATTATTCTTACGTCAAAGAGAAATCGTCCACTTTAATAGATTTAAAGAATTATATGACTTTTATAGAAAACAATGTAATGAAGGAAAAATGATTTAATATTGAAAACTGTTAGATAACTATTTCTATCAGTTTTTAATTTAAATTTTTTATGAGTGAATATTTTACTTTTTACCTCTATTATGCTAAAATATTTTTCATAAGGAGAGAATATTATGACAATTGTTTTTAAAATAAGTAACAATCTAAAGAAAGAAATTATAGAACATTATAAAGATACAGCCAAAGTCAATAAACCCCCTTATTCTGTTTTTCAAAGTGAAGACTGTGGCACAGTAGTAACATTATATGAATCGGGTAAAATTATGTTCCAAGGAATCGGTGCCGATATCGACTATTCCCTTTGGAGAGACCGAGAAAAATTTTTAAATAACAGAGATATCGATAAAGAATTAAAACAAAAAGAGTTAAAAGATAACAAGAAAAAAGAGGAGCATAACGACAAAACATATAAATATGTTAGCACAGTTGGATCCGATGAAGTCGGCACAGGAGATTACTTTGGTCCCATCGTTGTAACTGCTTCATATGTAAGTGAAGAAAATATTAGTAAAATAGAAGCTCTAGGTGTTCGTGATTCAAAAAAAATTACTGACGAGAAGATTAGAGAAATCGCACCCCAATTATCGAAATTAGTCCCTTTTGTATCATATACTCTATCACCTTTAGAGTATAATAATACAGGAATTACTAATATGAATAAAGTTAAAGCTATATTACATAATAAAGTTTTAGTAAACCTTTTAAAAAAAGATAGTTTCGATTATAAATATATTGTAGTCGATCAATTCGCACTCATCCCAAAATATTTTGAACATATTAAGGATATACCAGAGAAAGTGACAAACATTTCTTTTACTACACATGCCGAAGACAAATGTTTAAGTGTCGCCGTATCGAGTATTATAAGCCGTTATATATTCCTAACTGAAATGGATAAAATGAGTGAAAAATATAATATGACAATTCCAAAAGGTGCAGGTGCGAATGTAGACGAACAAGCACGCGAGTTTGTTAAAAAATATGGTTTTAATGAGTTACAAAAAGCAGTAAAATTAAACTTTAAAAACACTTTAAAAATAAATGAAAAATAGGCCGAAGCCTATTTTTATAATATAAGTAAAAACTTTCTTAACTCTTCAAAACCCAAATTATCTTCGCTGATCAGTTTTCTATCTAAATCACACAAATACATAATTATTTTTTCTAAAGATTCTAAACTATACTTCATTGCAGTAGTACGTAGGAGTTGAACTCTATAAGGATGCATATTATTGAGAGTTTTACTTATCATTTCATTAGTGTTATTTGCTTGTGCTAAAAGTTTTATATCATATAAAGTAATATACTCGCGTGCTAACATGACAACAATGGGCACCATTTCCATTTTTGAATACTCTAATTCATCGATCATCCGAGAAGCTACATTCAAATCTTTATTTATTACTTTATCTTTAAATGCAAAAATATCATTTAAATTATAATTGGACACATATTCTAAAATATCCTTTTCATCGATAACTTTATTCTCGCCCTTTATACTTTTTAACTTTTCAAATTCGTTTATTGCAATATCATAGTTTATGGAACACTTTTCTACAAAAATGTTTAAAGCGTTAGAATTTATTTTAAAACCTTCTCTTCTAATCACTTCACCAAGTTCTTTATATAGTTCATTAGCTTTAGTGAATATGGATGTTTCAATAACTTCTACATAATTTAGCATTTCTTTTTGAATACCTTTGGAAGGAAGCTTTTCTTTACTCACGATTATTAAAGTGGTCTCTTCATTTGGTTCTTTTAAATAATCTATAAGTTTAAGCATATTTTTATCATCTTTTTTACTACTTAATATGCAAGATACATTTTTAAGTATAACATATTTTTCCTCATCAAAAAGCGATTTATAATTTAAATCTATAAGAACATCTTCTAAAGTTACTTCCTCTAAATCATAAATTTGACATTTATGATTGTTTACTATTTTTTTAATCTCTAAATCGACCAGTTTATAGCTAGTTCCATAAATTAAATAATTCATACAATCTACTCCTAATAAATCTACTATAACACAAAATGAACCCTATCTGCAAGGATCCATTTTATGATAATTATCTTTATATTAACACCCGGGCGGGTGACTAATATATTTTATGGTGGATAACTCTGAGATGTTACTTTTCCTGAATTTATTTTAAAAGATATAGTTCCTTCTGTTTGGATACTTTTATAAGGAATATTTAAATTTTTCAAAGTCTCGATCGTTTCCCTATTTGGATGACCATATCTATTATTTCTCCCTGCACTAATTATTCCTAACTTAACTTGCATTTTTTCTAAAAATGTTTTATCACTGCTGGTTTTTGATCCATGATGACCGAGTTTTAAAATATCTATTTTAGAAAATTTTATTTTTTTCAGCACATACCTTTCTGTCTGCTTATCGGCATCTCCCATGAATAAAAAGTTAATATCATCTATTTCTAAAGAAGCGACTATACTATTGGCATTTTCATTTCCCCAATCCTGATCATTCCAAAATCGAAAGTTCAAATTTCCTTTATATTCATATATCCTTTTAATACCACTTTCCAATATT
Organism: uncultured bacterium; assembly: GCA_947646655.1. Classification (GTDB taxonomy): domain Bacteria; phylum Bacillota_I; class Bacilli_A; order RF39; family UBA660; genus RUG11867. The sequence goes on from CANSHI010000012.1 coordinate 15,209, forward strand.
TGTTTTTCTCTCTCGTTTAATTCACCTTCATTTAGCATTACTTCTTTTACTTTTAAACTATTAATTAAAAATAAAGCATCTCCCAAGTGATCCTGATCACCATGAGTCAAAATTAATGTATCTATTTTATTTAATCCGAGAGAATTTAAATATGTTATAGTATTGGATGATACATGGTATGTTATTTCTTTATCTTTACCTCCTTCTATCCCGCCTGTATCTATTAATACTATTTCTTTGTTTTTTTTGCTTCTTATAAGAATCGAATCTCCCTGACCGACATCTAAAAACTCGACATAATAATGCTCGTCTAAAAAAGGTTTGATTTTACTTAGCAAGACTATACAAATTAATAAACAACTTACAAAATAAAACTTCTTTTTTAAAAATATAACTAATATCAAATAATAAATTATTACTAAAACCAAAGACATTTTAGGTACAACCATATATAAAAAGCTTATTTTTGTACAAACAAAATTCAACAATTCCAATATATTTATACTTAAACTAAGTAATGGTTCTAAAAAACCAAATACAAAGCTCAAAAGACAAAGTGGATACACTATTACAGATACGAAAGGTACAAACAAAATATTAAAAAATACACTCAACAAATTAATTTTATAAAAATTATTGATCGTTACTGGCAAACTGTATAAATTTGCCACTAAACTAGTTCCAATAACTTTATGTTTACTTAAGATACTGCTAGAATATAAAAGCCCAACTGTAGTTAAAAAAGAATATATAAATCCGATATCCATTACAATAAATGGATTAATACTTATTAGTAGGAATGCTGTGATAATCAAAGATTTCATCGAAGAAATATCAATTTTTAATATTTTAAATATAGTTATTACACTAAACAATAAACATGATCTTATTACACTCGGAGAAAAACCAGCCAAAAAAGCATAAAACCATATAAAGCTAATCACTATTAAATATCTCCGCTTCTCTTTCACTTTTTTAAATAGTTTCAGTAAAAAAGCTACAAACAAACCTATGTGCATACCGGAAATCGCAAAAAGATGTGTAACGCCATTTTGCCTGTAATCTTCAAATGTTTCTTTGTCTAATAAAGACTTGTCGCCAATAATCATAGTGTACATATAATCTCTATTGTTAAAATTCATAATTCTTTTTATGACAGCATTTTTAATTCTATAAAAAATATTTATGTTTTCATCTATTATTTCTATATCTTCAATATTACACGTATAAAAAGTATTGTGATAATACAAATATTTTTTATAGTTAAATGTATTAGGTACTGTATTATTCAAAGGTTCCAACAGTGTCCCCTTCACCAACAGTTTACTTCCCAATATATATTTTTCTCGAAAATCACTATTATCTTGATCTTCTTTAAAATAATAATTACAAACAAGATTTTCACTACCAATATCTAATGTTAAACTAGCTTTCGTATCACTTATAACTAGCTTTTCCAATACGCCTTCAAATTTATTTTCATCCATATTTAAAGATGATTTTTTCTCAAAACTTAAATTTAAAAGTACCCACAATATCGTAAAACTTATTAACAAAGCATAAAAAATTTTATGATTTAGTATTTTTTGAATTTTTTGTTTTACCATTTAAAACCGTATCAAAAGTAACAAATTCAGCCTCCATGATTCTTAAGTTATCACTAGAAAACGGTTCCCCAAAGTCTTTTTGCATGGATGATCCCAATTTAGCTAAAAACTTCTCATACTTATCATCTCCAAATTTTACGTAATAATTATGTAAAAACTTTCCCATTTCCATTCTCATCTTTCTAATCTCTTTACTACTCTTCATAAAAACCTCCTATAATGTTAAATTATCTTTTATTTTTTCAAATGCTTTCTCTCCAATGCCGCTGACATTCATAATATCTTCAATCTTTTCAAAAAGCCCGTTCTCTTCTCGATAAGCTATTATAGCAAGAGCCTTAGATTCCCCGATACCATCGAGAGTCAAAAAATCTTCTTTAGTTCCCTTATTAAGAGAAACTTTTTTTATATCCTCAATTTTATTAGAGTCAGATTGATTATTAGAATTACTTGAATTATTTGAATTATCAAACTTTTCGTCCTTACCTATATAACTGTCACAAAAAGACTTATCTACTACTTCGCATTCACATTTCGGCACTTCACATACGAGTTCGTTTTTTACTTCACGCTTTTTAATCTCATCTTTAGTAAATACATACACGACCATCTCATCTTTCAATTTACGTGAAAGATTTAAATTAGTAGTCGATCCCTTAGAATTTAGTCCTCCAGCTTTAGTTATAGCATCGAATACACACGAATTTTCGTCCATGACATACACGCCAGGTTTTTTAACGGCACCTTTAACGTCGACATTGATAGACTTTTTTTCTATTTGTTCTTTTTCTTCGTTAGTTACAACCGCTACTTCATTAGATTCATTTTCATTAGTTGATTCTTGTATCGTACTTACATGAACATAATAAACACTTCCTATTATCGAAATAATTCCAAACAAAAATCCTAAAATGGCAAATTTATTCTTAATTACTATGTCTTTAATGTATTCAAATTCTATCATTTTTTTACCTCCTTCTACTAATTATTATACCGGACAGATTTTATTTTTCTCATGAATAATTAAAAAAAGACCAAAAATACAATACATATGTACTTATGCTAAACAAAAAAACAATTTTGGCAAAAACATTAACTTTTAAAATCCAACTTTTGCCAAATCTTATGTCAAATTTTAATTTTGCCAAAAAAAAGTTACTTATAAAAGTAACCTAGAAAAGATTAATAACATCTTTAATCGAAATAATAATCATTAAAAGCATTAACAGAGCAAAACCGATAGCATTTATAGTATTTTCTACTTTTGGATTCATCTTTTTCTTTCTTATACCTTCGATAATAAGGAATAGAACTCTACCACCGTCAAAAGCTGGGAATGGTAATATATTTATAAATCCTAAATTCAAACTTAAATAGGCCATCAAGTATAAAACTGATTCTGCGCTAGTCTGTGCTGCTTCACCTACTACTGAATAAACACCTATTGGCCCTGATAAAGCATTGAGTGACAGTTGTCCTGTAACCAAAGACCAAATTATCGTACCCATCGAACTTAAAATCGAACCTGTCTTATAAAATGCATAAGAACAAGCTTGTCCAAATCCTTTTCTTCTTTCACTCGGTTGCCCTACTCCAAACACATGAGTAGTATTACCTTCTTCATCTGTTTCCTCCTTAGGAGTTACACTATATTCTTTAATTGTCCCATCTTTTTTTTCTACTTCAAAAATATAGTCATTCCCTTCATGTTTTAAATTGAGAGCCAAAGTAATTTTATCCCAAGTATTTGTTTTATGTCCATCGATTGAAAGGATCCTATCCCCAACTTCAATTCCTGCTTGATAAATTGGATATTCTTCAGGTGCTGATCCGACAAAGCTTTTTTGTTCTGTCGAGCCCCATATTAAAGCTGAGACGAATAAAATAATAATACCAACTAAGAAGTTCATAGTAACTCCTGCGATCAAAATCAGACATCTCTCCCATATCTTTTTATTGCACATATACTGATTTTTCTCTAACTTGACGTCTCCACCATCGTCTTCTCCAACTTCTCCCGCTATCGCACAATATCCACCTATTGGTAAAAGTCGCAAACTATAAACGGTTGGATCTCCTGTTTCTTTCTTTCTTTTAAAGCTAAACAACTTAGGACCCATACCTAATGCAAATTCATATACATATGCTCCTCTATTTTTAGCAGTAATAAAATGCCCTAACTCGTGAACAAAGATTAGTATTCCTAAAATTAATATTAATAAAATTAACGCTACCATAACGTACTCCCTTCTAAATAAATCCTCTTAATAGTATAAAGGCCAACGTAACAAAAGTCAAACTATCTATTCTATCTAGTATTCCACCATGCCCTGGAATTAAATTCGAAAAGTCTTTTATATTTTTTTCTCTTTTTATTGCACTAAAGAATAAATCCCCTAATTCACAAACGATCGAAAGTCCCAAAATGACTGGAATAACTTTTATAAGCGGTTCATTGCCTATCAATGTCATATAAAAAATAGAAGTTAGTATAGTGCTCATTACAGCCCCCCCGATGTAACCCTCTAAACTTTTTTTAGGGCTTATCTTTGTTACTTTATGTTTACCGATCATGATTCCAGTAAAAAAAGCAAATGTATCGGTTAATACTGTAACCAAAATGATTAAAATAAAGTACATCTTATCATATATCAAAATATTAGACAGTAAATTTAAAATAATTCCTAAAAACATTACAAAGCTCGTCAAATATAATGCATCACTAGTCGTATATTTATCTGTTCCATAATAAAACACAGTCGGCAAAAACATCAATAAAAACGACAATGCTATATAGTTATAATTGAGACCGATCGTACTAAATGTGACATCTTTATTGGAAAATACTAATAGTAACATTACAAGTAGTCCCACTACTTGCATTATTTTTGGATAATTTTTAAGTCCCTTCAGCTCTAACATTTCTATATATCCCAGTATACCTATGACTCCTGCCAAAATTCTAAACGGAATACCACCTATTATAAGTAAAGGTATACACACAGCCATCATCACAACTGCACTGATAACTCTCTTTTTCATCATCTTCACCTATTATTAATTATAATGTATAACAAAGAAAAAATAAAGACTTAATATTCATTTTTATCAAAAAGCTTAAATAGGACTTTCCTTTCATGTTTTCCATTTATATAGTTTATTCTATTTTTATACATATTTTTATAATTACTTATATCTATTCTTTTATATTTAAAGTCGTGATTTACTCTTTCTAAGTAAAAACGATTCATAATATATTTTACATTTTTAATTTCTTCGATTGTCATATATACGAGAAATACAAATATAAAAATATTATTTTTAATAAGGGAAACCTTAAGTACTGCCAATACCCCTATCACCATAAAGCTGACTGCTACTGATGTTGTAAAAGAAATTTTAAAAGGAATAAATATTTCAGATGCCAGTTTAAGCATTTTATATCCGTCTAAAGGACAAATCGGCAACATATTGAAAGCCATAATCGTAATATTAAAATTTTTTAGAAACTCATAAGTTGAAGCACTTATAGTAAAATGCTCATTCATCCAATGTAAATATAGTCCAAATAACAGCTGTACAAATATTCCACCTGCTGCGATTAAAAGGTCTTCATATATATTAGTTGAAATAAGACTATCGATCTTTGTAAGTCCTCCAAACGGCAATATTTCAATTTTACTTATTTTTCTTTTAAATATTTTAGCAAACAATACATGTCCCATTTCATGTATAAAAACGATTAAAAATACAAAAAACAAATATTTAGCATACCCAGTTAAAAAACTTATGAAAAAGAATACCAATGTTAGAAAATGAATGCGAATCTTACTTGACAACTTCATCGTACTCTAAAAAATCGTTTTCCTTTTTAAATGTTAAATATAACTTATTATCTTTACTAGTCCCCAAATAATCCCCTTTACTAGTATAATCGTATAAATTAACAGATAAATTTTCTACATTGCTATACCAATAGTCTATACCATCTATTCCTTGTATAATGACTGTATTCCCGAGATTATCTTTTTCACCAATAAACACTACTATTCCAGAATTGATAACGGGTACCAGGTAGTTATTTTGTACAGTTAATTCGTATCCATTTTGATAATTTTTAATTTCTTCATAAGTCATTTTTTCATTAAAGACTGTTTTTTCATCGCTCCCCATATTTTTAAGAGGAACTATGCTACCAAAATATTTATTATACATATCTGTAATTTTTGTAAAAGACATATTCTCTTTCAAAATCTTTTCATGAACAAAGTTATTTATACGGCCATTAAAATTAGTTGCAATTAATATTCCAAAAAAAACGATTAGTCCTATTAACAGTCTAGCGATCAGTCCATTGACATAATTTTTCTTTTTTTCTTCTCCATCCTCTAAAAATTCACACTTGTTATTAAAATAATTTTCACGTCTCTTTTTTATTCTTCTTTTTTCTTCCTCTAATGAATCCATTATTTTCACCTAATTAATTTTATTAAAATTATTTTTAAAAAAGAACTATATATATAAAAAGATACCTTCTTCTTGCAAGGTATCAAAAATTAACAATTAAACTTATCGACTAAGCTTGTATATTCGCGCTTCAGCTCTTCTAATCTTTCTTCATTTTTCGCTTCAAATCTCATAGTTAAGTTAGGACCAGTATTGGATGCTCTCACCAAAGCCCAACCGTCTTCATACTGTGCTCTAACACCATCAATTGTAATCATATTCATATTATTTTCTTGACAATATTTTTTTACTTCGTCGACAATCTTAAACTTTGTTTCTTCTTTTGCTGCTACTTTGATCTCAGGTGTACTATAATATTTTGGAAAGTTCGCATACAAACTGCTTAAATTTCCTTTTCTCGAAACGATTTCCATAAGTCTTAGACTAGCATAAATTCCTGAGTCAAATCCATCCCATCTATCTCTAAAGAAGACATGGCCTGATAATTCTCCTCCAAACGCTAAATCTAACTCTTTAATTTTATTTTTTTGATATGAATTTCCTGTACGATATATGATAGGATTTCCACCTAGACGTACTATTTCGTCTTCTAATTGTTTAGAACACTTTACATCAAAAAGAGCATTTTTATTTTCTATATTAGGCATTATGTCGTTCCAAACGATAGCCATAAAAGTATCGATATTTACAAAATTTCCTAACTCATCGATTATTCCAAGCCTATCTCCATCTCCATCAAAACCGATTCCTAAATCTGCTTTCACTTCTAAAACTTTTTCTTGCAGTTCTAACATGTTAGATTGAACACTTGGATCGGGGTGATGGTTTGGAAATGATCCATCACTTACATCGTTTATATATATGACTTCTGCATTCAATTTATCGAAAATATCGTGAACTACTACACATGTAGTTGCATTAGCGGGATCCACCACTATTTTTAATCTTTTATCTAACTTTATATCTCTAAGCATTCTCTCGACATACTCATTTTTTATGTCGACATTTTCGATCTTTCCATCACCTGATGAAAAGTTACCTTCTACTGCTATGTTATAAAGTTCCTGCACACTTTCACCACAAGCATTGTCATAATTTTCTATTGCAATCTTAAACCCATTATCCTGTACAGGATTGTGACTAGCAGTCACCATAATACCAGTATCGATTCCTAAATGAAGACAGCCAAAATAGTACATCGGAGTAGTAACAAGTCCTAAGTATTTTATATTAACTCCTGCCTCAGTTACACCCTTCATCAAAGCTTCAGTTAAACTTTCTCCACTCAATCTATTATCGTGACCTATGACACAAGTATCCTTTCCTAGTGACTTGATCTTGCTGCCATAAGCAAGCCCGATAGTATAAGCTGTATCTTCATCTATTTGAGTTTTATATTCTCCTCTTATATCGTACTCTCTAAATATAGTTTTATTTAAATCTTTTTTTACTTCCATCTTAACCGACAATTCCTTTCAAAATTCCATATGAGAAAATTAACATGATTATTCCAGCGATCAATACTCCTAATAATGCCGCCAAAAAGCTCTTCTTTTTTTCCAATCCTAGAAGTACAGCGAGTAAACAACCTGTCCATGCTCCACTTCCAGGAAGTGGGACAGCCACGAAGAATAATATTCCTAAGTACCCATACTTTTCGATTGTTTCTTTTTTCTTTAAAGTTCTGTTTCTTAGCCAATCGATTATTCTCTTAAAAAATTTAAACTTAGAAAGAAAGTTCAAAATCCCTTCCATCAAAAATAATACAAACGGGATGATAAGAATATTAGACAAAAAACATACAACAAATGCCCAAAGAGCAGGAACATTTAATATAGCAGCTGCTATTAATCCTCCTCTTAGTTCTAAAATAGGCAAAAGTGAGATCAAAAACAGCAAAACATACTTTCCAAATATCGTTGCAGTTAATCCTCCAAACATTCCCAATATTACATTAACTAACTTTTCAGCCATATCATCAACTCTCTCTATTAAACATTATACTATTTAATCACATTTTTTTGCAACTAAAAACTTTCAAGACTTTTTCTAATCTTTATCTATCATGAAAAAAACTAGATTTTCTCTAGTCATTATCTTCCTTCTTGCCACCTGTACAATTAGGACAATATTCTTTATTACCTTTTTTCACGATCAATAGCCCACATTCACTACAAATAGCTCCAGTTGGCTCATCCCAAAGAGCATAATTGCATTTAGGATAATTATCGCATCCATAAAATACTTTACCTCTCTTAGTTTTTTTAGCAACGATCTCGCCTTCCCCACACTTAGGACACGTAGCAAAACTTTGTCTCTCAGTCGGCTTAATATACTTACATTCGGGATAATTTGAACAGGCAACAAATTCGCCATACTTACCTTTTCTAATAACTAAAGGATTACCACATTCTGGACAATTTTCACCAGTTTCGACAGGTGCCTTTTTTTCCATAGTCTTAAAAGCATCTTCGACAAGTGGTTCAAATTTATTATAAAAATCTCTAAGTACTTTGATATTGTCATATTTTTCTTCTGCTATCTTATCTAAATCTGTTTCCATTTCAGCCGTATACTTAACATTAATAATATCGCTAAAACACTCTTGCAACTTATCAGTAATTTCAAAGCCGACCTCAGTTGGCACAAACTTTTTATCTTCCAACACACAATAATTTCTTAACTTTAAAGTATCCATCGTTTTAGCATAAGTACTAGGCCTTCCAATTCCTAACGATTCCATCTCTTTAATAAGACTAGCCTCTGTATATCGAGCAGGTGGTTTAGTGAAATGTTGCTCTCCAACAATATCGTCTGATATTAAAACTTTAGACTTATATTCTGATAGATCAGGAAGTATCACATCTTCACTTTTCGAATAAGCACCATAAACTTTTAAATAACCATCGAAAATTAATACTGATCCATTTGCTTTAAATGTATAGCCATTATTTTCTAATATAATAGTAGTTGCATTTACCTTAGCATCGCTCATCAAAGAAGCTAAAGCTCTTGCATATATAATGCTATAAACTTTGTATTCTTCTAAAGTCAAAAATTTCTTAACTGACTCTGGTGTACGCATAATACTCGTAGGTCTAATCGCTTCATGAGCATCTTGTACATTATCGTTCTTTTTAGAAACTTTAACACTTCCAACATATTCTTTACCAAAGTTTTTAAGGATATAATCTTTTGATTCATCGACAAAAACGCCTGATAATCTTGTTGAATCTGTACGCATATATGAAATCAAACCGACAGTTTCTGTCCCTAAATCTACACCTTCGTATAGTTTTTGGGCAATTCTCATCGTCTTCGAAGATCCAAAGTTTAAAATATTGATACAAGCTTGTTGTAATGTCGAAGTAGTAAAAGGCATAACACCTTTTTTATTTTTAACTTTTTGAGTTACTGAGTCGATATTAAAAGTTTTAGATAAACTTTCAATTATTTTATCAGCATCGACCTTACCAGGAATTTTCACTTCTTTTCCCTGATACTTATCTAATAAAGCTTCAAAATCGGGAAAAATACCTTTAATAGTCCAATACTCCTCTTCTTTAAAGGCTTCTATCTCTCTTTCTCTATCAACAATAAGCTTTAAAGCAACAGATTGCACACGTCCAGCACTTTTTCCATCTGTTTTAGATTGCATTAACTTGCTAAGTCTAAAACCTATTATTCTATCGAGCATTCTACGAGTCTCTTGTGATTTTACTAAATCCATATCGATCTCTCTTGGAGTTTCAAACGCAGAGAGTAAAGCTGGCTTGGTAATCTCATTGAAGACCACTCTTTTATAATCTTTAAGACCTAATTCATCCATCAAATGCCAACTGATCGCTTCTCCTTCACGGTCAGGGTCGCTTGCTAAATACACTTCGTTACCCTTCGTAGCAGCTTTTAATTCTTTAATAGTAGTTTTTTTATCTTTAAGAGGAATATAAGAAGGCTGAAAGCTATCATCGACATCTATTCCGAGTCCAAATTTTCCTGATGTAGCTAAATCTCTAATATGTCCTTTACTCGACAAAACTTCATAATCGCTTCCTAAATATTTACTGATTGTCTTAGTCTTGCTTGGAGACTCGACGATAACTATTTTCTTCATTTATTTCATCCTTCCGTATTTGTTTTTCCTTCACTACTACCTGATTCACTAGATTCATCTGGTCCAACAGGAACTTGATGGGCTTTTTCATATTCATTGAAATAATTAAACAAGTATTTAAAGTAATTTTTCTTATAAACTTGCGTACTCATACTTCTCATACTATTTATCTCATTATTTATTTTTATGATATCTTCATCACTCATATTGACAGATTCACTTGCAGGAATAAACTCTCCCTTACTGGTACTATAAAATCCTTCACTACTCTGCCAACTATTATCAGGGAAAACAGCATAATCCTTATATTCACTAAATATATCATGCCCCATATAATGACGAGGATCATAATCAACTCCTAATAAATTTAAAATCGTAGGTGTATAATCGACTGGAGTCGTATACTTAAGTATCTTCTCAGGCTCAGTAGCACTATTATAAATTATAAATGGAGTTCTATCGACTTCCTGATTAGTTGAAACGTCATATGGACATAATTTTTTATAATCTTTTTCACTTAAACCATATGGATAATGATCTCCGAATAGAACTATTACTGTATCGTCTAGTTTTCCTTGTTCACTCAAATTATTTATAAGATATTCTAAAGCTAAATCTAATTCTTTTACTTTACTCAAATATCTCTTAACAGTTGTAGGGAATCCACTATCTTTAAAGAGACTTAAATGTTTATCACCCATTTTACTAGAATAAATATATGGAGTATGCGCAGATACTGTTATCATATAAGCAGCGAACTTATCTTTGCCAGTAATCTTTGGCAATGCATTTTGAACGAATGTATAATCACTAGGCCATTCTTTATATTCCCACTCCCATGGTACATTTAAATCATCTACACCATAATATCTATAAGCACCGAATTTATACTCAAAGGTACTTCTAGAATAGTATTGTTCACTATAATCGTGATAAGTAGAAGTATAATATCCTTGTCTTCTCAAAGTATAAAGAAGAGCTTCCTTATATTCATTATTTTTATAAGTATTAACTGTACAAGTTGTTCCCATAGAATATAATCCCAGCTGACTTGTCATTTCAGATTCACCAGTAGCACAATTGTTTTTAGGACTATAGTTATTTACACCAGTAATACCTTCTGTATAAAGTTTATAAAGTGTAGGAAAATATTCTTTATATTCTTCATGGAATACAGCCTCACTTATACTCTCCATCATGATCATTATCAAGTTTTTACCTTCGAATTTTCCTGTATAATCATTTTTAGGAGTTATAGGTCTATTTATAAAATAATTATTTAAAGAATTAAGTGATTTATCTGTCTCTTTAGAAATAAGCTCTTTCCATGCCGTATCATCGATATCCCTAGATAAATCTTCAGGTATCACTTCGTTGTTACCGACAACGCTATTGTCATAGTCTACACTATCTTCTCCACCAAATATTGTTGACTTAATATCTAACATTACATATACAGTAGTACCAAAATTTTTGATAGCTAATGCAGGACTAGATGGATATCTAAAAAGTCTCGCATTTGATACAGTTTGAAATTTGTTTTGCATAAATTTAACTTCGACAGTAACCATAAAGCCGAATATCAATAAACACAAATATACTAGCAACGCACCATCATGCAATAAAGACTTAAAAGGAATTTTCTTAGCAAATCCATCTTTAGTTAAACGTCGCTCAAATATTAAATATATAATTGTTCCAATAAAAGGCAAATACACTAAATGTAAAACAGGGTTATAAGAACACAAAAATTCTACTATATAACTAGTTATCTTTGTTCCTTGTTCGGCATTTCCAAGAGACATGAAAGCCCCTAAAAAGTTCATAAATCCGAGCTGTAACCAAGCATAAAATGCTATTAAGAAATTAAATATTATTAACAATGTTCTTCTAAGCTTAATTGGCATATTTGTAGTAATCGTAGAAATTACTAAAGACAAAATACATGAACTCAAAAAAATTCTTAACAGTGAAAAATCCCAAGACAAAGTACCTAAAAATGCTTTAGTTAATAGCTCAACAGCAAATATAAATATGATCTCTAAAATATGTGTTGTCCAAAATTTATGTATACCTCTTAAATTTAACAGATCGTTCTTTTTCTTAGCCTTTGCTTCTCTCTTTTTAAGCTTATTATTTTTATCATTTAAAGGTTGTTCAATTTTGTTGTTATTTTCAACATTAACTTTTACTTCCTTTTTTGTTTTAGGCAAGTCATTTTTCTTTGGCTCTTGTATTTCTTTCTTCAAATTTTGATCTTTATTCGTATTTCCAGGCTTACTCTTATTAATTTCGGTAGTCTGTTTATTTATCTGCTTTTTGTTATTATTTTTATTGGTATTAGTATTGCTTTTATTTAATTTATCACTAGATTTCTTACTAGATTGTGATTTTTTCTTTCTTTGATTTTTGTTTTTTACTGCACTCATTTAATTCACTCCCATTTAATATACTTTTTATCGGTTCAAAAGTCTTACGATGATTATCTAAAACGCCATATTTCATAATGGCATCGATATGTCCCTTCGTCGCATATCCCTTATGATTCAAAAATCCATACTGAGGATATTTTAAATCATCTTCTTCCATCATTCTATCTCTTGTAACTTTTGCAATAACACTTGCTGCTGCGATAGATTCGGATTTTAAGTCTCCCTTAATAATACTTGTATAAGGAATACTTAAATTTTCCAATTTCATAGCATCGATTAAGACATGCTCAGGTTTTACATCTAAATTATCAATCGCTTCATACATGGCTTCCTTAGTAGCTTCATAAATGTTAATCTCATCTATCCTTATATGATCTCTCATACCAATCCCGACTGCAATGGCATCTCTCATAATGATTTCATAAAATAAATCGCGCTTTTTAGAAGTTAATTTCTTAGAATCTGTCAAGCCTTCTAATTTATAATCTTTAGGCAAAATTACAGCAGCCGTAACGACTGGTCCATAAAGTGGTCCTCTTCCAACTTCATCGACACCTGCAATCAAATTGACGCCTTGTTTATAAAGATTTTTTTCATATTCTAAATTATCATTCTTCAAATCTGTCAAAAGTAATACCTCTGATTCTTTCTTGCTTAATGTCATTTATGATAGCCAAACTAATCTTATTATAGTCTAATTCTCCATGTTTTGCTAAAGCTCCGACCTTTCCACCTATTACATTATAATTATATTCAAAGTCTTCGTCAAGTGTATCTAGCGCATATCTCGAAAAAAGTTTATCTTTATAATACTTATCCAGTTTTTTTAATATGTGCACTGCTACATCATCGACTGGTAAAATTTCTTGTTTTATTGCGCTCATACTGGCAAGATTTAAAGCTACTTCATTCGATTCAAACTTCGGCCAAAGAATACCTGGTGAATCTAAAAGAAGAGTACTGCCCGCTTTTAACCATACTAAACTTTTAGTAAATCCTGGTATATTTCCTACTCCTGCTACATTCTTTTTAGCTAATTTATTTATAAGTGTACTTTTCCCCACATTAGGAATACCTATTACCAAGCCTCTGATTGTTTTTGGTTTTAACCCTTTTAATTTCCTTTTAGCATTTATTTCTAAAGAAATTTCATCGATTTTATTTATTAATTTTTTATAGTCATCTTGATTTTTTAAATTAACAATTATTACGTGTTCCCCATTCTTTTTATAATACTCCATCCATTTACTAGTTTCTTCTAAATCACATAGATCACTTTTAGTCATGATTAAAAGTTTTGGTTTATTTTTAATTAAAGACTCTATTCCTACTACTTTAGAAGAATAAGGTATCCTAGCATCTACTAGCTCCAAAACAATATCTATTAAAGGATTTATTTTATTTATCTCTCTTTTAGTTTTCTCCATATGACCAGGATACCAGTTAATTGTCGAATTTTGCCCTTTATTATCTTTCATTTATTTCACTTCCTTTTTTTCATTACATAATATTTTTATTAGATAAGACAGAATAATTTTTATTTAAAAATTCAGAACGTATTTGATTATATAATTCACTATATTTATCAACAGGCGTTCTCACATATTTTATAAACAATTGAACTTGAATATCTAAATTAGACCGTTTTGTATTATTTATTAAATCTTTTATATCTTGAGGATCATATATATTATAAAGCATCGATATATTCCAATAAATTAATAGAATTTCCCTTACATAATCTCTTAATTCACTTTCCTGTTTTTTAGTTAATTGATATCCATCATTTCCATGAATATAACGTGAACGTATATCATAATAAGTTGATATTTTCCATTTAGATTTGATTCTTTCTTTGCTACTTAAAAATAATATATTATTTGAATAAGTTAATATTTCTTTAGTTACTTCATTTCCACCAATATTAAATAGTGATTCCAATGCTGAAAATAATAGTGTAAATCTTATTCTAACATCCTGTGATTCAAAAGAACTTAAATAAAAATTTAAAGCCCTTTTGTATCTTATATTTTTTTCTTCAAGATCAATTATTATTACTCCTTTTTAGTGCATTTTTGATAATTTATAATTTTTTCTTTTGCCATACTAATCTATGCCACTTTTTTTAATGCTTGTTTCTTCTAATAATAAATCAAAATCTGATTTATATAATTTATCCTGCTTTATTCTATATCTTTCAAACTCAGATAAAGCTTTATCACAAGCAATTTCATGAGATATTTTACCTGCATCTTTTAATACATCTAGATCATCTGCCAACAAAAATTTATCTATTCTAACTGCCCAATCCTCCATTGTCATCGGAATATGTCTTTTAGCTCTATTTTCTGCCAAATCTAAAAATGCTGATACTATAAGTTCTAAACTCTCTAGTTCTTCTTTATTTAAATAATTTTTTGCTATCACAACATCAGTTTCTAATATTTTACCATTTGGAGAATTTTTCCAAGACGTTAATCCCATATATTCTTTGTCAGCATTTGCTCGATTATATATTATTTCTGCTGCTGTTTGACGAGATGCTGCATAGTGCATCTTATTTTGAACTTTTTTGAAAAATTTAATAGTAGTTGGAGATTTAGAATCATAATCTACACTTGTAGCGTATATATCGGTTACTTTTTGATAAAACCTTCTTTCGGACAATCTTATTTCTCTTATTTCTGCGAGTAAAGAATCATAATAGTCTTCATCGAAAAAAGCACCATTTGCCATCCTTTTTTTATCAATTATATAACCTTTTTTAGAAAATTCCTTCAATATATAAGTTGCCCATCTTCTGAATTGAATAGCTCGATCAGAATTAACTCTATACCCAATCGAAATAACAATATCCAAATTATAATACTGAACCTTTCTTTTTACCTCTCTATTTCCCTCGACTTGAACTAGTAAGAATTTCTTACTAGTTGAACTTTCATCTAATTCATAAGTATTATATATTTCGTTAATATGCATAGTTATATTATTTCTTGTTGTATTAAAAAGTTCTCCAATCGATTTTTGTGTTAACCATAAATCTCCATCTTCAAATCTTACCTCTACGCCTTTATCATGTGTTTGCCTTTCAAAAATTAGGAATTCTGCACTACTACTTCTTATAATTAAATCTTTTAGCATTATTTTTTCACCTCTTTTTCTTTCATTTTAGCTAAATGTGTAAAAACTTATTTTAAATAAGCCCTTTATTTATAAGGCTTTTTACTATGGTTTTACATAAATCCCGATATCTCAGTTTATATTTGCCTGATTTTGTCGGTTATTACCGTTCATTACTATCACTTCCTCCAATTCAATATTATTTTCTAATAAAACGCTTTCTAATGTTTCATTTTCATTTATAATATATAAATTCTCATAATTTCTTTGCAAACAATCCTCATAGAATGGAACAAATACATCCTCCAATCTACTAATGAAATTTTCATTATTACCTCGATTTATACACTTTTTCTTTAGATCTTCCCAATTATTAATATTAGGATATGCTATACTGTATTTAATATTATTTTTATCGAAATAATCGAAGTGTTCTGGTTTTAATTGAACTAAAACAACATCATATTCTTTTATAGCCATTCGAATTGCTTTATAGTAATTATTTGGCCATTCGCTATTTATTTCCCTTTTCATTCCTTTTCTTGCTTCAACAGGTATATCTTCAAGATTAGTATTATTATATTTAAAATTACTTGATTCTAAGTCAAGTACATTACCATATTTTTTTCCCAAAAAGCTTTTTCCACACGTTGCAAATCCTGCAATTATTATTCCCTTTGCCATTATTTACCTCTTATCTATAAAGGATTCTTTGTCTTCATTAAAAACTCCAATATTCTTTCATTACTAGACCATCTACATCTTCTAATTTTACATCATCAAGGGTTACATTTCTACATCTTTCTAATTCTTTCTAATGTTCTTTCAAAATAATCTTCTCCAAAAAATATAATTTGGTTTTTTTAATCTCTCATCATCCATAACAACACCAGTAATTAAGTATTCTTTTAAAACGGTACCCTACTGCAATAATCATATCTAAATTGTATATTTTGGATTTTATCCCGCCTGTACTTTCGTCGGAAATTCCGACAGAAGTTTCTTCCTTAAGTTCACCACTATTTAATATATTATTAATATGTTCTGTTATTGTACTTCTTCCTACTCCAAATAGTTCAGCAATTAGGTTTTGTGTCAACCAAATATCATTATTAATTAATAATACATTTACTTTAATATCATTATTATCATCACGATAAATTAAAAAATCATGAGTAGTTATTTGTAAACCATTTTTCATTTATATTCGCCTCTTTTCTATGTTCTTAAATGTCTTAATCACCTATCTAATTCCTATTATAAATAATACCAAATTACTATGTTTTTATAGATTTTTAGTATTTTTAATCATTTTTTTATTAAAATATGCAAGATCTAAATTATATAATTTTCTTTATTTATAAGGATTTAATGATGTTCTTAATTAAATCGTAATCAACCAATTGATTGTCGAATTTTGTCAATTATTTTCCATAACTTTTCACTTCCTTATACACTTATTTTTAATTTTAGTTCTTTATCGCCTTCATCTGGAGTTTGATTTTCTTCCTGTAATAAAGATTTTTTACAATTTTCAAAAAAGTCTATCAATCTGTTTTTTAAATCTGAATTTTGAATTTTGCTTCTAGCATCAGGACCAATGTTTTTTATAAATACACTGTATTTTTGGTGAGTTAATTCACTATCTATATCCCCATGAAATATAACAACTATACTTTCGCCTGTTCTTATTATAGACATAAATTTTTTAAGTTTATCTAAAGTATTATCATCATCAATAATAATTTCACTATCTTTATCTAATAAAATACTTAAGCTAGAATAAAGATAATCATCATTTTTAAATTCAAACAATAATTCACTATCGTTATCTTTTGAATATGCATCAAATTGAAAATCATCCCACATTGAAAATGTTACTATTTTTTGTAAACCCGTATCATTTGTATACACCTTTTTTATAGAAATAAATGGTACATATCCACTATTATCTATTTTGATTAAGAGTTTTCCATCTCTTGAATTAATTTCCTTTTCCATTTGTTTTCCTCACTTTTGTTAAATTTCAATCATCATTTTAACTACTTAATTATCTATATAAAGTTTTTAATACATTTGTAAGACAATCATCAGCAGTCTTATCAGTATCTGAAAATCTTATTCTAACTAACTTGCCATTTATTTTAAATATATATGGATTTTTTGTCTTCGTTAAAAACTCCAATATTCTTTCATTACCAGGTTTTCTTCTATCTATTTTTATATCTGTTATTTCGTCTACATCTTCTAATTTTGCATCATCAAGATTTACATTTCGACAATGTTCTAATTTCTCCGCTAACTCTTCAATATTTTATCATAAAACACTCTCCAAATTAATTATAAATTTAAATACAATTAATGTTAAATGTGTGATTTAATCATTAATTTTACTCTCTATTTTTTGCTGTTCATCAACATATTGATAATTGAGTGCATTGTCTTTAGAAATTGCAGATTTTTTTGTTTCCTTTTCATATAAATCTCTTGTACCTTTTGCAACGCCACCACCTCTTTTAGCAACTTTCAAATTTTCTGTTAGTCCTTGTGGGTGTTCTTGTCTTGCAATATCTCGTGTTGCAATCTCTCCTATGTTTGTAAGTGCTACTTCTATATCAGTCATATTATCGCGAAGTGATTCTTTTCTTAATCCTTTATATGATTTATACTCGCTCGCTTTCATTCCAGACCAGCCTTTATAGATTTCATTTGTAAGTAAAGCATATTCTATTGGTTTGGTTATGCCTCCTTCTTTCCAAACATCTGTTAGCTTAAACCTATCTACAATTCCCATTAGTCTTGCCTTAATCCATTCATCTGTATAACCTTTATTACGATAATAATTTACTGCTCGATTTATTGCGATTTCAGGATCAAATACTTCATCAATTCTCTCACTACCAAGATTCGCTAACCATAATTTAAAAGGTTCTGCTTTTGGACTAGAAACTGATTCGATAAGTCTTAAAATTCCTTTTGTATCAAGTACATCCTGATTATAATATTTACCGTCACTAGATTTTAATTTCAGTTGACTACAATTTGTAGTCAACTCTGACCCCTCCTTTTTTAATCTCAATTTTAATACAGACCAATACTTTCTCGCATCATTGCTTTCTGTCAATGCACTTACAACATCAACTACACTAAAATAATACTCTTCTTTTTCACTATCCCAAATACTTCTTATTTCCCTATCTTCAAATAAATTTGATATTGTCTCTAATTTATTATTCAAATTTAACACCTTCTTTCTTATTTTAATTTCTTAGCCAGTTTTTCAGTTTATGGAGTTACTTCACAATCTTCTTTAATTCTAGCAACGTAACTTTCAGCGCTTAATTCTATTTTATTTTTAAATTCATCATAACTTAAAACAAACACTTTTGGATTATCACTTTTTACATTAAAAACTCTATATATAAAATATTGATTCTTTAGAAATTCCATACTTTTCAATTCATTTATGCTAATATGGAAAACATTATTATCACTACCCTCGGTAGTTTTTACTTCAATATACTTTTCAGAAATATTAAACTCCCCTATATCAAATGAAACAATATCATATCCTATATTGTCATTTTCTTTTAATACCCATTTAATTTTCTCTACTAAATCACTTCTCCCCAATTTAGTTAGTCTTTCTTTTTCATAAGCAATAACTAGTTCTTCACCAAGTAGTCCATTCTTAGCATTTGATTTTGCTTTCTTTAAATAATCTATCTTTTTAATAGTTTTTTTTGTTAATTCAGTATATTTATTTTTTCTTTTATATTCAGGAATATCAACTCGTTCAAGAAATATAGTTTTATTATCACTGTCATCAAGTCTTAAAGACTCTTTTATAATTTTATCAGCTTCTTCAGCTGTGACATATGATGACTCAATATTTCCTAATACATTATCTACAATATCCATATATGTATGTTCAACCATATTTTCACAGATTTCATCATATATATCCTTTAGGTCTATTAAGTCGTCGATAAATTCTTTTTCAGAAAACCTATTTTTAGCATAATATTTTGAGATAATTGTTCCAGCCTCATATCCCTTAGCTAACTCCTTGGTGCTCTTTAAATCTATAGGATCTTTGCTAAACCTAGTATCTCCAATTAAAACTCTAAAGTATTTTGCTACTTTTTTAATATTTTCATATTTTTCTTTTTTATATAATTTTTCAAATGTAGTAATCCCTTGTCCCAGAACTAAATAAAAACCCGACATGTCACTTTTAAACAAATAACAAATATAAATTCCTTTAGTAGCAGATGTTGTTATTCTTCGATTAAATATACATAACCATGGTATCTCACTTTTTTGTCCCGCTCCTATAGATGCTTTTATTAAATATTTTTCTTTATCAAAATAATTATATAAATATTTGGGAGCATTTTTAACAAATTCTATATAATAATCTTTACTTGAATTGACTAATAAATTGTCATCAATTGTATATTTATTTAATAGTAAATCAAATTTTTTCTTCATTACTTTAACTCCTTTAAAAATTTTGCTAACGGCACACCAGCTGGATATAAATCGTAGTTTAATATTTCATTTTTTGATACAAAAATATATTCACTATGATCATGCAAATTAAATTATCCCTTTATATCTTTAGTCTCTCGTTTTAGATGAATACATATACTCATTATTTTTAATAAATTTTCTTACTCTTATATCTAAATCAAATTCTTCATTTATTTCTCTTTCAATCACATGTTTTTCGTTTTCTCTCTTTTTAACTTTTCCCCCAGTCCATTTTCATTTACCTAGTATATCTAGACTTCCTGTAGCTCACTATCTTTTTATTAATCACTAAAACCTTATAATTCTATCATTAGTTTTCGCATTCATAATCCCATAAACTTAATTTACCATTTACTCTAATGGGTTTATTTTTCTAATTTAAAGACATATCCATGCCAATCATTCTTTTTAATTAAACTTTTATATACAACAGGATTTTTTTTATACATTGCCCACGGTTGTTTAATCGTTATTACTTTCATTTTTCCTTCTCCAATTTTTCAGCCAAGGTCAAGTATTTAAAACATAAAGTTAATTAAGCCACAGCCCTTTTGATCTCTTCCTCACTTATTTTGCCCTCTCTTAAAATGACAACTTTATCATCCTTTACTTCCACAATTGTAGAAGTAACATCACTTTCTATATCGCCAAAATCTAAAATATAATCGACTTTTCCATTCAGTTCCTCGATAATTTTCTCTATTTTGATTCCAGTAGGACTTCCTGATAAATTTGCACTCGGTGCAACAATTGGAACACCTGCATATTGACTTAACTTAAATACGATACCCTCATTAATAAATCTAACTCTTACAAATTCATCATGTGCAGAGACAATATCAGGAATGAAACCCAATTTCTTCTTAAATTTTATAGTTAAAGGACCCGGCCAAAACGCTTCGATCAATTTTTGTTCTAAAGGACCGATGTATTCTACCATAAGTTCTAGCATTTTTTTATCAGAAATTAAAACTATAAGTGGTTTTTCCTTAGGCCTTCCCTTTATTTCGTATATTCTTTCACAAGCATCACTACTTAACGCATTAGTACCTATCCCATAAACCGTATCGGTTGGAAACACTACAGACTTCCCATCTTTCAAAGCCTTAGATACTTCAATGATTTTTTCATCATCTAAAAACACTCTCTTAAAACATTTTGTCATTTATTTTCATTTCCCTTTTATTAATTACTTCATTAAACTTCTCAACCTATTTTTATATCTTATAGGATTTAATTTTTTAACGTGACCTTCCTCATCAACTGCAACTTCGGGAATATAAATCCCAGTCCTAAGCTCTATATAATCGGCGATTAACCTTCTATGACAAAATTCCCATATTTCTTCATGACATAAAAGAATAATTTTCTCTCCAAACTTTTCTTCGAAAAGACTTAATAATTCAAAAACATCTAAATCTTTTAATCTCATCTCATAAAAACTTAAAATATATTCGTCTTCTATTTTTTTCCTCTGAGCATCATATTCTTCTCTACTTAAAGTACTTCTAGCTTTCACAAGCTCTTCATACTTTTCAGCATAAGGCAAATAAGTGACTAATCTAGGAGCTAACTTTTTATAAGAAGGTCCAAAAAATCCCCAAGCATTACCTCCATCACCCGTCACAGAAACTCTATTGCCTGATTTTACATTTTCATAACTACCTGTACCTAATATGATCATAAATACGCTCCTCTCATAAACATTATAACACACTAATCTAAAGGAAAAAAGATTATAAAAAAAAGACTCGCTTTTTAGCCTCTTTTTAAAAAATCTTACTACTTTCGACTCATCGTAACAAACTCTTTATAAAATTTTTCTATAGATTCAAATCTTTCTTCCCTTTTATAACTTGTAGCTTTTAAAAGAACATCGTACACCTCTTTTGACAATTCAAAATGTTCATATTCATTATGGATAAATATTCCCTTTTCGTATCTCTCATCATTATTTACCACTTCACTAAACATATCGAATATGATTGCCCCCAAAGTAAATTCACTCGTTAACTCGTCGATATTTGCACCCTTTACATTTTCCTCAGGAGCTTTTAATCTCTTCGTACCAAAATAATCTTCCCCTAAATCGTTGAATGTAGGCATTTTTCTGAACAAATCGATGTCACAAAATTTAACTGTATCGTTTTCAAAATCATAAATAATACTGCTATCGTAAAAATCTACTGCCACATATCCTAAACTTACAAAATGATTAAAAAATGAAAATAGCTTATCTACCACATCGAGTTTTTTTTCTATGGGTAACATTTTAAATTTCATTATAGGAGTTATTTCCTTAGTTTCAAAATATCTATCAAAATTCCAATGGTCGAATAGACAATCGCCCTCTACAAAATCGAATACTGCTACATAAAACTCATTTATAGAAAATTCATCTACCAAATTGATTAAACACTCATGTTTCAAATCTTTGTATATATTTACCGCTTTTTTTAGAAGCTCGATTGACTCCTCCTCGCTTATCTCGGCTTTAACACTCTTAGCGCCAGCCACTTTAAAAAAATATTTTTTACCATCTTTCTTTACTCCAAAAGATATACAGCCACTTCCAGTAGAATCGATAACCGAAAAAACTTCGCCATAACTATTTAACCAACTAAAATCTTGATATTCTCTTAACTTAAACTCTACATTGTTTATTTTTAACCTAATCATTAATACCTCTTTTATAATCTAAAAAACTGCTGATATGCCACGAATTTATGCCTAGCCTCTCCGCTTCCCGCAAAATATTTAAAGAGTCGTCGATAAAAACTACATCCTTAATGTCGATACTATTCTTTTCACAATATTCTAGTATAGCTTTGCCTTTAGAAGAACCTTTAATAAAAATTCTCTCTTCTATCATCGGAAAAAATCTATCTAACCAAACATTTTTATCTTCAATCGATTTATCACATAAGACATGCCCTAAGACGATATTCTTTCTAACATCTGCATTTTTTAAAATATTTTGCATAAATCTCGAAGGAACTCTTTTTAAAAAAATGCCTTCATTTATTTCATCTAAACTCATACCATTATCAGAACCATCCGAAGAGCTTACATGGCCATTAAATCTATATGAAGCCAAAGTCCCATCGATATCCCAAAAAACAATTTTATCTTTTAAAACATTATCAGTAATCGTTCCATCATAATACTCTTTGTACTCGATATACAAGTCTAAAACATAATTTTGCCAATTCCTTAAAAGCTTATTTCTAAAATCTTCTGGTTTAATCCAAACTAAATTGTGGTCCTTTTCAACTGGTTCTTTTACAAATTCGTTTAACTTAACTACATAAATACTTGCCAGTACCTCGATGTAACCTCTAGTCTTTGATTTTAAAAACTCTCCCACCTCAGTAAAAAAATTGATATCTTTAATAGAGTAACCGCATTCTTCTATTAACTCTCTTCGTAAAGCTTCCAAAGGTGTCTCTCCTTTTTCAATGCCACCCCCAAAATAATAACAATCTTTATCTTCATCACAAACAATTGCAATTTTGCCATCTTCACCTTCAACTATGGCATAGGCACCTGGTCTTTTGGTGTACTCTTTCTCATCTTTTTTATTTACATAAATCACTATTTTACACTTCCCCACTTATTAAATGGAAATATTACAAAATTTGTTGTACCTAATATTTGTTTCCTTTTAACACATCCTATTATTCTTGAATCGATAGAATCCTCACGATTATCGCCTAAAACAAAGTACTCATCTTCCCTGCAATAATCTACAAAATCACCTGTATTTCCGATCCCAAACTCGCTTTCCATTAATTCACCGTTTATATAAAGCTTATTATCATTGTATTCGATATCTTCTTTAGGTAGCCCGATTACTCTTTTAATAATTTTCTCTTTACCTGCTTTTACAACGACAATATCATTTCTCTCGATAGTTTTATCATATTTTTTTAAAATCATTAAATTGCCATCTTCTAAAGTGTTAAGCATGCTTCCGCCGTTTACTTTTATGGGTGTCGCAATAAAAATTCTCAACAAAATGACTACAATTATTATAATTATATAACCGATATATTCTTTAAACTTTTCTTTCATTATAATCACCATTTCCTCTTATCAATTATATCATAAATTGACAATAAAAAAAGAACTTTCGTTCCTTCCATTAATTTCTTTCAGGTACTTTATATTCTTTTCTCATACCTTTTAAGAATGTAAGTTTATTTCTTCTAACTTTACCTTTCTTAACAACTTCGATTGAATCGATTACAGGACTGTTAACTGGGAAAGTTCTAGAAACTCCTACAGAGCCACTTTTCTTTCTAACTGTAAATGTAGCATTGATGCCACCTTCTTTTTTAGCAATTACAAGTCCTTCAAAAGCCTGGATTCTTTCTTTTTTTCCTTCTTTTACCCAAACATTAACACGAACAGTGTCACCACTTCTAAATTCTGGAATATTTGGATTTTCATGTTTTTTGTTGACTTTATCAACTAAATTCATGGATAACGTCTCCTTCCTTAAAAATAATATAATGTCATGCAATCGTAATATCAACCAGCGGATTACACCAAGCTTTCCTTAAAAAGCAAAATCATTATAACACATTGCCAGCTTAAATTTCAAGTATTTCTATATTTTTTTGCATACTTTATCAAAAAAAGTTTACAAAGCTTACCTATTTTTCTTATTATCTTTCATTTTTAGTGCTCGTCCTCTTGCACTTACAGGGGCTGCATCACTTTCTTCATCATCTTGTCTTTTACTTTCTAATAAAGACTCTCTTAAAGACTGCAAATAATCCATATCGTTTTGAGCATCTGATACGTCTTCTTTTTCACTTAAATCGATTGTACCCTCTTTAGCATCGTGAATAAAATCTTCCACATTATCATATTTCTCACTTATCGCACGGTTAATAACTTCTGATTCTCCCAGTATTTTGTTACGAAGAGCATGTGCTCCCATTTTTGCATCTTTCCCTTGAGAATATGAAACTTCAACATTTCCATCCTCTAACCTCTTAAAATAAGTTACACTTCCATTTTGTATATTAATCATTCTAGATAATGGTTGTCCCTTTAATGCTTTATAAAGTTTTTTATTAAATTTTAAAACTGTTAAATAGCTAGGATCATCTTCATAAACTTTCTTTTCAAGTGGTAATAACTCATATATTTCATCATCGATATCTTCTAAATAAGCATTTGCTTTCTCTTCAAAATTTAATGCTAAATACCCTACTTCAAACAAATTGAGAAATGGGATGAAGAGATCAGTCCCTAAATCTATTATTAATCTACTAAAAAGTCCTTCATCATCTAAGTACTTTTTACCACTATCTAAAAGCTTTTTTAACAATTTCAACTCTAAAAACTTTTTCGACAAGTAAGCTATAGAAACACTTACTACCTCTAAACCTAATAAAAACGTCACCAATATTTCCATATTTTCACCTCATATTTTTACTGTTTTCTAATCCATCAATATATTCTAATATTTCTTGCATTTTATTCTCATCTAAAAATTTTGAATTGCTATCTCTAAACACTAGTCTTTCGAAATCGTGTAACGATAATGTCGTTTCAAAATCCGCTAAGACTTGATCACAATGTTCGTATTCTGCATCATATAATTCGTCCAACTCATTTAAAATATCAATATAATCCTCATAACTAATACTAGCCTGATCTAATCTTTTAAGTATTATAGCTTCATTTTTCAAATGTACAAAAAATCCTTTAGTCGCGACTATTAGTTGTTCTCTTAAGTCACTCCTTTTTGGAAACACCACTAAGTATTTTAAATAAATACATGCAATATCGAACCAAGTCGAAATTTTATTTTCTAAAGTTTTTCTTTTTGTATCCTTAATCTCAAATTTCATAATAGCTTATCTCTCATTTCATCCATTAAAATATGTTAAACTGTATTTTATAAAAAATTTTAAATATTTGCAAGCAAAATTAAAAGTCATCACTCACTTTTATGTGCTCTCGGATGACTGTTTAAATACACACGTCTCAGCTCTTCATTCGAAACATGAGTATAAATATTAGTTGTACTCAAATTAGCATGTCCAAGCAGTTCTTGTACTTCTCTTATATCCATGCCTTCATTTAACAATAAAGTTGCAAAAGTATGTCTCAACGTATGAGGACTGATTTTATGCTTTATAGCACTTTTCTTAATTAATTTCTCTAAAATGTCTGCAATACCTCGTCTTGTAATTTGATTTCCCAAATGATTGATGAGTAAATATTCACAAGTTTTACCCTTTAAAAGATCTTGTCTAGCATTTAATACATAATTACTCATAACACTTTGACATACACAATTAAAATATACTATTCGCATTTTATTGCCCTTACCAGTTATTTTAATCTCTCTTTCTTTAAAATTGATATCTTTAATTTTAATATTAACTGCTTCACTCACACGAATACCTGTCGCAAAAAGAAGCTCTAAAATCATTCTATTACGAATACCTAAGTTAGTTTCATCACAAGCATTTACTAAATCGAGAAATTCTTCATACTGCAAATAATTGGGCAATTTTTGTTCTTTTTTGGGTCCCTTAACTAATTTAAAAGGTGTCGACTCTACAATATTTTCTCTAATTAAATAGTCATAAAAACTTCTAATCGAACTTAAATGCCGAGCGATACTTGTACTTTTAAACTTTAAACCACTTAGTCGAATTAAATAATCAGTGACATCACTATATTTCATATTTTTATAGTTGATATGATTATTTTTCACATACTCATTAAAGCCTTCTAAATCTTTACGATAACTACTTATCGTATTTTCTGAATACTTTTTTTCAAACTCTATATGTTCTAAAAACTTTTCTATTAACTCGTCCATTTTAATACTCTATATTATAACTATCCTCTAAAGTAAACTCGACGTTCTCATTAATCCACTCTTTACGAGGTTCTACGACATCTCCCATAAGAACACTGACTCTTTTTTCTGCTAAAACAGCATCTTCGATATTTACACGAATTAAGTTACGAGTTTCGGGATTCATTGTCGTTTCCCAAAGAGGAACAGGATTCATTTCTCCGAGTCCCTTATACCTTTGTACTTTATATCCTGATATTTTACTAGTATATTCCTGCATTTCCTCGGTAGTCCAAAAATACTTACCTTTCTTATCGCGTGCCGTTTCCACTTTATATAAAGGCGGCATCGCTATATACAAGTGACCTGTCTCAATCAAAGGCTTCATAAATCTATAGAAAAAAGTTAAAAGTAAACATTGAATATGAGCTCCGTCATCGTCGGCATCGGTCATTATTATAACTTTATCATAATTAATATCGTTTATATCAAACTCTGACCCATAACCTGCCCCAATACAGTGTATCATGACATTTATTTCTTCATTTTTCATAATATCAGCCATATTAGCTTTCTCAGTATTGATAATCTTACCTCTAAGAGGTAATATACCTTGGAACTTCTTATCGCGACTTTTCTTAGCCGTTCCACCCGCTGAATTTCCTTCCACTATAAACAGTTCATTCTTTTTAGGATTTCTAGATTGAGGTGGAGTCAGTTTACCACTTAAAATTCTCTCATTCTTTTTATTGCCTTTGCCATTTCTAATTTCTTCACGTGCCTTACGAGCAGCCTCGCGTGCAACACGACTTTTAGAAGCTTTTTCTATAATCTGCAAAGCTACTTCTCTATTTTCCTCTAAGAAATATTTCAATTGGTCACATACTACATCTTGCACGGCACCCTTCGCCTCAGGTGTACCGAGCTTTCCTTTAGTCTGCCCTTCAAATTGCAATAGCTCCTCAGGGATACGTAAGTTGATGACAGCTGTTAATCCTTCACGAACATCGCTTCCATCAAAATTTGCTTCTTTTTCTTTTAGTAGTTTATTAGCTCTCGCATATTCATTAAAAACTTTAGTTATACCAGTCTTAAATCCGACTTCATGAGACCCACCATCCCCCGTTTTTACGTTATTAACAAATGATACTATAGATTCACTATAAGAGTCAGTATATTGCAAAGCTACTTCTACTTCGATCTTATTTTTACTGCCTTGAAAGTATATAGCTTTATGTAAGGCTTTTTTATCTTCGTTCATATATTCTACAAAAGATAAAAGTCCATCTTCGTAATGATATATTTCGGAAAGTCCATCTTCCTCATCTTTTATTTCTACAGTTAAATTTTTTAATAAAAATGCGCTTTCTTGCATTCTTTCTGCAATTGTAGTAAAGCTGAATTTAGCATCTCCAAATACGTCTTTATCGGGCATAAAAGTTACACTAGTTCCCGTTTTATTCGTTTTTCCTATTTCGTGAAGCTTTTCTTCGAGATGCCCACCGTCTTTAAATTTTATATTGACTATTTTCCCATCGCGACAAACTGTTACATCCATCCATGAACTAAGTGCATTTACAACACTCGCTCCTACTCCATGTAATCCTCCTGAAACTTTATAGTTGCCTTCCTCAAATTTACCACCAGCATGCAATACTGTGTAAATTACCTCAGGAGTACTCTTGCCACTCGGATGCATTCCAATTGGCACACCACGCCCATTATCAGTAACACTTACAGAGTTATCGGGATGAATGACGATTCGAATCTTATCACCATATCCATTAATGATCTCATC
Organism: uncultured bacterium; assembly: GCA_947646655.1. Lineage (GTDB taxonomy): Bacteria > Bacillota_I > Bacilli_A > RF39 > UBA660 > RUG11867. The sequence goes on from CANSHI010000012.1 coordinate 44,112, forward strand.
AATCGCATTATCGACTATTTCCCAAACTAAATGATGCATGCCACGTTTATCTGTCGATCCGATATACATACCAGGTCTTTTTCTTACAGCCTCTAATCCTTCAAGTATTTTAATCGAACTTTCATCGTACTTTGCCATTTTTATCACCTTTTTAATCTTACCATACAGAGTTTAAGAATGCAAGTTAGGTGGACTTTGAGTTTAGGTATTATCTAAAAAAATAGGAAAATTTGGAGATTGGAATAACAA
>CANSHI010000013.1 GCA_947646655.1 uncultured bacterium
CTCTTTCAATTTCTAATTGTGATAACACAGTAAGCATTCTTACAAAGAATTTTCCATTAGCTGTTGAAGTATTAATATCATCCATAGCACATTCTAAACTGCAATTATATTTTTCTAATTCACTAATTAATATTTCTAAATCTCTAACACTTCTTGTTAATCTATCAAGTTTATAAGCAATGATAACATTTACTTTACCATCTCTTACACTTTCTAACATTTTTTGAAATTGTGGTCTGTGTTCCATATCTTTTCCAGATATTCCAGCATCTTTATAAATACCATAGATATTATAATCTCGATATTTACATAAATCTTTTAATTTCTCTTGTTGTTCAGGTAGAGAATAACCCTCACGAGCCTGATCCTCTGTGCTAACACGACAATAGATTGTTGCATTCTTTTTATTCAATATTTATTCCTCCTTTTCAAGAATTAAGCATTTTACCATATTTTACTACCTGTATTTTAAATTACAATAAACTAAATCAGCATAATTTCGCTTTTTTTCGTATTCAAATTGTGTTTAAAATGTACACTTGACAAATCCCCCTAATTCTTTTAAAGGAACAGACCTACTTAAATCATTAATATAGACATTATCACACTCATTAAAGAAAAGGTAAGTAGTTTCATTTATTTCAAGTTTATGAGGCTCTATATAAGCAATATTAGTATTTGTTAGACTAATAATACTACCATTTTTTATATTTGTTATTAAACCTAAGCAAGTTATTAATCTAATTTTTCTTTTACTATTTGCATAATTAATCAAACTCCTTTCAAACAAGCAAAAAAGATTAACCGAAATTAACCTTTATATTTTGAAAGTCGAATTAGTTCGACTAATTTCCCTATGGTGCTCTTGAAGGGATTCGAACCCTTTACCTGATCCTTCGGAGGGACCTACTCTATCCAAATGAGCTACAAGAGCTAAACTATAAGAATTATAACACATAACGTGAATAACTTCGAACGATTTTTTAAATATTTTTATAAAAAAAAGAGAATTTGTTAAAATTCATCAATTTTTATTTTGCATGTTCAGAATGCATAAACAATAAACCTATATTAATTAATCCAGTAATACCTACAAGAGAATATACTAATCTAGTTAATATAGTTGCCTCACCAAATAATGCTGCGACAAGGTCGAACTCTAAAAGTCCTACTAATCCCCAGTTAACCGCACCCACTATAGTGAAAACTAAAGCTATTTTCTGTAGTGTTTCCATACCTCTTTTCCTTTCTTCACCATTATTATGGGCAATAATATTGAGAATATACATGAATGATTTTTAAAAATCTTAGCAAAATAATAATATGGAAACTTTAATAATATGTTTAGAAGTGTTTTTTGCAAGAATGATAGAAATAAGTATAGGATCAGTACGAACAATTTTCTTAGTAAAAGGAAAAAATGCTCTTTGTTGTTTATTAGCGTTCATTGAAATACTTATTTGGTTTTATGTTGCACGAGAAACCTTAACAGCTAATGATCCCAATATAGCCATAGTTTTAAGTTACGCTGGTGGTTATGCTATTGGAACATATGTAGGAGGCTTAATTAATAAATATTTAGTCAACAGTCCCTTAACTGCCTTCGTTGTAACTACTGATGAATCTATGAATGAAAAGCTTAAAAAAGAAAAGTTTGGAGTCAGCACTATAAGTCGCGAAGATGGAAAAATAATTTTATTAATAGAATTTAAGAAACGCAATCTCAAAAATATCAAAAAATTGATTTCGGAAATTGACAAAAAAGCATTTATCATCGTTAACGAATCACTAAATACCGAAAATGGTTATATAAACTAAACAGATTTTTCGATACCAATTTTTTTAACAATAAGTTTTCTTATTATATCTACTGGCAAAACACTAAAAGCTAAAATTAACATAACTAAAAATTCTTGAAATGTTAATCCAAAAGTCCTAAAAGTTGAACCACCGCTATATAACAGCACTATTTGAATAAAGACTATTAACAAAATTATAACTATAAAAGGTTTATTTTTAGTTATATTTGCCAAAATATTAATCCTCTCTGTTCTAGCATTGAATGAATTTAGCACTCCTGAAAATACGAAAAGACCGAAAAACGCTGTCATCAAATATCTGTTCTCTGCATCACTTCTAAATAGATCTTTTATAAAAGGCAGTTTTAAAAACAAAACTAGTAAAAGGGCTGTATAAACTCCAGTAACTAAAATACTTGAATACATATATTTATTAATTATTTGAGCATCTTTTTTTAAAGGTTTTTTCTTCATATATTCTAAAATTGGAGGCTCAAAAGAAAATGCTAACCCTGCAAAAGTATCCATGATCATATTAATCCAAAGCATTTGCATAACTGTTATAGGAGTATTAATATTTAAAAATGGTCCCAATATGCTCAACGTCAAAGCACATAAATTCATAGTAAGTTGAAAAATTACGAATTTTCTAATACTTTTAAAAATTGTCCTTCCATATAAAATTGCTTTACCAATAGACATAAGATCATTATCGAGTATCACGATATCACTCGCTTCACGACTAACTTCACTTCCCGAACCCATTGCAAAACCGACATCACTAGCTTTAAGTGCTGGAGCATCATTCACTCCATCACCAGTCATTCCGACAACTTCGCCTAGAGACTGTCCAATTTTTACTAACCTACTTTTATCAGTTGGTAAAGCTCTCGCAATGATTCTTATATCCTTATATATTTTTTTTATGTCATCGTCACTCATAAGTTCTAAATCTTTGCTAGTTAAAACTATATCTTTATCATGCAGTAGACCTATTTCTCGACCAATATTTTTTGCTGTTAAAAGTGAATCCCCCGTAATCATCACTATATGAACATTGGCATCACTGATCATAGCAACAGCACTTTTGGCATTTTCAGATATTTCATCTTTTAATAACACCAAACTTATTAATATTAAAGAATCACTATATTTGCTTCTCTTGTCGGCAAGCATAATAACTCGATGTCCTAAACTCGTATACTTAGTTACTAAATTTTGAATACTAGTTTTATCTACAAAACTCTTCTGACCTTTCTCATCATAAACTTCCCTGATCTTAGGCATGATCACTTCAGGTGCTCCTTTAATCAGCTCATGTTCTTCTCCATCATCGACTAGTACAGAAGCATACTTGAGAGAACTGTCAAAAAATTTTTGATTCAAAACTGTAGATGAAGTTTTATAATTATGTGCAAATTGCAATAAAGCTTTATCAGTAATATTTCCCCCTAAAATATTACCGTCTTCATCGAGTTTACCTTCATTATTTAAAACCATATTTTCTAAAATATATTTGCCCACTCCAGGCACTTTTCTTACATCTTCAATTGTCTGTAATACATTGCCATTAGCTAAAACTAAGCCTATAACTTCCAAATTACCTTTAGTCAACGTACCAGTTTTATCCGTAAACAAAGTATTAATAGAACCAGCAGTTTCTATTCCGACCATTCTTCTAACTAAAACATTTTCACGTACCATTCTTTTCATGTTAGAAGACAACACCAAAGCAACCATCATTGGGAGACCTTCGGGTACACTAACAATTATAATAGTTACACCCAAAGTTAAAGCATAAATAATATGACCAAAAATAACTGCTGGTGTAGTTAAAGTATTCATGATAAGTACTCGGTCAAAACCATTAGCAATAAATATTACTGAAAAAAGATACGATATCATTACTAATACTGCACCTACTGTACCTATTTTACTTATTATACCAGCTAAATTTCTGAGTTTAAGTTTTAAAGGACTATCAGGATTTTTATTTAAAAGTTCTAAGGCAATTTTCCCATACTTAGTATGTACTCCTACATTCGTTATTTCTATATAAGCTCCACCATTTAAAACTACGCTTCCTCGATAAATCTCATTACCAACACCCTTTTCTACATCGCGCGCTTCACCTGTAAAACTTGACTCATCGACACTTATATTTCCTGTTGTAAGTCTGCCATCCGCGGGAACAAAATCTCCACTTGCAAGCTTTACTATATCTCCAACAACTACTTCGTCTATATTTATTTCTACAAGCTTTCCTTCTCTTATACATTTACATTTTATTTTAGAAGACTCCTCTTGCATTTTTGCAAACGACTTTTCGCTTCCATACTCACTTATAGTAGATATAAATGAAGCTACCAAAATAGCAATCACAATGCCTAAAGTCTCAAACCAGTCAAAATTTTTAAACAAAAAAACAGTTTTAACTGCTAATACAATAAGTAAAATTTTTATAATCGGGTCTCCTAATGACTCCCAAAATAAATGCATAAAACTGTTTTTTGATGTATTCGTAATCGTATTTGCACCATGCTCTAGTTTGCTCTTTTTTACTTCATCATTATTTAAACCTTGCTTCATCTTTTGCCTCACCTGATTAAATGTATGTGAGTAAGATAAATTTTATGATATATATTTAATTATAAACTATAAGCTTTCGCCTAGTCCTCGGTATGGATCCTCCATTGTACCTGAACCAATCATTGTTTTTATATACTCTTTAGAAATATTAATAACAGGAGCAAGAGATCCTTCATTTCCAACATAATATGTTCCTAAATTTCCGCCAGTATCCGAAACTGAAAATACAGGAGGAGCAGATGATGTGCTATCATTATTATAAGGTGTCATTGTCCAATATGAATTTCCATTAAAAAGATAGTATTTCTGATTTACCGAAGAAGAATCTGTATTGTAATATTTACCACCTGCTAAATTTACTTCATCTGCTGTTATTAAACCTACAGGATAAACGAGGCTACCATTTCCTTTAGTTTTTTCATCAACGGTAAAGGCATCATTTTTTTGGGGACAAATTAACTGAGGCCTAGAATAGGGATTAGTTATCCAATCGAATCCCGTAATTTTTATTAATCTTGATATAGCTCCGTATCCAGTAATATTTTGACCATACCCTAAACCAGTGTCTGACGACCAACCCGTTGAATTTTTACCTGGCGTACTTCTATCATTACAAAAAATTGCATCGGCAACATAATTGTCAAATGATGTATTTTTAATATTCATTATATACCACTCATCTAATTTATTTTTTGTTTGTGAACTCTCAGCATTTGTTTGAGCCTGTATTTTACTCGTACTAGCACTTGTTCCAGAAGGCGAATACATATAGCCAACATATTTTGCATCATTATTTTGATTATTCCATCTGGTTTTTTGAATTGCGACTCTGTCAACATTGGCTTCACCATTTTTATGAGCTTTTGTACCATCATACATTAAACGTAGTGTACCATCACCATTAACTCTAACTATTCGCCAATAAAATCCTGCAAATTTAACATAATTATTTTCAACTGCCCCTCTAAAGTAGTATGAAGTACCATAGTCATCTTCCATTTGATACACTCCTTCATCAGTTAAAGCTACCGTTGCAAAATTAGGAATTTCACTCACTGAATGCGAACTTTCTTTTATTTTATCCGCTATATTTTTTGTCCCCTCACTTAACGTAAATTGTGTCATCAAAATGGCATTTAAATCAGAAGTTTGATCAATATCCTCTAAATAGTTTAAAGTTATTTCTAATTTATAAAAATACTTTTTCCCCGCTGGTATATTTAAATCATTTGCTATAGTCTGCCTTATAGGTTCTTCACTTGTAAAAATATTTTCATTTTCCACTAAAGGTATATAACTGCCATCCTCTGTTTCAGAATATGACAGAGTGAATTTTAAAGATGAATATATATAAGTATTTTTTAAATTTTCAAACTCTAAATCAGCACTTGCATCAACAGTTCCAGTGTTTTTAATAGTAAAAGTTTTAATAGCTGATTCACCAAAATTTAAACTTCCTTGAAAACTAGATAAACCATCACTAAAAGTAAGAGCAATATTACCAGTAACAACTTGCATATTTTCTTGCTTATTATTATCTATTATTACAAAGAAGGCCGAGGATAATAATACCCCAGCTCCTAATATTAAAATGCACATCAAAGTAAATGTAATTATCTTTACTCTAGCTTTACGATATCTCATAATATCCCTCTCTTACTCGATAATTTATTCTATACAAAATTATACATATAAAACATATATTTGTCCACTTAATAAAGAGTAAAAAATTATTTTTTACTCTTTATTATTAACTTTTAATTATCTTACTTTTTATCCTTCCTTCGTTCGCTCGCGACTATTCGCTTACTTCACTTCGTACGGACTCGTTGTTGTTCCTTCTCCACTCATCGTACTTACGTATTCTGCGCTTAGTGAAATTACTGGGGCGGCGCCGACCGCGTGATAGTTATAAGCGACATTGTCAAGGCTTAGTTGCCCCGTTGCCGTGACAACAAAAATATTAACATAGACTTGAGCATACCCTTCAAAATCTATTCTATCAGGAGAGAGAGACCAATACATATTCCCTTTATAAAGGTAATAATTACTATTTGCTGTTGAAAACTTTCCGCTCCCTGCTGCTACTATTTCATCTGCTGTTATTAATCCTATCTTCTCCTCTAACTTTCCATTTCCTTTCTCTACGTCTTCTTTTGTAAATGCATCATTCTTATTCTCACATTTGAATTTTGGTACTGGATTATTATAGTTTGGTCCTGATGAATTTACTCCTAATCTTGCAGATGCTCCATATGCTGTATAGATACTTCCATATCCTAGAGCTGTATCATAACTCCAACCTGTTTCCTCTTTCCCTGGTGTTGTTCGATCATTACAAAATATGCTGTCACTTACATAATCATCATACCCTTTTTCTGCTATATTTGTCTTATACCAATTTTCTACTTCTGTTTTTATAACTGAATTTGTTTCATTTGTCTGTGCTTCTTCTTTATTCGTAGAAGGACCATTTTCAGGACTATACATATATCCTAAATACTTTGCATCATCAAAATCCATATTCCATTCTACATCTTTTAATGCCAATCTATTTGTACTATTTGTCCCATTCACATACGCACTCGTTCCATCATACATTATTCTTAAGCTACCATCACCATTTACTCGGATTATTCTCCAATAAAAACCAGCAAATTTTACGTAGTTGTCTTCTACTGCGCCTCTATAATAATAGCTCGTTCCATAATCGTCTTCCATTGTATATAGTCCATCCGATGTCTCATCGGTTGTAGCTGGCTCGGCAAAATTTGGTTTTCCTTCTTTAATAGTCTTTCCCAATTTAGCTAAAGTTTTTTCTGCTGGTGTTAGTGTTGGATCCTTAAGTATACCTTCTGTCATTTTAAATTGTGTCTCTAACTTAGCTTGAAAATCTTCTGTCTGATCAAAATCTGTATAGTTTAACTGTATTACTAGTTTGTAATACTTTTTAATTCCTGCTGGTATTGTTATTCCACTTGCTAATACCTTGTCTTCGGCAACAGTTGTTTTAGGAACATTTTTATTCGAAACTATTTCTGTATATTCACCATCTTCTGTATCTGACTCTAAAAAAGTATAAGTCACAGACCCTTCTAAATAAGTATTTAATAAATTCATCCAACTAATACTTACGACACCTTCTCTAGATCCAGTATTCTCTATTGTAAAAGTCTTCTCTGCACTCTCTCCAAAGTCTAATTCTTTATTGAATCCATTGTTCCCATCACTAAAAACTAAAGCCATCGTACCAGTTTCTACTGTAACCTCTTGGTTTTTATTATTACCTATATTAGTTATGAAATATGCATATGATCCTAAAAATCCTACTAGCATTAAAGCACAGGCTATTACTCCTATTGTTATTCCTTTTCTTACTTTTCTTTGACCTTCATCATTCATAAGTTAGTCTCCTATCTTTAATTTACTCTTAAATTATAATCATTTTTCGCTTTTTTTTCAAATGAATTTACTACTCAGTGAATAAAGAATAAAAACTTGCACAAACACAAGTCATTTAACATCGTCGAAATTTAAATGTTCTTCTTTAATTAAATCTTCAAAATCCACCCTAAACTGCAAAATAGCTTTTTCTTTTGCATCGTCATAAATATTTTTAGCATTCGCAATAGCTTTATAAACGTGTTTTAACTTAGCTTCTTTTAAATTATCATATAGAGCATAACTTAAAGCATTCGCTAAAATCGTCAAACAAATATCGGGATACCTACTAGCTACCTCATAAATTCTTTTATACTCACTAGTCATACCAACTATAAATTTCATGATTCTCTCTTTTATAAAAGGTGTATAACCGAGAACAACACCTGTCTGTTTTTCTAACTTTGGCAAAGTTCCCATCAAAATCTTAACCGTAGTAGGCCCATCAGCTTCCTCGATTTCCACTTTTTGAAAACGTCTGTTGAAAGCTCTATCTCTAAGAATATATGTTTCATACTCTTCTGTTGTCGTTGCACCTATCATTTTAATAGTTCCCCTATCAAGTGCTGGTTTTAACATATTGGCAATATCGACTCCACTATTTTCATTACGATTTACAAGTAAATGTACTTCATCGATAAATATAATAGTTTTTTCTTTATCTCTCAATTCTCTAATCAACAACTCTATTCTATTATCGTTTTCGTCTTCTATGTTTCCAAGTAAACTCGTCATGTTCAATTTATATACTTGCCATTCCTTCAAAGCATCGGGAACATCCCCATTTTGAATCCTATAAGACAACCCTTCCACAATAGCGGTTTTACCTATACCAGGCTTACCCACTAAAAGAGCACCCTTTTCAGGCGTTAACAAAGTAAGAATAATTTCTTTGATCTCGCCATCTCTTTCTATCGCAGGATCAGTAATATATTTCTTACTAGTCAATTCCTCTCCATAAGAATCTAACATACTAAATTTCTTTTTTTTATCTAAATTATCTTCTTCTAAAACAAATCTTTCTTCCATTACTTTTCACCTAATCCTCTAAATCCAATTTTACAAAGTAAATACTTCATCTTCACCGTCATCTTTATTATCTACTACCGTAGTAGAAGCTCCAAAGACAGAGCTTGCATTTGGTATACTAGCATTTTTAACAACTTCATTATTCACTTGTCCTACACTAGGTTGACCATTAACACTAGTACTATTTTGTATAGGGGCTGTACTAGCTTGTATATTAGGATTTTCACTCTGACTAGAAGCTGGAGTTACTACATTACCAGATTTTCTATTCTCTTCTACAAGCTCTACTAAAGTATCAACCACCTTTTTAGAATATTCGTAATTGTTTATATAAGTCGAATCTTCTCTTTTATAAGATTTATTCATAAGCCCACTTACCATCGTCTCGATAACATACTCACCCATGCCGAGAACGACTTTAACACTCATTTTTCTAGCCTCTAAAGGAGTACTCACCATATTTCCTTGATCGACTCCAGGTTTTCCTTTAACTAACACCACAGAATCGTTCATTAAAAGTTGAACATAAGCTATATCGTTTAAACTTATCACTTTATTATCGGGATTATTATGTAACACTATTTGCTTATTATCGCCGATAGAAACCCCTTTCATATTGCCATTTAGAAGTTGCTTCTTAGGCACCACTCCACATAAATATTTAGTTTTGGCATCTACTGTAATTGCTCTTGCATCTTCACGCAATAAAATTTCTCCTAAACTCTTAATTTCCTCTTCATTACCAGCTATTACCCAAGCATTGTCATTAAATTTTACACTTTGACTCAACAATCCTTTACTCACTATTTCAAAATTTCTAATATCACTAAAAGCATAAGTTATATATTCATTACGATTTAAAATCCAAAGCTTAACATTAGTAGTAACAAAAATATATTCTTTCTCTGTCTTAGACTCTTTAGCAGTTTTAACATTGATTATAGTCTCAGCTACAGGAATTATTTCATTAATTAGCTTAGCTTGCTCCACATTGACATTAGCACACATATTGAGAATTAAGTTCTCTTTACCTATTTGTGCATCCTCATTATTTTTAACATAAATTTGCATAGGGCCAATATGCTCACTTTTAGTTTTTAACATATCAAACTCTTTCATAGATTCTTTTTTTTCTTTTGCAGCTTCTTTTGCAGCATTTGCACCAGACTTAATCGCATCTAAACCTTTATTAAATATATCTTTAAATCCCATGTTTCAGCCTTCTTTCATACTAAGTATAACAAATATAGTTACACCTGTGTCACTTTTTCGTGCAATTAGACATTTAAAATGTTAAAATATTAGCAAATGAGGGACAAACTATGATTTATTTAAAAAAATTTAAACTTTTAAACGATTATGAAGAAAACCTTGCTTTGCAAAAAGAAAATAGAACGATTTTCAAAGATGTCTATCCCTTCCATATTTTTCCTTTTAAGGAACTAGAAACGATAACCTTCGACCACATAACTTGTTTTTATGGTGGAAATGGCTCAGGAAAAACGACTCTTTTAAATATTATTGCATCCAAACTTAATGCTACTAGACTAAACAGTATTTCTAAAGGTGAATTATTTAATCTCTATGTCAAAATGTGTAAATTTGATTTTAATTATGAAAATGCTTATAATGAAGTCAAAGTCATTTCGAGCGATGATGTTTTCGACTATCTACTTGACATAAGGAGTATTAATATGGGTGTAAACCGTTATAAAAATGAACTGTGTCAAGAATACTTATCTAATAAATATAGTGATGAAAACGACAATATAAACGATTACTATGCGATCAAACAAAAAGCTCTAGCACGCTCCAAATCGATGAGCAAATATGTAAAACATAGACTTACTAATAACACTATTACAGAGCATTCCAATGGCGAATCGGCACTCCTTTTTTGGGAAAAAGAAATTGGAGAACATTCTCTCTACATTTTAGACGAACCTGAAAACAGTTTATCCGCCGAAAACCAAATAAAACTCAAAACCTTTATTGAAGAAGCAGTTAGATTTTATAATTGCCAATTTATAATATCAACCCATTCACCCTTTTTACTCAGTTTAAAAGAAGCTAAAATATATGATTTAGACAGCAATTCGTGTCAAACAAAAAAATGGTCAGAACTTAAAAATGTCCGAATTTATTACGACTTCTTCAAAGAAAATGACAAAGAATTTAAAGAAAACTAAAAAAGGCATTAAGCTTTTTTTAATTAATCTTCTAACATTAGTTCAAAATATTTTTGAATTTTATAGATTCTTTAATTCCTCATATTTTATATTATCACAAACGATATAAACTAAAGGATCATTTTCATCACTTGCAAAACAAATAAATTCCTTATTTCTGATTTTAATATATTTTATAAAAGCATCACTAATATAATCCCATGAAAACATTTCTTTATTATTACATTGCTCTACACCGTTAAAAATCATTTTCATTTTCGTTTTATTTGTTTCATATGTTCTATCTTCTTTTAGTATAGGTTTACCAGACCAATAAACATCTATAAAAAGTTCTATTTTTGAAAGCATTATGTCATAATTTATATTAGTTATATGACTGTCATGAAAGCCATGATAATATTCAATAAATGATGATAAATTATCTTTAGTAATTAATATCATGCATGTTCCTCATTTCTTTCATGGTTATCTATACCAAACCATTTATATCATTTTTTGTATGAATTAAAATCAAATTTTTATAAGTGCGAAATTATATTAAATTCTAAATTGATAATTTTCTATTTTTATATCAAGTCTTCACATAATAACATAAAAATGACACAATTTTTTCTGATATGAATTTTTGACAATAATTATAAAATATGTTATTATGAATGTGTCAAGGAAACTTGCATAAAATAAAAAAGGGAACATTCAGTTTTGCAATGTTGAATGTCTACCCAATTAATTTGTGAAGACATTTAATTCAATTTAATGAAGAATTAAGTGTCATTTTTCTATAACTACTATCATAATGATAAGGAGAAATAAAATGATAGCAATGAGCTTAAGGACTTTTACTACAAAAGTCTTAGTTTTCATTTTTATCAAACCGCCTCTCTTTTAGAGATTCGGTAGACACTCAACAATTAATATTCCCTAAAAAAATTATACTATAAGTTAATTTATTAAACAAGCGAACAAACTAATTTTTTAAACTTAAAACCAATTTCTTTGTAGAAGATATGGAATATAACAATTCTTTCAAAAAATTATGCAATCTTTTGAGCAAAAATAAATCAGAGAAAATTTTCCACATTCTCTGATTTTTTCTGTAAAGTTTTTTTTACCTAAACTCAAACATTAACTTTATGGATTTAATCTATTAGGTCCACGGAATATAAACTCTGTTTCTTTAAGACTCGATAAACCTAGTAATAACATCGTAAGTCGATCGATACCTAAGCCAAATCCGCCATGCGGAGGACAACCATATTTAAAAAATTCTAAATAAAATTCAACGTCTTTTTCTAGGCCCTTTTCTAAAGCCTGTTTCTTTAGTATCTCAAAGCGATGTTCTCTTTGGGCACCAGTAGTTATTTCTATTCCTCTCCAAAGCAAATCGTAGCCAAGAGGAATACCATTTTCATCTCTCATATGATAAAAGGCACGTTTTTCTTTCGGATAATCTGTAACAAATATAAATTCTGAACCGAACTCATCCATAGCGTATTTACAAGCTAACTTTTCTGCCTCACTAGTTAGATCATTTTTCTCATCGTCTTGAACAACTAGACCATATTTACTTTCTAAAATACTATATAAATCGCTTAGTTTTACGCGTGGAAAAGCTTTTTTAGGTACACTTACTTCTACTCCAAAAGTCTCTTTAATAGCATTTCCATATTGCTTCTCTACTTCGCCTAAAGCATACGTCAATAAATTTTCTTCTAAAGTCATCACATCTTCATAGCTTTCGATAAAACTAAACTCCACGTCGAATCCCGTAAATTCAGTAGAATGTCTATTAGTAAAAGACTTCTCTGCTCTAAAAACAGGACCTACTTCAAAAATTCGGTCAAATCCACTCGCCATAGCCATTTGTTTATAAAACTGTGGAGACTGTGCCAAATATGCCTCCCTATCGAAATATTTAACTTGAAATACTTCTGAACCCGATTCACTCGCTGTACCGATCAACTTAGGAGTATGAATTTCCATAAAGTTTTCTTTATACATGAACTCTCTCAAAGCTTTAACTAAACAGCTCTGTACTTTAAATATCAAAGTATTCGCATCACTTCTCAAGTCGATCCATCTATAATCCATTCTAGTATCGATCTCAGCTCCTTCTTCTATAGGACTAGCATCGGCAATAGACTCGACTTTAATAGAAGATGGAATAAATTCTTTACCTCCATTTTTAACATATTCACTTAAAACCATATGGCCAAATATACTTACGACAGAACCTATTGTACATTTAAGTGCTTCCTCGACAAGCAAAGGCTGTTCCTCTTTAGAAATAGATACTTGTATTTCACCAGTTATATCTTTTAAAACTAAGAACACCATATATTTAGTATCTCTTATTTTAGTTAAAAATCCTGCTATTCTAGTTTCTTCATTTTCTTTTAAATTATTTACATACGTTCTCATCTTTCATTTCCTCCTACATAAACGCTAATTCTTCTATTAAATTATCGATACCAACCGTTTTTACTTCATCTGTAGCTAAATCGATAAGCTTAACTTCATATTTTTTGATATTTTCTTTATTAAAAGTGATCATATAAGTAGCATCGATTTCTTCTCTCTTTAATTGTTTAAGAGAATAATCTATCTCAGCCTTAAATCCTGCATCTTTTATATTACTTCCTAAAATAAATGCATCACTAAGTGACTCCTCATCCATTGGATATATGTATACGTCCATCTTTTCGTCGCTTTCACGATAGTTAAAAACCTTATCGATATCATTAAAATAAGTTTTAAAATATGCTTCCGTTTTATTCATTCCACCAATAATGATTGACTTATCTTGAACAACGATAGAAAATGATATACTATCCCCTTCACTAGGTTCTGCTTCTACACCATAAACATTCAAATCTAAAGCTTCCAAATTTTCTAAAACTTCACTAAAATCTTTACCATAAGAAGTAATTTGTATTTCATAATCTTCTATGTCCAAATTGTTTAAAAACTTAGCAGCTAAATTTATTATTTCACAAACCGTATAAACACTAGGATCTAACTTATTTAAAGCCCCCATCATACAATCAGTCTGTTCATTATAAACTAAGCCATTATAATAAGCTTTACTAGCCTTACTTTCAAAAACTTTAAAGTCACTTAAATTGCCTTTCTCATAAATTAAAGCACTCTCGTTATAATTATTTAACTCACAAGTACCTTTAAAAATGTCCAAGACATAGTTATACTTTTTAATATCCATTTTAATTCACTCTCCAAAAATAAAAAGCCACTGTCAACATAGAGACGAGTATAACCCGCGGTGCCACTCTACTTTACAATAGCTTATTGTACTCTTTACATCCTTAACGCGAATAACACGTAGTAAAATTAACGAAGCTGTCTTCTTTTAAAATTTTTATAGCTTTCCACCAACCAACTATTCTCTCTTAAAAAATTTGTAAAATACTCTTTCTTCATCTACTAACATCTATAGTTTAATTTATTTTTTAACCATTGTCAATACTCCATTTATAAAAAAGTCAAAGGTTAGTTTATCTAAACCTTTGACATAGCTAGTCAATAAGTTACATCTTACAACCATTTGACTTATCATTTAACTGACTATTTATATAATCGTACAAAAATCTATCTATTTTTTTACTATGCGTTAAAAGCACTGATTTTTCAATTCCTAGAAAGTTAGATACATATTCAATATCTTTAAGAAGGTTATCTTCCACTATAAGAGCTGTTACTAAAAATAATAATAAATATTGATCTTCAAGCTCTAAAAAACCTTCATCTGTATTCAAAGATTCAAACCTAGAACATAAATCAGAGTCTTTTAAAAATTTATAAATCTCACATGTTATAATATCAACCATAAATCTTTGAAATTCCTTGAAAGAATTGCTAGCAGTGATAACTTGTTTAATATTTTTAGTAACACTATCAATTACACGATGCTTTAAATTAGTCGGATTATTAATAAATAACGGATATTTATCTATGTTATCAAATACTTTTTTTAAAATTTCTCTAACTCTTATAACAAATCTTTCTTTTATATACATATCACAATTAAGTGAATTAATTTCATCTACATAAGGTACAAGACGTAAAATAACATTTGGATCTTCTTCGTATAATGTTAAAACATCAACTACCGTATCATGATTAATTAATTTACCATACTTAATACCGCGAACTAGCCCTTTGACAAACTCGCTTAAAGTTATAGGCTTTTCTAAACATTCTATAAATACTTTTAAATATCCTTTCATCATTCCTTGAATATATTCTTTACCTAAAGAAGCACTTAAACACTCTTCTATCACACTATGAATATTCAAATAAACGGTAAATGCTTGTAACTTATCTTCAATATAGTCACATTCATTTATTAATTTCATTTCCTCATCATAAATAAACATATAATTTCCCCCTAAGTGAGCGTTATTCTAGCACAAAAAAAGATTTATGTCAATTATGCCTAAATCTTTTCATAGAAAATGTTAATACTAGTCCAAACATTAGAAAAAACATACCCCAAACAAACATAGCAAAGTGAGATTTTTGATCACCTATATGGAAACGAGATGGATCATCCTTATCATATCCAATCGTCAATCTTTTACCAACTAACTTTTCTAAAAAGGGAAAAGAGCTTTGATAAGTTTGACCTTCCACATTATATTCGAGAACTATCGAATCCTTATTTTCCTCGCTAGGTTTCTTAACTACATCTGCTCGATATTCTATATAATTATTATGTAAAACTATTGTAACAAAACTATAACCGACACATATAGAACCGATCGCCATCAAAACTATACAAAATAGTACAAGTGGAAACAATAAAATCTTTGTCATAGAAACACCTATCCTACCTAAAATTATATCATACACTTATATTAAGTGATTTACTTTTTTAAAGTACCTTACACTTCAATTAACACTCATAAACATAAACATTAAAAAATAAAATTAATAGAAGGTGATAATCTTTGAAAATATCCCGCAGCACAATATTAAAAATAACTGTCCTAGCCTTATCGATATTCGGCACAATAATGATTTATTCAGCTAGTAGTATTTGGGCAGAATATAAATTTGGCAATGAATTTAAGTTTTTTATATCTCAAGGAATTTTTTTAATCGCCGGTTTTATTGGAATGAATATACTGGAACGCATTAATTATAAAATTTATGAAAAATACGCTAATAAAATATTATTGATATGTTTGATTTTATTAATTTTAGTTCTCATCCCTGGCATTGGATCTGTTAGAAACGGTTCTAGAAGCTGGTTTGGCATTGGAGGATTAGGATTACAGCCGAGTGAACTTGCCAAAATAGGGCTTATTATTTTCACTTCTAAATATTTATCCAAAAACGAAAGAGAAATGCGCAGTACAAAATCGGGAATAATCCCCATTTTATCTGTTATAATGCTTTTTTTCGGTCTTATCATGCTCGAACCCGATTTTGGTACAGGAATGGTTATCACTCTCACTTTAGTAGTTATGATTTTTGTAAGCGAATCCAAAATTTCTTTCTTTGTTGGATGTGGAATTTTAGGACTTCTTGGCATCGTTACCTTAATTTTAATTGCCCCTTATCGTATGGCAAGAATTATATCTTTCTTAAATCCTTGGGTCGATCCTTTAGGAAGTGGGTTTCAAATAATACAAAGTTTATATGCTATTGGACCAGGAGGCTTACTAGGAATGGGCTTCATGAAATCTCGTCAAAAATACTTTTATTTACCTGAACCTCAAACCGATTTTATTTTTTCTATAATCAGTGAAGAGTTTGGCTTTTTAGGTGTACTTATTGTTGCCTCTGCCTTTTTCTTAATCTTCTATCAAAGTATTCGCATATTTTTTGAGACAAAAGATTTATTTGGTAAATATCTCGTCTTTGGTTTATCATTTGGAATTATACTTCAAGCCATACTAAACTTATCTGTCGTAGTAGGATTAGTACCTGTAACTGGTGTTACTCTTCCCTTTTTGTCTTATGGAGGATCTTCTCTATTAGTTAGTATGGCATCGATAGGCATTATACTGAGTGTTGCTAAACACAATAAAAAATAAACTATAGATAAAAATTAACGGTTATGATAAAATGAAACCAACATAGGAGTTTTATTGATTATGAAGAAGTTTTTAATATTTATTATTTTGTTTGTCATTTTGCCAACTAATATTTTTGCAGCCTCAGTAACAGGTGCAACTATTACAGGAGACAAATCGGGTAATGGTGGCGATAAAATATACATTACATTTGATGTTAACTTAAACGGTTTAGATCCGTCTTCAACTGATAAAGATGGAATAGTTTATATATTTTTTAATTTTCACTATGATGACAGATTACTTTATTTAACAGAAGTAGAATCAGATTTAAATACTTTAGTATTTTATAACACTGATAAAAAAATTCATCAATCTATAAGTAGTATTTCTGAAAATATGGCAAATGCTTGTAGTGACAAAGCTTTGTTTTGTGGTAATAATCATAAAGTCAAACTAGAGTTTAAAGTTGCTAATAACGAATTAACGGAAATTACCGATTATACCGTGATAAAATTAGATAAAATCTTACTAGGAACATTAAAAGTTGGAGAAATACTAAATATGTCAGACAATGATATATCTAAAAAAACAAAGTTTACTGAGTATCCCATCAATATTGAACATAAAATCAGTGTTCGCTATATCAATGGTATAACCTATACTGAGCCTGATACAGTCGTAAAAGAAACTCCTGAAAAAGATACTACTGAAACGATTAAAGACATCATTCCTGAAATAAAAAAAGAAACGCCTACTCCTAAAAACGATACAACTCCAACTACTCCTTCCCCACCTAAAAAGTCTTCTAACACTAATTTATCTAAGTTAGAAGTCAAAAACTATGATATCGGATTTACAAAAGAAAAAGATTATTATGAATTATATATCGATGACGAAAATATTAACTCACTAGAAGTTTTAGCAGAATTAGAAGATTCAAAGTCTACATACGAAATTAAAGGTTCGGATGACTTAAAAGCCAGTAATAACCGCATTACCATAGATGTTTCGAGTGAAAATGGTGACAAAAAAACTTACACAATAAATGTTAAAACTAAACATGTGTACAAAGAAAAAGAAAAGGAAGAAACTGTTAAACTATTCAACTATGAAATTAAAAAAAGATATGTAAAATACGCAATTATTGCATTTATAATTATTGTAGTCTTAATCATTTTAAAAGTAGTAATTACTATTTTAAAAGATCACCTAGGTCATCGAAAATATTATAAAGCCATTAAAAATATTGAAAAGTAAGATAACAAAGTCTTACTTTTTTACTCTAATAATAGTATAATAATGTTAGGTGAAATATTATGAAAGATAAACTTCTTAAACTGCTAGAAAACTCTTACAGTCCTTATTCACATTTTAAAGTAGCAGCTATCGCAGTTACAAAGGATGGAAAAGAATTTCCTGGTGTAAATGTAGAAAATGCAACTTATGGGGCTACAATATGTGCAGAACGCTCAGCTATTTTAAATGCTATCTCTAATGGTTACAAGCGTCATGACTTTGAATGCATATATGTCATGTGTGACAATGAAAAAATAGGTATGCCATGTTTTGTATGCCGAGCCGTAATAAATGAAATGTTAGAAAGCGACAAAAAAGTTATAGCTATTAATCCTAACGGCGATACTGAAATACATCTAGTAAAAGATCTTTGTCCCTATCCATTTAGTGATGAAGACCTAAAATAAAAAGTGCTAAGCACTTTTTATTATTCAAAAAATATTAACTTATTAACTCAAATGGACTTTCCATAGTACCATTTCCATCCAATTTACTTACGTATTCTGCACTCAGAGAGATAACTGGAGTAGCCCCAAGACTAGCAGGGACACCATTGGTCTCTAGACCATCCAAGACAAAAAATACATTAGAACCCATTTCATAACAAATAGGTGAAAGTGACCAATATGGTGATCCTTTATATAAGTAGTAACTTTTACTTTGTGTATTAACTGCTCCACTTCCTGCTGCAAGTATCTCATCTGCTGTTATTAAGCCTACCTTTTCTCCCAACTTTCCATTTCCTCTTTCTACGTCTTCTTTTGTAAATGCATCATTCTTATTCTCACAAGTGAATTTTGCCTGTACTTTATCATGATTTGCTGATTCTAATCCACTTCTTGCAAGTGCTCCATATCCTGTTTTATTTGTTCCATATCCTAATCCTGTATCACTATCCCAGCCTGTTACATTGCTACCTGGTGTTGTTCTATCATTACAAAATATATTATCACTTACATAGCCATCATATCCTTTATCTGCTATGTTTGATTTATACCAATTTTCTACTGCTGTCTTTATATTTGAATTTGTTTCATTTGTTTGGGCTTCTTCTTTACTGGTACTAGCACTTCCGTTTGCTCCTCCATACATGTACCCTACATACTTCGCATCATTATTATTAGTATTCCATTTTACATTTTCTATCGCTACTCTACTATTACTATTCACTCCATTAGCATGTGCTTCTGTCCCATCGTATAATATTCGAAGTGATCCATCACCATTTACTCGGATTATTCTCCAATAAAAACCAGCAAATTTTACGTAGTTGTCTTCTACTGCGCCTCTATAATAATAGCTCGTCCCATAGTCATCTTCCATTGCATATAGTCCATCCGATGTTTCATCTGTTGTTGAAGGTTCTGCAAAATTTGGATTTCCCTCTTTAATGGTCTTTCCCAATTTAGCTAAAGTTTTTTCTACTGGTGTTAGTGTTGGATCCTTAAGTATTCCTTCTGTCATTTTAAATTGAGTCTCTAACTTAGCTCGAAAATCTTCTGTCTGATCGAAATCTGTATAGTTTAACTGTATTACTAGTTTGTAATACTTTTTAGTTCCTGCTGGTATCGTTATTCCACTTACTAATACCTTGTCTTCGGCAACGGTTGTTTTAGGAACATTTTTATTCGAAACTATTTCTGTATATTCACCATCTTCTGTATCTGACTCTAAAAAAGTATAAGTCACAGACCCTTCTAAATAAGTATTTAATAAATTCATCCAACTAATACTTACGACACCTTCTCTAGATCCAGTATTCTCTATTGTAAAAGTCTTCTCTGCACTCTCTCCAAAGTCTAATTCTTTATTGAATCCATTGTTCCCATCACTAAAAACTAAAGCCATCGTACCAGTTTCTACTGTAACCTCTTGGTTTTTATTATTACCTATATTATTTATGAAATATGCGTACGAACCTAAGAAGCCGACTAGTATTAGGGCACACGCTACTAGTCCTATTACTATGCCCTTTTTTACATTTTTATTTTTTTTCATAGTTATTAACACTCCTTTTAAAGCTTATCATATATCCATTATACCACCCCCCCCCGGGAGGGTGTCAAGTAAGAGATAAGCATTTTTAAAAGCTGATAAAACTTGTTTTTTACTATACTTCATTCTCATTTCTAAAAGGATTAATAATTGTACCCTCACCGATTAATCTATTTATATATTCAACATTTAAGTTTAAAACAGGGACTACACCACCAGCAAAATCAACTCCGTTAAAACTTAAATAGCCATTAGCACCAACAACGTACACAGCAGCAACGCCATTATAATTATAAGGCGAGAGTGACCAGTACCATGATCCTTTATGTAAAAAATAGTTATTATTTGTAGTACCAAACTTCCCACAGCCAGCCATCATTATTTCATCTGCGGTTACTAATCCTACTTTTTGCCCCAACATTCCGTTTCCAGTCTCTGTATCTTCTTTTGTAAAAGTATCATTCTTATTCTCGCATGTAAGCTTGGGCATTGGATTATCCTTTCCATCAATCAGCGAAGTATTATTTCCTGTTACAAATCTTGCAAATGCTCCATATCCTGTTATGTTCGTTCCATAACCTAATCCTGTATCACTACTCCACCCTGTTGCAACACTACCTGGTGTTGTTCTATCATTGCAAAATATATTATCGCTGACATAGTCATCATAACCTTTATCTGTTATATTAGTTTTATACCAATTCTCTATTGCTACTTTTATATCCGAATTTACTTCATTAGTTTGCGCTTCTTCTTTGCTTCCACTGGCGCTCGTACTTGGACTATACATATAGCCTACATACTTCGCATCATTATTATTAGTATTCCATTTTACATTTTCTATCGCTACTCTACTATTACTATTCACTCCATTAGCATGTGCTTCTGTCCCATCGTATAATATTCGAAGTGATCCATCACCATTTACTCGGATTATTCTCCAATAAAAACCAGCAAATTTTACGTAGTTGTCTTCTACTGCGCCTCTATAATAATAGCTCGTTCCATAATCGTCTTCCATTGTATATAGTCCATCCGATGTCTCATCGGTTGTAGCTGGCTCGGCAAAATTTGGTTTTCCTTCTTTAATAGTCTTTCCCAATTTAGCTAAAGTTTTTTCTGCTGGTGTTAAATCCTTTAATATACCTTCAGTTATTTTAAATTGTGTTTCTAACTTGGCTTGTAAATCTGCTGTCTGATCAAAATCTGTGTAGTTTAATGTTATTTTGAGTTTATAGTACTTTTTAATTCCTGCTGGTATTGTTATTCCACTTGCTAATACTTTGTCTTCAGCTACATCTGATACGGGTACATTTTTATTTGAGACTATCTCTGTATATTCCCCATCTTCTGTATCAGACTCCAAAAAAGAATAAGTCATAGATCCTTCCAAATATGTGTTTAACAAATTCATCCAACTGACACTTACTACTCCATCTTTTGTTCCAGTATTTTCTATAGTAAAAGTTTTCTCTGCACTTTCTCCAAAATCTAATTCTTGATTAAAGCCATTATTACCATCACTAAAAACTAAAGCCATCGTACCAGTTTCTACTGTAACCTCTTGGTTTTTATTATTACCTATATTAGTTATGAAATATGCATATGATCCTAAAAATCCTACTAGCATTAAAGCACAGGCTATTACTCCTATTGTTATTCCTTTTCTTACTTTTCTTTGACCTTCATCATTCATAAGTTAGTCTCCTTTTTCTATTTTAATTACTATCACAATTATAATTGTTATATTTATTTTTTTCAAGTTAAATATGATAAACCAGTATAAAAAAAACGACTAAAAAGTCATTTTAATTAATCTATATCGAAATCCATTAATTCCACTTCCTCATCGATAAGCTCGAATTTTCTTCCTCTATAACGATATAAATCATAAAGCCCTGTTTTAGAAGAGTAGTTTTTTAACACATACATATAGTTTTCTTTTATATAGCTAACTCTACTAACATCACTCATAATTCTTTTAGGCCTTCCACTATATGAATAATAATTTCCATTGTAGTTTTTATAATCTTTAAAATAATAAACTTTATTTCCAGTTACGACTATATCTTTTTCATATACATTAGAGTCAATAGAATTTACTTTGCCATTTTTAATTAATTTTAATTCGCCATTTCCATTCTTAAGACCCTCTAAAAATAATAATCCATCTTCATATCGGTTTTCCCAATCGACTACAATCGCATTATTAGCAACACTTTTTACTTCTCCCATTTTGTTCTTCTTTAATTTTGCATAAAATATTTCATCATCAGCCTCGCAATATATTTCATCGCCAAAAATATGTGCTATAACAGAAGATTTATTAGAAGTAATCTCACTCTCTTCACTTTGTCCATATTTATAAAATACAACATTTTTTAAATTTGATACGACATGCTCCTTAATATCAGCTACTGAGTCTATTTCATTTATATCTAACTTTTCTATTGAAGAATAATCATCTTTAGAATATATCAATCTTTTATTTTTTAAATCAGTGTAACTTACTTTAGAAATAGCATCTGCTAATTTAAGCTTTTTATTACTTTTTTGATAATAGACATCAATACTTTCTGCACCCTTTAAAGTTTTTCCAGCTTCTTTCGCTAATTCATCTCTAATTTTTTGACGTTTAACAACATTATCGCTATCTTTCTGACTTTGCTTATATGTATCATAATCTATTTTACCATTCCAATAATCGTCAAAAGAATAAGTTTTAAAATTTTCATCATACTCTTTTTTATCGTCGTTAACAAAATTATTCAAATCCATCGCATTATCTTTATTTAATGATCCATATATAAATTCTGTAAAATCATCATTATAGTCATATAAAGTAAAGACATCAGTTAAAACTTTCTGTTCCTTTTTCCTTTTAATATTATACACATAATAGTCATATATTTCATCACCTGACTCTTTGGCATAAAGAATCTTAGAACAATCACTATTCATAGTTGCGACATAATAATCGGTAGCAATTTTAATACGATCATTTTTAGAAGCTTTTAAACTTTTAGAATAAAGATTACCATCTTTTTGATAATAAACCTTATCTTCTGTCACATCTAAAACTAGAGAAACCCCCTTATCTAACTCTTCACTTTTATTAAAGTCATTGACAAAAAGATTGCCATTTAAATCGATATAAACAATATGTTTATCGTTTGCACTAAAATAATACTTTAAAACATTACCTGCTATATTTTTTGTATCTTTATTGCTACGAACATAAGATAAGTATAAATCACTTCCTTCTGTATACATAATATACTTATCACTTCTGTTAGGATATCTAATTATGCCTAATTTATCACTACTAAAAGTTCCAACAGAACTCGATTCTTTTTTACGAGAGGAAATAAATTTTAACTCGCCATTAGATACATAAACCAAAGGCATTTCTATTTCTGATTGTTTTCTAACAAATAATCCCATAGCATTAATGACGACAATAAC
This sequence comes from uncultured bacterium, assembly GCA_947646655.1. Taxonomy (GTDB): domain Bacteria; phylum Bacillota_I; class Bacilli_A; order RF39; family UBA660; genus RUG11867. The sequence goes on from CANSHI010000013.1 coordinate 23,845, forward strand.
TAATACGATAGATAAAATGAGCACTACACCAAACATAAATTTTTTACGTTTTTTCTTTTTCTCTAAATTATTGCTATTAACAGCAACATCTATTTTATTATCTGCTACAACTTTATCAGGCTTAATTTCTTCTTTTACCTGTACAGTTGTATTTTGCAATTTATTTGAATCTGACAAACTACTTTTTTTTTCATTTTTTCCACGTTTTTTAGCCATAATGCTTCACTTCCTAACATTAACTCTTCTACACATATTATAGCACATTTTAACCAATTGACAACCTTATTAAATAATCGTTGATGAACATTTAACACTTGTGCTATAATACGACTAGGACGGTGACTTTTATGGAATATAAAGTTATTAAAAATGCCGACAAAATTGTCGAAAATTCAAATTATGTTGTAAATAATCCTACAAAATATAAAAACAAATGGCACGATTTATTTGCTAATAAAAATCCTATCCATTTAGAATTAGGTATGGGAAGAGGCGATTTCATCATAGAAATGGCTAAAAAATTTCCAAATATCAATTTTATAGGCTTAGAAATAAATGATTCACAAATGGTCATGTGTGTTAAAAACTTAGAATCTAAACGACTTCCCAATCTAAAATTGATCAATGCAGATGCGAGAACAATAGATCAAATTTTTGGTAAAGAAATTAGCACCATATATTTAACTTTCTCAGAACCATGGCCTAAAAAAATTGATGAAAAAAAACGCTTTACGCATGAATCATATTTAAAATTATATGACAAAGTTTTTAAAAAAGATAAGCATATCATTTTAAAGACAGACAATAAAGTTCTATTCGCTTATTCCTTAGAAACTCTTTCAGAATATTGGTACATATTCAACAAAGTAAGTCTCGACTTGCACAATGACGAAAGAGAAATACCTAATGTCATGACGAATTATGAAAAGCAATATCGAAGTGAAGGTAGACCTATTTATTATTTAGATGCCTACTTTAAAAACTAGCTATTAAAGAAATTTTAATAGTTTTTTTTGACAAAAGAAAAAGCCCTAAGGCTATAAATCTTTCACTCTATCCAGCATTTTATCTTTACCTAATAACTTCATAATTTCATATAAATCAGGAGTCATACTTTCTTTAGTAATAGCAATTCTAAGAACAGTCGACACATCTCCGACATGGCCCTTATAAGCATCAGGATTCTCATTATATTCTTTGACTTCTCTAGCATATCCAAGTTCGCCAGCTAAGTCTTTAATCTTATTAAACCATACCTCTTTGTCATCTTCTATATTATAGTAACGTTCAAAATAAGTATTTACTATTTTTTTAATATCTTCTAAATTATCGATAGTTTGAAATTCACGAGCTTTATCTTTACTATTCCATAAAGCATCAAACATATACCAAATTTTACTTTCGATTTCACTATAATTGGCATAATCTTTACGGGGCTTCTTTTGTTCTCTTTCAATATTAAGAACACTTATCGTATAATCTTTATTTTCACTAATAACTTTAGCAAAAGGCTCATTATAAATTTTTGCCCACTCTAAAAGTTCATCATAAACTTCGACAGCCTTCTTTTTACTTATAATATTTTTGGATATATTATCGAGCTTATCTAAATCGTAAAATGCTCCTGACGAACTCATCTTTTTAGGACTGAACTCAAATTCAGTATAAACTTGATCGGGATGACCCGTTCTCCACTCCTCAAAGTTCGAATTGATAATTGTCATAATGGACTCTATAACAGCCTCTCTAGGATAACCGAGCTCCTTATAATATGACATCAAAGCTTCAGGATCTTTTCTCTTACTAATTTTTCTAACAGAATTACCTTCTTTTTTTAAAATGAGAGGGATATGAATATATTTAGGAGCTTTAAATCCAAACGTTTTAAACAATTCTAAATGAAGTGGCACACTAGGAAGCCATTCCTCACCTCTGACGACATGCGTAGTTCTCATCAAATGATCATCAACTAAATGCGCAAAGTGATAAGTAGGTAACCCAGTAGATGACTTCATAATCGGTACATCCATATCATTTTCGGGCAATTCAACTTTACCTTTAACTAAATCATCAAAAGGAAATTTTTCATCGAAATCACCCATCGATTTAAATCTTATGACATAGTCTTCTCCATTTCTAATCCGTTCTGCAGCTTCTGACACAGTAAGCTTCCTACATCTTGCGTATCTTCCATGATACCCAGTTCTAATTTTGTTTTTAACTTGCAGTTCATGTGTTTCTTCCAATTCTTCTTTACTACAAAAACATGGATAAGCTCTACCTATTTCGATTAAATGCTTTACAAAAGTTTGATATATTTCTTTACGTTCACTTTGAATATAAGGTCCATAAGCCCCCTTAGTCTCATTTAAATCCCTAAACTCATACTCATCGGGAACCATACCATAATGTTCTAAGTTATTTCTTATAGCTTCAACTGCACCTTCGACCGTTCTCGCCTGATCAGTATCTTCATTTCTAAGAAAGAATACACCTCCACTTTGTCTTGCCAACAAATAGCTTATAGTTGTAGCCATAAAATTACCGATATGCATAAATCCAGTTGGACTAGGAGCATATCTTGTCACCTTAGCCCCCTCTTTCAAATCACGTGCTGGATATTCTTTTTCATAATCTTCAATAGTCTTTGTTATATTAGGAAATATCAAATCCGCTAATTCTTTATTTGTCATATAATAACCTACTTTCTTTAATCTTTTATTAAAATATTACTTTCCTTCATTGCCTCTGGCACACTAATATCCATATAGTTAAGAATAGTTGGTGCTACATCACATAAAGTTCCACTTTCTAGAGATTTCTTAGAATCTGTAATTATAAAAGGTACTTTATTTGTAGTATGTGTAGTAGAAAACTTACCATCAGGCAAGATCATCTCTTCTACATTTCCGTGTGTACTAACTATAAAAATAGTGTAAAAGTTTAAAGAGGCACTTTCTAAAATTTTACCTAGACATTCGTCCATAAACTCTAATGTTTTTACTGTTTCTTCGATAGACCCAGTATGGCCCACTTCATCGATGGAATTCATATTCGCCAAGATAAAATCGGTGTCCTTCTCCATTACTTTTATTATTTGTTTTGTTAAGGCAGCCATTGCAAGTTCACGAGGTCTCTCTGTTTCCACATTAGGACTCTCTACATTATAATGATTACACTTAGCAATTTTTTTATCATTTTCCCCATTAAAATAATAAGTAACATATGGCATAGCGCTTTTCAAACCTATTCTAGCTTGTGTAATGCCGAGTTTACTAAAATAATTTCCTAGATTACTTACACTGTCATCTTCTTCTTTGATCAATGCCTCAGATTCGATTTCATCCAAAGTGGGATAAATTGTCAAAAGTTTAAAATTTTCCAATCTTTCTCTTTTAAATTCCTTAAACTCTTCTTTACTTGCTAAAGCACTAAGAATTTCCACATTACTTTCATCGTCATAATTTGTCCACAAAACGACATCTTTATTTTTTAAATTTTTCCCTTGTTCAACTATCATCGGCGGTAAAAACTCATCGGTAATATTTCTTATATAGCAGTTTTTAAGTGCTAAAGGTATTTCTTTGACATTAAGTCCAACACCATTTCTAATTAGATCATAATAGACCTTAATTCTATCCCATTTGCCTTCTGTATCCATCGCATAATAACGACCACATATGCTTGCAATAGGAACACCCGTATTATTGATCATTTCGATATATTTGCTAGCACTTTTAGCTTCGACATCTTTTCCGTCCGCAATAAAATCGACGACTATCTTAACACTTTGATCTTTTAAAAACTGTATTAGCTTAATAGTATCTTTGATATTGGAACATATTCCTCCATCACTCATTAGCCCAATAATATGTATCGTACTGCGTGACTTTTTAGCATGTTCGATCGCACTTTTTAAAACACTATTAGTCGATAAAGAATCTTTGTCTACCAAATCGTTCATATAAGAGCTTCTTTGCTTAAGTTTTTTTCCAGCACCAAGTGTTTTAAAACCTATCTCTTCATTACCAGGTTGATCTTTTCCTAAGCCAACGCTTAAAGAAGAAGCCTCCAATAAAGTATGAGGATAACTTTCTAACACTTTATTAAAATTAGGCATATTAGCCATCTTCAAAGCATTGCCTTCTTCTTTCTCACTATGACCTATACCGTCTAACACTAGTGTCAATATTTTTTTCATGAAATCACCTGTCGTTCAATATAATAGCATATTTTAAATTAATTCTCAAATGCACGAACATTATTTCTTTTTACTCTCTTTATAAACTTCCCTCATAAACTTTATATTATTTTTATAAAATCTTTTCAATCTTGAAGGCTCACAAACTATTCTATAAAGCCACTCCAAATTTAGTTTGATGAATAACTTAGGAGCACGTTTTTTCATTCCCGATAAAACATCGAAAGTGCCACCTACTCCCATATAGACACCCTTTCGGGCTTTTTTAATATACTTATTTATTAAGTATTCTTGTTTAGGTATTCCCATCGCAATAAAAACGACATCGGGATTCAAACTTACGATTTCTTCCATTACACTGTTCTTATCTTCGACAAACCCGTTTGTTGCACCTAATAATGTTATACAAGGATAATCCTTTTTAATCATATCCCTCATACCTTCGATGACTTCTTCAGTAGAACCAAAAATATACAAAGATTTCTTTTTATTGTTGATAAGTTTTAATATTTCCACAGCTGTATCTATACCTGTAATTCTCTCTTCAACATTAAAACCCATCTTTTTAGCACCGCGAACAATAGCAATACTATCGGGTATTACATCGTTTTCAGGATCCAATAAAATATCCCGCATAACTTTATCACTCTTTGCCATTTCTATTGTCTCAGGGTTAGCAGTTACAATAAATTTTTTAATAGAATTATCCAAATATTTACTTATTTGAACACAATATTCTTTACTACTTTTCGTATAAAGTCTTTCAAATAACTCTTTCACAGTACCATCACCAATCTTAACTTAATTTTACCAAAATATTATTTTTTGTTCAAATAAAAAGCGAATCATAACTTCCATATGTAGTATTTTCAATTACCTATATATTTTAGTTCTTTATATAAAAATAAAAGAGACTATTTCTCTTTTACTAATAATTGTCCCTCAAGAAGATAAATTATATTGTTCTCTCTTAACAACTTATCACGTGTAACTCCTAAAAGATTAGATACACTATCCAAAGTATCCCCCTCTTTAGTTACATAATAACTATAATTAGACTTTGGAATTAAAATAACCTGATTTGGATAAATATAATCCGAATTATTTAAACCATTTAGACTCGCTAATAACTCAGGATTGATATTGTATCTTCTAGCTATAGCGTATAGACTATCCCCTTTTTGAACAGTATAATATTCGAAATATTGTTTAGATGTCTCAGGCACTATTATTTCTTGACCATCGCGTAAGTAAATACTATCTAAATTGTTTAACTTTTGTAACTCTTCAATAGTAGTCTCAAATCTATCTGCTATTGACTCTAATGACTCTCCCTCAAGAACTCTGATTACATTATACATAATTAACCACTCCCATTTATAAAATATGAGAAAATGCCTATAATGTTAATAATTAATTATTGTTTTTATAAACAAATATTGAATTTAAGTTATTAAAAGCCCACTCATCATATTTTATTAACTCTCGTTCTCCATGTAAAAAATCATAACCATATAAAACGTTTCCCGACAAATAATAAACACTGTCATCATTAGCAAAAACATATTTGCTTTCCCTTCTAGTAATAAGTAAGACGTTAGACCCACCTCTAATTTTTGCTTTACCCAAAGAACTAAATTCATACTTTACAGGCTTATCATCATTGAATTTATAGTCATCATTAGCGAGCTTCGTAATACTTATGCTCTCAAAACCTTCATTCCAAACCTTCCCTAATCCATCTTTATCTATTCTTTCAATCTTTTTCCTTTTAGGGTCGATCGTATATTCAGATTTTTCTTTTCTATCAAATATATATATCAATCCATCTCTATCGCCTAAATAATAAGCGTTATAATTGATTTGAAAAGGTAACTCCCATTTTTTAACTTTTCCAGTTCTTAAATTAATTATATATAAAGTCTTAAAAGCATACTCTTCATCATACTGAGGCGTTATAACATATTCATCTACCCTATAAGCTAAGTTGTTATAATAAAATTCTTTTTCTAAAAACATAAGTTCTTTAACTTGCTCTTTACTTATGAAGTAATATCCTTTATTAGCCCATATCAAATAATTATTATCCCGATTATAAATGTTTATATTTTTAAACTCATCGTCTAGTATTTCTAATGACTCTCTCTTAAAAAATTCATCAGATTTTTCACTTATCAAATCATAGTCCAAATAATTTTCCCCATCAAAACATACGGGATAAAGATCCAGCTCACCAATGGGATAAACGCATTTTTCTTCACTAGTTGTTACATAAGTTTTTATATCTTTAATTAGATTTTTTTTATTGACATACTTATGTGAAACTCCTATTTCATATTTGATCCCGTCATAATTAATATTAAAAGTATAAAAGTTACTATGTTTATCATAAGATTCCACTACTTCCATATCGAGAATGTTATAATTTTTCACATAATTTCGAGGTGCATTGATGAGGCAAACCACGATGATTAAAAATACAAAAATCGATACAAGCATTATTAGTCTACGATACTTTTTTTTCATGAGCAAAACCTCCCTCAAAAATTAAAAGATCATCTTAAATTAATTATATCAAAGGAATATATCTAATTCAATACAAATAAAAAACGCCTAAGCGTTATTCATCTTTACCAGTTTCAAGCATACCTACAGTTTCTAACTTAGTTATAAGTGTAGACTTATTAATATAACCATCGATACAATCGATAACCTTACCATTTTTAGTAAATAATGTAAGAGGTGTACCAAAACCTGGTTGTAAGTCTACTTCTTTACCAGTACTAGAACAAGAAGCAGGTATTTTTAAACCTAAATCCATAATTTTATTATATTCCTCACTATTGAATGTATCAGAATTGATATAATAAATATCTAAGTCTTTTTCTTTTGCAACTACGTTATAAACAGCTTTAAACTGATTGCAATAGAAACAGCTATCTCTTCCGAACACAGCCATAGTTACAGTTTTCTTACGGTTAACTAATTTTTCGTAATCTTCTGCATTTTCAGGAATTTTATAATTAGCCAAATCTGTACTTATAGTATTACCGCTATAAGCTTTAACATAATTTGATAATTCGCTTGTAGACTTAGCTCCCACTACTGTGTTTAATAGTTCACCATTTACAATAAACATGTATGCAGTCTTCTCAGATGAAGTACCAAAAATGGCATTTTTTTCACTTGAAGAAAGTGCATCATAATCCATATAAACAGCTGTTAAAGATTTTTGTGTAGCTGCACTAGTAACTGCCTCGACAGTTTCTTTTACTTCTTTCTTAGTATCATTAATAGTCTCACTACTTGAAGGTGCAACATAAACTAATCTAAAATCATAACTAGTAGTAGCTCCTATAGTCTCACTAAGCTTTGAATATTCAATAGTCTCCAAAACACTTTTAGAAACAGAATCTAAAATTATTGGAATCATTAAAGCAACGATTATTAGTACTATTATTGTAACTTTTGCTATTTTTCCTTTCATAACCTTTTCTCCCTCCTAAACTAATTTTACATAAGTTTTAACAATAAATCAATTTTTTTTAACAAAATTCATTAAAATTTCACGAAAAACACTTTATTTAGTTTTTCAAAGAAGTGATTGGAACCACTATTACCCCGTCCTCACGTTTACTTATTGAATTTGTAAGACCACAAATAACTATGAGTGCTTTTGCATCTCGTCCCACTTCTTTAAAATACGCATTAACTTTTAGAAGGTTAGTAGCAGCATCTTCAATTTCATTTGCACCTAATTTAATCTCTATTAAAGCAAAACTTCCGTCTTCCAACTCTATTACAGCATCTACTTCGTTTTGATTGTAATCTTGATAATGAAATAATAGTCCGCCAAAAGTACTTGCATAAATATTTAAATCTCTTTCAACTAGGGCTTCAAATAAAAAGCCTAAAGTCTCTAAGTCATTAATCAATTTTTCCTCATTTAAATTTAATAATGAAGCAGCAATAGAAGGATCGACAAAATGTCTTTTTTCCGTTTGTTTTAGTCGTATTCTTGAACGAACGTTAGTTGAAAATGGTCTCTGATTATTCAATAAAAACAACTTATCAAAGACATTTAAATAATCACTGACAGTTTCAATGTTTATTGTCTGCATATCTATTTCTTCGATATCACTTTTTAATTTTTTTATTGAAGCCGTAGTAGACTCGTTTCTCGCTAAACTGCGTAATAATAGTTTCATCTTATTAAGATCTCTTTTTACACCATCAACTTTATATGCATCATCATCGATAATCTCATCTATATATTGTCCAGGAATTAGCATCGCCTGTTTTAGAGGAATATTTATACTACCAGGCCAGCCTCCTCTTAAAATATAATCTATAATGTTTATTAAAGGAACTTCCCCCGTAAATTTCGTATCAGCCTTACCACGGCATATATCTAAAAGTGATACTTCTCCAGTAGAAAAACCAGCTTCGTATAAACTCATAGGATACATTTTTAGTTTACCTATTCTGCCAGCCCCCGAATGCATTATACCTTTATGATTTGGTGTAGAAGAACCTGTCAAAATAAATTTACCTTTTTTAGAGTCTTCGTCACATTTATATCTCACTGCATCCCATATAGAAGGCACTTCATTCCATTCATCAATTAATCTAGGTGCATCTCCTACTAATATTGAATTTACATCCAATTCTGCCAAGCGCCTATTTTGAAAATTACCAGCTGGATTTCCAACAAAAAATTCACTTTTCGCATGTTGCCTTGATGTCCAAGTTTTTCCACACCATTTAGGTCCCTCAATACACACTGCTCCAAAAGTGTTAAGATATTCTTCCACTTTAATATCTATTAATCTTCTTTTGTAATCAACATTCTCCATGATACAATCACCACCTTAATCTTACAATACAACGACAATTAAGTCAAGTCAACCCGACACTTTTGGTATTTTCAACCCGACATATTTGGCGTTTCCAACCCGACACTTTTTGACTATTTGGCTTTACAATTTTTATTCAAATCTATCAAAAATATCTTTTCTACGTGCTAATTCTTCCTGATTCCAAATAGCAATTCCCAGACTTACTGCCTTATCATACTTACTACCAGGGTTTTCACCGACAATAACAGCATCAGTTTTTTTAGACACACTCTCCGCAACAACGCCACCATAAGAATCGATAATATCCTTCAGTTCATCTCTCGTATATTTCTCTATTGTTCCAGTTATAACAAACTTTTTATTCGTTATTTCCTCATGAACTTTTTGCACAGCCCCCATATATTCCATATTTAGCCCTAATTCTTTTAAATGCTTAATCTCTTCCAAATTATCCTCATCTTTAAAATAAGTAGTTATATTCTCTGCTAAAATTGGACCAATGTCGTTTATCGCTGTCAATTCTTCCACACTGACACTCATTAAACTATCTAAACTGCCATATTTCTTTGCTAAAAGTTTCGCATTTTTTTCGCCAACACCCTTTATACCCAAAGCAAAAATCAATCTTTCTAAGCTGTTATTTTTAGATTCTTCTATATTGGCAAGCAACTTATTTATACTTTTACTACCAAAACCTTCGAGTTCCATAAGTTCATCTTTGCGTTCATCCAAGTGATATATACTTGCAAAATCTGTTACTATTTTCATATTATAAAAATCTTCTATTATTCGCTCACCGAGACCGATTATATTCATAGCTTTCCTATCTACAAAATGAATTAAAGCTTCTATGTTGCGAGCAGGACAAGTATCATTTGGACATAACAAATCGATACCACTAGCACTTAAGACTAGTTTTTCTCCACATATTGGACAAGCCTCTATTTTCTCGATTATTCTCGTATTCTCTCTTCGCTCAGGAACATTCCTCACCACTTCTGGAATGACATCACCCGCTTTTCTGACAACGACGACATCTCCAATTTCCAAATCTCTTTCTCTTATAAAATCCATATTATGCAAAGTCGCTCTTTTAACAGTACTACCCATAATTCTGACTGGGTCTAAAACAGCATTAGGCGTGATCTGTCCTGTGCGACCTACTGTAAATACGACATCGGTAAGTTTAGTCATAACTTCCAAAGCAGGAAACTTATAAGCTATTACCCATTTTGGATATTTAGCGGTCACACCGAGTTCTCTTTGCAATTCCAAATCGTTAACCTTAACGACTATTCCATCTATATCATAAGGTAAACTTGCTCTAAGTTCAGTCCACTTTTCTATATATTTCAAAACCTCTTTAATGTTTTTCTTTTTCTCTATATTAGGATTGACAACAAAACCGTTTTCTTTTAAATAATCTAAAGATTCGTAGTGAGTCTTATACTTTGTCTCAGGAACATGATAAAAAAATGCATCCAACTTTCGAGAAGCGGCAATTTTACTATCGAGTTGTCTTATACTTCCCGCGGCAGCATTTCTAGGGTTTTGAAATAATGGCTCACCATTTTTTTCTCTTTCCTCATTTAAAGCCTCAAAAGACTTAATAGGCATATAAATTTCACCACGAATTTCGATTGTATCTTTACTTTTTATAGAGGTCGGAATACTTTTAATCGTTCTAACATTATGGATGATATTCTCACCCACTAACCCGTCTCCACGAGTTGCCGCCTGCACTAAAGTACCATTTTCATAAGTTAAATTGACACTCAAGCCGTCGATCTTTAACTCACAGACATACTCGATTTCCCCAACCGATGCCCGAATACGTTTATCCCACTCCACCAACTCATCTTCATTGAAAACATCGGCAATACTCATCATAGGTCTTCGATGTCTAATTTTCTCAAAACTGCTGATTACTTCTCCACCGACATGTTTGCTAGGTGAATCATCTCTTACCCAATCGGGATGCTCACTTTCCAGTTTAAGCATTTCATCCATTAAAGTATCATATTCCTGGTCGGTTAAAGTCGGATTATCTAAAGTATAATACTCTATCCCCGCCTTTTTTAATATCTCAACTAATTCATTATATCTTTCTAACATAAAGTGCTCCTCTTTCTATTTTTCTTAAAGTTTTTTAATTCCCTTGTGATTACTTTTCATCGTCTTTACACCAGTTTTAAAAGCTACATCGATTAAGTCGCCATCTATTTTAATAATAACTCCATGTCCAAAAGTCTCGTGGTCGATTAAATCGCCCATCTTAAATTCTTGCACATCATCAGTATTATAAAACTCACTTGAGCTTTTTTTAGGGCCCAATTCTCTTTCACTTAAAACATTTTTCTTTATTAAACTTTCATCAATTTCATTAATAAATCTTGACGGCATATTAACACTTTCTTGACCATAAAGCATTCTTCTTTTAGCATTCATAATGTAAAGTATGTCTCTTGCCCTAGTTATGCCGACATAGCAAAGTCTTCTCTCCTCATCGAGACCACCTTCTTCATTAATCGAATTGGCATGTGGAAACAATCCTTCCTCCATTCCGACAAGAAACACGACATCAAATTCCAACCCCTTCGCACTGTGCAAAGTCATCAAAGTAACAGCATTATCACTGTTTTCATTTCTATCGACATCACTCATCAAACTGATTTCATCTAAAAATTCATTTAAGTCGACATTGCCAGTTCGATTTTCATACCCTGTACTCAAACTTTTAAATTCCATCAAGTTTTCTATTCGAAGTTCGCTTTCCAAAGATCCTTCACTTTCATACATTTGAAGCATGCCACTTTCCTCGATGACATACTCTACTAATTCAGTTATAGTATGTTCCAAACTGTACTTTTGCATTCTCTTTATTATATTACCAAACTCGATTTCTTTCTTCGAACTAAGTGCATTAAACATACTCGTATTATTTAAAATACTGTCCGCTTCTATCCTATTGACAGAAGTATCACCTATTCCCCTTTTAGGAACATTGATAACCCTTCTCAAACTGACCTCATCATCTAAATTATTTATGAGCTTTAAATATGCGATTAAATCCTTTACTTCCTTACGATTTATATAACTAAAACCGCCAAAAATTCTATAAGGTATATTCGCCGCTAAAAGGACCTCCTCTATTAATCTCGACTGAGCATTAGTTCTATATAAAATGGCAAAACTGTTAAGACTTTCATACTTATTACTAAGCTTCCCTATCTCATCTATAACTTGTTTAATCTCGTGTACTCCGTCATAAGCTCTCATATACTCGACCAAAGCACCATCTTTTCGGTCACTCCAAAGCTTCAAGTCTTTTTTTTCTTTATTATTTTTTATAACACTATTCGCCACATCCAAAATAACTTGAGTGCTCCTGTAATTCTGTTCAAGCTTTATGACGCATGCATCTTTAAAGTCTCTCTCAAAATTCAAAATATTTCTATAATCTGCCTGCCTAAAACTATATATTGATTGGTTCATATCCCCAACCACAAATATATTGCGGTATTTACTAGAAATCAACCTCGTAAATCGATACTGTACAGGATTAGTGTCCTGATACTCATCCACCAAAATATAAGGATAATGCTCCTGATAATTATCCAAAATCTCATCACTTTCCATGAACAACTTAACAGGCTTTAGTAGCAAGTCGTCGAAATCGACTGCATTACTTTTATTTAATGTTTTCTCATACTCACTATAAACGTTTAAAATGATCTTGTCGATAACGGTATTCATCGTTCTTTTAATCTCAATATCACTTAACATTTCATTTTTCAAAAAACTAATTCTATTTCTAATATAACTCGGACTAAACTTTTTCGAATCGATATTCAACTGTTTCAAAATCTTTTTAATAATACTAGTCTGATCATCACTATCGATAATCGTGAAATTGCGAGTCAAACCACACTTTTCTGGATTTTCTCTTATTACTTTTAGTCCAAAAGAGTGAAAAGTACCGATAAAAGATCTCTCTGCACTTGCGATTAAATTGACACGCTCGCGCATCTCTTTCGCAGCTTTATTAGTAAAAGTTATGGCAAGAATATTATAATCTGGAATACCTTGACTTATTAAATATGCAATACGACTAGTTAAAACTTTTGTTTTTCCAGAACCAGCTCCCGCCATTACAAGACAAGGACCTTCCATATGTTCTACAGCTTCAACTTGTTTATCATTTAACTTTTTCAAATATTCCATAATCTTCACTCTCCTAATAATTCGAGTATACTAGATTTTATGAGCTTTGTCCACAAAACTAAAAGTTTTTATTTTCTACCAAACTTTTTTCTCAATTGCAAAAATAAAATCTACAACTAAGGGGATTAGAGGTAGAAGTAA
>CANSHI010000014.1 GCA_947646655.1 uncultured bacterium
TAAAAGTAGCACTTGATGCATGGTATAAATCAAATATAGTCGATAGAAATTATGATATGTATATTGCCGATAATATATTTTGTAGTTCTAGAGTGACAACAGATGATTTATCTATAAATGCAGGGCTTTTAAAAAATACAGGATTAGGGTATGGAAATAATGCTACAGTATATAAAGTATTAGAACATCTTAATGATATAACTGTTAAATGTGAACAAAAAAATGATAAATTCACGGTTAACGATACAGATAAGGGAAATGGAGATTTAACCTATCCCGTTGGATTACTTTCTCTCGATGAATTTGTTTTAGCGGGAAGCGGTTATTCTCAAGAATGGTATAAACCTGATAATAAGCAATTTTATTTATATAAAGGAGTTTGGCAATGGACGATGACTCCAAGTTATTTTGGCGATTATAATACAGGATTAACATCTTTCTTAGGTACATATTATAGTTATTATAATACCGATAATGATAGATCATATAGTAACAACGGAGTAGCACCTGTCATAAATATAAAAGCTGATTATGTGGGGAATATGATTGGCGATGGAACTGCTACAAATCCTTATCGTATTGAGGAACAAGAATTTAAAGTACCTGATGCAGTAAGAGCTATAAAAAATAATCAGCCACCCAAAAATGTAAATGAAGGAGAGCCCAACTTAAGTGTACCCGCTACAAAAGATGAGGGCGTATATACCATGGAAGACGACTATGGTACAAGTTATTACTATAGAGGTGCTGTAGATAATAATTATGTCAAATTTGCGGGGTACTATTGGAGAATTATAAGAATTAATGGCGATGGCAGTTTAAGATTATTTTATGATGGTACAGTGGTTCATAAAAATGGAGAGTCTAGTACAGATAGGACACCAATATATTCTTACTTTAATTCAAATGGTCATGATGCAAAACATTTAGGATACATGTATGGAGGTGCGGAAGGAGCTGCAAGTACAAGCAAAGAAGAAGCACAGACAAATGAAACTGATTCTAATGCAAAAAAACTATTAGACGAGTGGTATAAAACGAATATTGCAGATAAGGGATTAGGAAAGTATATGGCGGACACATTATTTTGTAATGACCGAAGTACTGCAAGTGAAACTAATAGTTGGACAAACGGAGATACTACTCTTGGATATGGTACTAATGTAACTGCTTATGGTAGTTATAATAGATTAGTTAATTTTGATAATACTGTAAAAGAATCGCCCACGGCTACATTAAAATGTTCACAAAAAAATGATAGATTTACGGTTGATGATACTTCAGTAGGTAATGGTGATTTAACTTATCCTATAGGTATGATAACAGGAGATGAGGTTTTATTAGCAGGAAGTGGTAAACCTAATAATCTGTTAAATTCTGGTGGAGTCCAAGCTAATACATCATATTATTTATATAAAGGACATCAGTATTGGACGATGACACCAGGGGCACAGTATTCTGATAGTTGGACAGATGTAGTAAAAGTTTGGGAAAATGGAGTGTTAAAAGCTGGTGGTTGGTCTGTAAATAATAGTTTTGGTATAGCGCCTGTCATAAATATAAAAGCTGATTATGCAGAAAAAATGATTGGAAATGGAACTGCTACTAATCCTTATCGTATTGAAGAGCTAGAGTTTAAAGTGCCCGATGCAGTAAGAGCTATAAAAAATAATCAGACACCCAAAAATGTAAATGAAGGAGAACCCAACTTAAGTGTGCCAGCTATAAAAGATGAGGGCGTATATGCCATGGAAGATGACTATGGTACAAGTTATTATTTTAGGGGTGCTGTAAATAATAATTATGTCAAATTTGCAGGGCACTATTGGAGAATCATAAGAATTAATGGTGATGGCAGTTTAAGAATATCTTATGATGGTACGAAGATTCACAAAAATGGAGAATCTAGTACAGATAGAACACCAATATATTCTTACTTCAACTCAAATGCTCATGATGCAAAACATTTAGGGTACATGTATGGAGGCGCAGAAGGAGCAGCAAGTACAAGTAAAGAAGAAGCACAGACAAATGAAACTGATTCCAACGCAAAAAAACTATTAGACGAGTGGTATAAAACGAATATTGCGGATAAGGGATTAGGAAAGTATGTGTCGGACACTTTATTTTGCAACGATAGAAGTACTGCAAATGTAGCAAATACTTGGCTGAAGGGAGATACTACTCTTGGATATGGTACTAATGTAACAGCTTATGGTAGTGTCGATAGGTGGATTAATTTTAATTCCACTGTAAAAGATTCGCCCACAGCTACATTAAAATGTTCACAAAAAAATGATAGATTTACAGTTAACGATACTTCAGTTGGTAATGGTGATTTAACTTATCCTGTAGGTATGATAACAGGAGATGAAGTTTTATTAGCGGGAAGTGGTAAGCCTAATAATCTGTTAAATTCTGGTGGAGTCCAAGCTAATACATCATATTATTTATATAAAGGACATCAGTATTGGACGATGACACCAGGAACACAGTGTTCTGATAGTTGGACTGACATGGTAAAAGTTTGGGAAAATGGAGTATTAAAAGGAATAGGCTGGTCAGTTGTAGAAAGTTATGGTATATCTCCAGTCATTAATATAGCTCCAAAATATGCTGAGAAAATGACAGGAGCAGGTTATATAAATGATCCTTATACTGTCGAATGAAAAATTTAATAATCAAAAGTATTCCATACAGAAATGTGTGGTTTTTTTGACTATTATTCTTCTATTGTCTTAAGGTCATGAAAATGATAGAATAATATTGTAATTTTTTAGTTAGTGTTGAAAAATTATTAAGCTTAATAAAGCTGACATGTACTCTTTTGAGGGGAGAGTGTTATTAATGAAAAGTTTAAAAGCAAAATATTATAGTTGGAGAATAGCTCGACGATATAAAAAATTTAAAAATTGTAGTTTGCCTTGTCGTTTTTGGGATAAGAAACGAGATACTTTTGAATGGGTGTACTATGATGTGTTAAGACAGGGCGGGTTTGACATACAAAATAGTTTATATGAAGCATTGGGAAATGTTTCTAGTAGTGGTGTTACTTATGAGTTTGAGGCATTTATGTATGGGCGAAATAATCCGGATCAAAAGGAAGCTAAATATCAAATGATAAAGAGTCATTGCCATTCTTTTGATGAGGTAGTAGGCTACGTATATGAATATCCAGAATCATTCCGCATTCCTGAAGATTGTTTGGGGGAATATAGTCAACAAGAACTGTGCTGTTTGAGGAAAATGCAAAGTTATTTAAAAGCAATAGGTTTAAAAGACGAAAAGAAAAGTCTAGAAATTGTAGCATTAAATGAAAAATGGGAGGAAATCAATAATAAAAAGAAAAAAAGTTTAATAGACCGATTTTTTCTTTTTCGTTATTTAAAGAAATGGGAGAAGCTAAATGATAAAGAAAAACTAAACAGATGTAGAAATGAAAAAGCTTTACTTTACAGCTCTTATAGGATTCTTCATACAAATAAAAATGGGATCGCAGATGCATACTTAAATGGAGAGAAAGATTATATCTTAAATAGAAAGTATTCTTTTGACAAAAAAACAAATGTTGGAATTCGTTTTATGCTTGAGAATGAAAATAACGAATATTGTGGAACTTTAGAAGTGATTAGCGAAGAATTTGTTCCTTTTAAAGATTTAAAAGAAGAAATGGTTGATTATAAACTTGCTGGTTATAAAACTTTTTCGGATTACAAGGAACATTTATATAATAAATATCTAGATGATGAAAGAATATATCAAGAAAAATTTTCTGAAGATAGTTTGCTTGTTTATTTAAAAGTAAAAGTTTTAGAGAAATTTTGAGATAGTAAAAATTTTAAAAAGTTACAAACTAATAGAAAAGGAGTGAAGAAAATGTTTAAGTTAGAGTCAAAGTATAAGCCAAGTGGGGATCAGCCTACTGCTATTAAAGAGCTTGTAGAGGGTATAAAATCTGGTACGAAAAGACAAATATTGTTGGGAGCAACTGGTACTGGTAAGACGTTTACTATGGCGAATGTTATAGAACAAGTTGGAAAGCCTACTTTGGTGCTTGCACATAATAAAACTCTTGCGGGACAGTTGTATAGTGAGTTAAAAGAATTATTTCCAAATAACCATGTAGAATATTTTGTCTCTTATTACGATTATTATCAACCAGAAGCCTATGTTCCTTCGAGTGATACTTATATAGAAAAAGATTCTAGTATCAATGATGAAATAGATGAATTAAGACATGGAGCGACTAGTTCACTTTTAAATTATGACGATGTAATAGTCGTTTCAAGTGTGTCGTGTATATATGGTATTGGAGAAGTAGAAGATTATAAAAGTCATATGTTAATTGTAACTGTTGGTGAGACTATTGAAAGAGATGAATTGTTGACGCGTTTAGTTGATATGACTTATGAAAGAAATGAAATCGATTTTCATCGTGGAACTTTTAGAGCCAAGGGTGACGTTATAGAAGTTATTCCTGCTAATGAAAAAAGTTCAGGAATTAGGATAGAACTTTTTGGAGATGAAGTAGATAGAATTTGTACATTTGATCCTTTAACAGGAGTTATTTTGCAAAATAAAAAAACGGTTACGATTTCACCTGCGAGTCACTTTGTTACAAACCCTGAAAAGTTGGGTGAGACAATAAGTAGAATTAAGGAAGAATTAGAAGGACAATTAAAGTTCTTTAAAGAAAATGGAAAGTATATCGAAGAGCAGAGAATAAGAGAGAGAACTGAGTACGATATCGAAATGTTAAAGGAAACAGGTTTTTGTCATGGTATTGAAAACTATTCTAGACATTTAGCACTACGTGGTCCGGGGGAAACTCCTACTACTTTGATCGATTATTTTCCTAAAGATTTTTTGTTGTTGATAGATGAATCCCATGTAACGGTTCCTCAGGTTAGAGGTATGTATAATGGAGATAGAATGCGTAAACAGACTTTAGTCGATTATGGTTTTAGACTTCCTAGTGCAATGGATAATAGACCTTTGATGTTTGATGAGTTTGATAAAAAAATTAACAATGTTATCTATGTTTCTGCAACTCCAGGTGATTATGAATTAGAACTTACAAATGGAGTTTTTGCAGAACAGATTATACGTCCTACTGGACTGTTAGACCCGACGATTGAGGTACATAAAACAGAAGGACAAATCGATGATTTAATAGATAGAATTAATGAAAGAAAAGGAAAAGATGAACGCGTACTTATTACTACTCTTACGATAAGAATGGCAGAAGAATTGACGAATTATTTAATGAGTGTTGGAATAAAGGTTGCCTATCTTCACAGTGAAGTTAAAACGCTGGAGAGGTTAAAAGTTATTCACGATTTACGAATGGGAAAGTATGATGTCGTTGTTGGAATAAATCTTCTTCGTGAAGGAATCGATATACCCGAGGTTAGTTTAATTTGTATAATGGATGCTAATAAGCAGGGATTTTTGAGAAGTGAAAGAAGTCTTATACAAACGATTGGAAGGGCTGCTAGAAATGCTAATGGTCATGTCGTCATGTATGCTGATACAATTAGTGATGCTATGGAAAAGTCGATAAGCGAAACACAAAGAAGAAGGACTATTCAAGAAGAGTATAATAAAAAACATGGTATCACTCCTAAGACTATTATTAAAGAAATACGAGATGTAATAAGTAATAATGACGAAGTTAGTGAGAAACCAAAAATGAGCGCGAGTGAAAAACGAGAAATAATGATAAGAATAGAAAACGAGATGAGAGAAGCTGCTAAGAACTTAGACTTTGAGAGAGCTGTGGAGCTTCGCGATATATTATTTGAGATGAAAAGTGAGGGTAAATAGTGAAAGCATTAGTAACGGGAGCTTCAAGTGGAATTGGCGAATCGATGTGTTATTATTTAGATAGTTTAGGTTATGAACTCATTTTAGTTGCAACAAATAAAAAGAAATTAGAAGAAGTTCAAAGTAAAATAAAGATGAACTCTGAAATTATTGTTTGTGATTTAAGATATGAAGAAGAAGTATTTAAATTATATGAAAAGGTAAAGAGTTCTGATGTCGACTTATGGATAAATAATGCTGGATTTGGACTTTTTGGAGACTTTGATAAAACTGATTTAGACAGAGAACTCGAAATGATAGATGTCAATATTCGAGCAGTACACATTTTAACAAAATTAGTATTACAAGATTTTGTTAAAAAAGATAGAGGACATATTTTAAATGTTGCTTCTAGTGCAGGCTTCATGGCTGGTCCACATTTGGATACTTATTATGCTACTAAAAACTACGTTTTAAAATTGACGTTAGGCATTTATGAAGAACTTCGCCGAAAAAAATCTAATGTTCACGTAAGTGCTCTTTGTCCAGGTCCAGTCGATACAAACTTCAATAAGGTGGCACGAGGTAAGTTTACTATAAAGGGTGCTGATAAAGATTATGTTGCTAAATACGGAATAGATAAAACTTTAAAAAATAAACTTATTATTATTCCGACTTTAAAGATGAAACTAACTATTTTTGCTACTCGTCTTTTGCCCACAAAGTTGTTACTTAAAATTACTTATAATATTCAAAAACGAAAAGCTAGTAAGTGAAAATTTAAAGATAAATTACTTTGTAAATTGAGTAAGTAGTGATATAATATTTTTGAAAAAGAAGGAGATGATAAAAATATGAAAACATTTATATTTGGTCATAAAAACCCTGATACTGATAGTGTAACAGCAGCTGTCAGTTTATCATATTTGAAAAATCAATTAGGAGAAGATACAGAGCCTAGAGTGTTAGGTGAAATAAATAAAGAATCTAAATTCGTATTGGACCGTTTTAACATCGAACATCCTAAATTTCTTAGTAATGTTAAAGTGCAATTATCGGATGTTCCTTATGATAAGACTATAATGGTGGATGAAAATTCTTCGATTTACGAGGCTTATACTTATATGGTTAAAAATAGTATAACTGGATTGCCTGTTGTTAAGAGTCAGAAAAAGTTTTTTGGGTATGTTTCTTTAAAAGAGATTGCGGCAGATTTTATTCGAGGCGATTTCGATTTGTTAAATGCTTCTTATAATAACATTTTGAACGTTATCGAAGGAAGTGAAGTTTTAAGATTTGATGAACATATAGAAGGACATATTATGGCTATAACTTTTAGTATTGAAGCTATAATGGAAAGCGTTAATATTAATGAAAATACAATTGCTATTTTAGGTAGCCGTAAAGAGGTAGTCGATCATTGTATAAATAATAGAGTGAAGTTAATTATTTTAGTTGGTGGTCAAAAATTAAGCGATGAACAATTAGAGCTTGCAAGAAAAAATAAAGTCAATATTATTTCGACAAAGAAATTTAGTTTTGAAGTTTCTAAAATTGTTGGGCTATCTAATTATATTAAATGTATAGTTAGAAATGAGACACCTGTTGTATTTACTCCAAACGATTATTTAACAGATTTTTATGAAATTAGTAATAAACTTAAACATACGAATTATCCGATGGTCGATAAAATGGGTAATTGTGAGGGTATGTTGAGGTTGATAGATGTAAATTCATATGAAAAGAAAAAAGTTATATTAGTCGACCACAATGAAGTTAAGCAAAGTGTCGATGGTCTTAATGAAGCAGATATTTTGGAGATAGTTGACCACCACGCGATAGGAAATGTTACGACGGCTGTTCCAATTTCTTGTAGAACTACTATTTTAGGAAGTACTAATTCTTTGATTTATACTCTTTATAAAGAAGCTAATGTTGAAATACCTGCTGATATTGCTGGAGTTATGCTTTCAGGAATATTGTCTGATACACTTATTTTGAAAAGTCCTACAACAACTGATTTAGACAGGGAAATTGCAGAAGAACTAGCAGAATTAGCAGGTTTAGACTTTGAAAAATATGGTATGGAAATGTTAAAGGCAGGCTCTAGTTTAGAAGGTATGAGTGTTCAAGATGTTTTATTTTCTGATTATAAAGAGTATGAGACAAACGGTATGACTTTTGGAATTGGTCAAGTAATCACTCTTGATTATGAAACTGTTTTAAACAACTTGGAAGAATATATTAAAGGTCTCGATTTGGCTTGTGAGAATAAAAGTTTAAAGTTAGCCTGTTTATTTGTAACAGACGTTGTTAGTAATGGTTCTTATGTTTTATATTCAAGTGAAGCAGAGAAGGTTATGAGCCTTGCATATGGTAAAGATGATATGAAACAAGGATATTATTTACAAGATGTTATCAGTAGAAAAAAACAGATGGTACCAAATATTATGACTGAACTCGATAATATGGGATAAAATACTTGAAAAATAAGTAAAGTATGCTATAATAATGTTGGTTTTGATGCCAACTTATGCACCATTAGCGCAATTGGATAGAGCGTTAGACTACGGATCTAAAGGTTAGGGGTTCGACTCCCTTATGGTGCACCATTGTTGAATACTAGGCTCATGGTGTTTAAGAGCCTTAAATTTTTTGAAATTTTGCCTTAAAAGTGGCAGAAAAGTGGCAAATGGTTAGTTTTTGTTTAAAGTTAATTAATTATTTGCTATTGAATTTATCTTAATGAAGAATAATAGTCTCACGGAATTTCGTGAGCTTTATTTTTGTTAGAAAGAATCATAAAAAAAGGAGCGTGATTAATTATGCAAAGATCAATGTGGAACCCTTGGCATGGCTGTCATAAATGTAGTCCTGGATGTAAAAATTGTTATGTTTATTATTTTGATAAGAAAAGGGGGAAAGATACTAGTTTAATTTCTAGATCAAAAACTAATTTTAACCTGCCTTTAAAAAAATCTCGTAATGGCGAATATAAAATTGAAGATGGTTGTGAAGTGGCGACGTGTTTTACGTCTGACTTCTTTTTAGAAGAGGCCGATGTGTGGAGAGAAGAAGCGTGGGAAATAATTAAAAAACGCCCTCTTGTAAAATTTTTGATACCTACAAAACGAATTGAGAGATTTAATAAGTGTTTACCTTCTGACTGGGGTGAAGGTTATGACAATGTAATAATTGCAGTAAGTTGCGAAAATCAAGAAAAGGCAAATAATAGACTAAAAATATTTCAAAGTGTTAAGGCGAAACATAAGTATATTTTTGCATCACCTTTACTTGAGAATATAGATTTTTCAGAGTTTTTAACAAGTGGCGAATTTGAGATGATTTCAGTTGGAGGGGAGTCTTATGAAAATGCAAGACCTTGTGACTTTGAATGGGTTAAATATATTAAAAAGACATGTGATAAATATAATGTGAAGTTTGATTTTCATCAAACAGGATCAAATTTTATTCGGGAGGGAAAAGTTTATAAGATTAAACATTTTCAGGAATACGAACAAGCTAAGAAGGCAATGAAATATATTGATATCGATTAACTCATAATTTGAATTTTCTTCGAATATATTTTTAATGGCAACTGAAATGAGCGGTGTGCAACTAGAATTTTTTATAAAGCTTAAGATATAGAGAATAATGCAATAAAAAAGAAAAATTTGTAAAAAAAAAATAATGCAAAATTATATATTTTATGCTATACTTATTTTGTCGAAAGGAGTATAAGTTTTATGGAAAAGAGTAAAATCGATTTATATTTAACAACAAATGCTAAATATTTTGAGCCTTCAGCTATTCCTATTATTAGACAAAAATTAGAATCTGCTAATGATGAGGCTTTAGTTACATTACAAGCATGTGAACTTAAAGATCCTACAACATTACTTCTAATTTCAATATTTTTAGGATCACTTGGTGTAGATAGATTTATGCTTGGTGACACTGGTATGGGAGTTTTAAAACTATTAACTGGTGGTTTATGTGGAATCTTATCTATCATTGACTGGTTCACAATAGGAAAAAAAGCTAAACAAAAGAATTTAGCTACAATTTCCATGGTTTTATAGGTAATGTCAAAAGGGAATTTTTTAATTCTATTTTTGATAATGGGTTTAGCTTTTATACTAAACTTTTTTGGTATAAGGATATGCCCTTTTTTTAATATTTTTAAAATTCCTTGCCCAGGATGTGGGCTGACTAGAGCGTTCAAGTTGTTGTTTATGGGAAAATTTGTGGAAAGTTTAAAATTTAATATACTGGCAGTAATAATAGTTTTTATTTTTATTATTTACTGTGGATTTATATTATGTGGACATAAAAAAACTATCGATAACTTTTTAAAAAAATATCAAACAATAATAACGATTTTAGCTGCAATATTAACAATAATAGTATGGATATTAAATTTGTGTAATCCTCTGTTATATTAAAAAACTGTTGAAAATTTAAACTTTATCAACAGTTTTTTAATATTTTTTATAGATGATTAATTTTATAATATTTTATCTATTAAACCATATTCTAAGGCTTCTTTAGCACTCATGAAATGATCTCGTTCAGTATCTTTATTTATTTTAGCAACTGTTTTATTAGTTAATTTGGCAAGAAGTGTGTTCATCTTGTCGCGAAGTTTTAATATACGGTCAGCTTGTATTTTAATGACAGTTGCTTGTCCTTCTGTGCCTCCTAAGACTTCATGAATCATTACTTCACTATTTTCTAAGGCACATCTTTTACCTTTGGCACCTGCTGCTAAGAGAAAGGAAGCCATGCTAGCAGCCATACCGACGACCACTGTCGATACATCACTCTTAATCAAGTTCATCGTATCATAGATGGCAAGGCCTGCACTTACTGAGCCTCCAGGACTATTTATATAAAGAGAGATATCCTTATGATTTATAGAATCGAGATAAAGAAGTTCTGATATAACTATGTTTGCAGTTACATCAGTGATTTCTCCACTTAGGAAAATAATACGGTCATTTAAAAGTCTAGAGTATAAATCATAAGCTCTTTCACCACTCGAAGTACGTTCTACCACTGTTGGAATTAGATTCATTTTATTTTCACCTACTTATATGATAGTAAAATTTACGAATTTTTATACTTCTTTTTTTTAGGAAAAAGTGTCAAAAGAAGTAGAAATATAAGAATATAAGGGAAGTTCCAGTAAAGGAAGGTCATAATAGTACTTGAAGATGTCGCTATAACAGAGATTATTAGCATTAAGAGAGGAAACAAAACTTTTCCTGGTTTGCCAAAAATTTCGATGTTTCTAAAGCCGTAAGCTGCTGTTATGATAAAGTCGATCACCATTGGAATGACGAATAAGTTGTCAACGTTTGTAAAAAAGTCATAAATTTTGATACGTTTTAAAAGTATATACTCTGGATAACGATAGAGAACTGCTTCTTTGCATCCCATTACAAGTACTGCGAGTAATGTTGTTAAAATGATTGTACATGTTCCAATGAGGTAATATTGAATAAGTGTTTTTTTATCCTCCATATCTCCTAGTGCTAAAACGGGAGTAAGACTTGTTACTATGAAAACAACTGTTGCTTTTATAATACCTTCTAGTTCAGGTGTGAAGGGTAGTAAATTGTCTGTTTTAGCATTTACAGAAAGAATGGCACTTCCAGCTAAGTAGATGATAAAAGCAAAAGTAAATAGTATTAATAATGTTCTTTTTAAAGATTCCTTTCTACTAGTGGAGATGATTAGACCGCCTATGATTGGGATAAGTGCTAATAGCCAATTAGGCGTGTTTCTTAGATAAAGTGTTCCGCCCATATTGACAAGTATGACAATTGAAAATAAAGCAATTGTAAAGCCCGAAATACTTCGAACAATTTTAGAAGAGTTAGTTTTTTTGACAAATAGAAGAATTATTAAACCTAGTATCGTACCAATAATTTCTGATATCCAAAAACTAGTTCCCGATAAATTTAAAATTAAAGAAAGTCCAAAACCCCAAAATAAAGTTCTTGTAAAAAAGAAAACTTGTCTATTTTCCATTTTTAGTTTCCTCCTAGCGACCTCAATAGAAGGCCTTTTTCATTTATTTTTACATCAGATTTAACTTCATATTCTACATTTTTCCAGCTGTCATTTTCGACCTTTTTAGGATAATGTTGATAATAATAATAATTGAAATGGAACATGTCTTTATCCATCGATAGCGAATAATCGATAACGTCCTTAAACAATTTTTCAATTTTTTCATTTAAAGCTTTATTAATTTTTTCTAAGTCTTTTTCATCAAGTGAATTGTTGTCACTCGAATTACTGATTCGACCACTTCCTGTTAGTGTTAAAGTGATTTTATCTTCTTTAATGTCAGTTTTTATTTTGTATTCATGTATTTCGAAAGAATTATCTAAAAATATTTGAAAAGATGTATTAGATTTATCGAGAAGATTACTTAGTAATGCTGCATCCCTTTCAACTTTCATATCTTTTTTACCATCGACAAAGAGATAAGAATCATCTAAGCTTAATTCATCTTTATCGAGTCCTATATTTCCGATTAAATAGTTGTTATTTCGTAAATAGTGAAAGACAATTTCTCTAAAGTTATTCGTCTTATAACGACCGTTCTTTTCGTGATTTCTCTCGGCATTATTTTTAGCCAAGTCTCCAATCGATGTGCCTTTTTCAGTTTTGTATTCTAGTAAGTCATCGACTTTTTCACATACGAAGAAGTAAAAGTCTTTTCTATAATCGGCCGATCTCAAAAAGTAATCGTAAAAGTCTTCAATGCCTTTCTCGGCAGCTGAATCTGAGATTATTAATGCTTTCATCTGACTAAAAAATGGTGTTTGAGCCGATTCAAAATAGACATTGTTGATGGCACTTTCGATGTTTTTGCCTGTTCCTTTTAAGAAGAAAGAACCGTTTTCACCATTTTCGTTTGTATTTATAACTTCTAAGTTTACTTCATATTCATCATCTTTATAGTCGACAATCATTGAAGAAACGATTTCTAAATCATTTAACTCGTTATAATCGTAACAACCTGTTAAAAAGAAAATGATGATTATTAGTATTATTTTTTTCATAAGTAGTTCCCTTCATGTAGTTTTATATTAGATATAATCGATATTGTTGTAATTAGGGCAATTGATAGGCCGTATAGACCTAAGAATGCCGAGATTAATAGGAAAGAATAGCGCATAACACGTAGGGCATTTGAAAATCTGATGTCTGTGAATATGAGTCCCGATACAAAAGATATGGCAACGATTATTATCATGATAGGACTTACGAATCCAGCACTTACTGCTGCTTCACCTAAAATTAACGCTCCTAAAATGGATGTACTGCTTCCATAGTTACTCGGGAAACGGATATCTGATTCTCTCAGTAGTTCACATATTATCATCATTAAAAATGCTTCGACTATCGCAGGAAAAGGTACATTGTGCCTTTGGGTACTAAAATTTATTAACAAACTCGACGGGATTGCCTCTTGGTTGAAGTTTATAAGAGCAATGTAGAGTGCTGGCGTTAAGATGTTTAAAACTAAACAAACGAATCTCAATATTTTTACGAAGTCATCTGTCGTGAATGGATTTACAAAGTCTTCCATTTTGGCATCGATTACTAAAGCAAAAGGGGTATTGTCGATAGAAATTACGATATATCCTTTAAGTAAAAATTTTGCAGCCATTGAAGGTTTTTCAGTTTTTAGTATAGTTGGAAATATTTTGTTCGTTCTAAGTTCTTGCACTAAATCGTGCGAATCAGTTACTTCGTAATCCTTAAATTTATTTAATATTTTTTTAACTTTTTTTAGGGCGTCTTTATTAACTTTATCTTCTATATAAATGACACCTAATTTTGTTTTAGTATATATTCCGCGGTCGACTGCTTCGATGCGAAGATTTTTATTTTTTATTCTTCTTTTAATTACACCAATATTTTTTTGGTAATTTTCACAAAATGAATCTTTTGGTCCATACATGTTTGGTTCTGTTTGACTCATCGTTATGCCACGGTCCAGTTCAGCTTTTGTTTCTATCGCATAGCATTCTTTTTTATATATAATTAAAGTAAAGCCGTTTTCTATGTAATAAAACATTTCTTCATCTTTTTTAATGGTAGTAAGTTTTGGACCACCGATTAATGGCTTAAGGTCTTTGATTTTATTGTGAATGTTTAAATGACTAGTTACATTTTTAACGACATATTTATCGATTGTTTCGGAGTTAACCAAACTTTCGAAGAAGGCTAGATAGATTTTACTTTTTGTTCCTGTTTCGAGTTCCCTTGTAATAAAATCCGGATTATCTTTAAGTGATAATTTTAAGAATTCAATTTTTGTATTCATGTGTTTCACCGTTTATAGTATGTGTCCAATTTCCAAAAATTTACTTTAAGAATTTGTATTTTTGTAAATTTGTTGTATAATAGGGAATGAAGAGAGTGATTTTATGTCGATAGTAGTAAATAATCACAATATATTTATAATGGCTTTAATAAGCTTTTTGGTATCATTAGTATTAGTACCGATTTGTAAATTAGTTGCCATTCACGTCAATGCTTTAGATATACCAAATGAAAGGAAAGTCCATAAAAAACCTATGCCTAGGCTAGGAGGGCTTGCGATATATTTATCATTTTTGATATGTTATATGTTTTTTGGTGAAATAACGGTTCAGATGTTATCTATAATGATCGCAAGTTTTATAATAATATTGTTTGGTATAATAGATGATATAAATCCTTTAAAAGCTCGATATAAATTAGTTGGGCAAATAATTGCAGCGTGTATAGTCGTATATTATGGGAATATCGTTTTACAAGATGCTTATTTGTTTAACTATTATATAAATTTTGGGGGACTTGCTCCATTTATAACGATATTTTTTATAATCGCTTGTGTAAATGCTATAAATTTAATCGATGGATTGGATGGCTTTGCATCAGGTGTCTCGACAATATACTTTATAACTATTGCAATTATAGCACTTTTAACAAATAGATTAGGTGGTTTAGATATCACTTTAAGTATTTTGATGGCGGGATCTACTTTAGGATTTTTAGTATTTAATTTTCCACCAGCCAAAATATTTATGGGGGATACTGGTAGCCAGTTTTTAGGATTTATGATTGCGATTATATCACTTTTAGGATTTAAAAATGTAACTTTTAACAGTTTGTTTGTTCCTATCATTATTTTAGCTATTCCTATAATCGATACCTTATTTGCTATAATTAGAAGATTTTTAAAGGGAGAGCCGATTGGAAAAGCAGATAAAGAACATTTTCATCATCAACTTCTAAAAATGAAATTCTCTACTAGAGTGACTGTTTTAATTATATACATAATCGATATTGCTTTTGCAACAACTTCGATACTTATTACAATAGGCGATAATAGAGTGGCTACATACATATATATAGGGCTAACTATTTTGTTACTTATTGTAGTTATGAAAACTGACATTTTATTTGAACATAAAAAAAATAAAATAGTAAAAAAGAAAAAATGAATTATGTGAATTTAGGACACTTGATTTATAGTACTTAAGACTTTTATTACATCAGATGTTCTTTTTTTGTGTTTCAGAATCCATTTTACTTCCAATTTTTTAGTTTTTTGACAAAAAGGTATAAATATGTTATTATGAATACGTCAAGGAAACTTGCATAAAATGAAAAAGGGAACATTCAGTTTTGCAATGTTGAATGTCTACCTAAATTACTCTAGTTTGACATTTAATCTTTGAAGATTAGATGTCTTTCTTTATTACTATAATCAAAATGATTAGGAGTAGTAAAATGAGAGAGATGAAGCGTAGAATGCAAATAAAATATTCACGTTTCTTCATTTCTTTCAAACCTCCTTTCCTCTAAGATTGGAGGTAGACATCCAACAACTAATATTCCCTATAAAAAGTATACTATTAAAAGATGCTAAAAGCAAGTGAGCAAGTAGAGGGTAAAATTTGAATGTTTTTATATCATATGCTATTATATGGGAGTGAAGAGGCGAAGTTATGAACAATAAAAGTAAAAATATTTTAATAATTATTCTTTGCGTTTTATTAGTATGTTCTGTAGGTATTATTGGTTATTTAATTTATAATAAGAATAATACTTTAATAGAGATATCAGGTAAAGTTGTTGGTATTGGTAATAATTATGCAATAATAAATAATAAAGAAGAAAATTTTATTATCACGAATTTCGAGGGAAATTATAATTTGGGTGATGAATTGAAACTTAAGTTTAAAGAGAAAAGTATGAATAAGAACAGCGAGCCTAAATCTATAGTGCTTAATAGAGATGATGAAGTAGAAATAATTAGTAAAGCAGAAGATTTAAAAATTAATGAAGATGATCGGGAAAGTTTAGAGAGTTCTAAAGAAGAAAGTCAGACTTCTGTAAATAATCCGAGTGTTAAGCCTAGTGGGGATAATTCATCTCAAAATAAAGATAATAAACCTCCTAGTAATAATGGAGAGACTAATAACCAACAAGAAAGTGCAGATACTGTAGTACTAAAATATTTTAACGACATAGATGCCGATTTTAAAGCTTCTGAAGTGAAAGAAAGTGTAAAAAATGGGTTTGTTACAGTCGTAGACTTCTTGTTTTATGGTGGGGCTATAAAGGGACATACTTTTTCCGAGTTGACTGAAAAAGCAAAGTTAAAAGTACTAAGTATGGCATTATATTTTGATAGTAAAATCGAGAAATATTTTCCAGGCTATAAGGAGAGTATAAGTTCTACCACGAGTAAAATATATACGAATGTGAAGGCAAGTATTGTTAAAAATTACTTGAATTTAACCGCAAAGATTTGTAGTGAAAATAAAGAACTTTGTGAAGTAGCTAAAAATGATTTTAGTTCTATGAAGAAAAGTTTTGGACTAACATGGTCTCTTATAAAGGAAATTGCAGGCGATGGAGTAAGTAGTTTAAAAGCATGGTATGAGATTTATAGTGGGAAAAACTAAGTAATATAGAACTTGACTTTAAGAATAAATTGTGTATAATAGTCTTTAATGAAAAGGCGGGGCTTTTGGATGGATACTATACTGGATATATATAGAAATTTAGATGTGGTTAGTTCTTTATTAAATATAAATACTCCACATTTTAAACATTTGATCAGAATGTATGAAATGGATTTAAATATTGAACATTTAAATGCTATTTTTAACATTATTGAATGTAAGTTAGATAAATTTGATTTTTTAAAAGGTTGTTCTGAATTAGAGGGTTATAATAGTAAGTTTAGGGCTGGACAAATGGAGTCAAGGTTTGAATTTAACGAATATTTAAGAATTTTAATAAGAAAGTTGAAGGAAGGAATAAAATTTACATTTGACGTTTCTTTGTTGGAGCAATTGTGTGAATGGCCTATTTTGAATAGCTTTTTGGAAAAGCTGTCGGATAACCTTACAGTTATGGAATTTAAAAGAATAGTTAATGAGATTCATCGAATTATATGTTTATATTCGATGAAATATGACTGTAAAAAAATATTTTCTTTAAATACTATTGCTGAAGAAGTGCATCTCAGTCTATATAAAGTCAATATCGATTCAGTAAACGAAAAGTTAAAACAATTTTGTTTCGTTGCAGCTGAAGTATTACATGAATGTGAAGTAAGTTATGTTAAAAGATTGGGTCCTAATTCCCAGACTATTTTGACATTGCCTCAATTGGATATATATAAGCAAATATATGGAATTAAAAATAAAACTACTTTATCTAATGAACAATTAGAATTATTGGAAACAGTAGAGAGTGACAGGAAGAGGAATTTAAGAGTTGGTATAACTTGTTCAATTTTGGGATTACTACTTGTGTTAGAAGCATTTTTATTACCTTATATTGATCCTTCTAATACTGAAAATAATAAAAAAGACGAAATGAATCCGATCGATGGAAATTCAAATGTAAGTCAAATTGATGAATCCTTTGAGACTGCTCAAAAAGTAGCGGACGGTCTGTTAGAAGTGGAAAGAGTTAAAAGAATTAGTTTACATAAATAGAAGTTGATATGAAACTAAATTTATGATAAAATAATAGCGAAATTAGGTGATATAAATGGAAATGGCATTATTAATATTATCAATTATACTTATTGCATTAGTTTTACTACAAGGTAATAAGGCAAGTGATGCCGGTCAAATTATGACTGGAGGAAATACTGAGTTGTTTCAAGTGCAAAAAGAAAGAGGAGTTGAATTGTTTATAAGTAGACTTACTTTCGTAGTTGGAGCAGCTTTCATGGTAATAGCATTTTTAATAATGTTTATGGCTTAAGTAAGAGATACTTTTGTCGATACTCTTTTTTAAAAAGAGTATTTTTTCTTTTGGTTTTATGTTATAATTGGGTTATCAAAGATAATGAGAAAGTGTGATACGAATGAAAGACAAAGTATTGGAGACATTAAAAAAGCAAAATAATGCTGTTACTTGTGAAGAATTATGTAGTTTGATAGATAATGGTAATATTCAAGTTAAAGAGATCGAAGAAGTACAAGAGATACTTAATAAAATGGTACAAAAAAGTGAAATATACTATACAAATAAAGGGAAGTACATTTTATTTGAGAATTGTAAAGATTTAGAAATAGGCGAGATTTCAGTTCATCCAAAAGGATTCGGTTTTTTACTTTTGCCTGGAGAGGATGTACATATCGAGAGAGGCATGTTAAATGGCGCTGTCGATGGTGATAAGGTTATCGTCGAGGTAGTATCACGTCATGAAGGACTGGAAGGACGAGTTATACGTGTTGTTGAGCGTAATTTAAACAATCTAGTTGGAGAAGTTAAATTTGTTCATGGAAAAGCTTTCGTAACTTTAGAAGATAAACGAAATTTGATTATAGAGTTAGAGCCTAGCAGTTTAAAAAATTGTGTCGAAGGAACGATCGTTCTTGCTGGAATTGTACGAGAAGTCAAAAAAAATCACTATTTAGCACGTGTAAATGAAGTGATAGGACATAAAGATGATGCAGGAGTAGATATTTTAACAATAGCTTATAAGCATGAAATATATCCTGAATTTAGTAAAAAGACAGAGAAAGAAATTGAGAATATTCCGAATGAAGTTTCAAAAGAAGAGCTTGTTAACCGTCGAGATTTAACTGATAAAGTAATTTTTACGATAGACGGTGCGGATACAAAAGATATCGATGATGCGATCAGTTTAGAGATGAAGGGAAGTAATTTCTTATTAGGTGTCCATATAGCCGATGTAAGTCATTATGTAAAACCTGGTACTGCTTTAAATGAAGATGCAATGAATAGAGGAACGAGTTCGTATTTGGCTGATACGGTTATTCCTATGATACCTCATAAACTTTCTAATGGAATTTGTTCATTAAATGAAGGTGTTATCAGATTAGCGGAATCTTGTGTAATGGAGATCACTCCTAAGGGAGAGGTTGTCGATTTCGAAATCTTTGAGAGTTTTATTAAGTCTGCTAAAAAAATGACTTACAGTGCTGTCAATGAAGTTATTATGAGAGATAACATACCTGAAGGTTATGAAAAATATGCAGATACTTTAAAGAAAATGAATGAACTTGCACATATTTTAAGAAATTATAAAACTAGAAAAGGTTCTTTAGATTTCGAATTAGACGAAGTAAAAATCATTTGTGATGAGTTCGGTCGTTGTTGTGATGTACAAAGAAGAGTACGCGAAGATGGCGAGAAAATGATAGAACAGTTTATGATAATGGCAAATGAGACTGTAGCAACTTGTATATATAATATGGATTTACCTTTCATTTATCGTGTACATGATATACCTAGCAATGAGAAGATTGAAGACTTTATGAAGTTTGTATCAGTTCTCGGTTATCAGGTTAAAGCTAAGCTTAAAGATATTGCACCTAAAACCATGCAAGATATATTAGAACAGTTAAAGGATAAAAAAGAGTTCGAAACTTTGTCAGCTAATTTGCTTAGAAGTATGAGAAAAGCTAAATATCAAAGGCAAAATATAGGTCATTTCGGGTTAGCAAGTGAATGTTATACACATTTTACAAGTCCAATTAGACGTTATCCTGATTTGCTGGTACATAGATTGCTTCGAAAATACTTATTTGATCACGATTTAAAAGACGATATGGATAAGCTCATGATGAAAATTGATGCTATCGCAGAACTTTCTAGTAGTCGTGAATTAGCGGCAGTGGAAGCGGAACGAGAAGTCGATGATATGAAAATGGCAGAATATATGGAGGGACATATCGGTGAAGTCTATGAAGGTAAAATATCAGGCCTTACAAATTTTGGTATGTTTGTGGAGCTCGAGAATATGGTCGAGGGACTTATAAAAATAAGCAATATTGGAACGGACTTTTATGTTTATAACAGCGATGTAATGGCTATCGTGGGTGATGCGAGTAAAGAAATGTTTAGATTAGGCGATGCAGTTAAGGTAAAAGTTATCGGGGCAAGTAAGGCTAGTAAGCAGATCGATTTTGCTCTAGTTAGGGGTGATGGAAATGGAAATTCAAAACAGAAAAGCAAGGTATAATTATTTTATTGAAAAAACTTTTGAAGCTGGGTTAGTTCTTACTGGTACTGAAATTAAGTCTATTCGTAAGGGCAGTGCCAATTTTAACGATGCTTATGTTACTATTAAAAATGGTGAGGCATATATAATAAATATGTATATAGCCAAGTATGAAGAAGGAAATAGGTTTAATCATGAAGAGCGAAGAACTAGAAAGTTATTACTGCATAAATCGGAAATAAAAAAAATTTATAATGAATTAAAGGTTAGTGGATATACGTTAGTGCCTGTAAAACTTTATTTTAAAGGCAATTATGCTAAAGTTTTGATCGGGCTTGCTCGCGGTAAAAAGTTATATGATAAAAGAGAAACTATTAAGCAAAGAGATATAGAAAGAGAAAATAGAAAAAATGCATTTTAATTAGTGCATTTTTTTTGAACTGTTGATTTCCATACTCTTATGTAAAGCGAGTAGTAAAGCTGGTGAATATTCTGTGTTGTGCAAATCTTGTCTGATTTCACTTCTTATTTGAGATATTTCGTCATCTATATCTTTTATATCTGTCATAGATACAATCGTTAAGCCATTGTATAGTTTATGAAAAGTATCAAGTGTATAAACTGCTTTATTAGCAATATCAACAATATTTCCTTTTTCATCTTGTAAGACTGTATGATAACAAGTCCCTACAAATTCTGCTTGAACTAATACCGTAATAAGAGTACCCTTTCTTAATTTCTTTAATATATCAAGTGAACAGTTATGACAATTTTGAGTTGTATCATTCTCGAATAAATAATCTAGTATTTCCTCGTTATCTTTAAAATATTCTTGAGCGTGAATAAATTCAAATGTTCCAAGTTTGCTTTCTATAACGATTAATCCATTATTGAATAATACTTTATCTACAAATGGTGACTGAGTTAAAATTTCAAAAAGTACTTCTAGGGATAAAGGATCATTATTACCTATTAGAGCCATATAGGTACAGATTTCATTAAGTGAGTTATAGCCAAATTTTTCTAAAAGTTCAAAGAAAATGTTAATATATTGTGGACACTCACAAAAAATATAATCATACACATTACCAAATAGTTCTTCGGAAGTTAGATTTTCTTCTGTAAATAATAAATTTCTGCTATCTTCGTCGAGATGCTTTTTAAGAGATTGTAAAAAATTATTGAAGTAAGCCTCAGACATTTTAAAAAATTGTGTTTCATTATCAAAAAGTATTTTTTCGTAATCATCAATCATAATTACACCTCTCTTGCTAAAATTATAATTAGTAGGTAGAGCAGTTGTCAAGCTTTATTTGCATAATTAGGGGAACTATGCTATAATTAAGTTACTTATGGGGCCGTATATGGGTTCGACAGAGTATTATTTGGCTTAACTGCAAGTAGAAGCTCATCTTTAACGAGCACAATTAAATTAAATGACAAAAAAACTAGCACTTTCGGTGCAAATGCTCTTGCTTTTGCCTAAGATAGGTTCGTCAAGAGGTTCTTCTTTAAGATTATTCGGGTTTTAAAGTTAGGACTCATATTTACCGAATTATAACTGTGTAAAAGTCTATGTTATGCAGTCGAATAATTGTTAGACTATATCAGCAAGTGGCATGTTAGAAGCCATTCTTGTCTGATGAATAATTAATTCTAACTAAACTTGTAGATGTTATTCATGAATGTACTTTGGACAGCGGTTCAAGTCCGCTCGGTTCCACCAAAATTAAAATTAACAATTGTTTTTATGATATAATTTGCACTGTCATTGTGCAAAATACGATAAAAAAAAGACAAAATGCACAATATTTTTAAAATATTGTGCATTTTTGTTTACTTTTTAATTATCTTATGATATATTTAAGCTGGTGATTTTATTATGGAACCGATGAAAGTTAACGAATTACCTATAG
Source organism: uncultured bacterium (assembly GCA_947646655.1). GTDB lineage: Bacteria > Bacillota_I > Bacilli_A > RF39 > UBA660 > RUG11867. The sequence continues at coordinate 22,234 of CANSHI010000014.1, forward strand.
AATATAAAATCGATAAAGATTTATTAAGATTATTATCGGAAGCTAATGAAAAATATGGAGAATATAAGTCTTATTTAAAAAATGTTGAATTTGATTCCAAATTTTTTCTTGATTCTATTCTTTTAAGTGAAAGTTTGAAATCGACACAAATAGAAGGTACTCAAATATCTCAAGATGAGATGTATTATTTGAAGTATATGCCAAAAACTGATGAAACAAAAGAAATTCAAAATTTAAAGCAAGTTATTGAATATTCTAAAGAATTTCTAAAGTTAAAATCGGAAATCAATTTATTATTTGTTAATAATATTCATAAAATTTTATTAGATAGTGTTAGAGGTAATGAAAAAGAGCCTGGATATATAAGGACTATTCAAAATTGGATAGGTCCTAAAGGTTGTTCGATTAATGAAGCAATATTTGTTCCTCCAATCCCAGAAGAAGTGCCCTTATTATTAGATAATCTTTTTAAGTATATGAATGATGAATTTATAGATCCTTTATTTATAAATTTGGCCATTTCGCATTCACAATTTGAAACTATTCATGCTTATAGAGATGGAAATGGTAGGCTAGGTAGAGCTTTAATTCCTATCCAGTTAGCAAAATTAACTGATGATGACCCCATTTTATTTCTGTCTGAAGTTATTGAATTGTATAAACCAAGTTATCATAAATTTTTAAATGAAAGTAGAAAAGGAAATATGCTTGGATTTATTAAGTTTTTTTTGCAGTGTATTATTGAACAGTGTAATAATTATATTGCTAAGATAAATAGAATTAAACAAATTTATAAAACCGATATGGAAAAAATAAAATTATTAAATAGCAATGCGGTATATAGAATGATGCCTGCGATGATGCATCAAATAGTTTTTACAAAAAAAGAAATAGAAGAAGAAGCAGGTGTATCAAGAAATACAGTTTCAACTTTAATTGATCAATTAGTTGAAATGAAAATATTAGAAGAAGATTCTACTTATCCTAAACTCGGTTATAAATATAAAGAAATTTATGATGTTTTTGTTGGAAAAGAATTAATATAAAATTTTGATAAAATTAATATAGAGTTTGTGTCTATATTTTTTTTATGTAAAGTTGTCAGGCGAAATATGACTTCTCTCGTCGAATTTATTTAATTAAAATATTAAATGTTTTATATTTCTTTTGGAAAGGAGAAAGAGTATGCCTACAGAAGTCAGTATAGAACATGAAAAACTAATTTACAAGATGGCACAAAGGTTTTATGGAGTTCCTAAAGAAGACTTAATACAAGCTGGATTTTTAGGCTTAACTAAAGCCTATAATAAGTTTGATCCATCCTTAAATGTAAAGTTTAGCACTTATGCATATGCTTTTATATTTGGTGAAATGTATGAAACCGCCACTATGAATAGACCGATTCATATTAAAAAAGCAGAGATGAATATTTATAAAAGTGTATTACGTGCTAAAGAAATGCTAGAAGCAAAATATAATAGATCTATTTCTTATACTGAAGTATGTGACTTTTTAAAGATCGATTATAATCAGTTTATGGCTATATTAAATTCTTTAAGTGAATTTGTAAGTGTCGAAGATACAGAGCTCAATTTAAGTAGAAAAGAACATATCGACGATTTAATTCTTTTAAAAGAGTCATTAGAAACATTGAGCCTTCAGGAGCGACAAGTGATTGTAAGCCGATATATGGGCGATTTAAGTCAAAATGAAACGGCTAAGGTATTGGGATTATCACAAGTAAAAGTTTCGCGTATCGAGAAGCGTGGCAAAGAAAAAATGAAAAATTTTGTTGCTAGTTAGTATTAAAAACTTGTAATTAGTCCATGATATTACTGGTGATATATATGGAAAAACAAGAGTATTTGGAAATTGTTGACTCAAAAAGTAAAACACCTAATATTTTAGAAAATGCTTTTATTTCTTTTTTAGTAGGAGGACTTTTGGGTGGACTATTTGAAATTTTAACTACTTGGTTGATCAATTTGTTCGAGTTATCAGAGCAAGTGGCACTCGGTTGGAGTTTACTTACATTTATAGGAATTGCGATTCTTTTAACAGGTTTCGGAGTTTTTGACACTTTGATAAGTAAATTTAGATTTGGTTTGATTATACCTATTACAGGATTTGCTCATTCGATTGCTAGTTCTTTATTAGATTATAAAAGAGATGGTTTAATAACAGGATTAGGGTCAAATATGTTTAAACTTGCGGGCTGTGTAATTTTATATGGAACAGTATCGGCTTTTATATGTGCGATTGTGAAGGTGATAATTTATGGCTAGTTTTAAATTTAAAAACTCTTATTTAGGTGAATCTTCGACCGTTTCAAGTCAAAATGAAAAAATAAATACAAAATTTTCAATCGATGATTATTATGATGGAGAGAAAACAACAGAAGATACAGAAGTTAAAATGCAGAAGTTAGTTATTAAAGATATGCTTAAGAGAAATAGCGCAGATTTAATCGTTAGTGGAGATCTTTCTAACCAAATAGCTACAAGTAATAAAGCTGTTAGCGAATTTCCTATTTCGAATTTAGGACTTTACTCTGCTTGTGCAACTTATACAGAAGAGCTAATCGTGGCTTCTTCGATGTTAGCTAGTGGTGCTTCTAATATTTTAACTATAGTCAGCAGTCATAATTTAAGTGTTGAAAGAACTTTTAGATTTCCAATTGAATACGGAAGTCCACGACGTGTAACTCAACATTTTACTGCAACTGGAGCTGTATCGAGTTTAGTTACTAAGACACCCACAAATATTAAGATCGAAGCTTGTACTATTGGTAAAGTTATCGATTTTGGAGTTAAAGATGCTAATAATATGGGTGCAGTTATGGCTCCAAGTGCTGCAAATACTTTAATAGAACATTTGAGAGATTTTAAACGTAAACCAGAATATTATGATATTATTTTGACAGGGGATTTAGGTAAACTCGGAAGTGAGTTGTTTAAAACGATTCTTTCTAAAAATGACATTACACTTAAAAATCATATGGATGCTGGTCAGGAATTAATATTAGATAAAAATAAAACTGATCAAGGCGCTAGTGGACCTGTATGTTTGCCTTTATATTTAATCGAGAAAGTATTAACTAATAAAAAATATAAACGTATATTGATCATTGGCACAGGTTCTTTACAAAATCAAACTTTGGTTAATCAAAAAAACACTATTCCTAGTGTAAGTCATGCTGTTTCTTTGGAGGTGATTTCATGAGTATTTTTACTTCTTTTATGGCCGTCGGGATTATTTGTATGATAGCTTCTATAATTTATGATACAACTAAATTGACTCCTGGGCATATAACAAGTTTGTTCGTCGTTATCGGGGCAATACTCGGAATATTTGGCTTTTATGATCTCTTAGCGGAACATTTTGGCTATGGACTTTCATTGCCTATCACTTCTTTTGGAAACAGTTTGATGAAGTCAGCTTATGAAGGTTTTCATGAAAATGGCATATTCGGGCTTTTCAGTGGAATGTATTTAACAACTTCAGCTGGAATATGCGGGGTAGTTATATTTGGATTCTTGATAAGTTTGGTTTGCAAACCAAAGGATTAGAATAAAACCTTAAATATTTTTAGGTTTTTTCTTTTTACAAATTTAAATGCGTTCCAATTCTTTTTTTATATTTTTTTCATTTTCTTCTACAAACTTTGTTAGAATGCGTACAACTAAATTGTTTAAACTTCTTTGATCATTTAAAGCAATCATATCCAACTTCTTTTTCAATTCTTCATCTATTCTAACATATATTATATCTTTATTCATACTGCTATCTCCTTGCTATCTATATTTTACTAGTTTATGAATTATTTTTATGCTTGCAAGTTGCTAGCTGTATATGAGTATTTTTCTAGAAAAAGTTGCAAATAAAAAACTCTATTCATATAAGATTAGAGTTATTTTTTAAAGGTTATAATATCTAAAAATTTAGAAAAGTGATAAAGTATTTTATTGGATTTGTTAATTGCAAAACTTTTTCCTACAGCTTTTCCACCTATGGTTAGAGCGGCAATGATACTTGTAGTTATTAGACTTACTATGCTTAGACCCCAAGAATAGGTATCTGAAATTAGTACTGCTATTGTAACTCCAGCACTTCCCGAAATAATTCCACATATATCACCTATGACATCATTACAAAATGATGAAACTTTAGAATTGTTTTTGATCATTTTAAGAGCTGTCTTTGCACCTCGTACTTTTTTTGAAGCCATGGAATTAAAAACTTTACGATCAGCTACTGTTACACTCACGCCGACCATGTCGAAGATAATTCCTAGTCCTATAAAAATAAATAAAACAATTAAACTTACTAAAGCTGTTGCATTCGATACTACTAAATCTGAAAATAGTGAAAGTACTAGAGATATAGTAAATGCTAGTAGTGTTATTTCTATAATCCATACAGTATCTTTATTTAAATGAAATTTTTTATTGTCTTTATCCGTCTTTGACGAGTAAGGCTTTAAATTCTTTTTCATAATCATTCTCCAAAATATGAAATGGGGAAATTGCTATAATAAACTTTGGCTCATAGGTCAGGTTGGATTTCCCTTTAATCAACTATTCATTACTGAATAGCAGTTCCCTTTTAATAATTAAAAGATATCGTTACCGATTATCTTACCTGATTGCCGTTAAGATACCACTGCAATCTTATAGCAATATCCATTCTAGGAGTTTTCCTCCCAATACAGTTAAATTACTAATGCTCTTTTGCAAAGATGGTTTCATAAAGCAATACTTAATAAGTCACATGTACACGCGCTTTTAAGCTGTCATTAATTCCCACATCTTCACGCAAGCCAAGCTACAAATCCCCTAGCTTTCGCCAAGGAAAAGGTTTGTATCCCAGTTCGTAAAGGGGCCCTTCACAAAGATGGGTCTCCGCGAATAAATGGAACGGTTGCCGTATGCCGTTACGATCGCCCATAAATTCTTCATTCTCAGCATCCACCCCACGCTGGGCGCATGAAGCAAACACCAAGAGTTTCATAGTTATGCTCTTTAATGACTTTTTAGGGTCATCTTCGTAATGCTGTATTGACTAGAATAATGTATCCCCACTACTATTATAGTATATCATAAAATTTTTTAAAACTCTAGTACTTGAAATTTTATAGAAATTTTGATATATTAACTTGCAAAAAAGGGGGAGTACTCATGGATTTTGATTTTTTAGCAAGTAATAGAAAAGATTTTCCAACACACCAAGAAAATAATGAATTAGCTGTTAAAGCACAATTAGGTGACTCTGATGCTTTCGAAGAATTATTGAGACGTAATAATCGATTAATTCGTAATTTCGCACTTAAACGTAATAATACAGACGAACATTTAATAGATGAGCTTATGCAATGTGGTGCTATTGCTATGTATGATGCTCTTAAAGGATATGATGTTTTAAAAGGTAACTTTATTACATATGCTACATGTTTTATAAAAAAAGAGATGGATAAAGCCTTGGCTAAAAATAACTATGGATATACATATTCGCCAAAGTTTAATAATTATTTATACAAATATAGACAGATTCAAGCACAATTTGCTATGAAAGGTATTGAACAGCCAAGTGACGAGGCATTAATGGAAGCACTTGATATTACTTCTAAACAATTATTAGATAATATTAGAAGGTTTGATAAAACTTTCGTTTACAGTTTAGATTATTGGGAGGAAGATGAATTTTTTGAGGGAAATCCATATGCTAATAAAAATTTTATAAGAAATGATAATGGGAATTTCGCAGAAGCAGATATTGTAGAGGTTAAAGAGGATAGAATTAACATAGAGTTATTGCTCAAGGCATTAAATCATAAATTAAAGCCGTATAATTATTTCTTGCTTTATTATAGTTTTTTTGCTCAAAAAGTATTAACTTATCAAGCTCTTGCAGATATTTTTGGTGTGACTAGAGAAGCTGTCAGGGTATCAGTCAATCGATCATTAAAGTGGGTTAGGTTTTTCTTAGAAGATGTAGATTTAGAAAAATTTATTAAAGTTAATGATTTAGCAAATATTAAGATAACACCAATTATTCCTGATAACATTTTATGCTACTTATTTGTAAGAGAGTCTTTGTTGCCTCTCGAAAGAGAAGTTTATAAGGCTCATATGTTTGGTAAGTTTGAAGTTGAAAAACAAAAATTAGAAAAACAATTCGATATGAGTTATGAAGCTATTAAAGGTGTTTGGCTATCTGTATGTAAAAATATTAAAGAAATAGTTAGTGAAAATAGTAATGAATACGTTGCCTATAAACGTATGATGTTAAAAAATTATGCTGGTAAAATTTATACATTAGATTTAGACGGAGAAATAAATCTTGAATCAACTAAAAAAAGAGGTAAAAAATAAAGAAGCGATGTTGCTTCTTTTTATTCGGAAGATTCTTTGTAATAATAAACTTTCAAAGTAGTTATTTCTTTTAAAGATGTTCCCTCTTTAACTGATTGTTTATAAATGGTATTGTTTTTTAAGTCAGTTATTCCGAGAGTTAAAATTTCATCGGGAGTAAGTTCAATAGTGTCTGTAATAATATTAACGTTTTTAAGTGTTGCTCTCCATGAATTAAACTCTTCTATCGTCTTTCCTGTGAAACTTGGAAGCGTGATTTCTTCTTCGACATTATTATTTTCATTTTCATTATTGTTCGTATTTGAATCAGGATTTTGTATCGGAATATTATTTCCTGTATTTCTTGCCACTGTTATAGTGAGGGTAGTCAGTTTATCGACTAGTAAACCGACGTGTCGATCTTGTGTTATTACTTGTCCATTAGGAAGAGTGGAATCTTCTGTTTGAACATTTAGACTAATATTTCGCTCACGTGCCCAACTTTCTACATATTCACGAGATGATTCGATAAAGTTTGGAAGTAACTCTCGACGTTTTTCATTGTAAACACTTTTTCCTATGACACTAAGTTCATATGGTTCGTTGATGTCGAAAGAAAATGTTTTTATAGGTTTAGGTGCTTCCAGTTCTAAGTTTACTTTCATGGCATCGACAATATCTTGTAGAGAGTTTTTGTAATATTGGAAAGTGTATATATAACTTCTGTAATTGTCCATATACATACTTAAATCATATCCTGAGAGGTATGTCTTTTGAATCGAAAGCTTAGAATCTTTAGAGTTTAAAAGAATATTTTTGGCGACATCGTATAAAGATAATATTTGTTCAGTCGTCATGTTCGTATCTATGTTTTTTGTAATGTCTTCGAGTACTTTGTAAAAGTCATCTAAATTATTAATGTTTTTAAGCTTATTTACCATAGCTTCTACTACCATTTGCTGATGTTCAACTCTTTGGAAATCACCGCGTGGTAAAGTTTTTCTATGTCTAGAGAAGGCTAGTGCTTGTTCTCCATTTAAGGTTTGATATCCTTTATCTAAGCATATTAAGTAAGAACCGAATCGTCTTTGGGAGTCTTGTTCACAAAATTTGATAGGAACATCGACATCGATACCTCCGAGATCGTCTACTAATTTTACGACACCAGTAAAGTTTATTTTGACATAGTAGTCGATATCTATACCAGTTAAATTTTTAATAGTATTTACTACACAAGAAGTGCCTCCATATGCTGATGAGTTAATTTTATTTTCAACATTATTTCTACAAGCTATTGGAACATAAGTATCTCTAGGGATACTAAAGACTGTCGCATTTAAGTTTTTAGGGTTAAACGTTACTAACATGAGGGTATCGCCATTAAAAGACGTTCCACTTGTAATATCTTCTCCTGTCGAATCTACACCCATTAAAAGCATTGTAAAAGGTTCTGTGAGTTTTTTAGTCGAATAGGAAACATTGTCTATATTTTCAAGTTTTTCAGTTTTAGTATATATTATTTTTGTTTCACTTGCTATGTTTTCAAAATTTTCGTAAGAGTTAAACATCGTTACATATGATTCAGAAGCGAATAGAGCATCGATTTTTCCTTCATATAGATCGGTCAACATGCCAATATAGTCATCATATTTTACTATTTCACTAGTAATATTTTGTTCTTTGATCATCTTATTAGGAATGATGTATCCAGTCGGATCAGTCTCATCGTCGATCATACCAATTTTTTTATAATCTTCTGTAGCATTTAGGCTGATCATAACACTCGTATAATCGACATATTTTTTTTGAACAGTATCAATGATATTATAAGTTTTATCAATATAGAATGCTCCAATAGTTAATAGAGGGGTATAAATAAAAGTTAAAACTAATAGAAAAATGAAACGTTTGTTTTTTTTGGTAAATAAAAGTATTAGGCCTCCCAAAAGGTAAATTAGAAGGTGGACGTATAAAATGCCTAGTACAATGCTCCGAATTAATGTTTCAATATTTGCCAGTGTTAAAAGTTCGATAGTAAACCAAATGAGGCTTCCAGTATACAATACTAAGATCAGTAAGAAAAAGATCCTGAGTGCTAAATTTTGTTTGTGCCATTTGTTTAAAAATCTTTTTAAAGCACTTTGTTTATTCATAAGCATTCGCCCCTTTATGTTTTCTTTAATTAGTATAACAAAAAAATATAAAAATTTCCATAATATTAGAATAATTTATTTTATAAAAAAACATTGTCGATGATTGGACAATGCTTTTACGTATTTGTATTATAACTTTTTTTAGTCAATAATTTTATGAAGCAAGATTTTCATTAACGTTCTAGGCCATTAAAATGTTTACATTTCATTGCTATAGTTTTATAGATGTTCAGATATGTTAGTTCTTTTTTTTAATTTGGTAACTTAGTTTATAAGAAGTTGTAGGAGTTTTTGGATCGATTTTAATTCTTTCGTTTATAGTGTTTGGAACCATAGGATTAATCATATTTTCTTTTATTAAATCAATAACTGTCGTTTTAAAAGTGATCATATCTGACTCTCTATTTTGATAGGGTATAGGGTTTATAAAATATTTTCCAAATAGTCTTTTACATACTATTAGATATTTAACGTCGAGCATTTTAACAGCCTCTATAACTAAGTTTCTATCTTGTCCTTCAAAGAAATAAAATAGATCTTCTAGAGGTTTTTCTTTGGTAGCTGGAATGTTAGGAGGAGATTCTATGAAAGTATTTAAACAGTACTTAGTTGCTAAATTTCTAAGTTTTTTTAGGCCTATACAATGTAGTGAACTTATGGCAGCACGGGATACTCCCCTCGATAATCCAATTTCTGTTAGCCTTTTTGGTTCATCACCATTGAGTCCATAATGAGATATTAAAACCTGTTCCTGTTTTGGCGTTAAATTAGAATTTTTAATAAAGTCTTTTATTATCCTTTTTAAATCCATGTATGTGATCTCATCTTCTAAACTGTAGTCACTCGGTATAGAATCACCTATCTCTGTATTTTTTTCATCATCTAGGTGAGAATATAAACTAATCGTTTGCTCCTGCGAATATTTAATTATATTTTTAACTTGCTCTTCAGTAAAGTTTAAGTATTCTGCAATTTCGTGAATTGAAGGTTCTCTCATCAATTTAATTTCTAAATGTCGACACGCTAATTTGTATTTAGTAATTCGTTCCTTTAGGTATTCAGGAATATTGTCAGATGAATCGTTATGATAAATGTAATGTTTAATAGCAATTTTAATTCCCTGAACAGCATAATGAGTAAAATTTGTTTTTTTACTAATATCGTATTTATTTACTGCATTGATAAGTCCTATATTTCCTTCCTGAATTAAATCAAGAAAAGGGATGCCTCGATTTGTATAATACTTAGCAATTGTTACAACTAGTCGTAAGTATGATTTGACCAATTTTTGTTTGGCAGCCGAATCTCCTTTTGCAATCTTTTCTAGTAGTTCAGTTTGTTCTTCGTTTGTAAGAAACGGAATTTGTGCTACTTCATTTAAATATTGTTTGGTAGAATCTTCACTGTAATCGTTAATTTCTTCTCGGTTTATTTCAGTATCGCTTTTTGTAGGCTTCATTTTAGTGGGCCTCCTTCTTTAATTTTCTTATTTTACCATAAAAAAGTTTGGTAGGTCAATTGCAAAAGTAAAATCTAGTTTGAAGAAGTAAATTCTACAGAATAGG
>CANSHI010000015.1 GCA_947646655.1 uncultured bacterium
TCCTATTCTGTAGAATTTACTTCTTCAAACTAGATTTTACTTTTGCAATTGACCTTTCTTTCAAGAGTTATGTTATAATAGTTATAGAAATTAATCTTAATACGAATTTCCAAACATGGTTTACTCACGCACCAGATTGATATCAAACTCGAACTTTTTATTCGAGAGTAATAAATATTAACTAGAATTACCATCTAGTTTTTTTGTTATTTGAGAATGGAAGTGAGACTTTATTTATAAATGATTATTCTAAGAGTATTAAATTAAAGGATTTAGAAGTTCATATTAAAACAAATTAATTGTTTTAAAACTAGGCGTGCAAAAAGGAAGTACAATACTTGAGGTTAAAAGTATGGTCTTTTTGTACTTTTAATCTCTCTAAAAAAATAAGAAAAAGGAGAGATGAAGGAAACATAACATATGAAAAAAAAGAAAAGAAAATAAAGCAATGCTTCAGCTTTGTGGTATGTATTTCAACCAAAAGATTCTGTTAAAACGTTGGCAGAGATGACTGATGAAGAAAGATTAAATAGAAAAGATGGACATATTTCAGCTAAAGAGCAATTTATAGAGTGGTACAAAAAGAATTATTTAGGTGCAAAACGAATGGTAAAAGATAGGAATATATGATATCAACTAATAAATTATTACTGACTACCTATTTTGCTTAAGTAGTTGTTGTACTTCTCTCTCTCGGGCACCAAATTGATTGAAGCCTTGAACATTTGAGCTAGAGGAATTAAACGCATTCAATGTCAAAGTATTTTATTTTCTGATACAACTTAATTTTATTAAATATTGTGACTCTTTTTTCTTTTACTTTTGTGAAAATGCTTAAACTCAAAAATAGAAAAAGATGATTTTTAAAGACATGTATGTTAAAATAATATATGTAAACGCAAAAGTATAAATAGATTGGATGAGAAACTAATATGCAGAAAGGGAAACTAATAGTTATTGAGGGAGCATGTGATGGAATTGGTAAGACTACACAATATGTAATGTTACGTAATCGTTTTCTAAATGATGGAGAAATAATAGCTAGTCATCACTTTCCTTCTTATGGAACTTATCAGGGTGCTCCAGTAGAAAAATATTTAAAAGGAGATTATGGTCAACCTGATGAATTACCTCCATATTTTATAAATAGTTTGTATGCCATTGATAGAGGTATTACTTGGTATACTAATCTAAAATCATTATATGAACAAGGAAAAGTTATTTTACTTGATAGATATACAACATCTAGTTTAATTTATCAGTCAGCTCTGATTGAAGATGTAGAACAAAAGAAAAAATTTATAGACTATGTTATTGACTTTGAATATCATAAACTTGGAATTAAAGAACCCGATAAAGTTATATTTCTTCATGCACCATTTGATCTAGTTACAGAAATGCGAAAAGCTAGAAAGCAAAATGAAGGAATAGCTAGTGATATACATGAAAGTAATTTAGACTTTATGAAAAAAGTATATGAAAGTGCAATGTTTATAGCAGACTATCTTTCCTGGTATAAAATAGAATGTTATGATGGTAAAAAAATGAGAGAAATAAATGATATCCATGAAAAAATATATAGTTTAGTAAAAAGAGAAAAGTAATATTTTAAAAAGTTAAAATTCTATAATTTTTTAGTATTAATTATACATTCTTGAATTTGGAAGTTGTAAGAAAGAAATAATCAAAATAGTTTCATTTATATGCTTTAAAAAAATTTTATCATGTTAAAAAAAGTGCATACATTTTTTCGACTTAGCACTTTTTAAATACTATAAAAAAGTTTAGCATATAAAAAAAGAAAAGCTTTTTCCTCTTATATTTACTTTTCCCACCTAGCAAAAATGCCACAAGGTAAAATCAAATCACTATCATCAATAGGTAATCCAATTTCATCTTTAACCACGTGTCCACCATGATTTTTAACGATAGTCAATTTTAAAATATTTTCTAAAACACTTAATGATAAACCTGTTGTATAAGAATTAATTAAAAACATCAAAGGATCATCTGTTAAAATTTCATTACAACTTTTTACTAAATTGTATAAATCTTTCTCAATATCCCACACTTCTCCACTAGAGCCCCTTCCAAAGCTCGGTGGATCCATTATAATTATATCATACTTATTGCCTCGTCTTATCTCCCTAGCGACAAACTTTTTTACATCATCAACAATATATCTGATCGACTTATTATCTAAACCTGAGGACTTTACATTCTCTTTTGCCCAATCAACCATACCTCTAGACGAATCTACATGAACGACACTTGCACCAGCATACAAAGCTGCTACGCTTGCACCACCAGTATACGCAAAAAGATTTAAAACCTTAACCTCCCGATTACTCTTCTTAATTTTCTCAATAATTATATCCCAATTGCTAGCCTGTTCTGGAAAAAGTCCAGTATGTTTAAACCCCATCAACTTTAAGTTAAAAGTAAGTTCCTTATAATGTATTTGCCAAGAAGAAGGAACATTGTTTTCACTTTTCCATGCTCCCCCACCCTTATTACTTCTATTATAAGTAGCATCACTTTTCCAAACAGTTTTAGTTTTAGGCCAAATGACTTCAGGATCAGGTCTTCTCAATACTACACCATTCCACGATTCTAGCTTTTCGCCATCACCCACATCTAAAATCTTGTACTCTTTAAAACCACTTGTAACTTGCATTTCATCACCTTTTCAACTAATAACATTTTATCATACGTTGATATATTTTAAAATACTATTTTTTAAAAACAAGTTTTTTACTTTCTACATTCAAAACTTTTCTACAAAAGCAATCTCCACACAGTGGGACATACTGTACATATGAATTATCATCTATTAATATAGATTCACCATCATTAACAAATTCCCCATCGACCATTCGTGCATTAAAACGAGCTTTTTTACCACAACTACATATAGTTACGATTTCCTCTAAACTATCAGCAATTTCTAAAAGCCTACTGCTTCCACTAAATGCATTTGCACGAAAATCTGTTCTCAATCCATAAGCGATAACTGGAATATCATAGATCTTAGAAATATAAAACAATTCATCGATATGATTTCTTTCTAAAAATTGCGCTTCATCAACTAAAATACAATCTAACCCATTTAAAACAGAAAATAACTTTTGAATTATTATATCATCAGACGATATTAAATAATCAGCTTTTCTACTTATGCCTATACGTGAAACAATGCTATCTTTTCCCTTAGTATCTACCGCCGGTTTGACAATTATCACCTTTTTACCCAAACTCTCATAAGAAAAGGCAGTCTGAATTAAACTAGTTGTCTTTCCTGTATTCATAGATCCATATTTAAAACTCAATTTTGCCATTTTTGCACACCTCTATTCTAAACAAATTATAACACTAATTAAAAAAATAAACGTGTCGCTTTTGCAACAAAAAAGAATAAATTTTATAATAATTTATTCCTCATTGTTATCGATCGAAAGTAACTTCTTAACATCTTCTACAGATAATTCAGAAATGATATTCCTATCTCTATCTTCACCTTCGATCAATGTATCGCTTAATAATTTCTTCTTATTTTGAAGCTCTAAAATCTTTTCTTCGATAGTTCCATTACAAATAAGTTTTATGACTTCTACAGTCTTAGTTTGTCCTATTCTGTGTGCTCTATCCGTAGCTTGATTTTCTACTTGCGGATTCCACCATAAATCTAAATGGATTACCACATCAGCACTAGTCAAATTTAGTCCTGTTCCACCCGATTTAAGAGTAATCAGAAAAACATTTGTATCGTCTTCATTAAACTTGTCGACGAGTTCCACACGTCTTTTTGCAGGCACACTCCCATCAATTACATAAGTCGAAATATTATTATTCGTAAATTCCCTATTAACGATATCCAAAGCCATTTTAAAACTAGTAAATAATAAAATTTTATGACCATTAGAAATTATATCTTTAACAAGATTTACTAAATTCTCAATCTTAGAACTGCCACCCTTATAATTCTCATACACCATACTAGGATCGATACAAAGCTCTCTCAACTTCAAAAGCAGTTGTAAAATTTTAAAATTACCTTTCTTAAAACCTTCAGTCGCTAATATTTCATCGAGTTCTTTTTGAGTATTCTTAAGTTCAGCAACATATATTTTTTTCTGTTCAGGATTTAAATCGATAAATATATTATTCTCCAATTTATCTGGCAATTCTTTAACGACATCTTTTTTCTTACGTCTTAAAATAAACGGTTTAATTTGATTATTCAAATTTTCTAGTGCTTTAATATTTTCTTCATCGACATCTTTTATATTATATTTACGATTAAAGCTTAACAAGTTAGCCAAATATCCTGGCATTATAAAATCAAATATACTCCAAAGCTCCAGCACAGAATTTTCAAGAGGTGTACCCGTTAAAGCAAACTTTGTATTGGCACGCAAACTCTTAACAGCCTTCGTCATCTGCGCATTATTATTTTTGATATTTTGAGCTTCATCTAACGCAACAATTTCAAAAGTCTTCTCTTCATACAGTTCTCTATCTCTTCTAACAAGTCCATAAGTAGTAATAAGAACATTTATATTATCAGTATTCTCTAGTTCATGTTTACGAACCGTTTTATTTTCGGCAAAAACTTTATACTTAAGACCTTGACCAAACTTATCAAATTCATTTTTCCAGTTATAAATTAAAGCCGTTGGTGCTACGATTAAAACTTTCGCATCAGGTTTTTCTTTTAAAACTTCCTTTATTAAATATATTAATTGGATCGATTTACCTAATCCCATTTCATCAGCAAGTATACCACCAAAACCGCACTTATAAATATTATATAACCACTTGACTCCTACTTCTTGATAATCGCGCAAAATGTTTTTGTCGGCTTTAGAAAATTTAACTTTTATATCTTTATAAGAATTAAACTTATCAATTAATTCATCGAACAAATTATTAGTCTCAATTATATTATATTTATCCTTTTTAACACTATCCAAATATATAGCTCTATATTTAGGAATAATACCAGTTCCATTAACGAGATCACTGTTCTTTAGATCCATATCGTCGACTAAAGATTCCAACTGTTTTAATGAATCATTATCCTCTAAATTTAAGAAATCTCCACTCTTTAGTCGATAATATTTTTTCTTACTTTTTATATTACTTAAAATGTTCACTATCTCATCATTTTTTATTTCACCTAAATCAAATTCATAATGCATTATATTATCGGCTCCAATGGAAAACTTAGACCTAATAGTACTGTTTTTAACGATCGATGTTTCTTTAATTTTATTAGAAGTAAAAACCTCATATTTTAAAGCAAGTTCTTCTAAATCTTTATCCAAAAAATTACCTATTGTCTCCATATTATCCATATATATTTTATTATTATTAACTTCAAAACCGAGACCTAGTAACAACCCTAAAATGCTCTGTTCAAATTCTACATCTCTGACAACTTTATAGTCTTTATCAAAATAGTTAACTTCTTCTTTTCTATAATCGAACTTTAAATTACACAAAATAATATTGCCTTTTAAATCGAAATATATTTTTGGTACAGGTTTTCCTCCAATTACAATTTTATCATGAAGCTTCTCATCGACGTTTACATTTTCCTTAAAAACTGGCAATACACTTTTAGAAAATTTATCTATATTTTCTTCACTGATTAAAAAGTTCGATATTTCGTTATTACTCATGGCAGAAAATACTTTAGCTGGATCATTCGGTATTATGAATAAAGTTTGACCATCTATCGCAAACTTGCAATCTCTAGTCAAAAACCTAGCAGAATTTTTTTCGTCTAACAATAAAGAATAAAATTTATCTTGTTGTTTTATTTCAATCTTAAAAGGATTATCTTTTACAACACTTGTTATTAATTTGTTACCAATACTAAAATCCTTCCCTTTTATCAACTCCAAAAAGTTCTCTACATCCGTACTATCTAAAATTATATTTTTATCATATACATAATTGCGAATATTTAACCTTTTTATAAACCTTATTATTTCTTCATCTTCCGAACTGAAATAATACATAGTTGGATCATAAGTAAAATCTTTGCCGAATACGACTGAGCCATAGTTCTTTTCATAAACTTCCATGAAAGGATTGATCTTGTTATGTAAACTGTACAATTTTTGATCGCCTATTTTAAATTTTAATTCGACTTCTGTCTCATTATATCTAAAAACAAATTCTATTTTCATATTTAATTGTTTTTTCAATTTAATTTGTTTTTCACTCGTATCTTTATAGAACTCTTTTAGCAAATTCTCACCGACATATAATTTTTTTTCATCCTCAGTCATTGAAAATATTTCTTCTCTATAAAAGATTATACAAGCAGCTGCATGTCTACATACTTTCGTATCTCTTTGCTCATTACAATCGCATGATGTCTTTACAATCTCATGATTAAACGTCTCAACCGAAACTTTAAAAAATCTGTACATTTGATCAGATTCTACTTCAAAATCGAATATCCTTTTTTGGCCTTCTTCATGCTCTCCTAAATAGTCTAAGTAATGATAGGGATAGCTTCTACCTTTATAAAAAGATCTTGCATCTAAAAATCTTATAACTTTTTCTAGTTCATTATCCAATCTACTCACTCTTTTCCCCATAAATTACTTCTTATTCTACTATATAATTAAATTTATGTCTACTTTTGTCAAAAAAAACACTTTAAAATACATAATAAAGTGTTCATTAAACTTATAAATATTCTTGAATTTTTTTATACTCCCCGTTATCGAGTTTAGTCTCTGCCAAATTTTTAAACAGCTCTTTTTGATGTCTATCTAATTTATTTGGAATAATCACATTTATAATAACGTACATATCCCCTTTATTAAATGCCCCTGCAGACAAACCCTTACCGCGAAGTTTCAACTTATCACCAGGCTGTGTACCTGCCGAAATGTCTAAGACAACACTTCCTTTAATTGTTGGAACATCTTTTTTACAACCCAAAGTAGCTTCTGTGATCGTAAGAGGCAACTCTAAATAAATGTCATTTCCATCACGAGTAAATATCGCATGCTTCGCTACTATAAATTCTAAGTAAACATCCCCATTTGGTCCACCATTTAACCCTTCTCCACCTTTTCCAGATATACGGATTCTCTCTCCAGTATTGATTCCCGCAGGAATTTCTACCGACAAAGTTTTTTCGACTTTAACTTGCTTACGGCCTCGACATTTTGAACATATACTCTCAAATGTTTTTCCAACGCCATTACATGTTGGACAGGCTGTTTCTGTTTCGATGATTCCCAAAATAGAACGCGTTTGCTGACGAACTCTACCTCTTCCACCACAAGCCTCACAAGTCTTAGGATTATGTCCACCTTCGCCATGACAATCAGGACATGCTTCCATAACTGTTAAATCGATATCTTTATTACAGCCGTTTATCGCATCCATAAAATCTATCTCGACACGTATTAAAACGTCATCACCTTTAGTCGCACGATTCTTACTTCTGCCACCTCTAAAGCCGAATCCACCTAAGAAGTCATCGAATATATCGTTCAAATCGACTTCCGATCCAAACCCTTCGAAGCCCCCAAAACCGCCGAATCCACCAGCTCCTGCACCCCCTTGTTCAAATGCCGCAGATCCAAATTGATCATAAGTTTTTCGTTTTTGTTCATCACCTAAAACAGAATAAGCTTCACCTATTTCTTTAAACTTTTCTGCAGCACCCTCTTCTTTATTTACATCGGGATGATACTTTTTAGCAAGCTTCCTATAAGCACTTTTTATCTCGGCATCACTTGCATTTTTATTTACACCTAATACTTCATAAAAATCTTTCTTAGCCATTATTTTACACCTCTTATTTTATATTTTCTTCTAACTCTTTGATTAAATTTTCAAAATAATCAAAAGCACTTTTAAGAACGGTTTCATTTTCCATATCGACACCAGCTATTTTTAAAGACTCAACAGGACTCTTAGTACAACCGAGACCTAAAAATTTAATGTATGACTCTACTGCACCAGGATCCCCTTCTAAAATATTTTTAGCTAATATAATAGAAGCCGCATACGCTGTTGCATACTGATAAACATAAAAGCCCATATAGAAATGAGGAATCCTTTCCCATTCATATTTAATTATATCATCAACTACTATATTTTTTCCATAGTAATCTTTATTTAAATCATAATAAATATTACACAATGCCTCGTGAGTTAATGCCTGTCCGCCGGCTTCTAGCTCGTGGATCTTAAGTTCAAACTCTGCAAACATTGTTTGTCTAATAATAGTAGACTTAAAATCCCCTATTAAATCGTCTATCAAATATGCTTTTTCTTTTTTATCATCTGTTTGCTCTATCAAATATTTTGACAGCAAAATTTGATTGACTTGACTAGCCACTTCGGCAACAAAAATAGAATAATTATAATCTTGATAACTCTGATTTTTCATCGCATAATAGTAATGCATAGCATGTCCAAGCTCATGAGCGAGCGTAGAAACACTATTTAAAGAGCCATCATAATTTAAAAGTACATATGGATGCACTCCATAACAAGCAGTACAATAAGCACCATTTCTCTTGCCATCATTACTACAAGAATCGATCCATTTATCTGAAAAAGCATGTTTTAAATCTTCTACATAATTACTGCCTAAAACCTCTAATGACTTAAGTATTACATACTTCGCCTCTTCATAAGTATATGTTTTATCAAACTCATCTACTAAAGGAGCATAAGTATCATATATATGTAATTCATCTAATCCCAATACTTCTTTTTTAAGCTTCCAAAACTTACTGAGAGGACTAATATTTTTTCTCACTTGCTCTATTAAATTACTATAAATTTTAAGAGGAATTTCATTTCCAAAAAGTGAAGCTTCTAAAGCACTGTCATATTGTCTAATGCTCGCCATTTTATTGTTCGAAGTGACTTCGCTCGCAAGTAACGATGCATACGTATTTTTAAAATTTCCATATACATTGAGTAATCTTTCAAAAACACTTTTTCTAACATTTCTCTTACTACTTCGTATCAATTTATGATAAGTTTTTTCAGATAATTCTTCATCTTCACCGAACTCATTTTTAATTATACCGAACTTTAAATCGGCATCGGTCAAATAAGAATATACATCTTCGGAAGTTCTAAAAGTACAAGATAAACTAGAAAGCAATTTTTCTTCTTCACCGCTTAAAACGTGTTCTTTCATTCGAAAAATATTTTTTAACATTCTCTCATATTCTTTTAGTTCGTCATTTTCTTCTAAAAATTTTTCTATGACACGATAATCGCTTTTCAATAATTCAGGCACTATAAACGAAGTAGCTTCACTGTATGCTTCATAAAGTTTAACTGCTTTATTATATAGCTCTTGATTTTTAGTATTAGTCGTGTCCTCATCATTTTGGATATGAGAATATATATAAATTCTCTCAACTTTACTTCCTACCTCGACATCAAACTTTAAAAGTTTTACTAAGCTCTCAGCATTATCTAAAATATGGCCTTTAAAATCGTCATAAACTTTTAAGTTCGAATTAACTTCATCATAGTCTTTCTTATATTCGGATTCACTTTTATATAAGTCTTTAACGTTCCATTTTAAATTTTCATCATAACTTTTCCTTGTGTTTTCCATTCAATTTATTTCCTCTCGTTATTTTCAATATACTTAGCTTCTTCTAAAAATTTATCAAAATCGCTTAATACAATTTTATCTTTGATTTTTCTGTATTTTTCATATTCTTTAAATGCAAGTTCTTGTGCAACTTTATGAGATATCTTTCCAAAATCTGTAAGTATTTCTTGCCCATTAAATTGTAAAAAAGCATCTAGTTTTTCTACCCAGTCTTTCATTGTCATTGCATTGTGGTTCTCTGCCTGCAATTCTGCATAATCTAAGTACATTGTAACTATTCGATTCAAATTTTTGAGTTCTGTTTCTGTCAGATAATTTTTTGCTATATCTACATCAAATTTATAAATTGGCCCTTCAGGACTATTCTTCCAATTAGTTAGACCCATGTGTTCTTTTTCAGAATCAACTCTATTATAAATAATCTCTGCGGCAGTATTACCAGTTACAGAAAAATGGAGTTTATTTTGTACCGTTTTAAAAAATTCTTTAGTAATTTCACTGTCTTTATCGTAGTCTACACTACATAGTGAATAAATATCTGTTATTTTCTGGTAAAATCTTCGTTCACTAGCCCGAATATTTCTTATCCTCTCTAAAGTCTCTTCAAAATAATCTTCTCCAAAAATATAATTAGGATTCTTTAATCGTTCATCATCCATGACTACACCTTTAATCATATATTCTTTCAATACTTTAGTAGCCCAGATTCTAAAATCTGTAGCCTTCTTGGAATTTACTCGATAGCCAACTGCAACTATAACATTTAAATTATAAATTTTGACTGGTTTATCAGAATTTGCAATTCTGGTTTTTCCGGAATTGCTTTTTTCTTCTAATTCACCACTTTTAAATATATTTAAGATATGCTCCGAAATGGTTTTTACAGATACGTCAAAAATCTCTGCTATTAAACCCTGCGTAAGCCACAAATCATTATCGATTAACATAACATCTACTTTGACCTCATTTTTATTGTCTTTATAAATTAGAAAATCGTGGTTAGTTACTTGTAAATTATTATTGTTCATTTTTACCTCCCTAAGATATCAAAAAATATGTTTTAACCGATTTTTATAATACCTTTATATTTTTCTATATCAGCTTATATCCTTTTTTTAAATATTGCATTGTTCCCGAATACATTTTTAAACGTGTCGAATTTCTACCTTTAAAATTTAATGTACTTCTCATCTATGTTTGTACACTTATCCCTGATTAATCAAATATTTAAATTGATTTTTTTATCTTTTGGTATATATTCATCAATCATAGATTTAAACGCGCCATAAGAACCGTATTTTGGGAATGGTGGAAGAGGAATTTGATGTTTTTGCGTATACATTCGTGTATCTCTCTAAAATCATCAAT
This sequence comes from uncultured bacterium, assembly GCA_947646655.1. Classification (GTDB taxonomy): domain Bacteria; phylum Bacillota_I; class Bacilli_A; order RF39; family UBA660; genus RUG11867. The sequence goes on from CANSHI010000015.1 coordinate 10,991, forward strand.
TATAATATTATCTTTATGAGAATCTCTAGCAATAAGAATAATCATAAATCCCAAATTACATATTAACTTAGATAAAAACCTATTAAAAAAGAGTCGTAAATTTTCATCATTTCTTAAAATTTGTGAATCTTCATAGTCTTTAAAATGATATTATCGACTGTACTCTCTCAAGGCAACCACGTCCCTACTTTCTCCGAATCAAATGTTTCACTGTCTATGCAAACATGCGTATTTTTATTCATGTTCTTTTATCTTTTACTTATTGTTTAACGAATGATAAGTTCTAGGCGCCTAGAACTTATCATTACAATTAACTATTTTTCTTCGTAGTTAGCTTCTTTAACATTGTCATCTGCACTTGATTCAGTATTGCCACCTTCACTTTGGGCTTGAGCGTTTTTAGAAGCTTCTTCATATACTCTACTAGATATAGCTACTAACTTCTCTTGAAGAGCATCTTTTTTAGACTTGATATCGTCGGCTGAGCCTTTTTCGATTGCTTCTTTAGTATCTTTAATAAGTGTTTCTAATTCACTCTTTTCAGAGTCACTTATTTTGTCTTTTAAATCATCTATAGAACGTTCAGCTTGGAAAACGATTTGATCAGCTTCATTTTTAACCTCAGCTTCCGCTTTACGTTTTTCATCTTCTGCTTTATTAGCCTCGGCTTCTCTCATCATCTTTTCTACTTCATCATCACTAAGGTTAGTATTAGAAGTTATTGTGATAGATTGTTCCTTATTAGTACCTAAATCTTTTGCTTTAACATTAACTATACCATTGGCATCGATGTCGAATGTAACTTCAATTTGAGGTACACCACGTCTAGCAGGCAAAATGTTACCAAGTTGGAAATTACCTAAAGTTTTGTTATCACTAGCCATAGGTCTTTCACCTTGTAATACATGAATATCTACTGCTGGTTGGTTATCTACTGCAGTTGAGAATACTTGTGACTTACTTGCTGGAATAGTTGTATTTCTAGGAATCAATACAGTCATAACATTACCCATAGTTTCTATACCAAGTGATAATGGAGTAACATCTAATAATACTAAATCGTCAACTTCTCCTGTAAGCACACCACCTTGAATAGCTGCACCCATCGATACAACTTCATCAGGGTTAACACTCTTATTTGGTTCTTTACCGAGTTCATTTTTAACTAAATCTTGGATATATGGAATACGTGTTGAACCACCGACTAATACTACTTGATCGATATCCTTAGCTTCTAGCTTAGCATCTTTAAGGGCTTTTCTTACTGGTTCACGAGTAGATTCAAATAAGTCATGACATAAATCTTCGAACTTAGCACGAGTTAAATCTAACTCTAAGTGAAGTGGACCGTCTGAACCTTGTGAAATGAATGGCAGACTGATGTGAGCAGATGTCATACCTGACAAGTCTTTTTTAGCTTTTTCAGCTGCATCTTTAAGACGTTGCATTGCCATTTTATCTTTTGATAAATCGATGCTATTTTCACTTTTAAATGTACTAACTAAGTAGTCAATTATTGCTTGGTCGAAGTCGTCTCCACCCAAGTTATTATTACCACTTGTAGATTTAACTTCAAATACTCCATCACCTAGTTCGAGAATTGATACGTCGAATGTACCACCACCTAAATCGTATACAAGAATAGTTTGCGTTTTATCTTGTTTATCGATACCATAAGCAAGTGCAGCCGCAGTCGGTTCATTGATGATACGCTCAACTTCTAAACCAGCAATTTTACCAGCATTTTTAGTTGCTTGTCTTTGAGAATCGTTAAAGTATGCTGGTACAGTTATAACAGCCTTTGTAACTTTTTCTCCTAAATAAGCCTCTGCATCGCTTTTTAACTTCATCAAAATTTTAGCACTTATCTCCTCAGGAGTATAAGATTTACCTTCCACTTCAACTTTTTCTTTTGTACCCATTTTTCTTTTTATAGAATAAATTGTTTTATCTGGGTTAGAAATTGCACCACGTTTTGCAACTTCTCCGACAGTGTCAACACCGTCTTTAATCAATACTACAGAAGGGGTAGTTCTAGCACCTTCAGGGTTAACTATAACGTGTGGTTCTCCTCCTTCTAAAACTGTAACACAACTATTTGTTGTTCCTAAATCTATACCTATTATTTTACTCATAATTATATTCACCTTTCCTTTATTTATATTTTAGGCAAGTTTTTTGCCCATGTTTCGAGTAATTTATGTTTATGTTCGAGTTCTCTAAAAGTGTCAAACATATTTTTTAATTTACCAAATTCATCATAATAATCGACAGACGAATTAAGACTTAGACCATCATAATTAGTTGATTCAAATTCTTCTAATGTAAAACCATCTGGAATACTATCAAATTTATATTTTTCTTTAAATGCAATATAAATGTGAATTTTTGTTCTCTCAATCTTATAGTCAAATGAATTTTCTTTAACATCTAATATGGTTATGTATTTATCTTTTTTACATTTATTTAAGTCTTTTAAGTCTACATTATTATAAATGCAGTATCCAGGATTATAATGCCCTGCACAACAGGCGTATGTTTCATATCCAAGTTCGTTTAACTTTGCTATAGTTTCTGCTATTTCTGCATCCACTGGAATGTAATCTGGGCAATCCTTATATACTTTGAAATCCTTTTTACTTATATAAAAATCCATTTTAACGCCTAGTCATTAATTTTAACCATCGCAGAACGAAGAAGTTTATCTTTATACATATAGCCTTTTTGTAAAACTTCTAATACGACATGAGCTGGTTTTGTATCATCATGTTCGACCAAAATTGCTTCCATAACAGTCGCATCAAATTCTCGGCCATCGCACTCGATTTCGACTACTTCATTGGCTCTTAAAATTTCTACCATGTTAGTATACATTATTTTAAATCCCTCTAAAAATTTACTAACTTCATCGCTTAAGTCGTTGTCGTCCATCTTAATCGCACGTTCAAAATTGTCGACTACACTTACAAATTTTAAAAGTAAATCTTCATTACAATATTTTAGTCTGAGAGTAGTTTCATCTTCTTTTCTACGTTTGAAATTTATCATCTCAGCTTGAGCACGAGCAACTTTATCTGATTGTTCTGCTAATTGTCCTTGTAATTCGACAATCTGTAAGTTTAGTTCCTCAATAATTTTTGAATCTTTATTTTTTTTATCCTTCTTATCTTTTTTATTATCTTGTTCTTGAACTTCATTTTCAAGATTGATATCTTTTTCTTCTTCCACTTACTAATCACCTTTCTATTTGGCTCTTTAAGAATTCAAGTAAAGTTACAACTTTATCGTACTCCATACGAGTAGGTCCAATTATTGCAATAGTTCCTTCCTCTCCTCCAGCTTTATAGCTAGTTCTAACGACAGTGACATCTTTGTCAAATTCATTCTCTTCACCAATATATATGTTTACTCCATCTTCATTAGATTCGATCTTTTTAACAACCTCATAATCTTCTAATTTTTCCATAATATTTTTTACTTTTTCGAGCTCAGTAAATTCGGGTTGTTTTAACATGTTAGTCTTTCCACCAAAGAAAACATTTTCATTCTTAGCTTGAAAATCGTTAAAGACCGTTTGGAACATATTATATACACTTTCATATTCATTGATTATCGATGCTAAACGAGGTTTAATATCAAACTCAAGCTTTTCAGATACTTCTTTAATCGGCGTACCGATAAGTTGCTTGTTAATTATTTCAGAAACTTTAACTACTTCTTTAATATTTACACCTTCAGGAATTAACATCTGTTTATTCTCGACATGACCGTTTGAAACGACTAGTAAAGCAACAATTTTTTCATCGTCGATAGGAATTATATTCAACTGTTTTAAAGTGTTCAATTCACTTTCTTTTCCTAAAACGATACTTGTATAATTTGTTATTTCACTTATAATATTCATACACTCGCGAATAGCATCAGATATTACAAGATTATTATTAGAAAAAATCGTTTGCAGTTTTAACATCTCTTCGCCATTTAGTTCTTTTGGCTTCATTATATTATCGACATAATATTTGTAACCTTCTTTAGAAGGAACTCGGCCACTTGAAGTATGTGTCTTCTCTAAATATCCAAAATCTTCTAAAGTACTCATCTCGTTACGGAGTGTAGCACTCGAACATTTAAATTTTGACACCAAAGCTTTTGAACCAACGGGCTTTGCATCTTTAATATAAGCCTCAACTATTTCCTTTAAAAGTTTATTCTGCCTTTCGTTCATATTATAACCTTTCTTTAGCACTTGCAATCATCCAGTGCTAAAATAATTATATGACAAAGCCTAGCACTTGTCAACCAATTTTGCTAACTTTTTATAAAATTATTTAAATCTGCTATTTTATGATTACTTTTTTTCGATGCCTTCTATTAAATTTACTTTCAAATTCATGTAAATGAATATCGCTTTCATCCGATTGCTCACTAGTCGCAATTACTAAATTTTCAATGTTATAAGTTACCATAATGTTATCGACCCTACTTTCTAAAGTTTTTATAATTTCTTCATCGGGAATTTCTTTTAAGTAAACATAAAGCGTATCTTTTCTATATATAATATCCATATATTGTATCACCTCACGACTAGAATAACAAAAAAGAGTACGCCATTGTACCCTTTCGACAAATGTTATTATTTTTTTTGATTAATAAGTGCTAAGCCATGTAAAGCTCTTGTCACTGCCACATAAAAAATGTTTTTTTCATCTTCATTGAATGCATTATTTATATCTGTATAAACTATCACTCCATCATACTCTAAGCCTTTTGAAATGTATACAGGAAGCACTTCCAAATTTTCTATACCGAGTGATTTAATCTTCTCTGCTTCACTAGCTGTTTTTGTAATAACAGCAATTTTTTCAAGACCAAAATCAATAAATTTTTGTACACAATTTTTTATATCAGATTTTATATTTTTTTCCTCCAAAAATTGTACTGGTAGACCAAAATTATCGCGAATGATACTTGTATTTTCTAATCCTAATATGCTGTTTGCAAATTCTATAATCTCTCTACTAGAACGATACGAATAAGCAAGTTTTCTATAATGAACTGCATCAAAAATATATTCGATATCTCTCAAGGAATTGTGCTTTAAGTAAGGATTTATTGCTTGATTGACATCTCCTAATATAGTAAATTTAGCCACATTAAAAATGCTTTTAATAAATTCAAATTGCCAAGGACTATAATCTTGAGCCTCATCGATTACTACACATTTAACTAAAGAGAAACTAGGATAGCCCACTATTTCGAAGTATAAATATAAAATGCCACATATATCTTCATAAAAAACTTTATCGCCTATTTCTTCACCAGAAAATTTTTCGTATAGCTTTAAAGGATCTTTACCGATCTTTAATAACTTCACTAAAAGATTATAAAACTTCTCTTTATTTTTTTCTTCATCAAGCTCGAAATAAGCAACAATTTTTTCACTTAAATATTGTAACTTATCGTAAAATTTCAAATTACGAGGCACTTTATTTTTTAATTCATTTAAATCATGTGCCGTCAATTCTTTCTTTTTAAGACCTACTTTTTTATCGAATTTTAAAGCATTAAAATATTCTTCTAAATAGTTATCTATTTTTTTCTTATAATCTTTGCTTAGTTTAAATCTTATTTTATCGTCTATTTTATATTCAGGATTTTCATAATATCTTTCTATAAATTCTGTCAACGATTCTATCTTTACATTTTTAATATAACTGCTCGCAAAGTCATTAAAAGTAGTAGTCGCGACATTCTCTTCCCCTAATTCGGGCAAAACATTAGAGATATAATGAGAAAAAACTTCACTGGGAGAAAAAATTAAAGTATTTTTATAATTCAAATTTTTTTGATTATAAAGTAAGTAAGCTACTCTATGTAAAGCGACACTCGTTTTACCACTACCTGCGACACCTTCAACAATTAAATGCGTGTTCGGGTATCTTATTATTTCATTTTGCTCTTTTCCAATCGTGCCCACTATATTTTTCATTACATCGCTCGTATTATTTTCCAAAATGCTTTCTAGTATTACGTCACTCACTCCCGAAGTACAGTCATAAACACTTGTAAGTTCCCCACGTTTAAATTGGAAATTCCTCTTAAGCGTAGTCTCTCCTAAAACATTTCCTTCTGGCGTTTCATACAAAGACTCACCTATTCCATAATTGTAATATAAATTCGCTATACTAGCTCTCCAGTCATATACGATGATGTCATAATTTTTCTCTACTCCAGTAAGTCCAATGTAAAATGTTTCTTCTTCGTTATCAGTTTTAAAATCGATCCTGCTGAAATAAGGTGCCTCTAAGCTTCTATATAATCTATAAACTTTTTTAATATCACTATTTACTAAGCTCGTATTTAAATCACTATCATCCATAGAATTATAAAGTTCCGTATCTTTAAATTCATGTTTATTTTGCCATATATATTTTTTTTCTTCGACGATGCTTTTTTTATATTCTTCGATATTAATATTTTTTTCTCCAATGACTTCATTAATAATTTTTATCGTTTCCTCTAAATGTTTTGTTTCTTGTTCTAATTCTTTACTATTTATATTCATTAAATTACCCTTTCATTATTTTATTAAAAATGCCGCATATAAGGGAATAGATTTTATGCCATTTACAAATCCAAAATTTTTAGTAGAAATCTTAATAGCGTACTTAGGATTATATTTATCCATGTATACTTTTAAGCTTTTAGATTTAGTATTATCAGAAGCTTTAACTTCTATAGGTATAATTCCATCATCATTATAAATGAGAAAATCAATTTCTGCACTGTTACCACTCCTCCAATAATAAAGAGGTATATCATTTGATATTAACGTGTCTGCAACATAGTTTTCTGCAATAGAACCTTTAAACATAAAATCGGCATTTAAAATAATATCCTTACAATTTATATTTAATAAGCTAGACAATAATCCTACATCATTTAAATAAAGTTTAAAGAAATCATCTTGTTCATACACTTTAAGAGGTATTTCAGGCTTTTCTATAAGTAAACATTTATAAACCATTCTACTAGAAATCAACCAATCGATGGAGGTTTCAAAAATTCGTTTTTTAGCGCCTTCTTCGATATCTTTATATTGGAATTTTTTGCTTTCTCTTGCTAGAACAGAAGGTATAGAATTATAAACTTTTTCTATGCGTATAGATTCAAAATTAGATTCTGTATATTTACTCATATCTGTTATGTAAGAAGTTATAATATCTTTAACTATAGTTTTATCCCAAGAAAGAATATCTTCATTTACTTTAATATAGTTTTTTATAGACTCAGGCATTCCACCTATATATAAATAAATTCTATATAATTCTAAAAGTCTTTCATGAATACTTATCTCTTTACAATTGTCATAGCAATTTCTGATTTCATCAATCCACATCTGCTTATCTAGTGCCATTAAAAATTCTTCAAAATCCATTTGGTACATGTATTCTAAAATAACTTTTCCAACTGGAAACGATGTATGCATTCGTCGAAGTTTTACTCCTAATAAGCTTCCTGCACAAACTATTTTATATGGAATAGGACTTTCGTTAAAAAACTTCAACAAAGTTATGGCCTGTTCTGATTCTTGAATTTCATCCAAAAATAATACTGTATTATCCACAAATTTTTTATTAAACTCTAGTTCTAACTTTCTAACTTTATCTTCAAAACTGTCATCCATATTCTCAAATATTTTAACAATATTAGGACTTTTCATTAAATTTACATAAATATAATCTTCAAACTCATTTCTACAAAACTCATCAATTATATAAGTCTTTCCTATCTGCCTTGCACCAACAACCATTAATGGGATTAAAGAATTGTTATCTTTCCAATTTTTAAGCTTATCATAAAATTTTCGCTTCATCTTTTCTTCACCTATTATTAATATACCTTATTTCAAGGCAAAAGTCAAACCAGAAACACCTTTTTGGCACGAATAATTTGTGAAAAACGCACCTTTTTGGCACGAATAATTTGTGAAAAACGCACCTTTTTGGCACGAATATTTAAAATTTCACGTAATTTTTATCCTCTCAAATCGCAAAAATATTATATATAATATGGGTTCATATCGACTTCTAAATATACAGTTTTATGACCTATATACATCTCATCTATACTACGTAACGATTGGACTAAATTATCATCAAATCTATACTTTATGACAATTTGAAAGCGATAAACACTGTTTACTCTAAAAACTCCTGCGGTTGTAGGACCTAAAATAATACTCTCGTGACTCAAATTAGTCTTTAGATGATTATATACTTTAGTAGCTTCAATACTTGCATCTTCATATACTTTACTACATATCTTAATCCCTACTAGATAATAATAAGGTGGATACTTTAGCTTTTTTCTGATACTCATTTCATACTGATAATTTTTTAAAAATGAACCCATTTCAACCATTTTAATTGTAAAATTATCTGGGTTAAAAGTTTGGATGACAACTTCACTTTCGAGCCCACTTCTTCCTGCTCTTCCTGCTACTTGGTTAAGTAAAGCAAAAGTTCTCTCTCCACTTCTAAAATCGGGAATATTTAAAGTTGCATCGGCACTTATAACTCCGACTAAAGTAACCTTAGGAAAATCTAGTCCTTTACTGATCATTTGTGTTCCTAATAAAATATCATATTTTTCATCTTTAAAATCTTTGATAATCTTCTCATGACTACCCTTTTTAGAAGTCGTATCGGCATCCATTCTTACGATACGTGCATTAGGATACATCTCGTGCAACTTTTCTTCTAATTTTTCAGTTCCTAAACCAGCATCTTTAATATCATGTTCATGGCATTCAGGACATTCATTTGGTTTTATCATATAATAACCACAATAATGACATCTAAGTGCATTCGAAGATTTATGATAAGTCAAAGTTATATCACAATTAGGACACTTAAAAGTATAACCACACATCGAACAGCTTACTAATGTTCCAAACCCTCTGCGATTTAAAAGTAAAATACTTTGTTCTTTATTTGCCAATCTCTCTTGTAATTTGTCTTTTAAATAACTGCTTATAACCATATTTCGCGATTTAGCTTCCACTGACATATCTATAACTTTTATAGTCGGCAATTTAGCATCATTAACTCTTTTAGGTAAACATAGTAATGTATAGACACCCTTTAAAGCTCGTGCATAAGACTCGTAAGTAGGAGTTGCACTTCCTAAAACGAGAGGTATTTTATGGTACTCACTTCTCCACTTAGCTATGTCAATAGCATTATACCTTGGAGTATTTTCCTGCTTAAAAGATTCACTTTGTTCCTCATCGATAATAATGATACCGAGGTTTTTAATGGGAGCAAACACGGCACTTCTAGTTCCTACGATAATGTGAGCATCCCCTCTTAAAATCTTTAAATACTCGTCATACTTTTCACCTTGCGAAAGAGCACTGTGCAATATTGCGACATCACTTCCAAATCTGCCATAAAAATTATTGACAATTTGTGTACTCAAGGTAATCTCAGGTACTAACATAATAGCACATTTACCAGACTTAACTACCTCAGAAATTAAGTGCATATAAACTTCCGTCTTACCGCTTCCCGTAACGCCGTGTATTAAAAAAGTTTCAGCCTTATTTAAAGATTTTATAATTTGCTCATATAAATGTTGCTGGTCCTGCGTTAATGTGATTTGATTTTCTTTTTTCTCATCTTCTTTATCGATTCGATAAGTAGACACTTTTTCTTCTTCTATTATTCCTTTAGTTAAAAGAGTCTTAACTGTACTAGGACTATAATTCTTTTTTAAAACTTTTTCATTATCTAATAAGCATTGAAGTAGTTCTTTTTGATTTTTACCTTTAGCTTCAGCAAGATAAGTTTTAACAAACTCCCGAGGCATTTTTAATTTCAAATAAGTATCAAACTTTTCGTAATTAGCTTTTTTGTCTTTTATTTTTAAACTCGATGGAAGCATCGTTTGATAAGCACTAATCAAAGTACATAATGTCGTATCTCTTAAATACTTACCCAATTCCATAAGCTCTTCACTTAAAACTAAGTATTCATCTGTAATACTTTTAATAGATTTTAAATTACCTAAATTCGTATCATGTTTTATATTTGTTACAAATCCATTTATTTCTGAATCTCCCCCACCAAAAGGAACGACAACTTTCATGCCAACTTTCAATCTATCTTGCAATTCTGCTGGTACGATATATGTAAAACTTCTATCTAAACTTTTTACCTTATATTCGATCAAAACCTCTGCATACACATAAATCACTCCTTTTTTAAAATACACATTAAAAGGATATTTTAACTCCAAACCATACCCAAAAACTTTTACTTGTTGTTCAATTCAATTGTAAACTATTTAACAAATGAAGTCAAACTTTATAAACAAAAAAGGCCCTAGCCTAAAATATATGGAGAATCACTAGTCCCGTTTCCTGAACTTAAAACACTGTCTGCTTTTAAATATACTACTGGTCTGATCTCTCGTGCCCCAGTTGCTCCAATACCAAAACTCATATAACCAAGAGAATTAATTTGAATTGCTGAAAAAGTTTTACTGTTCGCAATTGTCCATTCTAAAGTCCTCGAATATAACCACCCCGTACTAGGAGCACCACCTTTTGTCGTGGCACACTCCGCAGCATTTCCATAACACTTATCATCTACCCCATAAGCATATGTTATAAATAATCGCTAGGATACATCAAGCCCACTTTATCCATAACATTTACAGTAGAATCATCTGAAAAACAATTAACTGATCCATCTGATGGTTCGATACATCGCTTAGTTCCTCTTTCCATCTCATAAGCTACTGAGGCACTAAATGTTCTTCCAGTATTGGAATTGCCCAAATACCATTTGACTGAACCAATTTGGTTTTTTGCTGTCTCATTCAATCCTGTTTCGGCATAATTACTTACTCTATTATAATAATCTCCCGAATTTAGTAATTCATAAAGTGTACCTTTAAACCAAATATTTTTATATTCTGCATTTTCTGTATTGGCATTCCACGCTAATTTTCCGATCGAATTATTTCTAATAATTTTAACTCTCCATTCCATTTTCCCATTTTCACTTAAAACAGCAAAAACACCAATTATTCTCCATACTTCATCATTAAAAGTCAAATAATTATTAGGGTCATTTCCTATGAATCTGTAATCGATCAAACTATCTGTTTGTTCTGTTTTTAATTGCCTAAAAGAAAATAGCTCTTTTTTATTACCTAAATTGTAATTATTTATATTACCACGATTAGCTTTAAATATTAAATGTTCTGCTAAAGAACCTTCTACTACCTCTATAGGCTCTTCTAAAGTGAACTCTGGAATCACAACAATTTTTCCAGTCCATCTTTTATTTAAAGCATTGTCTATCGTCCCGTTCTCATTAACCCAAATCCTTAACCTACTTTTTTGTAATTCATTAGGTTTTAAAATGAAGCTTCCCAAATTATAAGCATTATCAAATCCTTGATCTATTGCACTCTCTGTCGTACATAAACTTAAATTATTTATAAAATCATTATAAGAAATATTTACAAGATCGTCAGCTAAAGTATTATTTTCCGCTACTTGTAAATAGACATTTACTTTTACATTTTTAGTATTCTCTTTACTAGTCACAGTAAACTCATACTCATCACTTTTATCATATCCTACTTCATCTGTCATTGGATAAGCACCATTCAAAATGATTCCAGTTTTATTTTCCTGGAACTCAATAAAGGGCTCCCCACTTACAGCAGAACCGCCCATTTCATAACTATCACCTAGTTCATATACTATACTGAAATAGGCAAAACTCCTTCCTACTATCGTTATAACGAGAACAGTGACTATTAAAAAGAAAGATCCATTATAAATAATATTTTTCTTATTAAACATCACTTTTCACCTACTATATCAATTTTAACCCTAAATCCCCTATTAGTCAATTTAAAAAAGCTTTAACTAGCTTCTCATTTACTCGCCACTTGCGGGCTCATCAGTAAACTCTGGTATAACAGAAATCTTACTACCCCAACCTTTATTTAAAGCATTCTCAACTGTACCATTTTCATTTACCCACATTTTCATATAGTTTATCTTGCTTCCGTTAGGCTCTAATATGAAACTATCCAATTTATATGCTCTGTTAAAACCATAATCAACTGGGTCACCTGGTAAAAGTGTACTAATAGTGATAATAGAATCATTATATAAAATATTTACTAAATCATCCGATAAAGTACTTTCTTGATCGATTTGAATATAAACGTTCACTTTTACATTACGAGCATTTTCTTTACTGGTTACAGTATAACTATACTCATCACTCTTCTCAATTCCTACTTCATTAGGCACAGGATATGTATCGGGTAGTCCAATTTCTGATTTATTCTCACTAAATTCTATTTGTGGTTCACTAGACTTAGCTTTACCTCCGACGTTATAAGTATCACCGATTTCATAATTGATTGTAAAGTACGCAAAACTTATTCCCACAACAGCTATAATTAAAACTACTACAATGCTGACCGACACAGTTTTTAGTGTACTTCTATTTCTTTCATTCATTATAGTTCACCTACTATCTAAATTATAAAGGAAAATACTTTTTTTATCAACCATTTAAAACAAAAATGCCTATAACTAGACATTTATTTTATCAATATAAAATATAGATTCATTATCCGTATCGATTAAACCAGCTATTTTCAACATACTTGTTAAATTCATATCTTTATAAATTTCCATAATATTTTCTTGAATTTTACCATTAGAAACTATATCATCTTCGATATCCTCTGCTACTGCAATTATGTCATTGAAATGTAATATAAACGATGCAATATTAGATTTTCTAACTCTCTCTAATTCTTCTTTAGATATTTTTATATTTTTAAGTTCCTGTCTGATTAAATCGATAACTTCTTCTTTATATTCCGTCTCTGCTTCAAAACTGATCATCACATAGTCGTCTCTTAGCTCTCTTGCCGTGTATAAATCCCACGTAATTAAGTTTTCCTCCTGCAATTTTTCCAGTAAATCAGAAGTAGAGCCAAACTTGATCTGCAAAATAGCATCTATATAAACTTTAAGTAACACATCGTCATATTCTTTAAATTTTAATTTATCTATTTTATAAGCAATTTTTAACTTAGGAACGCTTACATCCATTTCTTTTTCTTCATAAGTTTTATCGACATCGATAGGTTCTTTGCTCCTACGTCTAGTAACTTTCACTCGTGGTTCAAATTCTTTTTTTGCCTGATTTTTCTTGATTATTCCCAACGCCTCTAAAGGAGAAAACTTTCCTGTTAAAACCATAAACATGTTATGAGGAGTATAAAATGTATCATAAGTTTCATTTAAAATGTCCGCGGTGATTTCTTTAATATCGTCCTCTGTGCCACTTATCAAATACTTATGCCCATCATATCGATTTAAATTATATTCGAGTCCAAAATTTAAAACAGCTCCTGGTGTATTATCATACATTTTTATTTCTTCTTTTATGATTCCTTTTTCTTTATTTACACTGTTCTCTTTAAAAACTGGATGTTGCACATAATTTAAAAGTAACTCTAAATTTTGTTTAAACTTATCCGAAGCAACCACTTCATAACAAGTATAATCGTATGTTGTAAAAGCATTTACCGAACTGCCATATTCAGCATACTTCTCAAAAGCCGTATGCCCTCCACCTTCTTGAAACATTTGATGTTCTAAAAAATGTGCTGTACCATTAGGAACTTTAATAAAATCTTTATCTTTTCCACGTTTAAACTCTGTATCGATACTGCCAAATTTTACATTAAAAGTGAGATAAAAGTTTTTAGCAAGTTCATTAGGATACATAAATACTTCTAATCCATTCGGAAGTTTCTCGTAAAATACTTCTTCTTCCAAATCTTTATAAATTATTTTCTTCATGTTAATCCCCTTTCAGCCTATATGTTATAGCAAGTTTTATCTTTTTAGAAAGACTTACCAAATCGCTTATACTTACTTTTTTAATTTCATCTATTCTCTCGTCTAAGTCAGGAAGATTAGCAATATTTTTAAATAAATACATATCTATTAGTCTATTTGGACTATCGAGAATTAAATGTAAACTTGTTATCAATAAGTTTTTAACATTTTCTAATTCCATATCACTTATGTTACCCTTTTGCATTTCCGTAAAAACGCTTTTGATGAGTTTTAAAGTCATCTTTGTACTAGAATCATCTATTGCAGTATGTATGATCAAATTTTGATCGTATTTTTGATAAAAAGTATTTACATTATAACAAAGAGAATTTTCTCCACGCATTTTTTTATAAAGCTTACTCTCTAAAGAACCAGATCCAAAAATCATATTGTAAAGAGGCATGACATAATTTTTTTCATAATCTGACAAGCCATATAGTGAATAAACTTGTACAAAATTTGTTTGAGACAAACTACTAGTATCCACCTTACTTAAAGCTTTACCTGGTTTTATATCTTCTAAAAATATTTGATCGTCATTAGAAGTTATACTCTTGAAATTGGCATATCTTCGAACGATTCTATTTACTTGTTTCATGTCTAAAGAACCGATTATATAAATATCCCTAGGACTATTCTCCAAAAACTGTTCATAAAATTTATACAGTTTGCGAGGTGTAATAGATTCTAAAATCTCACGATCGCCACTTACATTAAATGATCTGACATCATCACTATTTAGTTCTCTAAACGCACTTAATATACTAGATTGTTTAGGGTCTTCTCGCACAGCATCTATACTTAACATAAGTCTATTTTTAACTCTCTCAAAAGTAAGTTCATGAGCTTCCCCATCTTTAAAATTTGGTTTTAAAATCATATCGAATAGCAATTTTATAGACTCTTCCAATGTACTTTCAGAAGTATACTTAGGATCTATAAAATCTAAAACGAAGTTTGTAAGCATTAATCCTCCGACACGCGAATTAGTACCATAAATATTTACGTTATATAAATCGCACATTTTACGAGCCAGCATTTTGCGACTCGAATAATCTGCACAATTTTCCATTAATATCTCCGTTAACAATGAAAGATAAGTAATGTTTTCTTTAGTAACTGGAGTTCTAAATACTACTTCCATATGAGAACTTTTAAATTTATTAGTCTCTATCGTATATAAATTATAAGTTTCATTTTCATAGCAATCGTATTTCATAGTTTCCTCTTCTCTAATCTTTATTATGTCTTCATTTTTTTTATTTATAATCAAATTTCTTTAAGTAGACGATTTAACTCGACAGCATACTCCATCGGAAGTTCATTTTTAAACTCTGATATAAAACCTGATATGACTAATTCTTTGGCCTTTTCTTCACTTAATCCTTTACTCATTAAATAAAACAACTTTTCTTCACTTACTCTCGATACACTAGCTTCATGTTCGAGCGTAGAACAATTATTACTTACAACATTTTTTGGATAAGTATCACTTTTACTTATACTATCGAGTATAATCGTATCACACTTAACAGTAGCCATAGAGTTCCTAGCTCCCTTGTTAATTTTAACTTCACCACGATAATTTGCTATACCACCCTCACTTGCGATAGACTTGGAAATTATTTTACTCTTTGTATTTTTTCCTATATGGATCATCTTCGCCCCAGCATCTAACACTTGATTACTTTTAGCATAGGCAATACTAATAGAGTTACCCCTACTTTCATCGCCTTTTAAAATACAAGAAGGATATTTCATTGTAACTCCACTGCCGATATTGCCATCGACCCATTCCATGAGACCACCACTTTCTACAATGGCCCTTTTAGTAACTAAATTATATACATCCTTGCTCCAATTTTGAATCGTCGAATATTTCATATGAGCATTTTTTCCAACATATATTTCGACAACACCCGCATGCAGTGAATTGACAGAATAGCTCATGGCTGTGCAACCCTCTATATATGAAAGCTCGGCATCATCATCGACTATTATAATTGTTCGCTCGAATTGTCCAAGAGCCATTGAATCGATTCTGAAATAACTTTGTAAAGGTCTATCCAAATGAGTATGTGGCGGTATATATATAAATGATCCCCCACTCCATAAAGCACCATTTAAAGCGGTAAACTTATTTTCATCATACTTAACTAAATGATTAAAATATTTATAAAAGAGATCAGGATATTTCTTTAAGGCATCATCAGTACTTAAAAAAATTATGCCTTTTTTCTCAAGTTCACCTTGCAAACTGTGATAAACTACTTCGCTCTCATACTGATTTGTGACACCACCCAAATATTTTTCCTCAGCATCGATTACTCCCAATTCATCGAAAGTTTTTCTTATAGAACAATTTACTTTGTCCCAATTTGATGAGCTTTCACTTACCTTTTTATAATAATTGATAGAAGAAAAGTCTATATCCAGTTTAGGTCCAAATCTAGGCATATCGAGCTCCATAAATTTCTTTAACGAATTTAGTCTAAACTCTAACATCCAAGCTGGCTCTTGTTTCTTTTTGCTTATATCTCTTATCATTTCCTCATTTAACCCATTATACACGACTCATCACCTAATAATAATTATACCACGAAAAACAAAGTTAGCTGTAAAAAATTTGTCACAATAATAAAGTCTTAACAATTTCTTTCGCCTCTCAATATTAAAACAAAAAAATACAGTATTTTTTAATAAAAAGCTTCATATAATTTATTGTTAGAAAGGAAGTTTATATAATGGAAATTTTAAAAGTATCGTCAAAATCAAATCCTAATAAAGTTGCTGGAGCGATTGCGAATGTATTTAGAAGTAACGGCAGTGTTGAAATCCAAACAGTGGGAGCTGGAAGTTTAAACCAGGCTATTAAATCATTGTGTATAGCTCGTGGATTCGTAGCGCCATCTGGCAAAAATTTAGTTTGTATACCTGCATTTGTCGATATAACTATCGACGGTGAAGAAAAAACAGCGATCAAATTAATAGTAGAAGCTATGTAGGCTTCTTTTTCTTATTTAAAATTAAAAACACTATCTTCCTAGACAGTGTCAATTTCATACTTTTTTTCCTCAATTGATCTCTATCTTTTATGCCTATTAATAACCTCATTGGCCTTTAATTCAGCTTTAATTTCATCCCACAATTCATACTTAGTTTTACTTTTTCTACTATTTTGCAAAGGCAATAAAACTTTATCTAAAAGGATTAAGCCATCACTAGAATGTGCTATTTCATAATTATCCGTTTTATAAACATTTGTTCCCATGAAAACTTTCTCATGTTTAGGATCGCGAAATAATAAAAATTTTCTTTTATCGAGCATATCTGTACTTCTACATATTGTTATTACATCAGGTCTCGTATCATATAAAGACTTATCAAATATTTCAAATCCATAAGTTTTTAATAAATATAAAAGAAACGGTTTTCTTTGCTTTTCATTAGCACCTAAAAATTCATATCCATTGTTTTTACATAGATCTATCCAACTTGCCACTAAAAATGAAGCAATATTTAAATTTCGATATTGTTCTTCGACTTTAATTCCGATAAAATCGCTACTCATTAATTCTTCATCTAAATAAAAATATAAAAATCCTTGTTGAATGATTTCACCATTTAGTCTTGCATATGCGCTTAAATAGATTTTAGTTTTATTAGACCCACATCAAGAGACCTCTTTATATATAAGTCTTGATTATACTCTCCCGATACAAAGCCTTCTCGGTATAATTGTCTATCATCGGGTTCTAAGTTTTCTAACATTCCCTTTATACACTTTCACTCTCTTTCTCTAATTCTTGAAACATTTGAGCCATTGTTGGACTTCCAGTAGTTAACTTTTTAATACTCAAGTCTTCTGCTTTATTATTAGCCAGTCTCAAATTATTTTCACTCGAAATTAAAGCATCTTTTGTCTTTTGCAAATGATCGATAGTTTTGTCTATTTCTTCTATAGCTTTTTTAAATTTATCACTAGCAATTCTATAATTTCTTGCAAAACCTTCTTTAAATGAATTCATATTTTCTTCAAATCGGGCGATATCGACATTCTGATTTTTAATCGTAGCTAACTCTTTTTTATAATCAATAGTCTTTAAAGCCATACTTCTAATGAGTGTAATAATCGGTATAAAAAATTGTGGCCTAACGACATACATTTTATCGTATACATGAGAAACATCGACAATGCCATTATTGTAATAGTCATTGTCCAATTCAAGTAAGCTAACTAATACGGCATACTCACAATTTTTCTCTCTCCGATCTTTATCCAATTCTTTAAAAAAATCTTCATTTTTATGTTTCGTAGCCGTCTTATCTGCCTCATTTTTCATTTCGAACATGATAGAAATCAATTCCACGCCATCATCGTCATAATCTCTAAAAATAAAATCACCTTTTGATCCTGTCTTTATATCGTTATCTTTCTCAAAATATGCATTTTTAAAAAGTGGACGAAGTTTATTAAACTCACTACTACAATGCTGTTCTAAAGATTCTCCGATCATCTTAGTAGATTGCTTAGCTTTAAAATCTTTATAATAAGCGATCTGTTCATCCTTTGCTCCTAATCTTTCTTCGTAGCTCTCTTTTAACGATTTCTCTCTCAACAAATATTCGCTCTTTTTAAGATTTAATTCACCATTTAACCGTGCAATTTCTTTATCTTTTGCAAGACTTATATCTTTTATAGTCAAAGCTTGTTCAGATTCTTTAAGCTCTATTTTATGCCTTAGTTCGCTTATTTCTTTATCTTTTTTATTTAATTCTTCTTCGCTTTTTTTAGATGCTTTTATGCTTTCTAAATTTAAAGCATTTTCTAAATCTTTTTTGTGTTCTTGTTTTATAAATTCCACTTCTTCTAAAAACTTTTGGTCTCTTATTTGTTTAACAATGGATTCATGAACTTCTTCACTAATTTCAAAATTAGTACCACATTTTGGACATTTTATTGTATTCATCGATAATCCTCCTATATATATTGTATCTTATAGTTAACTATTTTACAATATATTTCCATTATCAAAATAATCCCAAAATACTTTGCACTTTTTTAACAGACATCTCAACATACTTGGCAATAGATTCTA
>CANSHI010000016.1 GCA_947646655.1 uncultured bacterium
TAAGAAAGATGTATAAACAAGGATTAACAGTAGAATCTATTGCCAAGTATGTTGAAATGTCTGTTAAAAAAGTGCAAAGTATTTTAGGGTTGTTTTAGCTAGAAGTGTCAATTGACATATATTAAAGACTCTTATATAATAATTCCGAAATGAGGGAAGTTATTATGAGTCAAAAGAAAAGTAGAAAGAAAGTTAGTTTACAAGAGAAAAGAAAAGAAGCAGTTGAAATGGGAAGTAAAACGATACAAGAATTTAAAAGTTTTATTTCTCGTGGAAATGTTATCGATATGGCTGTCGGTACGATTATAGGAGCAGCTTTTGGAAAAATAGTTACTTCAATTGTCAACGATATTTTAATGCCATTGATAGGCTTAGTAATAGGTGGTATCGATTTTACAGGGCTTACATGGACGATAGGTGAAGCTAAAATTTCTTATGGAAACTTTGTGCAAAATGTTATCGACTTTTTAATTGTGGCTGCTTGTATATTTATTTTTGTAAAAATATTAAGTTCATTTAATAGGAAAAAAGAAGTTGAAGAAAAGAAAGAAGAAGTACCAGTTATAGATGAAAAAGTAGAGTTACTTAAAGAAATAAGAGATCTTTTAAAAGAACAATAATATAGAAGAGAGATGTATTTCAGTTAAAACCATTTGATTTTCGAAGCCACTATATGATAAAATGATGTAAGGTGGTTAAGGATATGGAAAACTTAATTAATAAAATTTACGAATATAGTATAGAAGAAATCATGGGGCTTAGGTTTGGAGCATATTCGAAGTATATAATTCAAGATAGAGCTATCCCCGATGTGAGAGATGGCTTAAAGCCTGTACAAAGAAGAATTATTTATGCTATGAGCAAAGATAATAATACTTATGATAATAAATTCAAGAAATGTGCAAATGCAGTCGGAATAGTGCTAGGAAAATATCATCCGCATGGCGATGTGCCAGTATATGATGCGCTGGCAAGATTATCTCAAGATTGGAAACAAAATCATATATTGGTTCAAATAGATGGTAACAATGGATCCATAGATGGAGATCCACCAGCTGCATATCGTTATACAGAATGTAAGCTAGCTAAAATTAGTGAAGAGTTACTAGCTGATATCGACAAATTCGAAGCTATGAAAATTAACTTTGCACCTAATTTTGATGATACAAAGTTAGAGCCTACTGTTCTGCCAGCAAGATTTCCTAATTTGCTAGTTAATGGGTGTACAGGTATCAGTGCTGGTTATGCAACTAATATGCCTCCTCACAATTTAGGCGAGATAGTAGATGCCACTATTAAAAGAATAGATTCTCCTAATTGTACTTTGGATACAATTTTAAATATCGTAAAAGGGCCAGATTTTCCTACAGGAGGTATCGTCGAGGGAATCGATGGAATACGAAAAGCATATGAAACAGGTCGCGGAAAAATTACTGTGATGTGCAAGTACGAATTTGTTACAGAAAAGGGAAAGGATAAAATAGTTATTAATGAGATTCCTTTTGAAGTTAACAAAGCAAATCTTATACAAAAAATAGATGAAATTAGAATAGAGAAAAAAGTCGAAGGTATAAGCGAAGTTCGAGACGAATCAGACAAAGACTCTAACCTTCGCATTGTAATAGATTTAAAAAGTGGTGCCAATAAAGAATTAGTTTTAAATTATCTTTTAAAAAATACAGATTTGAGAACATCTTATAATTATAATAACGTTACTATTGTCAATAGAAGACCTAGACTACTTGGTATACTTCCGATAATCGATGCCTATATAAAGCATCGTCGAGAAGTTGTAAAAAAATCTACTGAATGGGATTTACTAGGTGCGGAAAAACAATTTCATATTACAGAAGGCTTAATAAAGGCTATTAGTGTACTTGATGAAGTAATTAGAGTAATTAGAGCTTCTAAAAATAAAAGTGATGCTGAAGCAAATTTGGTAAAAGAATTCGGTTTTACAGAGGAACAAGCTAAAGCGATTGTCATGTTACAACTTTATCGTTTGACTAATACAGATATAACTATTTTAGAAGAAAGATTAAAAGAATTACAAGCTTTAATAGAAAAATATCGTGAGATATTAAATGATCCAGCTAAATTAGATTCTGAAATAAAAAGTGATTTAAGACGAATAAAAAAAGAATATTCTAAAGAAAGAAAGACCGAAATTAGAGAAACAGTAACTGAGATTAAAATCGATGCTACAGAATTAATTAATAACGAGCGAGTAATTATTACTTTATCGAGTGATGGTTATTTAAAAAGAGTTAGTATGAAAAGCTATCAAGCTAGTGGTGATGAAACTGGTTTAAAGCCTGGAGATACTGTTTTAAATATGTTCGAAGCTTCGACATTAGATAAGCTTTTAATCATTACAGACTTTGGAAATTATTTATATTTGCCAGTTTACAATATTCCAGAGGCTAAATGGAAAGATATGGGTAAACATATTTCCAATATTGTTACAGTTAGCCCCGATGAAAAAGTTATAAATTCATTTATTGTAAATGAGAACACTAAAAACAGGGAGCTCATGACAGTTACAAAATTAGGAATGATAAAGAAAACTAAGTTAGAGCTTTATAATGTTACGAGATATAATAAAGAAATGGTAGCAATTAAATTAAAGAATGACGATACTGTCGTCAGTGCTTTCTTAGAACTAAATGAAACAATTTTGACTACTAAAAATGGCTATGTTTTAAGATTCAATTCTAGTGAAGTTCCATCGGGTGGCGTTAAAACGGCTGGAGTAAAAGCTATTGCGCTCAAAGATGATGATCAAGTAGTAGCTGGAAGCGGAGTAGATGAAAAGTCAGAGTATTTGACAGTATTTACTGATAAGAAAAGTGCCAAAAGAATAAAAATTTCAGAAATAACAAAGCTCAGTCGTGCAAAACGAGGTAGTACATTAATAAAGAAAGTAAAATCTACGACTTATCAAATTATTAATACTTTTGTAAGTGATTCGAAAACTTGTTATAACTTAAGATATATCGATGAAGTAGATAAAATTAAGACTAGTGATGTACCTATAATGGATATGTCTAGTACAGGAAGTACGATTACTAAGAAAGATATGATTTCTGTAAATAAAGAAGCTCTATTAGAAATAATAGAAGAAAAAGCAGATGTTAGTGATGTGAAGGAACCTGCTAAAGAAGAAGATTTTTTAGAGGAATTTAAGTTGTAGGTAATTTATGAATAGTAATAAATATCCTTGGGAATTAGTATATACTACGAACTTAATGTTACTTGATGAAATATTGACTTTTCATATTTTTAGATATGAGTACCTTTTACGAATAAACAAAAAGGCTGCTCTTGAAGAGTTGAAGATCATATCGACATATTTAGAGCTACAAAATAGGGAAAGGAAGAAAAAAAATGTTTGATGCGGTAATTAATACAAATAAAATTCCCCCTAACTTTCTAAATAGTATTCTTACAAATCCTTCATTATATGACATGTTTAAAAATGAATTTGATGAAAACAGTTTGTATTTTCAAAATATAAGTAAAAATGAGTATCTACAGCTCATGCTAAGATTTATCGAGGATACTCTTTTTTCTTCTAACATTTTTCACATTTATTCGGAAGTCTCAGATATAGATCTTGTGACAAAAGGAAAATTAAACTTTATTAAACAATTTTATGACGATTTTTTACTAATAGAGTTAAACAAGAATCCTGAAAATATACTTAATACAAGTTTTTTTAAAGGTTTAGTTTACTCTTTAAAAAACGACAGTTATGCAGCTAAGACAAAAGAGTTTAATGATTTGTATAATTACGTTTTTAATGAGTCAATAGATTATACAGGGATAGTCGAAGTGCTATTGGGAGAAGCTTTTCAGTGTTTAAAGGAGAAAAAATCTTTAAGTATACATGATTTCGATTTAGTTTGCAATTATGTAAAGAATAATATTGAAAACTCATTAGATATGGATTTAATTACGGGTTTGTTGCATAATCATGCGTATAAAACTAATCATATTTTTGATCCTCTAGTAGTAGAGAAGATAGTTTCTGCTCTCATAGACGATTATACAGCCCAATATGGTATAAAACTTAAAGTCGAATTTCCAAATGGTACAGAAGATGATTTAGAGATCGATGATAGTACAGTTTTGATCGACTATAAATATATTGAAGGTTTTGTTTCATTAAACTATGTCGAGCTTTTTGAAAATGTTTTTTTTGAGGTTAATACAAAAGTTTCTGAAATACTATTGAAAGAAAATAAATGCGATTATTTAACTTTTAAAAACTTAATAAGTTTATTAGTATGTAAAGTCGATTTAAATAAAATATACACCAATAAAGATTATATGCCTAGCGCTTTTTTAGCGGAGGCACATGCGGCAAGTTTTGTTGCAAGTTTGAAATTTTTTAGCAGTTTTGGTGTCAACTTATTCGAATCATATATTGAAAGTAAAACTAAAAGTTTGGATTTTGATGTTCAAGCTATAACATCATCTCATAAAGAATTTTCTTTAGATCAGAGATTTAATGCCTTTTTTGAAAAGTGCACATATAAAAAAGAACTTTTATCTAAATATCCAGCTTTAAACGTCATTTATAATGAGAATGGTAGATTGAGACTAATCGATTTAGTTAAAAAGGCGAGCAAAAATCAAAATAAGGACTTTATTGTTGAATATTTACATTCAAGAATAATAGAACCTTTAGATATGATCATAGATGTTAACGATTTAGCAACTTATAATACTCGCAATTTAGAAACGAAAGAATTAATTGAAAATCAACTTAAATTTATATATGTCGACACTTTTTACTACAGTTTAAATTCTTATATTAAAATGCACAGTAATAAATTAAATGTAGAAGAATATTTGGATGATTTGATCGTTAAAGTTAACTGTATAAAAGATACACCATTGACACATAAATTTATCGATGAATGTTTGTTTACAATTAATGACTTAAAAGAGAATTAATCAATATTTTCTTTTTTTTTCATATATTTAAGTAAGGTGATAATATGAGCAAAAAAGATGAATTTAAAGATTTTGTCTCAAAACATCCCTCTTTAGTAAATGTTGTAAAAGATAAGACACATTCTTGGCAAGATTTATTTGAGGTATATGATTTATATGGAAACGACGAAGGATTGTGGGATAGATATTTAAATAACAAAGATATTAATAAGTCTGTGGGATCAGATAAAATGAATAGTTTAGGGGAGTTAACTAAGTTGTTTAAAAATGTAAATATCGATAATGTGCAAAAATATATTGATACAGCTCAAAAAGCTATTGGTGTAATACAAGAGTTGACAGGCTCTGGAGCGGCAGCGGATTTGGTAAGTAAAGGCCCTAGTATTCCTAGACCAATTAATAAAATTTTTGAGGATTAAATGCAACTAATTACTATATATGCACTAAAAAATGATGAGAAAATGCATAAATTTTTGCACGAAAATTCGGAATGGTATAAATTTTTAAATAGAAATCCTTCAAATTATCAAGATTTTGTTAAAACGATGAAAAAACAATACAAATTAAATCCTACTGATAAAATAAGCTCTGCTTTAGATAATATCGACTTAATTAGTTCGGTAATAGAAACGATAAAATAAAAATATATGTAAATTATATGTTCAGAGTAATATTCTTAATTGACTCTTTTTAACTTAGAATGGTATACTAATAGTATAAAATAGAATAAAAATAACATAAAAATTTGACAAATGACGAATTTTGTGTTAGAATACCCACCAACTAAGGGAATAAGGGGGTTAATTATGAAAGGATACATTCTCGACTACGTCAATGAAAATGAATATCATAAGCTAGAACGTGCTCTTAAAAAGTATAATATGCTTGCATATAAAAAACTTAATTTTGAATATTATCCATCTCTTAGAAGTGGAAATTTCTTAGGAGAGAAGAAAAGTACTAATAAAAATGATGGTATAGTCAGTTATGAGCTCAAATTGCCTAGTGATCACATGTTTAGTCAAGTTCATGGTGACGTAATATTACATTATATGGTTTATACTAAGCAAAATATAGTTATGTTAGATACTATTACACCATCAGATATATTGCTCGAAGGGCATATGGCTGAGCTTACGACTTATAAAGGTGTTATGATAAGTAAGCAAAACGAAGCTAAAGATATGTTTAAAATAGACTTATTAAATATGATAAATAAATAGGACTCACTCAAAGTCTTATTTTTTTCGCTTTCCTTGAAAATAATTGTAAAAAGTTTTATAATTTAATTAAGATTTGAGACTAGAAAGGAAATGAGGAAAATGAAAAAAGATAAAAAGAAATTATGGTTAGCATCTGTAGCAGGACTTGCTGTTTTGGGAAGTATTGCAGGTAATAGATTAGCAAAGGATGATGAATTTTTATCACCCCCCCCCCACGCGAAATCAAGCTTTAGCGGTATATATAGAAGATGAGAATAGTGATACAGGATATAGTAAAAGTAATTCCACACAATTTCCGACGGATGGGTTTATATTAAATATAGAAAAGAGTATATGTACCAATGGTGGGAATATATCGCAAAATTCAAATTCAAAAAAGATTTCTTTAAAAATAAGCCATAATGATATGTGTTCATTGTATTTTGATAAAGAATTAGAGCTTGGAACTTCTACAACTTTAGCAAAATTAGGTAAAACAATAAAAATTGGTTCACCAAATTTTGCTGAGCCTGCAACGACTGATGAGACAGCGGATGGATTATATGCTTTGGCCGATGATTATGGAACAAGTTATTACTATAGAGGGGCAGTAGAGGATAACTATGTAAAATTTGCAGGTTACTACTGGAGAATAATAAGAATAAATGGCGATGGATCAATCCGAATAATATATGATGGAACCAGTGCATTTGGAAACGGGGTAAACAGTACAAATAGGATAGTCTTAAGAGGGCATAAATATAATAGCAATTATAATGATGCAAAATATGTTGGGTATATGTATGGACCAAGTGGTACAGGAGCAAGTACAAGTAAAGATGAAGCTCAAACAAATTTAGTAAATTCAGATATTAAGACAGCCGTAGAAAATTGGTATAAGACAAATATTGCTGATAAAGAGTTTGATAGTTATGTAAGTGATAATATATTTTGTAATGATAGAGCTATACCTGGTCAGAATATGACAATGTGGACAAACGATACAGGATTAGGATATGGATCGAATGTAACGGGATATGGAGCATTATCTAGAATGATGACAGGAAATAATAATACACATTTAAGTGCAAAAGAAAATCCCATACCAAAGTTTACATGTACTGAGAAGAATGATGCGTTTACAAAGGAAGATACAGAAAAAGGAAATGGCAAGTTAGAACAAAAAGTGGGAATGATAACAGTAGATGAGATACTAGCTGCGGGAAGTGGAAAATACAATACTACAAATGGAAATTATTATCTTTATAAGGGAAATTGGTACTGGTCTTTATCTCCTAGTAATTATAGTGGTAGTGGTGCTTATTTATTTCGTGTAAATAATGATGGAGCTTTAAGCTATTATTATGTATATAACATGGGTGGAGTAGCACCAGTTATAAACTTAAATGCCAAATTTGTAAGTACGATGAGTGGAAATGGCACTATGTATAGCCCGTTTGAAGGAAAGTAAAAATTGTTATTAACTTTCTTTTTTTTATGTTATAATGTTGGCAAGGCAGTAGAGATTTAGGAATAAACCTATACTTAAGCGAGTCGCTTAGGGACTAGAAAAACTACAAATTATGAATTGCAATACTCCATATGTATCTATCTACACTTTGTGTAGTCGCGTTTTTAAAAACGCTTAAAATACATATTTCGTATATCAATATCACTGGTACTGTCTAAAACTGTTTAGGGAGGCAAGCTAATGTGGAAATATAATGATCAAGATCAAATAAACGATTATTTGCTGTCTCTCAAACTTTTAAATTGTAATAAGAAAAAATATATAAAAACTCTTTATTCTATAAGCAATAACATAGAAAAAAATTATAAAAAATATAAAATTAAGAAAAAAAGCGGAAAAATGCGTACTATATATGAACCAAACGAAATATTAAAACATATTCAAAAAAATATTCTTGAAAATGTGTTAAGTGAAAGATATATCTCAAATTATGCGATTGCTTATAGAAAGGGATATTCTTTAAGAGATAATGTTATGCCACATGTGGGACAAGATATAGTATTAAAACTTGATGTTGAAAATTTTTTTGATAGCATCGACTTTATAGATGTTTATAATTCTTGTTTTCCAATTTATTTATATCCAAAATCAGTGGGACAACTTTTAACATATTTATGTTGTTATGATGAACATTTACCACAGGGAGCTCCAACGAGTGCTTGTATTTCCAATATATACATGAGGGAATTTGACGAGCATATAGGAAAATGGTGTTCATTAAATAATATTAACTATACTAGGTATTCTGATGATATGACTTTTTCAGGTAATTTTGATGTCAGCGAAGTCATTAAAAAGGTTATGAATGACCTTAAATGTTTAGGTTTAAAATTGAATAAAAATAAAATACATGTTGTTAGATCTAGTAGTCAACAAACTGTGACGGGGGTCGTCGTAAATGAAAAGGCCCAAGTGAGTAAGCAATATAGAAAGGAAATAAGACAAGAAATTTACTATATTCAAAAATTCGGATTAGAGTCACATATGAAGCATGAAAAAATATCTTTAAGTAAAGAAGTATATATAAGAAAACTAATGGGTAAAATCTTATTTGTTTTGCAAATTAATGAAAATGATAAAGAATTTGTAGATTACAAAAGCTTTATAAAAGAGTTTATTTAAACAAAAAAAAGCGATCCAAAAATCGTTTTTTATTTTATACCTTCAAGTTTAACACTTACTAATTTAGATACACCTGATTCTTGCATAGTTATTCCATACAAAGTATTAGCGTATTCCATCGTTTTTTTCTTGTGAGTTATTACGATGAATTGAGTTTTGTGTTCATATTCTTTCAAATATGTTCCAAACGTGTCTACATTAGCCTCATCTAAGGCAGCCTCAACTTCATCTAATATACAAAATGGTACAACTTTAACATTAAGTATTGCGAATAAAAGTGCAATGGCTGTAAGAGTTTTTTCGCCTCCACTTAAAAGAGTAATATTTTTAAGTTTTTTTCCAGGTGGCTCTGCTATAATATCGACACCTGTTTCTAATAAGTTATCGGGATAAGTAAGTAAAAGTTCACCATGACCACCTTTAAATAGGTGTTTAAATACTGATTTAAATTCAGCATTGACTTTGTCAAAAGTATTTTTAAATTCTTCTTCCATAGTGGAATCCATTTCACTAATTATACCGAGTAAGTTATCGATAGAATCTTTAAGGTCTTTTCGCTGTTTATCCAAAAATTCATAGCGGGTGTTAATCCTTTCAAATTCTTGAATCGCACCTATATTGACGTCTCCAAGATCTTTAATATTTCTACGCAAAACTTGGACTTTAGCCCTTGTCGCTTCGACATCGTCGGGAAGGGGATAATTCATTTTAGCTCGTTCATAAGTAATATTATATTCATCAGTTAATCTTAAAAGTAAGTTATCAAGTTTGATATCCATCTTGCCAAGTTTTATTTCAGTTTCTTTTAGATCGCTCAACTTTTTGTTGTACTCAGAATTTTGTTTCTTGTTTGTCAGTTCTATTTCAGAAATTTCAGTATTTAAGTCTGATTTACGAGATTTTAATTTTTCTAAATTGGCATTGATAGAGTTTTTAAGATTTTCTGTTTCGTAATACTTATTAATAGTTTCATCTAGTTCTTTGTCTAGAGTTGAAGATTTAACGCCTTCTGTACCTTTTAGTTCGTTAGTTTTTAGGGTAATGCTAGATTCAGTATTGTTTTTAAATACGTTTTTGTTTTTCTTAGTTTCTTCTAGAGAAATAATTTCTAAATCTATTTCACGCATTCTTTTTTCGGTTAAACTTTCTTCTTTGGTTAGCTCTTCGAGCTTTTGGTTTTGGACATTTAAGGCAGATTCAAGTTTATCGATCTCTCTTTTTAAATTTTGAATGTTATTTTTTTCTAGTAGAGGATTTTTATTTTGCTTTGATGAACCACCTGTGAGTGAACCGCCTGTGTGAAGAATTTCACCTTCTAAAGATACGATTCGATAAGAGTAGTGGATCTGTTTGCCTATTTCGTTTAAGGTATCGATGTCTTTTACTACTAGAATATTGCCTAATTGGTTCAAACACACGTTTTCATAAAGCGGTTTAAATGATACCAGTTTAGCGGCTACACCGATGAAGCCTGGGTTTTTAGATACTATGTTCAATGTGGAATCGTCTACATAGCGAGGTTTAATGACATTTAAAGGAAAGAAAGTAGCTCGACCACTTTTATTGTCTTTTAAATAATTAATAGCATTTTTGGCACTCGTCTCATCGTCACAGATGACAACATTTTGCATACTGCCAAGAGCAGTGTCAATGGCAGTGGTATAAGTACTATCTATTTCTAATAAACTGCCAAGTGTACCATGTAAACCTTTTAGTCTCGGATTGTTTAAACAAGTTTTGACTGCATAAGGAAGTAGGGTATCATCTTCTAAATTAGAGTTCATAATTTCTAATTTGTTTTTAGATTCATTTATAAGTTTATTTTTAAGACCTATTTCACTTAGTAAAGAATTTTTAGAAATATTTATTTTCTTATATTCGACAGAAAGTTGTTCTTTTTTAGCTTTTAATTCTGTCAATCTTTCGTCGAGATTTTCTATTTCTTTTAAAAGAGAGGCAAGATTGCTTTCGAGTGAAGCAATTTCTTCTTTTAAATTTAATATGTTGCTTTCGAGTTTGACATCGTCGACTTCGTATTTTTTTCTTTCAATTATAAGTTGTTTGTTAGCTTCAAGACTCGATAAACATTCGGTTACTTGTAAAAGTTTTTGACTTTGAGCATTGATGTCCGATTCAATCTTTAAAGTTTCTAATTTAAGCTTTTCGAGACTGGCATCTTCTTTTGAATTTTTTGACTCGATGTTTTCTATTTCTATCCTTAAGGATTCTTTTTCTGTTTTAGCTCTTTCATAATCGTCGTTTATTTTTGTAATATCGTTTATAAGTAAAGAAATTTCATCAGACTCGAGTTCTTTGCGGTATTCTTCATATTTTTTAGCTTTGTCGCTTTGTTCACGTAAGGGTTCTAAGTTGACAGATAATTCCCCGATGACTAAGTCGATTTTGGAAAGATTATCGTTTGTCTTATCGAGTTTTTTTAAACTTTCTATTTTTCTCTTTTTATATTTTAAAACACCAGCAGCTTCTTCAATAATTGCTCTTCTTTCTTCAGGTTTAGAATTTAGTATTTCTCCAATTCTTCCTTGAGATATGATTGAAAAGGCTTCTTTTCCCGCGCCTGAGTCTAAAAATAAATCGGTAATATCTTTAAGTCGCACTTTTGAATTATTGATAAGATATTCGTTTTCTCCTGAAGAGTAGACGATTCTTTTAATTTCAATTTCCTTATAATCGCTGTTTAGATAATGATCGGTGTTGTCAAAAACTAAAGTTACACTGGCACGAGTAAGTGGTTTACGACTAGCGCTTCCTTGGAATATGACATCGCTCATCTCTTTTGATCCACGAAGAGCTTTAACAGATTGTTCTCCTAAAACCCATTTTACAGCATCGACAATGTTCGATTTTCCGGATCCGTTTGGTCCTACGATACCTGTTATACCGTTTTGAATATCGATTTCGACTTTGTCAGCGAAAGACTTGAATCCTTGAGCTTTAATACTTTTTAATTGCATAAATATTATTCAACTCCTTTTATTTTAGCCGATTTGCTGTAGGCATCTTTAGCGGCATTTTGTTCGGCTTCTTTTTTACTTTTTCCGATTCCTTTTCCATAAACTATATTATCGATAACTACTTCAAATTCGTAGCGTCTATCGTGTGCAGGCCCGTATTCTCCGACGGGTCTATATTCGAGAGATTTTTTATCGGTCTGAATAAGTTCTTGTAGAAGGGATTTGTAGTCACTGTAAAAAATTTGATTACTTTCGATAAAAGGTTTTATGACTGTAAGAACATATTTTTTAGCTACATCAAAACCTTTTTCTAAGTATACTACTGCCAATATAGCTTCGAACACATCTGCTATGATCGTTTCGTTAACATCATGTATCTGACCGTTTCCTACGCGAATATAAGGAATGAAGCCGACTACTTTTGAATATTCGTAGTTAGCAGACTCACATACATAACGGGAACGAATTTTTGTCATATCGCCTTCTTTTAAATCTGTATGTAAATAAAAATATTCACTGACAATGAGTTCGAGTACTGCATCACCCAAATATTCTAAACGTTCATAAGAGGGACATTTATGCTCATTTGAATAAGAAGTATGGGTAAGGGCACTTTGTAAAAGCTCCTTATCTTCGATGTAAATTCCATATTTTTCTAAAAAGTCCATTTTTATCACCGTAAATATTATACAATAAAAGTGTAGAACTTTGCTAGTGTTTATTTACAAATCGTTTCAATTATAGTAAAATGTTATCTAGAAAAAATGGATAGGGTGATATATTTTGAAAAACTATATGGTGAAAGTTTTAAGTTTGATGTTAATTTTATTAGGTATGACTGGATGTTTTAAAAGAGATGATTTAGAAGATGTAGATATTTACACTACAGTATATCCTGTAGAGTTTGTAACAGATTATTTGTATGGTTATAATTCACAGGTATCTTCGATTTATCCAGCTGAGGCAGATTTAAGCGATTATAAATTAAATGAGAAAATGATTAAAAAGTATTCGATGGGTTCAATATTCGTATATAACGGATTAAGTAATGAAAAAGGTATCGCGAGAGATTTGTTGAATGCCAATAAAAACTTAAAAATAATCGATGTTTCGCAGGGGTTAGAATATAAACACTCTATCGAGGAGTTGTGGATAAATCCTAGTGATTTCTTAATGCTTGCTCATAATATAAAAAATGGTTTAGAAGAATATATAGACAATAAATATATTATCGAAGAGATCGATAAGAATTATGAAAGTTTAAAAGTTTTAATAAGTTCTTATGATGCCGAATTGGAAACAGTACCTAGTAATGCAAAAGATCCTAGTATTATAATTGCTAGTGATGCTTTGAGTTTTCTTTCTAAATATGGATTCACTTTAGTAAATGTCGATGAAGACGTTGGGGAAATTCCTAATCAAACTAAAGAAAAGGCCAAAAGACTAATTAAAGATGGCACGGTTAAATATATTTATATGCTCGATACAGATGTCGAATCTAATATAGTTAAAGAACTTGTAAATGCTGGTGCTGAAGTTAAAAAATTGAGAAGTATGACTCTTTTAACTGAGGAGGACATCGCTAATAATGTCACTTATAAAAATATGATGAGAGATAATATAGAGGCGATAAAGGCTGGATCATTTGAAAAATAAATTAAATAGCTATTTCGTCCTCAATTGGTCCAACTATTTCTAAGTATAAAACTATTGCTCCTGCTACTAAAAACATGAGCATAGCGATTAAATTAAGTTCGGTTTTAAAATTCGGATTTTTTTTATATTGTTTATTCGCACGATTGACAAAGAATATGTAAATAAAGAATACTACTGTTAAAGCTATGATGTTAATAGTATGAAATACTTTGTATTCCTCTTCGTTTTTAGTAAATACGTAGTCTTCTTCGAGGCGGTTTGAATATATAGCTGCAAAGACAATGAAAATATAGATGTACCATATGAAGTCATCTTTTTTTAGTTCATTGTATTGTTCGATAGGTGATTCATTCATAATTAATTTTATGTTAAAGGACCTTGATAAATGAGAGTGTTTGTCATATAATGATGTAATATAGTAGCAATACATAATGAGGAAGGTATATCGATATGCAAGTAAAAAATAATAGAGGTATTTTAATAGTATCTATAATTTGTTCTGTAGTTTTGCTAGGTGTTTTAAGTTCTTATGCATATTTTATAAACGATATTTTAGGGCAAGAGCAAGAAGTTACTTTGAATACAGGTTCTTTAGAATTAGTTTTTGAAGACGGGAATGATGGGATCAATGCCTCTTTAAACTTTGGCGAAAGCATTGAAAAATATTTTACAATCGAAAATACTGGTACTTTAGATGCAGTCACTAAAATAAATTGGCTAAATCTTGTAAACACTTATTTAGAAGGTTCTTTAACTTATAACTTTTATTTTAAAGAAGAAGAAAATTTTGAATATTCTGAGATTTTATTAAACGAATTAGTGCCTTCGAGTGATGTAGCAATTACTGAAAATTTAGTTGGCGAGCTGGAAGTACCAGCGGGAAAGAAATATTATTATAAATTAGTCATAAAGTTAAACGATTTAAAAGATGTCGATCAAACTGCTGATTTAAATGCTTTTTTCAACAGTAATTTTATACTCGAAGAATGTGGTTTACCACATAAACTTACATTTAATTATAATGAAGGGACTACTGGTATTTTAGAGAAGACAGTTTATGAAGGTTCAAAATACGGAAATTTACCCATACCAGAAAGAGAAGGATACTTTTTTGCAGGGTGGTTTACATCTGAAACAGGTGGAGAAGAAATTACTAAGGATAGCTTTGTAGAAATAAAAGCAGATCAGCCTCTTTATGCAAGATGGGAAACAGAAAATGAACGTAAAGTGAACAAAGTCCTTGCTAAGTTAGGTGTAACTCCTAAAACTGGAAAACCCGATTTGGGTGATATCGCCACATCGAACGAAGGAGTTTATGGCTTAGAAGATAATTATGGTACAAGTTATTACTATAGGGGAGCAGTACCAGATAATTATGTGAAATTTGCAGGTTTTTATTGGAGGATTATTCGTGTAAATGGCGACGGATCACTTAGAATGATCTACGATGGAACGTCTGCTCATAGTAATGGATCTTCGAGTTCGAATAGAGTTGCAATTACTGGTGTTCTTTTTAATGATACTTATCATGAAGATGTGAAATATGTCGGATATATGTTTGGAGGTTCAATAGATGTAGCTTCTACTAGTAAAAGTCAAGCTCAAAGTAATGGGACTTCTTCAAATATAAAAAATGTTTTAGAAACTTGGTTTAGAAATAATATAAAAAATAAAAATTTAGATGAGTTTGTCGCAGATAATATTTTTTGTAATGACCGTTCAACAAAAGGAAATAATAATTCTACCACTTATCCATCTGATACGGGACGTGGTTATGGAATAAATTCAACTGAATATGGTCCAGCAACTAGATTGATGTATTGGGAATCATGGACTACTCCTATTGCTAGAGATGAACCGATGACTACTTTTAAATGTGTACAAAAAAATGATGCTTTTACTAAAGATGATACAGTTATGGGAAATGGTGCTTTAAGTGAGAAAATAGGACTTATTACTGCAGATGAAATTAATGCAGCTGGTGGTTTGTGGATTAAAGCTAATAAATATTTCTATTTATATAAAGGTGTCGATTATTGGACGATGTCTCCAGGGTTTGCGTGGTTGGATCGTGTTGGCTTTCGTCCTGATCTATTATATTATGATGCAAATGCTGGATTAAATAATAGAACTTTCCCAGAACCTGCAAATGTTGCGCCTGTCATAAATTTAACTTACGATTATGTTATGCAGATGATAGGTGATGGTACTTCTAGCAATGTATTTAGAGTAGAGTAGACTTTTTATAACATCTTTTGATGTTATTTTTTCTTGAAAATAAACTTAGTTAATTATATAATTTAGTAGAGTGGAAAGAGTTGATAAATATGAAAAAGGTTATGGATGGTTGCAGTGCTGTTGCAGAAATTGCTTATAAATTTAGTGAGTTAGCCAGTATATATCCTATTACTCCTTCGAGTCCGATGGCTTCAGGCGTTGATGCTAAAAGATCGTTAGGTGTCAAAAATATATTTGGTGGCAGTGTCGATGTCATAGAAATGCAAAGCGAAGCTGGAGCAGCAGGATGTCTACATGGAGCTTTGATGGCAGGCGTTTTAGCAAGTACTTTTACTTCTAGTCAAGGGTTACTTTTGATGATACCTAACATGTATAAAATAGCGGGAGAAGAGTTGCCAGCAGTTATTCACGTTGCGAGCAGAACGGTTGCTACTCATGCTTTATCGATATTTGGTGATCACAGCGATGTTTATGCAGTAAGACAAACAGGATTTTGTATGTTGTCTTCTGCTAGTGTGCAAGAAGCTCACGATTTAGGAGCAGTAGCCCATTTATCAGCAATACATTCGTCATTACCTTTTTTACATTTTATGGACGGCTTTAGGACGAGTCATGAGATCAATAAAATTAATGTATTAGAAGATAAAGATTTAATCGGTTTAGTAAATAGAGATAAAGTAAATGAATTTAGGAAAAGAGCTTTAAACCTTGATAATAAATGTTCAAGGGGAATGGCTGAAAATGAAGATATATATTTTCAAAGTGTTGAAGCTAGAAAGAAAGACTATGAAAATGTATATGATACAGTAGTTCATTATATGGATAAAATTAACGAAATAAGTGGGAGCGATTATAAACCATTTAACTATTATGGAAGTGAAAATGCAAAATTTGTCATAGTAGCGATGGGAAGTGTTACATCTACTATAAAATTAGTAGTCGATGAGTTAAACTCACAGGGCTACAGTGTCGGAGTATTAATAGTACACCTTTATAGACCTTTTAGTTGTACACATTTTGTGGAGTCTTTACCTAAATCCGTGAAGAGAGTAGCAGTTTTAGATAGAAGTCGCGAGCATGGCAGTAGTGGGGAACCTTTATATTTAGATGTTTTGTCGAGTTTAATGGACACTAATATACAGGTAGTTGGAGGAGTATATGGCTTATCTAGTAAAAATACGACTCCTAGTGATCTTAAAGCAGTTTTTGAAATGTTAGAAAGTAACCCTGTGAATGAATTTACTGTGGGCATAGAAGATGATTTAAATAATAGTAGTTTAAAAGTAATGCCTTTTAATGTAAGTAGAAAAACAAAAGAGTTAGTCGTTATGGGGTATGGTTCCGATGGATGCGTAAGTGCTTGTAAAGATTTATTGAAACTTATAGGTGAAAAAGAGGAATATGTTCAAGGATATTTTGAATACGATTCTAAGAAAAGTGGAGGTGTTACAGTATCTCATTTAAGAGTCGATAATAAACCGATCGATTTACCTTATTATCCCGAACATCCTAATATTATGATTGTTACTAAAGATGTCTATTTAAACAAATATGATGTCATTAAGAAACTCAGTAAAAATGGGGTTTTAATTGTCAATACAAGTGTAGAATTCGATCAGTTAGAAATTTTAAATTATAACAGAACAGAACTAAAGAAAAAAAACATTACAATTTTTACGATCGATGCGAATGAGATAGCTAAGAGAAATGGATTAAATGGAAAAATAAGTTTGATCTTTGAGACGATTTTGCTAAAGTTATTGGGCGTAGATAATTACAGTAAAATACTTACAGACAGTATCAAAAAAAGGTTTGAGACAAAAGGCATGGATGTCGTCAATGCCAATATTAAATGTATGAAAGAGGCCATAATAGGCTTAGTTCCTTTTAAAGGTTCTATCGTAGAAAAAGAAAATGACGAAGATGAAAATCGCGATGTGTTCGATATGATCGAGAGAAGAAAAGGGAACGAACTTACAGTTAGTGAATTATATGACTATAAAACAGGCGTATTTCCGGGATCACTCAGTAAGTTAGAGAAACGAAAAATTAGTGAAATTGTTCCTGTATGGAAAAGTAGCGCTTGTATCCAATGTGGCATGTGTTCTTTAGTTTGTCCTCATGCCGTTATTAGACCATTTATTATAGAGAAAGATGAAAAAATGGCCGAAGGAGGCATTTCGTTAATCGGCGATAAAGACGATAAATATAAATATGTCATAAGTGTAAGTGAAGCCGATTGTACAGGATGTGGTCTTTGTATAAATGTTTGTCCTGGTAAGGGTGGAGAAAAAGCTTTGGAGTTTGGAGAAGCTGATATTAAAAGACAGAGACTCGCTAATACTTTATTCAATTTTTATAAAAATCCTAATTTGATGGATAAATATACTATTAAAGGTTCTCAATTAGAAAAGCCTTGTTTCGAGTTTAGTGGAGCTTGTGCGGGATGTGGAGAAACGCCTTATATAAAGCTTTTAACTCAGTTGTATGGTGATAGGCTGATAATTGCAAATGCAACAGGATGTTCGAGCATATATGGGGGGAGTGTACCTAGTACACCGTATAATTTGCCGTGGGCTAATAGTCTGTTTGAGGACAATGCAGAATTCGGATATGGAATTTTAAAAGCTTATAAAAATATTAGAAATAGAATTAAAGAAATTATGCAAGATAGCATGGATGTTGTAAACGATGTTACCCGAGAACTATTTGAATCGTGGATAAATAATATGGACGATTTTGAAGTTACTAAAAAAATAAGAAAAGAATTAGAAAATTCAGAAATTCCTAAAGAGATAAAAGATCTTCTCATGTATATCGAAAGTGCAAGTGTTTGGACTATCGGAGGAGACGGATGGGCTTATGATATAGGTTTTTCTGGAATCGACCACGTTTTGTCTTCAGGTGAAAATGTCAATATTTTGGTTTTGGATACAGAAGTATATTCTAACACTGGTGGTCAAGCTTCGAAGGCGAGTAGATTAGGCCAAGTAGCGGAGTTTAGTAGTGATGGGAAGAAAACACCTAAAAAAGATCTTTTTAGAATTGCGATGAGTTATCCTGGTGTATATGTTGCCAGTTGTGCGATGGGAGCCAATATGTTTCAAACTTTAAAAGTGTTTAAAGAAGCTGAGGAACATAAAGGACCTTCGATTATAATCGCTTACTCTCCTTGTGTAGAGCAAGGTATAAAATCAGGTATGAAAAATGCTGTAGAAGAGGAAAGACTTGCTGTTTTGTGTGGTTATACAATGCTTATGCGATACGATGGCGAAAATTTATTTATAGATTCTAAAGAACCAGATTACAGTCAATATGAAAAATTTTTAGACGGAGAAGTACGTTTTAATGCTCTTAAAATTAAAAATAGTAGTGAGGCAAGTAGATTACTTGAGATGAATAAAGAGGCTGCAAAAAAACGTTATGAATATTATAAGAGTGTTCAGAAGTTAAAAATTGAAAGTGATGAATAGTAATTTAATACATTTGTCATAATTTAATTGTGATTGACAAACGAGTATTGACTTTTGGATAAGGGTGGTTTATAATTTTTATTAGAGAGTAGAGGAGAGGCTAAATGAAGAAAGATAAAAGAAGAGGATTTACATTGATAGAATTGTTAGCCGTTATCGTCGTATTGGCGATCGTAATGGTTTTGGCAGTACCTATCGTTCTTGGTCAGATGAATAATGCAAAGAAAAAGTCTTTCCAAATATACGGAGAGAGAGTATTAAGCTCAGTTATGAATGCTTATGAATCGGATAGTCTGTTAGGAATTACAAGTCCTAAACAATATTCAGGTTTGCCTTGTTATGATTTAGCAGATTTAAAATTGGAAACTACAGGAAATTATGCTGGCTTTGTAACAGTAGAACATAATGATGTCGGTAATACGACTGTTTATAAAATTTATTTATCGGATTCGACATATGGTTATAACGGTGAGACTTCAGAAGAAGTTTATAATTTCCCTGAGAAGATTCACACTTCAAATGAAGATATTTCTGCAATAAATACTATTGTCGGTAAATCTGGAAGTTCACAATGTGTAACGAGACCTTAAAAGTAAGGCCTTTTTTCATTGAATTTTTTTTTGTTTTTGATATAATTGTTATGTACAATTTTTGACATTTTTTTCATCCATTATTTGCTATTCTTGTTTTGGGTGATTTTATGAAAGTAAAAGTATTCGATGAAAGTCACGAGAAAGACTTAGAATTTGCTGTTAATGAATTTTTAAGTAATTTGGATACCGATTTGATCGATATAAAATATAACGTGGCTATCAGTACTTGTGGCGAAGAACAAATATATTGTTTTTCCGCTATGATCGTTTATGAAAGTTAGTGATAAAATGAAGAAAAACGGGTTTGTCGAAGGCGCAGTGATTGCGACAGTAGCAATAGTGATTACTAAAATTTTGGGAATGCTATATGTCATACCATTTTATAATATAATAGGTCCTCAAGGTGGGGCTTTGTACAGCTATGCTTATAATATTTATTCGATATTTTTGGGTATTTCTAGTGCAGGGTTGCCGACTGCAATAAGTAAAATAATTACAGAGTATAATACACTAGGTATGGATGAGGCAAAGTATAGGACTTTTAAAATTGGAAGAAAGATTATAAGTTATATATCGATAGTTACTTTCTTAATAATGTTTGTATTTGCCGAATGGATCGGATTAGCAATTTTAGGCGATATAAGTGGGGGTAATACGATAGGGGATGTTGCCTTTGTAATAAGATGTATAAGTTTTGCAGTTTTGGTAATTCCTTATATGAGCGTTGCACGAGGTTATGTTCAAGGGCATAGAATAATTGCTCCTTCTAGTATAAGCAATGTATTAGAACAGATAGTGAGGATTTTTGTCATACTTACTGGAAGTTTTTTAGCTTATAAAGTTTTTTCTTCGAGTCTAACGTTAGCTGTAGGAATTGCCGTGTCAGGAGCGTTCTTTGGAGGATTAGTATCATATTTTTATATTCGTCATGTCATAAATAAAAATAAAAAAACTTTTACTATTCAAGAGTTTGAAAAAAAAGACAATGTGTCTGATAAAACTATAATAAAAAAAATCGTCAAGTATGCTTTACCATTCATAATAATAAATGTTGCTAATAGCATTTATAGTTTTACAGATATGGTCTTAGTAATTAGAGGACTAGACTATATAGGGTTTAGTGGTCCCGATATAGAGTTTATTCAAAGTGCTATTACGACATGGGCGAATAAAATTTGTATGATAATAGGAGCTTTTTCGATCGGAATGTGTGCGAGCTTAGTACCTAATATAGTCGCTTCAGCTGTGAAAAAAGAATGGCTTCATGTTAATGATAAAATCAATAGGGCATATCAAATCATTTTGATTGTTGCTATTCCTTGTGCAGCAGGGCTTTGCATTTTAAAAACTCCTGTTTGGAATATTTTTTATATACCTAGTGAATACGGATCTAAAATACTATTTATAATGGCTATTTGTGCTGTGTTTAGTAGTATTTATTCGATCACATTAAATACGATGCAGTCTTTGAATAAGTTTAAATTGGTATATACGAGTGTCATATCGGGTTTTTTAGTCAATGCTTTAATGGATGTACCTTTTATTATAATTTTTAGTAAAATAGGTATTCCA
Source organism: uncultured bacterium (assembly GCA_947646655.1). GTDB lineage: Bacteria > Bacillota_I > Bacilli_A > RF39 > UBA660 > RUG11867. The sequence goes on from CANSHI010000016.1 coordinate 21,325, forward strand.
GCTTATTATGGGGCGACTGCTGCAAGTATAACCGGATTTTCAGTATCGGTCATTATAGCGGTTTTAAATTTGAGAAAAGAACATAAAATGAGTTTCGCACCGACAGTCAATATGTTTTTAAAAATAATGATTCCGACAAGTGTAATGATCGTGGTGTTAATGATTATAAATATGTTTATAAATGTGGATGTCAGTTTAAAAGTAAATGCCATTTTAGTAGTAATTATAAATATAGCAGTGGGTGCTCCGATCTATTTAGGGATTGCCTATAAAATGGGATTGTTTCATGAGACTTTTGGAGAAGAATATTTGAATAAAATAATAAAAAAACTTACTTTCTTTAGAAAAAAGTAAATTTTTGTTATATCATATACATGTTATTAGAAGTATATTCGTTGCTCATAGTTGTATTGTTTCCTGTTGGTAATTCGCTTTCTAATTTAGATACACGAATATCAAGTCTGTTAATGCTTCTCTCTATTTTTGCTAGACGACTTTCTAATTCACTGGAATAAGAGTCAACTTGTGGTGCCACTGGTGTCATGACAGGACCTTGATAGAAATTGCTACTCGATTCTGTTGCCATAGGATAGGCCCCAGGCATATTTCCTCCCATCATCGGATTGCTCGGATAAAAATAACTAGAAGCACTTTGGTTTTGGAAAAATGCGTTTCTATCTTTTTTCATGATTTTTTCCCCCTCTAATTATATTTTATGTTTTAATAGTAAAGGTTGTGTGTAAAATGCGTTTAAGAAATGTTAAAAATGCTAAAGATATTTTGGAAAACTATAAATATTTTATAAGTGATGTGTGTTCTAATAAAAATGAATGGTCTTTAAAGTTTGGTAATAAGAACCCGATTATGTTAGAAATTGGCATGGGTAAGGGTGATTTTATTATAGGAATGGCAAAAGCTCATCCCGAATGGAACTTTATCGGAATCGAAAAATATGAAAGTGTCTTAGTAAGAGCGGTTGAAAAGCTAGAGAAGGAAGATATTACAAATGTCCGAGTTATGGCAGTCGATGCGAAAAATTTAGAAGAATATTTTGGAAATGAGATAGACACTATATATTTAAATTTTAGTGATCCTTGGCCTAAAAAGAGACATTTTAAAAGAAGATTAACTTATAAAGATTTTTTAAAAACTTATGACGGCATTTTTAAAAGTGGGGCACGGATTATTTTAAAGACGGATAACGATTCTTTTTTTGAAAGTTCTTTAATCAGTTTGAACAATTATGGATATGTATTCGATTTGGTCATTTTAGATTTGTGGAGTACAGAGAGAGAAAACGTCAAAACGGAATACGAAATAAAGTTTGCTAGTAAGGGATTTAAAATTAAGTATTTGGAAGCTCATAAATAATTTTTTGGTAGTGAGAAATCATTACTCTTTTTTTATTTAGATGATTAAAAAATAGTAGGCAAAGTAGTTAAAAAATGATATAATGTTTCATGAATGTAGGTGAATTATGAAAAAAGTTATAATTCTTGTTTTACTTCTCTTATCTTTGACTGGATGTATCAGTGTAAATAATAGTTCTTATGAAGAGATTATACAGAGTATTGCTAGTTCTAAAAGAGAAGTTTTTAATACTTATAGAAAAGGTTATAAGTTTTATCTTCCCGAGGGATTATATGTTTCAAATTCTAAAGAATATAATGAGGTAATAAAAAATGATCAGGAGACTTTTTATCTATATATAGATTTGATAAGCTATTTAAATAAAAACGATATAGAATATGTCGAAGAGAATAATATAGCTTATAGTAAAAGTTTTAAAAATACTGATAAAAAAGGCTATTTGAAAATAAAAGATTATGAAAATGAAAAATATTTGGTTGAAATCGTATATAATTATGCTAAAATAGAAGTAATAGTAGATAAGGTAAAGGTTAAAAATGTTGTTAGTGAGGCAATGATTATATTATCTAGTATTAAGTTTAACGATTCTTTTTTGAGCAATTTAAGTAGTGAGTCGTTGTTAAATTATAAAGAAGAAAATGTGGATATATTCAATAAGGGAGATACTAAAGAAAAGGATACTTCACTAGAATATGTCGAGGATGATGATGAAGAAATGAAATTGCCTGATCGCGATTTAATTAATTAAGAAAAGAGTGATGTAATTATGGGACTATTTGGAAAGATAAAAGAAATTTTATTCGATGAAGAGACAGTCGAAATACCAGTTATAACTAAAGAAGAAAAAGCGGATAAACAAAAAGAGAAGGTTAAATCTAAAGTAAAAGAGCCTAGTCGAGTAGAAAAAAATAATGATGAAGTTATTATTAGAAGAATAGATACGCCTAAGAGAGAGACTGTAAGGGCAGAAGATTTATTCGATATGCCTAAATTTAAAGAGGAAGTTAAAGAAGAGAAAAAGGCTAACTCGTTTTCTTTTCCTGTATTCGATGATAACGAGGAAATCGGAGAGGTTAAAGAACCTCGGAGAGAAAAAAGAAGTAGTAAAAGTATCAATTTAGATACTATAGATGAAGCTCCTAAAAGAACAAAGATAGCACAGAAGAAAAATGAAGAGAGAACTCTCGGATATACTAATGCTTATGATTATAGTTATGGTAAGTATAAAGGGGATTATAAAACGAGTCGAGAGTCTAATCATTCGGTTATAACTAAAACAGTGGAATCTCGAGATGAGCATACAACATTTACACCTTCGCCAATCATTTCACCAGTATATGGAGTGTTAAATGAAAACTATAAAAAAGAAGATATTGTAACGAGAACTAGTACTGTTAGAAGTAATAGAGAGACACTCGATTTAGATAGTGTGAGAAGAAAAGCTTATGGAACACTTGAAGATGATATCGAAAATTCTTTAGATAAAATGCCTAGTTATTTAGAGGAAATAGAAGAAAATGAAGAAGATTATTTGGAAGATGATGAGACAGGTATAAGTATCGATGATTTACTCGTTAGACAAGATGAAGAGGCTTTAGAGGAAATAAACGATCATACAAGCGAGATAGAATTGTTTAACGTCGGAGATAAAACTCAGAGTTCTGAATTCGATATAGATGCAAGTGAGCCTCGAGAAGAAATCGATTTAAGTGATGAAGAATTGCCAAAAGAAGAATTAATCGATGAGGAAATTGAATTAGAAGAGACAAATGATTCCATAATAGTGGTGGAAGATGAAGATATGCCAAAAGAAAAGAGAGTACCTAAGGCTTCTTCCTTAAAAGATAAAAATGTCGATTTCTTAGATAAAGAAAGTGATAAGGAAAGTGGAGAAGAAGATTTATTCGATTTGATCGATTCTCTATATGACGGAAAGGGTGAAGAATAGTGGTTGAGTTTTTACAGGTGTATTTGCCTATAACTATTTATGTTTTATTAATAATTTTAATTATAATAGGCATAATATTAGGTATAAGGCTACTTGGAGCGATGGATAAAGTCGATGGTATTATAGCGAATGTAGAAAGTAAGGTTAACAGTTTAAACGGTTTATTCAATGTAATAGATTTTACAACTGATAAAATTGCTAATATTTCCGATCGAGTAGTAGAGTTTATCGGAGGGGCATTTTCTAGAATAACTAGTTTTGGGGCTTCAAGGAGAAGAAAAAAGAAAGAAAAGGATGATTATTATGAGTAGAGAAAACTGTGAAAAGAAGAAACATCATTTTGGGACTCTTCTAGCAGGTGTCGGTATTGGTGTAGGACTTGGATTGTTATTTGCGCCGCAGGAAGGTGCTAAAACTCGTAAAGAGTTAAAGAAAAAGATGGATGATCTCATTACTTATTTAAAAGGTATCGATTATAATGAAGTTAAGGATAATTTGATCGAAAAAGTTGAGAACTTGAGAAAAGAGATAGAAGACTTGGATAAGGAACGCGTTTTAGAAATTGCTAAAGCTAAAGCTGAGGACATAAAACGTGCTGCTGAAGATTTATATCAGGCGGCTGTAAAACAGGGAAAACCAGTAGTTGAAAAAGCTGCTAAGGAAATTAAAGCTAAAACAGTCGAAGTGTTAAAGGGAGTTATTAATAAATTAGAGGAAGATGACAAAAATCCTACTAAAAAAATAGAGGCTCCTAAACCTGTTAAAAAGCCTAAAAAAAATAACTAGTATATTAAAAACACGAATAGATCTCATCAGAGATTACTCGTGTTTTTTTGTTACTACACCGTTTTTAAAACTTTTTATATAGTGGTCAGTATAATAAACGATAAAATTGATAAATTAGTAGATGTGTGATAAAATAACATTATAAAATTTCTTAGGAGTTGGTGGGTATGTTCGTCGATGAAGTAATAGTAAAATTATATGCTGGAAGTGGTGGCAATGGTTGTACGAGTTTTAGACGTGAAAAATTTGAGCCGATGGGTGGACCAGATGGCGGGAATGGTGGAAGAGGAGCTTCTATAATATTCGTTGGTGATGAGAGTTTAAAAACATTAGTAGATTTGAGATACCATAAAATTATTAAAGCAGAAAAAGGTAATAATGGTAAAGGTTCTAATAAATATGGCGCGAATAGTGAAGATGTTCGCATTAAAGTTCCACTCGGTACAACAATATATGATGCCGATACGGGGTTAATTATTGCCGATATACTAAAAAAAGATGAAGAAGTCGTAGTAGCCAAAGGCGGAAGAGGGGGACGTGGAAATAAATCTTATGCTACCCATGATAATCCTGCACCAAATTTTAGTGAAAAAGGTGAGCCAGGAGAAGAAAGGGTTATCAGATGCGAGTTAAAAGTCGTAGCCGATGTCGGTTTAGTAGGTCTACCTAGTGTGGGAAAGAGTACAATACTTAGTAGAATAAGTGGTGCTCATCCTAAAATAGCGGCTTATCATTTTACGACACTATCTCCAAATATAGGTGTTGTAAAGCTTAGAGATAATAGAGTATTTACGATGGCCGATTTGCCTGGTCTTATTGAAGGGGCGAGTGAAGGAGTGGGACTTGGGCATAAGTTTTTAAAACATGCTAGTCGTACTAAGATTTTAGCTCACGTAGTAGATATGGGAGCGAGTGAAGGTAGAGATCCCGTAGAAGATTATAAGATTATCGAAGAAGAAATTCGTAAATATGACGATAAACTTTGTAAAAAAGTAAGCATTGTGATTGCAAATAAAATGGATATTGAAGGGGCTAAAGAGAATTTAGAACGCTTTAAAAAGTCGTATCCTCTGTTAGAGATATTTGAAATCAGTGCTTGTTTTGATGAAAGTCTTGATGAATTACTAAATATAATAGCCAATAAATTAGATGAAGTGGATGAAACTAGCATTTATGGCGAAGAAGAGTATGAAGGTCACGTTTTGTATAAATTTAAATCGGAATTGCCTTTTTCTATTACTCGTGAAGGAAATGTATGGGTAATTGGAGGAGATAAAATCGATAAATTGTTTAAGATGACTAGAATCGAGAATGAAGAGGCAGCTTTGAGATTTGCTAGAAAGCTTAAAAATATGGGTGTCGATGAGGAACTAGAAAAATTAGGCGCTAAGACGGGCGATGAAGTGTGCATTAACGATTTTATATTCGAGTATAAAGAGTAACTTTACATTTAAAGTATACTTTTTTTTATTTTTCCTAAATAGTTTGGTATAATTTTATTATGGAAGAAGGCTAGAGGGTATGCATAAATCTTTAAATAAAGTGATTAAAACTAATGTATTAGTAGCAATAATTACGTTTGTGGCAGTTATATTAATCACTTCAGGAGTAACTTATTCTTTATTTCAGGTAGATAAAAACAATACTACTAATCAGACAATATCGATAGGAAATTTAAGTGCGAGTATAAATAGTGTAAAAGGTGCTGTTTTATTAAATGATCTTTATCCAAAGCTCTATAGTGAATTAAGTGAAGACGATAAAATATATGAATTTAGTATTAGCAATGATGGAGATTATAATTTAATATATAATGTCTATTTAAAAGATGCTACCCAAAACTTTTTAACAGAAAATTCAGGATATGGAGAGTATAAAGCTCTTAGCGAAGAGTATTATCAATATATAAATTTTAAACTTGATGATAAAGAGGAAATTTTTAATTTAGCTAATGTTTTAAATGACGAAGGTCAGTTTGTTTTATTCGATGGTGTACTTCTTACAGGCAAAAGTGAAGATCATAAAATTCAATTTTTTATAGATAAAGGTGAAACTACTACTAATGGAGCTCCAAATGATATAGCGGGATCGATTTTATCTTTAGATATATATTTACATGGAGGAGCCGATGATGGCATAGAAAAATTTAGTTCCGGACCAGAAACTCTTGCTAAAATGGGAGCTTCAGTGAAAGAGGAAAGTGTTTCTTTTGGAACTCAAGAACCGAAGCCTACTGCTTTTAGGGATTCTAATTTCAATACAGAACCTATTACAAAAAATATGGCCGATGAGCAAGATAATTCTTTTATGTATGGGGAAAGTTACAGTTTTAACGAGTCTACAGGTCTTTATAATTTAAACTTTTTTTTGACAGGTGTTTATTCTAGTATTTATTCTTCATTAGAAGGGAAATATCTTTCTAGTTTTAAAGGATCTGATAGTTATAGTGGAACTTCTAGTGATTTGCCCGATATTTTTAAGGTCGTAAGTGCAACAGAAACTGAGCTTACATATATTCCTAGTACACGAAATATAACATACGATTCCTCTATATCGGGATTATATGAATCGATTGACGATTATGGAACTAGTTATTTTTATAGAGGCGCAGTTGAAAACAATTATGTCAAATTTGCAGGTTTTTATTGGAGAATTTTAAGAATAAATGGTAATGGTACTTTGAGAGTAGTTTTTGATGGGGAGATGCCTCATCCAAATGGTATAGCTACTCATGATAAAATACCTCTTAATAATGTTTCTTTTAATAACTTATTTAACGACGCAAAATATGTCGGTTATATGTATGGAGGAAGCCTAGGAAATGCTTCTACTAAAAGGATTAATTTAGGGGATGATGGCTATAAAGATAGTGGAAACGCTATATATAATGAGACAAGTTCTAATATTAAAGTTGCGTTAGATAATTGGTATAAAGAACATATAGATATACTAAATGATAGTTATTATGTGAGTGATACTCTGTTTTGTAATGATAGAAGTTTTGCAGATAAAAATACGGGGCAGGGATTTGGATCAAGTTTAACTGATTATAGTACGCCGAATAGAGTTGGGTATGATGTGAGAAATAATCCGCAGCCTTCTTTGAAATGTCCTTTGCAAAATGATAGATTTACGGTGAAAGATACTAAAATCGGAAATGGCGATTTAACTTATCCTATAGGAACTTTTACTGCTGATGAGTATACGATGGCTGGTGGGCGTTATGGAACTACTGCAGAATTAAATAGTTTATTAAATCCAGTATTTTATTTATATAGAGGTGGTACGTTATGGACGATGTCTCCTGGAGGTTTTGAATCTAGTAATACTTCAACAGGTTTTTTCGTAAAACAAGGAAGTGTACTTGGTGGTTTAAACAATGGTGGACAACATTCGGTTATACCAGTAATAAATTTAAAAATCAATTTTGTAGAAAAAATGCATGGAACTGGTACTATGACTGATCCATATACAATAGATTAAAATAAATTAAGAGTCAAAATGATTCTTTTTTTTATAGTTTTTTACACTTGTAAATGTCCACCTTTTGAGTTTAGGTAAAAAAAAAACTTGACAGAAAAAATCAGAGAATGTGGAAAA
>CANSHI010000017.1 GCA_947646655.1 uncultured bacterium
ACCAGTTGCTCGATTGTTTTATTCTTCTTTATTATTTTTAAATGGTAAAGTTCCATAATACCTTAATTTCTCTTGATTCTGTTTCATCATCGTAGCGACCAATTAGTACTTTATCTATAAAGTCGCCAACAATTTCAATATCAAGTTTATCTATATGTTTGTACTTTTTAAAGATATTCTTCTTACTTTTTAAACTTTCTTTTTTAGCGGTAGTGGAAGCTATCTCTTTTTTTATAATACTAGATCGTTCTTCCAATTTAGAATTATCATCTTTATACTTATTAAGTAATATTAAAAATTCTTTTTCCGGAAGTATCCCATTTGTACGATCTTCATATAGTTTTTGGAAGTATGTACTTTTACCTTGTAATTCCTTATTAATACTTTTTAATTCTTGTTCTAATGAATTTAATTTGTCTTTAAATAAATCTTGTTCTATTACTTCGTCGTGCATTTCTTTAAGACTATCCTCATCATAAAACCTTGTCAACAAATTATTTATCTTTTTTAAAACAAAATTGTGTAATTCCTCTTCAGAAAGATATTTTTTATTATCGCAATTAGCCCATTTATCTTTTTTATCCTTACAACATAAATATCCGTATCCATTTTCGTTTTTCTTGCCGCACTTGAAGAATAATCTATTACAATTCATACAATATACTTTATTACTAAATGCGTGAACTTCGCCACCTTGACTACTTCTTGATTTTTCTTGCATTCTTTCTTGAACTGTATAAAAGACATTTTTATCAATGATCGATTCATGAGTATTGTCTTTCCTGATCCTATCTTCATCATCATTTTTAATAACTGTATGATTTTTATAACTTACCGTTGTTGTTTTAAATTGAACTAAATTACCAATATAAACCTCATCAGTAAGTATCTTTTTAACCGTTTGACTAGACCATTTGAATTTTTTTCTTAAATTATGTGTAAACTCTGATTGTGATATTCCATTAGCATTATTTTTAATTATGTTTATAAAATATTCTTCATGAGCTCGATTTTCTTTTAATGTAATTTCAAATTGATAATCAATAATATGTGTACGATCCAGTTCTTCTGTATAAGAGATAAGTACTTTTGCAGTTTTTGGTAAAATATCGTTTTCATTTAATAAAACACAATCACTTATATTAAAATTGTTAATATCTAAATTTTCATCTTCACTATAATATATTTTAGTTTTGGTATTTGTATATTTCTTTAAAGTAATATCACATTTATTATTAAGAGTTTTCATATCAGTAGTAATATAATTAAAACTAACTAAATCTTTTAATATGTGATCTTCATTATTAGTAAAACTAATATTAAGCATATATGTACCAGCTTTTTCAATATAACCAAAGTCTAAATATTCTTTTATTAAAGGTATTTTTAATTTACTACCATTTAAAAGTTTATATTCATAAGGACTTAATATCTTGTCTTTGTTTAAATTTTCGGCGATTTTTTCTAAACCATTACCGGACATATATTCATCAAAAATTCTTTTAACAACTTCACAAGCGATAGGATCGATAAGTAAATGATTTTTATTTTCAGGATCTTTCATTACACCATAACTAGCAAAGCTAGCCGTTAATTCGCCATTCTTTCTTTTAGATCTAAAAGTTTCACGAATATTTAATGATGTATCCTCTAAATACCATTGATCTGTCATAGCAGTTAATTGACTTGTCTTTTTTGTTTCATGTCTAGTATTATCAATCTTTTCAATATATGTAACAAATCTAACATTCCATTCATGGAATAAGTTATGTACGTATTTTTCTACTAATTCCATATCACGAGCAAATCTTGCTTGCGTTTTAACTAAAACAATATCAACATTACCGTTTTTACATTCTTCAATCATCTTATTAAAATCTGGACGAGTAGCGTCTGATCCAGACCAGTCTTCATCATTATAAACACCGATAACTTCCCAGCCCATTTCTTCCGCATATTCTCTTAACATCGTTTCTTGATTCTTGATACTTTCTGATAGTTGTTCCTTTGTCAACTTGTTTCTGTCCTCATCGGACAATCTTAAATATAACACCACCCTTAAAATAGCTTTTTTAATATTACTCATAAAAATACAACTCCTTATTTTTAATCGTAATTTCAAGCTCATAAAAATTATAACGCGCTATCATTAAAAATTCAGCCCCCTAAAGTTCTATTTTCAAGTCTTTTTATATATTTAAAATACTTCTTATTGAAAATAGTTTTTAAATCTTTTTCAGTAGGATTAGAGGTAGTAGTTATAAATTCTTCACTATATATAAATTTTGTTTCCTTTTTATTCTTTCCTTTACTAATTTTTAAAACCCCCTTAAATAGTGTTTGTTATATAATATTCGCCCACATAAAAAAAAGACTAGGTCATATACCTAATCATAATTATAATCAATATAAAATTACTTTATATTTTTTGAAGTATCAATATTATATTTTTCTTTTGTTAATTCAATAGCATTACTTAAAATAATATCAACTTCTGATTTCTTTAATTCTCTTATTCCCGGAAGTTCGGATAAAAGATTTTTCTTTGTCATATCTATTTTATTATCATTATAGATATAAATAATATCACGTAAAAGCTCTGTATAGGCCTTTAATATCTTTTCATTTATTAATTCTTTATAGTTCATAAAACACCTCACAAACAAATTATAACGCACTATAAAAAAGATGTCAGCGCTTAAATTGAAAAAGATATGTCGTCATATAAACTAACTTCTTCATAGATAAATTTTTCTTTTTCCATATCAAAAAAACGATTAAAATTATTTATAAACTTTCTACCTTTTGAAGATAACAATTTTAGACTTTTTTCGACATCTTTTATATCAGTATTTTTATACCATTCTAAAAGTGAATTATTTTCGGTAAAATCATCATCAAAACCTATATGTTTATGTATCACATAATTAAACAGTTTTTTTTCAAATTCACTAGATGTTAGATCAGAAGAGTAAACATCAAGAAGACACATCATTTTCATTTGACAATTAAGACCATTTTTAATATTAATAGTTTTAGTTTCCTTATCATAAGTAAACTTTGTATCTAAATTATCACAATAACTTATTTTATAACCGTCAGCATATATAGCTTTGACAAAAGGTGTATAAATATCATTATAACTATAACAAAAAAGAGGTGGTAGATCTAATTTCATATAATCTTCTTTCCTCATATCAGTATCTTTACAATCATATAGTTCAATTACATTTAAACCTTTAAAGTCCTTATGATGTAGAATAATTGATGTGTCCTTTGAATCATTATACTTTTTTAATTCTTCTGGTGATAGTTCATCTAATTTTTTAACTTTTTTTTTTATCATTATCACAAATCGTTACATATATATCATTATGAGGTGATAATATACTGATTACTGTTGCATTATCCATAATGTTTATACCTTGTTTTGAATATTTGTTTTTTGTTCCTAAATCTAAAAAGAAAGGATATTGATAATCAATTAATAAACTATTAAAAAAAGAATAGTTACTGTAAGTTGAAATGACATCTATTAATCTAATAAAGTCATGATCGCTATTGTAACTATCCAAAATGCTTTTTTCTAAATCTATTGTAAGTGAATTGATCCTATCAAAATCATTTTGTTTAGAATAATTACTTATTTCATTTAAAACTTTTTTAATTTCTATAATTTAACCCCCTTAAATAACACAAAAAAAGACTAGCTTGTGCTAGCCAAATTTTGCATTTCAATTTTTAAATTATTAACTGTATTTTTAGCACCAATAATTAACGTTTCTATTAATTCGTCGATACTTGTATTTAATATATTCTTTTTAAGTTCTTCAAACCAGTTATGAGCCGATTCTTTATCTTTATTTTCTTTACCACATAAGTTGTTTATAATATGATCGTCGTTTAAATTTTTCATAGAAAGATATGTAATATATTTATCATTTCTTTCATAAGTGTAAATGAAAAAGAAAATATCATTTTTAGTATGATTAAAACTTTCTACAAATTCTTTTTGTTGTGATTGGTTGTTTACATTTACATCATCGAATAAATAATCAAGATTGCCATTTTCTACTTTTAAAAAAAAGTCTTTCATTTCTTCGACACTATCAAATTTAACACCCTCATCATTATTAAACTTGATAAAACTAATTTGATCGTTTAAATCATTCATTTCCGTTACTAAATCTTTCAGTTCATTAAAGTTTGACTTCATAATAATACAGCTCCTTAAAAGATAGAACTCTTGCGAGGTATGTTTTCTTATCATACATTAAAACTAGGGTGAAGTCAACAAAACAAGCAAGTTATTTTTAATTGTTTCATACAATTACTACCAAGCCCATTATAACATAAATGAATGTAGAAATATATACAAAAAGAAAAGATTATCAAATTTGATAATCTAAACGGAAAATTATTATTTACTATTTAAATCTAAAACCTAAATGTCCATTTTTTCTAAGATAGTCAGGAAGATTATAGTTAGCATTATCTAAAGAAAAACTAACTTTATCTTCTTTGCAATAAATTGTATAATCTTCTCCATCTGGGAATCTATAAATTACTTCTATTCTCTTTATATTTTTATAACAAACATTTAGATCTATATCTTTCAAGTAAAACATATTTTCTTCTTGTTCTTGTAGCAAATTTATAATTTTTTCTTTGTTGGAATTATTTATATTCAAATAGGTATAATCTTGAACTTTTCCTAAAAATAATAATATACCCAAAATTATAAGTAATAATAACATAAAAGTTAGTATTACTAGCATTATTAAAAATATCTTTAATATCCTTTTTTTCATAATAAGTTCCTTAATAATATATACAATTTTTATCTTTAAATGAGCATTTTACATTAGGGTTATCCTTAACTGTATTATCTACTTTAAATGGAGATGATAAGTAGATGTTTTCATCATCAACTTTATCTATACCAATATGTAATTGACTAATGTTAGGTGTATTTTTGAAATTAAAATTTATGGTTTCTTTTTCAACACTAAAATCATTTATTAAATATTTATCTATAATTCCTTCCTTACCAATGCAATGAATATAAATTGTATTATCTTTTACATATAAATTAGATCCGTCATCAACTGTATCACATTTTTTTATATTCTCTAAAACATAATAGGTATCATTATTTTTTAATAATATATTAAGATGACTCCAAGAACTTGAATCATCATAATATCTTGAAATAACATAATTTTTATTATCATATTCTAAACTTTTTATGGTTATTTCATTAGAAACAAATATATATTTGTTTAAACTAGATAACGAACTCTTATAATTTAAAGACTTAATAAGTTGATATATTATAAAACTAAATAATGGAATCAATATTATCAATGAAATTATTAAAATCTTTTTTTTCATAATCACATCTCACTTTCGAGTTACTATTTGTTGTTTTGCTTCTATAAGTAATTATAACATATTTTTAAGTGATTATATATATCATACAAGTAAATTCTAAAATAAATTTTTTAATATATGATATATAACATTTGTAGCAATACTATTACCAGCTTGTTTAAAAAGTTGTCTATTGGAAATACCTGTATTTTTTGCTTTGTAAAAATCTTCATCTCTAAACCCCATAAGTCGCCAACTTTCAAGAGGACTTATTTTTTTTACAAAGAAACAATTATCACGATAAATAATCATCTTGCTAGTGTCTTCGGTAGAATTGGCGGTTAAAGTAGGACAATATCCATTCATCGACCACAATCTAGCCGTTTGATTATACCTCGAGGAAGTATCACGTCCGCAGTAATTTTTACCCTCTATAAACCTATATAAATCAATAATATATTTTTTCTTTTTATTTTTTAAATTACGACAACACAGTTTACTATTTTTGTCATAACTTTTATTTTTAACAAAACTTTCTAAATCAAAAGGAACTTTTTCAGATAATATTAAGTCTGGATCGATCTCTTTTTCTAATAAATCTTTTAATCTTAATTTCAATCTTTTTCTTTCTGGAAAATGATATAAATATTTTCCTTTAATAGCAATTAAAAAATACCTCTCTCTATTTTGAGGTGTATTATAATCTAAAGCACATAAAACATTATCATATAAGGAATAACCTAGATCCTCTAAATCTTTTTTGAATAAATCTAAAGTTCTTCTCATTTTGCTTTGGGTGATTGCAGCCACATTCTCAAAGATAACTACTTTCGGTTGTTCTTTTACTTCTCTTAAAAATTGTATCATCTTCCACCCTAGAGAAGAGCGGGTGTTACTATTAAAATCAAAACCACGTCTTACACCAGCGATTGATATATCTTGACAGGGAAAGCCACCGATCCATATATCAGCATACGGAATTTTAGAGCCGTCAACTTCTGTGATACTACCTAAATTATCACTAGGACTTTTACCATGAATCGCACAATAACTTTTAATTGCGAACTTGTCTATTTCACAAAAGAAGACAGGATTATAATTTTCAATGATCCCATTTTCTTTTAATCGCTTAAAAGCCATTTCTGGACTACCAATACCAGAAAAGAAAGTACCTACCTTAACAGTCTTATTATCTAATTTAAAATATGGATAATTAAAATTAAAAAGATTAATCGTCTGTTTTGGATACGACATCTTTCTTTTTCCTTTTAGTAGGGTTTGCTTTTTTGGTAGGTGTTGTTTTGGTAACTTCATTATTAGAATTACTAAATAATTCTTGTTCGATCCTAAAAGTATCTAAATCAAATAATTCTAATTTATGAAATTCATCTTGTTTAAATACTATTTTCTCAACAACTTTATATTTAATAGGATAATCACTTAATTGTTTGAAATTAGTTTTAATAGGCGACATACGAGTTCTTAATATAATTGCCTCGCCAACTTTAATATTCATAAGTTCATCTGGCGTTCTTAAATCACGACCAGTTAAAGAAGTATCAGAAGAAATATTAAAATCAGCTTTTCCGTAACGATTAGATGTTGATGTTCTGGTAGTGCAAGTCGTATATTTTCCCATGCGATTTGAAATCTCGCGAGCTGTACTATAATCATTCGTAAGTAGGTAAACGGTATTTCCAGCATTTGCTTTGATTGTACCAGCAGTTTCTTTATATGTTTCATTAAGCATATTGTAATCTTGAACAACCATATAAAAACGAATTTTACGGGAACGAGCTACTGTAAGTTTTTTTGATAGTTCCCCAATTTTAATTGTATTACAGAATTCATCTAGGATAAAATTTACTCTAATAGGAAGAGATCCACTAACATTTTTCTGGGCCTCTTCAACAAGTGTTTGATAAACTTGATTCACAAATAAACCACCTATAAAATGACGAGAAAGTTTTTCATCTGGAACAATTAAAAATATAGCTGTTTTTTTCTTTCCAATATCTCTTATATTGAATGAAGACTTACTTGTAATATAGCTAACCCCAGTATCCCCAAACACTCTTAATTTTGACGCTAGGATAGAAAAAATAGTCGCTCTAGTTTCCCCACGAGCAAAATTACCACTTGCATATAGGTTTTTAGCCGTATTACCAAAAGGACGATCATTAAAATACTTATCTAAAGAATTCTGATCGCCGTACTTTTTAGATCCATGTTCGACCAATAAATTATAAATAGAATGAAAGTGTATTTGACTTTGTTTTTTAGCGTCCTCAATTAAAGCTAAACATAAAGCGCTTAAAACAGATGAAGACGATTCTTGCCAGTATTTATCACGACTTGTTACATCTTCACAAATAGCGCTTGATAAATCGTTTACTGTTTCGATTTCCTTTTCAAAATTATTTTCTTTGTAATATTGATATGCAATTTCTAACGGATTCCAAAAACTACTATTCGCAGTATCACGTAAATTAATAATTTGAATGTCATAATCTTTTTTCTTTAAATAGTCATAAGTAGTCTTGTATATTTCGCCTTTGACATCATTTATAATCATACTTTCGCCATTATCAGCTAAATTATAGATGAGAGGGAAAATAACCCCGACCGTTTTTCCTGATCCTGTACTTCCCACGACTAAAGTATGATTTGATGAAGTATCAACATAGTATTTATTATTTTCTATTGCAACAACCATTCCACCAGCATTGGTATTTTTACCAAAGTGCCAAGTAGAAAAGTTTTCTTTTATCTCTTTTAAACTAGCGAAGTCGCTACTACCAAACTCATTACTTTTTATTCTTTTTGGAATGCCACTATCATTAGCGGTATTTTTAATTTTAAAATTATATTTATAATAAAGTAAAAACAAAATAAAAAGACATTCCATAATCAGAATGCCAACAATTAAATTCTTATCATCTATTATCATTTTTAATAACTCTATAAAATTAAAAATAAAATGTATTTCAAATTTATTTTGAATAAAGTATATAAAGTTTGGAATGATGAAGATAAGAAGCAATAAAGAAATAATAACTACTAATATGTAATTAAAATATTTCTTTATTTTCATAACCCCCTTAAATATCTTTTCCTTGTAATTCTTTTTCTAAAATTTCTTGTAAATATCTTTCTTCTTTTCTGTTTTCAATAAGTAAAAAATGATTTGCTTTTTTCATAAATTGTTTAAATTTTATATTCTTATAAAATGACTTTGACTTAAAATTATTATATCTTTCTTTGGTATACCCTAAATGAGAAAGTGCTTTATAAAAATCAGTAGCGTTCATCGTATCACGAGAACTATTAACCGCACTATATAAAATATCAACATCATAATCAATATTAGATTTCTTGATCCATTTACTTAATAACTTTTTAATATCTGATTCAGATAAATCAGCAAGTTTTCCTAATTGGTAAATTTCTTTTGCATGTTTTAAAATTGTAGATTTCTTTTTTGGACTTTTACTTTTAAATTCCATATTCATTATATTAATTTTTAAAAACTCTTTTTGACGATCTAAAAAATCAGTAGAATTATAAACCTTAAAATTATATAAAATATCATTACCGATACGAGAATACAATCTTTTCATTTTATTTTCAATGTACTTATTATTTGCTTTTTCCCCATACATCTTTTTTTGTTCGCGTTCTATTGATTCTAAAGAGTGATAATATCTTTCAAACTCATACTTGATTGTATCATGGTACAAAATTTTTTCAATTATTTTATCAATATCTTTTCTACAATAATCTAAATGTTTTGAATTATATTGAAGACGGCCACGTTCTGGTAACTTCTTATATAATTCTAGTAAATCTTTATTTAATGATTTTCTAAATTTATTACTAAAGAATAAATTATCTTCGGTTTTAGTAAAATTACTTTTTCTAATTTTATTATCTAAACCTAAAAATAAATAATCTTGTTCCTTATAAAAAGAAGTATTATCAACTAAATAAGAAGCTATATTACTTTTTAAATACTTGAGCGATGTTTTATCCAGAGTATCTTTTTTTCTTCGTTCTTCCATTTCAAAGAATGTTATATGCAAATGTGGGTTGTCAGTATCCCTGTGAAGACTTGCATACCATCTCGTATTAGTTAAATCAAAATCATTGTCTAACATAAACCTAGGAATAACAGACTTTGTCATCAAGTAATAATCTTCTTTTGTTTTAAGGCCATTTTTTAAAGCAAAATCTGGGGGAAAGGAAACAACAAGCGTCCACATACGGCCTGACTTGTCATTCGGTAAATCTTTTAAAATCTCTCTTTTAGTAACATTACCGTCTTTACCCCAAATATGAAATTCTTTTGTTTCTTTTGTATCATCAAAAATATTAAATTCTTTCTGATATAGTTCATCAATGGAAGAGAAATCTTTTAGGGAAGTGGTATCAGCTCCGTCTTTTGAAACATACTTACACCAACCACCAACTAACCTTTGAAAATTTACATCTTTCTTATAACGAACTCGAGTAACGATGTTACTACTCATCTACATCGTCCTTTTTATTTCGTAGTTCACGAATATTTTTTATGACCGTTTCTCTTGCAACCTCTGTTATAGGGTGGCTAACAAGATGTGTATTAAGTTCGGCCCTAGTTTGAGGAATATCAAAATATTTATATGTCATATCATTTTGTAAAATAATCGTTTCAATACCTATATTATTTTTATTAATCATGGTAAGAATTTTATAAAATTGTTTTTCGTTCGCGTCCTTAACCGTTTCAATAATAAGTTCTCTTAATTTCTTTTGACTATCTAACAACATTGATTGTTCCATAAAATCTAATAAAACATTTTTACAATATTCGCTTACTTTCATATTGTTTTGTTCGGCCTGATCTTGTAGTAACTTTTTCTTGTGAGGATCTAATCTAAAAGCGATGATATTCGCATTCTTATTTTCCTGATCCATTAGTTACCATGATACAATCTAGGTTTTCAAAAATATAATCTTTAACCATACTTTCTAAAACACTTTGAATTGTAAGACCTCTTATCTCTATAATTTTTTTAAATGCTTTTTCTGTTTTGGTATCAACTTGTAATTTTAAATAAACCGTTTTTTTATCATTCATTTTAACAACCCCCTTTAAAACTTTTAATTTTTGTTTTCTTGATTCATACGTTCTATATCACGATCAGATCGACCAGCTAGAACACAAGCACAATATAAAAATAAGATAGTAAATAATGCTAGGTTAATACCTAAAATAATTAAAAATAATTTCATAAAAATTTCCTTTCTTTCGGCCATAACTTCGGCCTAACTCTCGGCCATAAAATACTTAAAAACTTCTAAATATTTACAACCTTTTTAAAGCAGGATAAATCCTGTTTACAAACAACTAGCCAGTGGCTAGTTTTCCCTTATTTCATAAGGCATTTGATGAAACACAAGTGTTTACATTTGAAGAATTTGTTATACAATCGTTTACACAACAGCCCTTTATTTATAAGGGGTGTGTAACAATCGTAAACACTTATTTTTTTAATTTTTTTAAAATTCTCGTCAAATTATATATGAATATATGAAAAAATTACGGCCTAAAGTTAGGCCATAATTTTAATCATATAATTATGGTGTTATAGTAGGTTTTTTATAATCTGGTGTAGGTAATTTATCTTTCATATAGTCATTATTGTTTGGAAAACTAAATTTATTATCCGTATAATCAAATAATGAATATTCTTTTGAAGTAACCTTATTATTTATAATAATACTTGGATCGGTGTACTCAAATTTCTGATTTTTAACATTATATTTTTGAAGAGAAAAGTGTAAATGATCGCCAGTACTTCGGCCAGTCGAGCCCATAATTCCGACTTGTTGACCTTGTTTAACTGTATCGCCAACCTTTACCGTTCTTGAATTTTCTTTTAAATGATGATAGAAAGTTCGGTACATAACTCCACCGACTTTATGTTCTATGGCGACCGTTTCGCCCCCTGATTCTTGAACTTCACTTATAACTACTGTTCCGTCAGCTACGGCCACAATATTTGAGGAAGTGGGTACAACATCTATACCACTATGAAAAGCAGTAGTATTATTAATAGGATCTGTTCTTTCCCCATAAGGCGATGTAATCGTATAAGTATTAGTATCGAATGGAAGAACAAAATATGACCTATAAAATGTTTCCTCATTTCCAAATAATGCAGCGATGATAGCAAGTATAATTAAAACTATAAAGATAACGCCAGCGACGGGAAGAAGTGCTATAAGCATTTTACCTCTCATTATTTTACCGACTATATCTTCTATTATCGGCCACCGCCTTTACCAAATAATTCTTTTTCTTCTTGACGAAGATGTATAAAAATAGGAACACGTTTATCATGAGAGATAACAAGTAAACTTTGACCTTTACCAGCCGTTTGTAAGTAACGACGTTCATTTTCACTTAACCTTAATACTTTTTGAAGTGAGATAATTTCTTCGCTACCTTGTGCTAAAACAAATTGATAATCAGAATTATCAACAATAACTTGACCGTATCTAACAACTTCTGGGGAAGTAAAATCAATCATATTTTGAGTACATACAACCATACTTCCCGCATACTTTCTAATTCGTTTACTTGTTCTTTTTAGAAATTCTAGGCCGTCTTTATTGTTAGGATCGATTAAGAGATGAGCTTCATCTATAATCAACATAATTTGTTCGTCGCGATCTTGACTGATAATATGCCAACATAAAGATAGGATATTAAAGAACTGTGTTCTTAAAATTGTGTCATCGCTTTCAAGCAAACTATGAATATCAAAAACGATAAAATCAGAACTTAAATCTACATTACTCGGAGCATTCCATAACTTACTATCAACACCAGTAGTCATACGTCTTACTATGGCCTCGATCTTTTCTAAAGACTTAACATTGTCATCATTGACACGTTTATCACTTTTAGCTTTTTCTAATTCTTTAACAATCTCATTATGAAAGTCTGTGATAATTGGATAGTCATTAGAAGATAACTTACTTACATCAGTATCTAAAGTAATACCTTTATTTTTATAAGTTCTTAAAAGTATTTCCTCAATTTTAGTAAGTTCAAGTTCTGTTAAATCTTTAAAATAATATTTAATGAATGTTCTAAATGTTTGTAAATGTTTAATGACGGCGACATTATTATCTTCATCATTGGTAGAATTTTTTATCTCAAGAGGGTTAATTATAAACCCTGATCCACTACCAGCGTCTATCCAAGTACCCCCAACGGACAAACACATATCTTTTAGTTCACGTTCTGGATCGATACATACAATTTTAGTTTTTCTGGCCCAGTTACCACGAATTAATTTTTTAATAAGGGTGGACTTACCAGATCCACTTTTACCGATAATACAAACATTAGAATTAGTTCTCTTATTAGTTCTTTTCCATAAGTCAAACATGGTAAGACCGCCATTTATATCATCGCCTAGTATAATTGAATTTCCGTCATCTTGTATCGATTCAAAGACAAAAGGAAAACTTGCTGCTACCGTTGTCGCTGGCATTGGAAGGCCAAAATTTTCTTGTATTGGCATATCCAAAGTAGGAAGAGCAGTTTTAAAACCCTGTTCTTGCTCGAATATTAATTGTGATCCACGAAGATTAAGAGAAGACATCGCAGACTTTATCTCTTTAATTCTTTTTGAAAGTTCTTCTTTTGTATCCGCATAAGAAAAAAATACTACCGACATCAGTAGCATTTTTTCATTCTCGCGATCCATTTTATTTGTTAATTGCTCGTAATCTTGTAATTGATTTTTAAGCATGATTTGATCGTTTCTATCATTAGTATTGATATATTTACTTCTTGTTTCTGACATACCTTTTTTTAATGTTTTAGAGACTTCTACATTATCCATTGGCTTAACAGAAATAATCATACGAGTATTTTTTATGTTAGATAACATACCTAACCAACTTCCCCTAGTGTAAGAGGGGAAAGTATCAACAATCATACTTGTAGCGAACACATCGCCTAGTAACATATCTTTTTCATTGAATTTAATAGCGATAGGTGCGATCTTTTCTTTAATTGATTTTATACTAGAATCTTGTTTAAAAATTTCTAGTGATTCTTGAGGGTTAAGGTAAGTAAATAGGACTTCCTTAATCTCATCAGTTTTAGCTTGTTCTGAAGCTAGACCGATATTACTTAATTGAGAAGTAATATCATTTATTTTAGACTTTAACAATTTAGCATTGTCTTTGTCTTCATCAATAAGTAAATAAAATTCACGATTATTGACGATATTTTTATTCATAATGGTATTAGCAAAATGAATATCCTCATCAAGTAATTTCTTTTTTACTTCATCATCTGTACTTTGAGATAGATAATGTAAATTCTCGATATGATCCGTTAAACTAACGGGCTTATCAAGAGCTATAATTTTAAAAGGATATTCTAAACTTAATAATACTTTTCTTAATTGGAATATTTTAGACGTTTGTTCTTCATTGGAATATAACTGTAAATTAATACTATTGATACGAATAAGGCCTACAACCTTATCATTATCAAGATATAAAAGATCGTTCCATACTTCCTTAAAAGGAAGTAAATTTAATACAGACTTTTCAACTTTATTCTTTTTCATATCCAAAACCCCATATTTTTTAGATATTCATTTTTATATTACAATAAGTTTCATGAAAAATACTGTCTTTATGATCCGCTCCAACTTCAAATAAACAATTCAATATTTCTTCTTCTGACATTTTAGTAGTGATCGCATAATCTACAATGATGTCATCGACTTTCTCAACTATACCATTATAAAAATTATTCCAATTTTGATTTTTAACTTTTTCTTTGTTATATAATGCGATTTTTTCTTTCGCTTTTAAAAGTGTAACGTACACTTCATCAGTTTTATTCATATATTTTATAACCCCCTTAAATTTTTATATTATTTACAATATTTGTTTTTACATTAGTAAGACCTCGTTTATCATCTATGTAACTTGCTAAATTCCCATAATTATTTTTATATTTTTCAAAATTTGTTTTGACTTCTTTTTCGGATAATTTATCATCGATAGCATAAATAACAGCTTGGCCCATATTATTAAATTTTACTATATTAGAATTACTGATATTTTTGTTTTTATTTTCATTATCAATATGACGATAAACACAATAATTATCATCATCTTTAAAAATAAAATTTCCAACTTTTGATGTATCTATAATTTCGACTATGTCTTTATTATAGATAGGGATAGACTTTAAATCTTTCTCTGGAACTTCATTATTAGAAATATCTATGATCCCATTATTTACAAAAACTTTTTCCTTATCAGGTTTTAAGTCTTTTTCTATATCATCTTTTGTTTTATCTTTATTTTTTCGATCTTCGTCAATCATTGTTTTTAATCTTTCTTTGACTAGATCTACAAGCTCTTTTTCGTATTGTTCTTTAAACTCTTTTTTTTTATGATTTTCATTAATTTTATTTTTAATATTTTCAATGATTTTTTTAGGACGAATGTTATTTAATTTTGTGAAAAAATTTTTTTTAGGTTTTCGTTCATATAAAGAAAGAGCACAATCTAATATTTCTTTATTACTCATTTTATTATTGATTGTATAATCAGTAATTATGTTATCTAAACCAGTAATAACATTTTTATAAGTATTATCATTTATATTAATATTAGAATTGTTAACAATATTTTCTTTTGCTTTTAATAAAAAGAAAAGGACATCATCAACTTTATTATTCATTTTTAACCCCCTTACTAATAAAATAAAAAAGACTGGTAAAAGAAAACCAATCATAAAAAAAACAATCTCTATGCAGATTAAGATTGTTTATATACTACTTTACATCATTGAACGGATGCAACTTATACTTCCTGTGCCATTCAACAATATAATTATAAAAAATATGTCGCAATTTGTCAAGCATATTTCTTGAATTTCTTTTGACTTAATCTAAACCTTATCATTTTAATTAAAATACCCAAAATATTACCGTTACCGCTAGGCATTGGTAAGGTAATTAAGAATGTTAGAATTGGAAAGAAACAAAAGAAGAAAACTTTTACTAGACCTTTACCGAATAATTTAGCTAGGATAAACCCTATAAAAACGGATAACCCTAGTAATAATACTTCTTTTATTCCATAACCTTTAAAAATTTCACGTTTTACCTTAATGTTCTTTGGTATTAAATACATCTTTATCGCTCCAATCATTTATATTTGTTTTATATAAAGTACTATCTTTATTGAATGAATAATTATTATTATCGACCATATCCTTATAAACATCTATTCTATCAGCTAGTGAAGTGTTTTCATTCATGCTAAAAGTATCACTTTCAAAATTACCTATATCAGAAGAAGAGATATCATCTGTTGTATAACCACTTCCACCCTCGTTGGAAGAAGAGTTTACATTTTCGTTACTAGATGAGCTTGTATCTTCTGAATTTTGAGAATTAGCAGATCCAAAGTTAGAAGAATTAGAACTATTATTGATGTTTGGATCGCCACTCGTACTACTAGGGGAAGTATCCCCATTAGAAGATGAATTATCGTTGTTTTGACTAGTAGATGATGAATTATCTGTTGTACTTCCATATTTAGACATCGCAATCATACTTGTACCTAGTGCAGCTAAAGAATGTAATTCACTCATATTAGACATTGTACCAGTATTTGCATTTAATAAAGCGCTTACTAATTGCGGTGATGAAATAATAAATAGAAGTGATCCGATTGTAATTAAAATAACGGACATTGGATATTGCGTACCCTTAACTACTGATCCAAAGACATTAAATAAAATTCCTATACAAAGATATTGTACCGCCGTTACTAGAAAAGTACCCATAACACCTTTAACCCAAACCTCAAATGCGTGTGATCGATTTGAGATAAGGGAAGTACAAACAAAAGGTGCTATGGCCTTATACAGAGCGAGTTCTATTACTCTCTTAGCGACTTGTATACCTATAAATAAAAGTAAGACGACAACTAACAGACCTATTAAGAAAATAGAGAACGTATGAAAACTATATTTATATTCGCCGCTATCAAATAGGCCGTCGTTCATCACTTCGTTATAATCAGCGGTAAACCAGTTTTCTATAAAATATTTCTTATCTTTCTCGTCCATTTTACTATCATCAGCAAAGGCCGTAAGTATCATTGATGACATACTCGCCTCAAATGAAGTAGGACTTGTAGAGGCAGTTGATGAAGCAGAAATAACGTATTGTGTCATTTTAGATGAAACATTATAACCCCAGTTAAAAAGTGGTGGTATTAAGAACATCATTACAATACTAAAGATAATACCTTTTATAACTCTAGTCGGTGATGAATTGTCATCTTGATTAACAAAATAGTGCATAATAATTTCCAGAATAACTTTTAATATTAACCACGTACAAGCTACGATGATTGCAACTGAATATATTTTATTAACATACTCATTGTCAAAAAACTTGAATTTCCATATATCATTAATGATTAAAAACATTCCGTCAAGTAATATTAAAACACCTTTTGCAAGTAACCAAAATACCCAACGAATAGCGTCGCTGATCCAGCCAGCTGATTCATGGGTAACCGTTAGTACTTGTAAAAACATAAAGCTCCTACATTGTTATAGTTTTATCTTCGGTACAATCGTAAACTTTTTTAATTTCCAAACTTCCAATATCTTTAAACATTCTTTTAGTCATATAAATAGCGTCTGGTGTTAGTTTTCTTTGCCAACACATATTAGTAGGCGACCATTTAAAAGCATGACTTTTTAATTCGTTTCTAATGTCTTCATTCGGTTTAGTATCAAAAAATATCTTTACTCGGTTATCTACCTTATCAAAACGAACTTCGCCCTCATTAAAGTAGTACCCAACATCTTTTATATTATCCATTTTTTCAAGTAAGGCCAAACGATCTTTAACACTCTTAATATTTTGATTAGAATTTTGTAAGACGTAAGGTGCTAAAGGTTGTTCGCCATTTGCACGAGCTTTTTTATTATAATCTTTATATGATTGATGATTTCTTTCTAAATATTCTAATTTTGCTTGTAATTTTTCTTTTGCGATAGGATCATCACTATTAATTGGCTCATTATATCCATTCTTATACATACTAATAAATTCTTCTTTTGTATAAGCATTTTTTAACATATCATTAGTATTTTTATAGAATTTTTTTATCTTGTCTTCGATAGAAAAAAGTGTATTATCTATTTTATCTTGTACCTTATTCATCTTTTCAACAGGATATTTTGCAGGCCCAGCTACATTTACTGGTACAAAATTAGCATTAACCCCTAATAGTTCGTTAAAACTATCTGTAATTAAGTCTTTAAACTGTATTTTTCTTTTATTTACAATATCTAATTGTCTATTATTTAGTTCTCTAATTCCGTATGATTCTACAAATCTCTGATATTCACGTTCGGCGTCTTCTTGAATATGACTACCTCTATTATACATACTTTGATTATCACAACGTCTAATTAGTTCTTTATCTAATTCTATCAATTTATAACCCCCTTAAATTTTTATACTTTTTTCTTGTTCTAATACTTCAATTTTAGGTGATCCCCAGCTACTATATGGCAATTTTATACCATTTTTATTTACTGGGGAAATTCCTAAATATTTATGTATTAAACTATTGTTATATTCCCATTCAAAACCTAAAGGCGAGAAGATAATTCGATCATTATATAAAAGATCGCTTTCGTAATTACTTGCTAAACCTAAAGCGTCTTTTATGCTTGCTTTAATTTTCTTTTGTTTATAGCCAACAACAATATTAAATTCATATTTTTTGTTAGGATCAAAACTTAAAAAATCACGATCGTATAAATCTTTATCGAGCATATAATCATTTTGACTGGAAACTATATTATTGTAATGTTTGTATTTATTTTTATTTGTTTTATATTCCTTTTCAACATCGTTAGGCATAAATTCTTCATTTACTAAATAAATTAAACCTTTTGTCTTATTTGAAAAGTCTTCGGTAAAAAAGTCGCCTGATGAATTATCAACAGCGACCACATTTCTTTTACCTTTGTTTGTAAAAATGAATTTATCATAAGTAGGATACATTCTTATTTTATCGAATAAGGAAATATCTATCTCATAAATTTTACTCATCTTAAACCTCTAAATTGACCTGATAACTTTTTATTATAATTATCTAAATATCTAAAGTTTTCTTCTTGATTGGTACTAGTATCCGTTATGGTATCAATCATTAAATCTTGTTTTACAAGTGTTCTGATATAATCGGCCATTGGAATATCTAACTCACGAGCTCTTTTTTTCATTTTATTTTTTAAACTTTTAGTAGTATAAAAAATAAACCTTGTATTATATCTTTTCATATATTACCCCCTTAATAATTCCGCAATAACGATAAGTCTTTGATTACCATTATTTTTACATGTAATTAATGTTAAAATCTTTTTATCTTCTACTTTATGGAAATAAGACATATCAGTATCATTGATAGTATGTTTTTCGGTTATTTTATAAAAATATGTATTTTTATGTGTAACAATTTTTATTTGATCGCCAATTCTCATATAATGTAGCTTTTGAAAAACATTACTTGTACTGTGTCCAGCCATGATAACATTACCAACTTCATCATCTAAATTAGCAGATGTAGAAAGTGTACCAACCAAATTTTTGTCGAGTGTTGTTTTGTCTGTTCCAGTAGTAATTAATCTTTTAATTCCATAATTAGAAAGTTCAATATATCCTAGATAATTATTAGTAAGATGAATTTCTTGTTTAGGTGTTTCAAACTTTGGTGTTTCTGTTACCTCTACTTCTGGAGTAGGGACAACTTCCTCTTCAATAAATAATTTATCAATAATTTTTTCCGTTTCTTTTTTATCATGGTATTTATTATATATAAAATAAAATGAGAAAAGGGCTGATCCTAAAATAAGGAGCAACCCAATTACATTTATAAATTTATTTATTTTTTCTTTTTTTCGCATATAGTAATAAACTAATTCCAGATAAAGCAGTACCACCAACGATAAACATACTAATTAAATCAGTATTAAAAGTTTTAGGCATTTTTTCATTAGTCATTGTTGCTTTAATAACTTGTCCGTCTTCTGTGATCTCAAAAAACATTTTTTCATCGTTTAAGATGTAAGTAGGATCAGATGTTTCTTTTTCTAAAATATAGTATTTTCCATATTCAAGACCTTTGATAACAATTTTCCCGTTTTCATCTGTACGACCACTAAATACAAGCTCATCTGTTTCAGCATTTCTAACCTCTATTAAAACGTTAGGTAGAGGTTGTCCTGTACTTAAATCAACTTTTGTAAAATCTAAATCGCCTTTAAATTTTTCATTAGTCATACTAGCTTTTACAATTTCTTTATTTTCCTTAATCTCAAAAAACACTTTTTCATCACTAATTTTATAACCCTCTAAACAATCAGTTTCTACGATGTAAAATTTTCCTACAAATAAGTCAGTAATAGTGATTTTTCCGTTTTCATCGGTAACACCCTCAAAAATTAATTTGTCATCTTCAGTAAAGATTTGAACTTTAACGTTTGGTAATTCTTTTCCACTGGTTAAATCTGTTTTAGAAAATTCTAGTGTAGCTTTTGGAAGATAATTTTTTAATGAGAAAGTCTTTGTAATAATAGGTGTGTATTGATCTTTATATTTTAATTCAATACTAAATTCTGTATCATCGGTAATATTATTATTAGAGCTTGAAAGCTCCTTTAATGTATATTTTCCCAATTTTAGATTTTCAAATTTAGCATATCCGTTTTGATCAGTTTTAACTGTTGCAATTAATTTTCCTGATTCATCATATAAACCAAAGACAACATCTGGTAAAGATATTTCTTCATAAGTATATGTATCATCTTCAATAACTAATTTTTCGCCAACTTTATTGATTTCAATTTTTCCTTTTACTTCTTGATTAGTAAAATGAAGTTCTATAATTGCGTCAAATTCATCAGTACTAAATATATCAGATTTTTCATCGATTGTAAATTTTAATGGTGTAGAATTCCAAACATAACCCTCTAAAATTTGATCGACTTCTTCTAATTGATATGATCCAGTTCCTAAAGGATAAGGTGTAATTAAAATACCGTTATCATCTGTTTCAAATTCACAAATTTTTTGTGTTGTAGGATAAGAAATTGTTTGACAAACATATTCGCCAGTAGTTAAGTCTTTAATTTTGAATTTAATACCAGCTTTTGTGATATTGTTTCCGTCTTGATCGACTTTAACAACTTTTATTCTTGAAGTGATTTCAGCGTTAGAGAAAACTTTATTTACTGTTGGCCCTAAATCTTTAATTTCAAATTCAAAATCTTTGATGAATTCATGACCGCTAGTAGAGGATAATTGTTTTAATGTATAACGGCCGTATGGCAATTTGAAATAAATTTTACCCTCATTGTCAGTAGTCAATTTTTTTACTAAAACATTGTTTCTATTATATACACCAAATTCAATCCCAACTTCTGGTGTCATGATTTGCGTTTTATCAGAAGCATATACTTTTGTAATTTCATAATCACGAGTAATAACGTCTTCTGGTGTTTTAACATAAGTTAATAATTCATCTTTACTACTATCAAATGGGATTTTATCCTCATTAAGTAGGTATCCCTTACTTGGAGAGATCTCTTTTAGGTAGAAACGGCCAAAGTATGGTAAATAATCACTTTTTGCATATCCGTTTTTATCAGTAGTTATTTTTTGAATAAGATTATCAGATGTATCATAAATTCCGTACACGGCACCCTCTAAAGAAGCGTCTCCGGACGGAATATTTTTTTGCGTGCTCGAATCTACTTTATTTATTTCAACTTGACCGCCTAAACCTTGAACGTTAACAGAAAAATAAACAGGATCGATATTACCGCCACTAATCATATTTTGGTAGTCATCAGCATAATAGATTAAATAACTACGAGAATAAATTTGTTTTTTAACAAATTGTAAAGTTACAGAACCAATCTTTGTAGGTGTAATTGTCAACTGATTTCCATTAATAGAAATTTCAGCACCATTAGAGGCGTATACTTCGTATTTACTTAATACATTATTAGTATCAGTTAAAGTAACACTTTTACCAACTTGAGTGGTAACTGTTGTACCGTTAAAACTTGGCTTGTCGTAATGATGATTTGCTAGATCTTGAATAACTGATCTTTCATAATCTACGTTATAAGGTGTACCAGCACCATAACGAGCGGTATTATAAGTAACTCTTGTATTACCACCTAAAATACTTTCCCAGATTAGAGCTTGTGTAGCAGCTCTATACTCTTGTGTTTGATGACCTGAATATTGATAACCATAATAAGAATAAAGTAACACTTTTTGTTTAACTGAATTAGATAAACCTAATTGTTCCCAAGATACCTCTCTATATTGATTCGTACCCTCTGGAACACCGGGCTCGATACAGAAAGCAACATTACCGTCAACATAATAATTTTGTAATTTCCATGATGAATAGTTGTTGCCGTTATCACTTCGTTCATACCAGTAACCCGTAAAATCCATATTAAGCGTGGCCGCCATGACATTTTGAGTACCACATACTAAAGCTATGATAGCACCAATAAATAGTTTTAAATATTTACTTTTTCCTTTTTTCTTCACTTTATATCATACCCCCCTTAAAATATTCAAAATAAAAAAACACTACTTAAAAAGTAATGTTTCAAATAAAGTTATATAAGTTATTCAATATTATTTATATCTCTCACAATTTCCTGATTGACAATTTACATACATATAGATTCCTAAAACTGTACCTTGACCGTCTAATACTTCAAAACAAGTTATGTTTAAAATATCAACCGTATCTTTAAAACCAACTCTAGCACTATCCGTATAACAACTATTCAAGTCTGAATATTGTTTATCAATTTTACCATGATGAAATGAATAATAGAAGTCGTTAGGGTTAGGTACACCAATATAAGAATTTTTTTGAGTATTGGAAGTAGTGGTATTAGAAGTAATAGTGTTTTCTTGCTTTACTCCTTTTGTTTCCTTTACTTCCTCTTTAATAGTACTTTGACTTTGATTAGTCGAATTAGAATTATTATTTTTTGTTTCTACATTTGAATTATTTGTTGTATTTTTTTGTTCTGGAATATTATTTGTTTTAGTTTCTGTTTTTTCTTCTATTTGCTTAATAGAATTAGTATTATTGATAGGATCATCTTCTTTTATCTCTTCATCAAGTAAATCAACAATGACATCATCATTAATTATAGAATTTTCAGTTTTTATTTTCTCTGATAAATTCTCATTATTTATTCGTTGTTTAGCTTTTGATGATTGATATTGATAACCTCTAACAAAAACACTCACAAAACCAACTAATAAAATAGCAAAAACTACTTTTAAAACTTTTTTCATAAAAGCACGTCCTTTCTTTATATGAATAATAACGCGCTTTCAAAAAAAATACAGCGCCTAAAATGAAAAAAATTATATTTTTTAACTATTTTTCATCTATTTTTGTGTCATTTTTAGGTTTTGACGCTAAAAACTTGATTTTTTCAATGACAATAGACAACTTATTATCTTGATTTTGTAACCTACCAAATATATTGATTAAGTCGCCTTTATGTATATATTTAATCGCACTTTCAGCGTATCCATTCCATAATGAGATAGAAAAAAAGTCTGTTTCATATTCGCCAGATGAATTTTTATAATCTCTTTGTACGGCAATCAATACATTACAAACTTTCTTATTATTATCTAACTCTTTAATGGTAGGATCATTAGCAATTCTTCCGGTTAAAAGTAATACATTATTCAATAGTTAACCCCCTTAAATTCTAAATTCAATCTTATTTTTTCAAGTTCAATTAATAATTTTTTAAGTCTATTCTGATTCAAAGTTTTTTGAAATCTTTTTGACTTCATTTTAGAATAGAAGATATTAAGTAGATTTTCTACAAAAATAATATCTTCTAAACCGTCAATGATCTTTTTTTCAACGAATGGATCGTTTATTTCATAATCAATAACTTTAAAATATTTGCATGTTTTTATAATTTCTTTAATTAATTTATATTGATCCATAATATCCTATTTGAAATATGCAAGTACCCAATTAACTAATTGTACGACAAAGAAAACTGTTACCCCAGCTATTAAAGTTGTTCTGATACGACGAAGTGAGGCAGCTTTTTGATGATCTTCACTAGCTACCATATACATTACACAATCTTTTAAAACAAAAAAGCCCGTCGCTCCAGCAACGAACATTTTTAAATAATTAGTTGCGTCGCCAATTAGACGCAAAATATCGTTTAAAACACTTTCCAATTTTTTTATACCCCCTTAAATCTTATAAGACCTTAATATTTCGTTAAGATCCTTTTCTTGAATATGATTTTTAATTTTTTCACAAGCATTATACATAGTATTAAAACTATCTTTTCCATAACAACTATTGATAGAACTATCCTTAACTTCATAATGTAACTCATCTTCTATAATACCGGTTTTCTTTTCTCTTACTTCTACAACAAACGAAGTACTAGAATCATTACGGCAATAATCAAAGGTAAATTTATGACCGTCTTTTTCAAATTCATTCGCATTACAAATTAGCATGTCGCTATCTTGCAAAACTTTATTTGTTAGACTTGGATAGTCGTCGCTCCAACGCTCGTCATAACATTTAAAAACTTTTTCTAACTTTTTTAAATCTTTACTTGTAACCTTATTACCTTTACAAATAAATTCCTCATAAGCTAGTAGGGATATTCCAATTTCTTCTCTTGTACTTTTTTCAAATAGTTTTATGATTTCTTTTATATTATCTATAAAAGCCAACCCCCTAAATATGTCATGCAAATATTTTTCTTTTTACCACCCCCAAACTTTATGACATAAAAAAAGATGATGATGTTATTTAAAACATCTATCATCAAGACCAAGAGCAGATAAAAATTTAATACAAGCACTTTTTCTGATTTCACGAGTTTTGTCCTTACCATAAGAAATAGTATCAGTAATTTCATCTTCACTTTTACATTTATAGAAAGTTAGATCGAAAACTTGCATTTCTAAATCATTTAACTTTCTTAAAGCAATAGTAATCTTTGATAGTAATTGTTTTCTACGATTTTCAAGTTTTGTTTCTAACATTAAATTACGCAAAACACAATTTTCAACGACCGATGTTTTTACTGGAACAAATTGCTCATACCTTACACGATAATCACAGGTGATCTTCGGTAAAGATATTTTATCATCTGTTCTTTTCAAATACTTAAATAGTTTGAAAATATCTAATATTATGTTTCTTAATTTAACATAATCATATAAGGATAGCTCGTCCTTTCCTAATAAAGTGTTTTTCATTTTTTATCCCCCGATCCAGTATCCAAAGAAAAAGAGCGACAATTACCACATACTACAACATGTTGCTAGTAAAGGTAACTTCGCTCTTGTATAATAACCAAAGCTATTGACTTGATACCATAAATTTGGGAATAAGAAAGATAAAGTTATATTTTCTCTATTTTTTAGTGATTGACATATAACATTAAAATTTAGCTTTTCCATATATTACATACCCCCTGAAAAAAGGAAGTAGTACACCATTAATAAGGTTATAGAAACCTCATATAAAAGGATAAATACTACTTCCTTAAAAATATGATACATCAAAAACTTCTTTTAATTGCTGTCTATAATATACCAAAAATTCCCAAAAATCAAGCGTTCAAAGTCAAAAAGTTTGGAAAATCATACAAAAAGCACGAAAAAACACTACTTGTAAAAACGAAGTAGTGCTCTCTGGATACATTTTTTTCGTACTTTACCATATTATATCACGCCATTGTTTTAAGTCAATTAGGAATAAAAGTCTTAAATAGCACGCCTAAAATGTCTGATGAAATCATTGTAAACACTTGTAAACACTAGGAATTATAAAATAGATACTTTATCTAATAATATGTAATTGACAAAGGTATATAATTTTAATCTTCTAGCATTGCTTGATAAATGTGTTTAAAATCATCGCTAAAATACATATTTATCTTATAAGTTCGCTTATGTTTCAAATAAAGCGTCCATGTAAGTTTATCATTTAATTTTCTGATAATGAATCGATATTTAAAATTATTATGTTGGATATAAAACTCTGCAATTAAATATGAGGGATCGTTTTTTATTTGCATGTCATAAATAAACTCTAGTAATTTAATATTATTATTATCAGCATATTCATTTATATATGAGATAGTATTTTTTAATAACTCTTTCTTTTCAAGAGTTAATTCTTGTGAAGTGATAGTAACATTATCTAATTTTTTTAGAGATGCAATTAAGTGTTCTAATTCTTTTAACTCGGCTTTTGTAAGTTTGTAATCATCTTCCATATATGCAATTTTATAAAGAAATATTTTATCGTCTTTTGTTAAGGTAACAGTCATACTTCTTATGAAGTCTTCTTTACTTTCGCTTAATCTATAACTTCCAGCTTGTTTTTGAGTAGTTCGATAATTAAAATCAAAAAATTCTATAAAGTAATATGAATTAATGTAATGAAGTCCTTTTATAATAGATGTATATATTAACGAAGATGTTTCATCGTTACAGTTTTTTGTTTCAAAGTAAGGATAGTGTGATCGTGTATATAATAAATCATCAATGTATGGATATTTTAATAGAAACAAAGAACAATAATACAAGTCTTCTCGAGATGAATTTAAGTAATTTGCTAAATGGTAATAAATATAATTTAGTCTATTTAAAAAATCTATATGACGATTTTTAGAACGAGTAACTTTAAATAACTTTTTCGGAAAATCATAATTATCTATAAGTAGCATTATTAAATCTTTGAAAAATAAATTTGAATTTTCTAATTGATATTTCATAAATTTTATGATGTCAATTTCTGTATCATCGTTCTCATATTTAGAAGAAAATTCAATATACATATTATTTTCAGAAAAACGCTCTTGCTCTATAACATCATAATCAATCTCATTTAATAGTTTTATTGTTTCATCATATAAAATATTTATATTGTTATTTAAAATATATTTTCTGATAGTGGAATTATCTAATAAAAACATACCTATTTTTACAACGTTAAAAACGTTAATATTTTTTTGATTTTCAAGCCATATAAAATAATCGTTTATTTTTTTACTAATATCTTTTACTTCATCTTTTTTTAAATGTTTAAATTCTTTATATTTGGAAAAAATATCAATAGTAGTTGCTCCATAAATTAAATTTAAACTGTTTATCTCTTTTTTCATAATTTGACCCTTTCTTTTTTAGGAAGAGGTTCTTCCTAAAACACCGATTTTATGAAGCTTTTGAGATACAATATATAGCGTATTTTAAGAAAGGTGGGGATCAAGTGAAGTTTGTATTAAATGACTTTAAGCCAGAAGAAATATGTAAAATCTTGCGAGAGTGGACTGATTTAACGCAAGAAAAATTTGGCAAAACGATACAACGAAGTGGAAGAAGTATCAGAATGCTTGAAAGTGGCGAATCACATTTAACTGTTGAGACTTTACTTGCTATTGCTAAAACCCACAACATTAAAATAATTGCTGAAAAAGAAGTAAAACCGGAAAAATAAAACTTCTTTTTTTGTATCCTAGAAAATTATATCATATTTTATCACATCTTTTCCCTTTAAAATTTAAAGCTAAAAACATAAAAAAGTAGTACATCAAAACTTTTGTACTACTCTTCTATCAATAATTAATTTTAGTGGATAGACACCGATTTGTCAACAGTTAAGTGTAAAACATTTAAAATTATAGTTGGTGAGACTATGCGTAAATATGAGACAAGATTTGAGGAATTAAGGAAAGACAAAGAACTAAAACAAAAAGATATTGCTGATGTTTTAGAAGTTTTAGAGGATAGATATTCTAAATGGGAACGTGGTATTGATGATATTTCACTTATAAAAGTAAATAAACTTGCTAATTTTCATAATGTTAGTATTGATTATTTACTAGGGTTAAGTGATCTTAATATTAAAACGCCTAAAAAAGACATTGATTTTAAAATTTTACCACAACGCTTATTACAAATAAGAAAAGAAGCTAATTTAACACAATCTGAATTAAGTGAGAAAGTCGGTTTTTCGCAAAGAACTTACTCTGATTATGAAAGAGGAAAATTTGCACCTACAACATCTAAACTTTGTTATATTGCTATGTACTACAATATTTCATTTGATTATTTAGTAGGAAGAACGGATAATAAAAAACTAAAATAAATATTAAATGAATGGTATCATCTATTAAAGATGATATTTTTTTGCTATAATATAACTAACAGACAAATAGTAATTTG
>CANSHI010000018.1 GCA_947646655.1 uncultured bacterium
TAGAATCTATTGCCAAGTATGTTGAGATGTCTGTTAAAAAAGTGCAAAGTATTTTAGGGTTGTTTTAGTTAACTTTGTTAAATTAGTGTAATAAATTTCTATTATTTTATTACATAATTTGATATAATGACAACGTGAAGAAGCTTGTGGAGGTAATTTATGTTAATAATAGGAAGTCATGTTAAATTTAGTAAAAATCAATTACTGGGTAGTGTTCAAGAAGCACTTAGTTATGGGTCTAATGCGTTTATGTTTTATACAGGTGCGCCTCAAAATACTCTTAGAACACCTATTAATGATTTGTATACTATAGAGGCTTATGGCCTAATGAAAAAGAATAAAATAATGCTAGAAAGCGTTATATGCCATGCTCCATATATTGTAAATTTAGCTAATAATAAAGATTTAAGTAAATATCGTTTTAGTATTGATTTTTTAATAAATGAACTAGAAAGATGTAGACTCCTAGGTATACGAAAATTAGTGCTCCATCCTGGTAGTGCAGTTGGAATAGATAGAGATGAAGCGATAAAAAATATTATATATGCACTTAACTTAATTTTAGACACGACTGATGAGGTAACAGTATGTTTGGAAACGATGGCCGGAAAGGGCAGTGAAATAGGGATTAATTTAGAAGAGATTAAAACTATTATCGACGGTATTAATAAAAAAAATTTAATTGGCGTTTGCTTAGACACTTGTCATTTAAATGATTCAGGAGTAGATATAAATGATTTTAATACTTATTTAGATCAATTTGATAAAGAGATAGGAATCGACAAAATTAAAGTAGTTCATGTAAATGATTCAAAAAATTTAATAGGTTCTCGTAAGGATAGGCATGAGAATATCGGTTTTGGAACAATAGGTTTTGATGTTTTATTAAATGTCATATTTAATGAAAGATTAGAGAATGTCCCTAAAATTTTAGAAACGCCTTATGTCGGTAACAGTGATGAAGATAAAGAGAGATTATATCCACCATATAAGTTTGAAATTGAGATGATAAAAAACAAAAAATTTGATGAAAATTTATTGTCTAAAATAAGGGAAAACTATAAATAGTGTTGTATTTGAAATTTTAATAATTTAATGTTAAAATGTTAATAAGATCGGATATGATAATATGAAGAAAAAAGAGTCAGTATTCAATTCTTTTAAGTTTAAAATATTTTTAGTAGGATTTATAACGATAGTTACTTCAGCTTCTTTGACCTTCGGATTTTTCTTTGCGGGAAAGAGCCAAAGTGGAATAAGTGGCTTAAATACTCTAAGTTGCTTTGATATGACTTTTACTGATGCCGATTCGATCAATCTAGAAAAGACTTTACCACTAAGTGATGAAGTAGGTATGGAAACATCACCTTATACTTTTACGATCAAAAACAATTGTAATGAAGCTTCAAACTATTATGTTATTTTAAACGTTAAAGCTGGTTCATTTAGTGAAAACTTTTTAAACTTAACTTATGACGAAGGAAATATCACAAGAATATCTTTGTTTGCCTCTAATACTATTTCAGAAGTACCAGCTGGTTATGAAAGATCTTATATAATTGCAAGAGGAACATTAGAAGGTAGTCAAGATCAAAGTCATAGAGTAAGAATATGGCTAGATAAAGATACAACATATGAAGACGTAAGAGGTGGATCATGGGAAGGTCAAATTAAGGTAGTAAGTGTCGTAAAAGAATTAGATGATTTGACTAATCCAACACCTGTAGATAAAACTCTAAAAGTACTAGGAAAAACAGTCAAAGAGGGCAATCCAAATTTTGCAGAGCCTGCGACAACAGATGAAACAGCAGACGGCTTGTATGCGATGGTCGATGATTATGGAACAAGTTACTATTACAGGGGAGCTGTAGAAGATAACTATATAAAGTTTGCAGGGTTCTATTGGAGAATAATACGAGTAAATGGTGATGGATCACTCCGAATAATATATGATGGAACAAGTTCACATACCAATGGGACAAATTCTACAAATAGACTAGTATTCACAAGTTTAGCATATAATATAAAATATAATGATGCAAAATATGTAGGATATATGTATGGGCCAAGTGGAACAGGGGTAAGCACAAGTAAAGAAGAAGCGCAGACAAATATAGCAAATTCAGATATAAAGATGACATTAGAAAATTGGTATAAGACGAACATAGTAGATAAAGGGTATGATGGATATGTAAGTGACAATATGTTTTGTAACGATCGAACGACACCAGGGAAAGAGGCAACAGGATGGAGTAGTGATACAGGATTAGGATATGGAACGAATGCAACAGGACATGGAGCAACAGCGAGATTTAATGCGTGGAATAGAACAGATGTAAATGAAGTACAACCAAAATTCAGATGTGAGAATAAGAATGATGCTTTTACAAAGGAAGATACGGATAAAGGGAATGGAAAGTTAGAACAAAAAGTAGGACTGATAACAGCAGATGAGATAGTAGCAGCAGGAAGTGGAGATTATGGAACAGCCAATAGTAATTATTACCTATATAAGGGGAATTGGAATTGGTATTGGACATTCTCGCCGTGTGGTTTTAATGCTGGTTATGCAGGTGTGTTTCGAGTCGATGGTACTAACAATTTAGACTGCAATTTTGTCAATGATTATGGTGGCATCGCCCCAGTTATAAGCTTAAGTGCAGAATACGTAAGTACAATGAGTGGAAATGGAACAGCTACGGATCCTTTCGAGGTAATTTAAAAAAACTTTAAGGGCTAGCTTAAAGTTTTTTATTTTATTTCCATAATTACAGGAATTATAATCGGTCTTCTACCTGTTAGCTCAACTATATATGGATTTAGTTCTAATATGATTAGATTTTTGAGATCGACATAGTTATATTTGGCATTAGATTTAAAATATTGTTTAACTGTGTATTCTATTTTTTTACTAATTTGCATGATTAAATCAGTGTTTTCATTAACTAAGATAAAACCTCGAGTAGTGACATTAGGATGTAATAAAAGTTCTTTTTTATTAATATCGATATTTAGTATAGCAACTAGTATTCCATCTTTGCTCATCAGTTTACGATCTTTTAGAACTACAGATCCTACACTACCGATACGTGAACCGTCCACATAAACGTCACCTGCTTGATATATTGGTCCCTTTTTAACATCATTTTTAGTGAAATCTAATGATTCACCATTTTTCATAATAAAAATTTTGTTTTCGTCGATTCCACAAGAAATTGCTACATTTTTGTGACTTTTAAGCATTCGGTATTCTCCATGTACTGGTAAAAAATATTCTGGTTTTATAAGTCTTAGCATAAGTCTTAACTCTTCTTGTTTAGCATGTCCTGATGTATGAATATCTGTTAAGTCAGTATTAGTTACGACTTTTACGCCTTTTAAATAGAGTTTGTTGATGATTCTATTGATACCTGCTGCATTACCAGGAATAGGGCTAGATGAGAATACTACGATATCATCAGGTAAAAGAGTTATTTGTTTGTGTGTTCCATTAGCTATACGTGATAATGCTGCTAAAGGTTCTCCTTGTGATCCAGTACATAAAATACAAATTTCATTTTTCTTAAGATTTTTAGCTTCATTTGCTTCGATAAAAATAGACTTGTCTGTAATTAAGTTATTGTTTAAAGCAATCTCTTTAGCAGATTCCATACTTCGTCCAAATGTTATAATTTTACGACCATTTTCACGACAAGTTTCTACTATATGTTTGATACGATAAATATTAGATGCAAATGTCGCTAATATTATTCTGTTCGATGTATATCGTGTAAAAATCGCACTGATAGTTTCGTCGACACATGACTCACTTTTAGAGAATCCAGGACTTAAGGCATTAGTAGAATCGCTCATGAGAAGTTTTACACCTTCCGATCCGAGACGAGCCATTTTATGTAAATCACTCATTGGACCGATTGGTGTTAAGTCAAATTTAAAGTCACCCGTTGTCATAATAATGCCTACTGGTGTATGAATTGCAAAAGCATAAGAATCTGGTATTGAGTGACTAGTTCTTATGAACTCAACACTCATAGTCTTAAATTTTATATGAGAGTTTTCATCGATAACTTCGAGTAATCCATCATAACCGATATCTCTGTCGACTAATTTCTTTATAATTAAATCGTTTGCAATTTTCGAAGTATAGATTTTAGGTATCTTAACGCTTCCTAATAAAAATGGTATACCACCGATGTGGTCTTCATGACCATGGGTAATAAATAAACCTACTATCTTACTTTCGTTTTCTTTTAAATAAGTTACATCCTGAATGACATAATCGACTCCTAGAAGATCATTTTCAGGAAACATAACTCCAGCATCGATGACGATTATTTCATCATCTGTTTTAACAATATACATGTTTTTTCCGATTTCACCTAGTCCGCCCAAAGCAAAAACTGAGGTAGTCATATTTTTTTCTTTCATAATAAAAATTTTTCCTTCTTTCGTTTAAAGTTTAATAAAAAAATGTATAAAAAGCGTTAAAAGATAATTAGATTATACAATAAAACGGTGGGAATTTCAAGTAAGTGGGCTTTAGTAGACAAAATTTGTACACTTGCAGTTTAAAATGTGTTATACTTAGGCTGTAAAGGAGAATGAAAATGCAAGATAAAAAGGGTTTTACGTTAATTGAATTGATCGCAGTAATCGTTATTCTCGCGTTGCTTCTTGTAATCGCTGTACCATCTATACTGAATGCTCGTAATAATGCAATAAGGGGATTAGATAAAGAACAGAAAAGAAATATTGAGGAAGCCGGGAAGATGCTAGGTATAGATTTAGATGACTATATGACAGAAGTATATAATTGTAAAGCTTCATGGCCAAGTGAGTGTAATAAAAATGATGAGGGTAAGTGGACTAGTGTAAGAGTAAGTATTGAAGAATTAAAGACTAAAGGATATTTTACAGATGAAACGAATAAGTGCAGTGGAAATATTTTAGTGCAAAAAGGAAACTATAACATGTATAATATAACTTTAGAAGAAAATGTAAAATGTGGATAAGGGTGGTTTAAATGGGACTATTTCAAAAATTTAAAAATGTTTTTAAAAAAGAAAGTAAACAAGACATAGTAGCATATGAAGAGGGTTTAGAGAAAACTCGTGATGAGTTCGTATCTAAATTAAACTTATTGGGAGTGAAATTTACTCGAGTAAGTGAAGAATATTATGAAGAATTAGAACGAATTTTAATCGAAGCAGATATCGGAGTCAATACTGTTTATAAATTATTAGATAAACTTAGAAAACGTGTTAAAGAAGAACACATTTCAGATACTAAAGAACTCGGTGAAGTAATTGTAGATGAGATGTTTTTGATATATGTCGGTGAGGATTCTTTAAGTGATAAAATAAATATGAATGAATCTGGACCAACTATTATTTTGATGGTAGGAGTTAATGGTGTTGGAAAGACTACTACGATAGGTAAATTAGCAAATAAATATAAGTTAGAAGGTAAAAAAGTATTTTTAATTGCGGGCGATACGTTCAGAGCGGGTGCAGTAGAGCAACTAGAAATATGGGCTAAGAGAGCGGATGTAGGTTTTTTTGGTAAAGAAAATACTGATCCTGCTGGAGTTATTTTTGATGGTCTTGTCAAGGCACAGGAAGAGAAGGCTGATATCGTGCTCATAGATACAGCGGGAAGATTACAAAATAAAGTTGGCTTAATGGCGGAACTCGAGAAAATAAATAAAGTTATAGGTAGACATGTCGAAGGTGCACCTCATGAAACTTTGCTAGTAATCGATGCTTCTACTGGGCAGAATGGAATAAGTCAAGCAGAAAGTTTT
The DNA here is from genome assembly GCA_947646655.1 of uncultured bacterium. GTDB lineage: Bacteria > Bacillota_I > Bacilli_A > RF39 > UBA660 > RUG11867. The sequence continues at coordinate 5,804 of CANSHI010000018.1, forward strand.
AAGAGTATAACTAACATAACTGGTATCGTTTTAACTAAGTTAGATGGTACTGCTAAAGGGGGAATAGTTTTGGCAATAAAAGAAAATGTAGGATTACCTGTAAAATTTATCGGTTTTGGAGAAGGCATGGAAGATTTAAAATCGTTCGACATCGAATCCTATATTTATGGATTGTTTAAGGACTTGATGTAATGGAAGAAATCATATACTATAGTAGATTATACGACTTTTATAAAAGCATGCTGACCATAAAACAGCAAAATACTTTTAAAGATTATTTTTTTGAAAATTTGAGTATCGAAGAAATTGCTAATAATTATGGTGTAAGTAAGAATGCTGTTAGTAAAACTATCAAAAATATAAAGAGTTCTTTAGAAGATTATGAACAAAAGTTGCATTTAAAAAAATATTTTGAGGCTCTTAGAGATGAATTTGATGGGGATGTTAGTATATTGAAAAGAATAGAAAAATATGATAGTATTATATTAGATTAGAAAGGAATTGATTTAATGAATACAGTGGTTATTGTTGTCTTGATAGTAGCTATATTATTAGTTTTAATAGGAGTTTTTGTTGCAGCAACTTATAATGGTCTCGTTTCTTTAAGAAATAGAGTTAATGACCAATGGAGCCAAATAGATGTCGAATTGAAGAGAAGATTTGATCTCATACCTAATTTAGTAAATACAGTTAAAGGTTATGCGAAACATGAGAGTGAAACTTTGGAAAATGTCATAAAGGCACGTAATACGTACTTGAGTGCAGGAAGTAGAGAAGATGCTCTTAAAGCAGATAATGAACTTACTGGTGCTATAACTAAGCTTTTTGCTTTAGCTGAGTCTTATCCAGAATTAAAAGCAAATGAAAATTTTTCGAATTTACAAAGCCAATTAATGGATACAGAAAATAAAATAAGTTATGCAAGAAAATTTTATAATGATACTGCTCTACAGTTAAACAATAAAATTGAAATGTTTCCAAGTAACATTATTGCAGGAATGTTCCATTTTACAAAGGTAGAATTTTTTAAAGCTGAAGAGACAGAAAGACAAAATGTTAAAGTGGAATTTTAAATAGACTAGAAAAAAATTCAGTCTTTTTTCTTTGTCTTATTTAAAACTTAAAATAAAAAATATTTTCAACTGGTTAAAAAAGTGTTATAATTTTATAAGAAATAAATAATTGGAAAGAGGATATGATGTATGAAATTTTTTCAAAAATTTAATGTTAAAAATAAGTTTAAAAATATTTTAAAAAGTGTCCGGGGGGGGGGGGTACAAACGATTATAATTACTTCTTATGAAGAAAGTCAGTTATTTTATGAATATTTTTAACTTTAATAATATTGTTATTAGTTACATTTACATATTCTTATTTTAAGATAGATTTTATAAAGGAGAATATGGAAGCTCATTTAAAGACTGGAACTCTTGCTTTAGTGTTTTCAGATGGTGATAATGGAATAAATGAGGAACTTCAGGTAGGCAATACGATCACTAAAAAGTTTACTATTGAAAATATAGGTACACTAGATGGTTCTTTAAGCTTAGATTGGAAGAATTTAATTAATACCTATCAAAATGGTAGTTTAAGTTACAGTTTAACTTATAAGACAAGTGAAGAAAGTGATGAAATAGAGATTTTGCCTGAAGCTAACATGCCAACAAGTAGCGAAGCGTTAAGACAGATTTTAGCGGGTGAAATATCAGTACCTGCTGGTCAGAAATACTACTATAATTTAAATATTACATTAAATAATACTGATGTCGATCAAACGGGAGATCTAGATGCTATATTTACTACCGAGTTTGATGTTGATCAAGCGATGAAGTACAGATATTATACTTTAAGTGTCGATCCTAATGGTGGGACATGGAAAGAATTTACGGATGTACAAGATTTTGAACTCCAAAATAATGACACTTTAGAGTTACCTGTTCCTACAAAAATTGGATATACATTTAAAGAATGGGAAATAAAAGGTACGTCTTCTCGGGTAGAAGATAATAAATTTTATATGGGTATTGAAAATACTAAGATAACAGCAATGTGGAAAATAAATTCTCATACAGTTAAGGTTGATGTCGATGGAAATGAGACTACTTATGAGCTTAACTATGGAGAATCTTTAGATTTAACACCCCCAACAAAAGAGGGATACACATTTACTGGATGGAGTGCATCTTCAGGTACAATTAATGGTAATACGTTTACTTTAAACACTGATGAAGATGTTACAATTACAGCAAATTTTAATGCTAATAATTATAACTATAAAGTAATTCACAGACAAATGAATACAGCTGGTACAGATTTTGATGTTATTGATGTTGAGAATGGATCGTTATCTTTTGGATCAGTTTTAAATCCAGAGGTTAAAACTTATGCAGGGTTTAAAAGTCCAGAAAAACAGTCTAAAACAATTGTAATTGATGAAGAAAATCCAGTTAAAAATATAATTACGTATGATTATGAAAGAGAAAAATATACTTTAACAATTGATCCAAATGGTGGTTCTTATACAGGTAGCAAATCAGTAGAAATGTATTTTGATTCGACGACTGATATTCCTAATCCTTCAAGAGATGGATATACATTTTCTGGTTGGGATAAAACTTCAGGAGAAATAACTGGCTCAACATTTAGAATGGGCGATAGTAACTCAACGATTACAGCCAAGTGGACTGCTAATGAATACGATTATATCGTTTATCATAAAAAACAAAATACTGATGGATCTACGTTTACTACAGAGGAAGCTACTTCAGGTAAAGCACCGTTTGATACGACAATAAGTCCAAATGTAAAAACTTATACAGGATTTATGTCTCCTAGTAAAGGTAATTTAACTATTAAGATCGATAATAATGTGCCTCCAACATTAAATGTACTCAATTATCAATATTTAAGAAATAAGTATAATTTGATACTTAATCTAAATGGTGGAACTTCAACAGATGAAAATAAAAGTATGTTTTATGAGACATCTATAACTTTAAAGACTCCAACGAAGGCCGGATATAGTTTTGTAGGTTGGACGAATACAGGTGGTACTTTAGAAGGATCGACATTTACGATGAGCGAAGCAAAGGATTCAAGTGTAAGTGCTAATTGGCAAATTAATCAGTATAAATATACTGTAAATCATTATTTAATGAATACAGATGGATCAACTTATACTTTAGAAAGTAGCGAAGAGAATACAGTAGATTTTGGAACAGAAGTAACTCCAGGAGTAAAGACATACACTGGATTTGAAAAACCCACAGTAAAATCTCTTATAGTGAACGTAGATGAAGAGACTAATAAAATTGATTATTATTATGCAAGAAAAGAATATACACTAACAATAAATCCAAATGGTGGGACATATTCGGGAAGCACTACTCTAACTAAATATTATGGAGAAAATGTTGCAATTGAATCTCCAACTAAAACGGGGTATAATTATTCATGGAGTAAAACTGGAGAAGGAACTTTATCGGGTTCAACATTTACTATGGGAAATGGAAATGCCACATTAACTGCTAATTGGACAGCTAAAACTTTTACTATAACATTTAACGGTAATGGGGGAACTCCAACAACACAAAGTAAAACAGTTACATATGATTCGAAATATATTTTACCTGATACAGAGCCAACTTATAATGGATATAAATTTTTAGGGTGGTTTACGGCAAGTTCTGGTGGAACGCAAGTTACAACAAATACAGATGTTAAAATAACTGGCAGTCAGACTTTGTATGCACATTGGGAAGGTAAACAGTATACAGTAACGTTTAATGCTAATGGTGGGACTACTCCATCCAAAACTAGTATGACTGTAACATATCGAAGTAGTTATGGAACTTTACCAACAACGACTCGTAGTGGCTATACATTTTTAGGATGGTATACGAGTGCAAGTGGAGGATCTAATATAACTTCTTCTTCTACAGTTAATACAGCTGGTAATCATACACTTTATGCTCAGTGGAAGAGTTCTAAATGTAAAATTACTTATTCTTATGATGTCGGTTGTGAAAATACTTATATTTCTGGAGTTAGTGGTGGAACGACATCGGACATGGAGACTGTTGTAGAAGTTGCATGTGGAAGCAAAGTTTCTAGTGTACCTACATTACATAACTATGAATGTTATGGTACAAAACAGATATTCTTTGGCTGGTTGACATCAACTAGGGATGTATTTGATACTAATTATGTAGTTAATTCTGATATAAGAGTTTATCCAGAATTAGATTTACCTAAATATCTAGTTTGTAGGGATACAAATACAGCTTGTGAAGAACTTTATTATAGTCAGTATACTTATTGTTCAGGATGTTCAGGTTGTCCTTCTTCAGGTATGTATTATCCATCTTCTCATACTGTACTAAGATGTGGAGGTAGTAAAAAACAGGCTATGGATTCACCAGCTGGCTCTTCAACACCTAGTGATTATTATACTAATTCCCCTGGATGTCATGTAAGTGGTGGAACTTATGGAGGTACGCTTGCTAGTGGGACTTCTGTACCTGGATTATATAAAATAGGTGGAACTATATATCATTATCATAATACTTGCTGTGATCAAGGTGGTAGATTAAGCGGCGGTAGATGTGTTTAGAATCATTTTATAATTTAGAAGAAAGAGATTGTTTCGAGTTTTTAAAAATTTATTCGCAACTTTCTTTTTTCTATTTAAATTTGTCTTAATTTCTACCTATATAAAAGAAGATATAGTTAAAAAAATTTTTAAGTGAGAATGGAGAAGTTATGGAAGTAAATATAAAATCAAAAAAAAGATTTATAATCGATATATGTGTTATTATTATTGGATTAATATTAATAAGCTTTGTAGTATCATATGCATTTTTTATAACACCTGGAAAAAACAATAGAAATGAAGATATTACTTTGAAATCAGGGACGATTGAGCTCGTTTTTAGTGATGGTGATAATGGCATTAATGAAGCTTTAAATTTTGGGGATACTATTATTAAAAAATTTACATTAGAAAATACAGGAACACTAGCGGCTTCTGTTTCATTAGATTGGTTAAATCTTATAAATACGTATATTAATGGAAGTTTAAGTTATAAATTGTTATATTCTGAAAGTTTAGATGGTGAGTATAGTGAGATTGTGCCTTTAACTGATATACCAGTATCTAATACTTCTTTAACGCAGCCTCTTTCGAACGAAATATCTGTGCCAGAACAAACAACTTATTATTATCAACTAGAAATAACTTTAAACTATTTAGAAAATATAGATCAGACGAAAGATTTAGAGTCGAGTTTTCAAACACAGTTCACTGTAGGAGAAGTTTCTAAATATAGGTATTATGATTTAATCGTCGATCCAAATGGTGGGACATGGAATGAATTTATAAATAAACAGGAGTATCAGCTTCGTAAAGATGACAGTATTGATTTACCTGATCCTACAAGAGAAGGATACACTTTCAATGGATGGGAAACGAAAGGTTTATCATTTAAAATAAATAATAATACTTTTACAATGGGTATAAGTAACACAGAATTAAAGGCAAAATGGAATGTCAACAAATATAAAGTTAAAATAGATACTGGGTCAGGGGATTTAGAAGAAAGAGAAATAGAGTTTAATGGAACTCTAGATTTACCTAGTGAAATAGTTAAAGAAGGTTATACTTTTGGCGGTTGGGAGACAACTGGTGGAGTATTAGAAGGAAATACTTTAAGGGTGACTGAACCTAACGATATTACTGTCAGGGCCAAGTGGATTGTAAATAAGTATAAATATATCGTCTATCACAATAAAATGAATGTCGATGGCAATGGTTATACTTTAGTTGATGCCGATGTGGATGAAGGAGAAGCGGATTATAATTCTATTGTTACACCTGGCGTAAAAAGCTATATAGGATTTAGATCGCCTTCTTTAAAAGATTTGACAATTAAAGTAGAGGATCGATATCCACCTATTTTGAACAAAGTAGAATATAATTATGATAGAAATAAATATACGTTGACTTTAAATTTAAATGGTGGCACAAGTAGTGATGATACGAGTTATGAAATGTATTATGAGTCTGAAAAAATATTGGCTATTCCTACTAAGATAGGGTACAATTTCACTAACTGGACTGTGACATCGGGAATTATGACAGATAATACGTTTAAGATAAGTAATGAAAATTCAGTTGCAACGGCAAATTATAGTCCTAAAACTTTTACAATAACATTTAATGCTAATGGAGGTACTGTAAATACTGAAAGCAAAACTGTGAGTTATGATTCTACATATGGAGACTTGCCAGTACCTACTTATAGAGGATATCGATTTATAGGTTGGTATACTGAACAAAATGGAGGAGTAAATGTAGTTGCAAGTACTAGTGTAAAGTTGGAAGATAATCAAATATTATATGCTAAGTGGAAAAAAGAATCAGGTATAAATACTACATTAGAAGTTCTAAATAAAACAATTAAAAGTGGAAGTCCAACATTAAAAAATCCTTCGACTACAGATGAAACATATAATGGACTTTATGCTTTGGCTGATGACTATGGAACAAGTTATTATTACCGAGGAGCAGTACAAGATAATTATGTACAGTTTGCGGGATTTTATTGGAGGATTATTCGTGTAAATGGTGATGGTACTCTTCGAATAATATTTGATGGGACGAAAGCACATAATAATGGTGAGTCTAATACTGATCGATTGGCTTTAACAAATCAAAAGTTTAATGTAATATGCGATGATGCGAAATATGAAGGTTACATGTATAGTCCTAATGGAACTGCTTCTTCGACGAGTAAGTCTCAAGCTCAGACGAATACAGTAAGTTCGAATGTAAAAACAGTTTTGGAAAATTGGTATAAGCAAAATATATATGATAAAGGCTATGATAGTTATATAAGTGACAGTATATTTTGTAATGACAGAAGTACGATTACAAGTGCTGAGACACCTAATTGGAGTGCTAATACGGGATTAGGATATGGAAATAATTCAACAGCATATGGTGCTTACAAAAGATTTATAAATAACAAGAGTAATCCGACTCCTAAATTAAAATGTGAAAATAAAAATGATGCTTTTACAAAGAATGATACTAGCAGAGGAAATGGAGCGCTTAGTCAAAAGGTAGGAATGATAACAGTAGATGAGATCGTTTTAGCAGGTAGTGGACAGGTAAGTACTTCTAATAATAAATACTATTTGTATAAAGGAAATTGGTATTGGTCATTATCTCCAAGTAATTTTAGCGGCAGTTATGGTGGAATGTTTGGTGTTTTAGAAAGTGGATCTATGAATGCAGATTATGTAAATGAAGAAGGCGGAATAGCACCTGTTATTAATTTAACGGCTGACTTTGCAAGTGATATGATTGGAAATGGTTCAATTTCTAATCCTTTTAGAGCATCATAGATCGAGGGGAATACTTAGATATGTTTTCTCTTTTTTTCTTGCATGAAAAATAAAGTTGATGTACAATGAATATGTATTAAAGGGTGATGTAAATGAAAAAATATTGGTTTTTAATAATCTTTTTACTAATAGTACCTTGTTTAGTTTTTGCTAAACAGGTTGAGAATCCTAATTATGAAGTTATCGCATCATATATAACAGCAGATATAGATATTGTAGGTAGTATGCATGTAAAAGAAGCATATATAGTAAAAGGATCTTTAAATGGTTATAGAAGAAATATAAAGTTTAGAAATAGTACTTTTCCCGATTGGGAAGAAGGTAAAGTAGATTTTCAAGAGTCATCCTTTTATAATGCTAGAGGTGTGAGCTTATCAAAAATATCTTCTAAAAAAATTGATGAAAGTCAAATTGGATGGGATATTTTGAGTTTAGACTATGATAAATTTAAAGAAGAGAGTAATGTTCGTAAAGGTAGTGAAGGAGTTTTTACCAAAATTCAAGGAACTGACGGTTATGATGTATCGATATATAACCCCAGTGAAAATGGATATATGGTTTATTATTTTGATTATTATGTCAATCAAGTTGTAATGCTTCATAATGATACGGCAGAGCTATATTATACATTTTTTGAGTTAGATAGTGATGATGTCGGAAGTGTAAATATACAAGTTACGACACCTGTTTTAGATACAAAAGATAATTATAGATTTTGGGCACATGCGGTAGGAGCTTTAAACGGTACTATAAGCGGTATAAGTGACAAGAAAAATGATAATGGAGAAGATTTGTACAGGGGTGTACTTCTCAAAATGGAAAATTATAAAAAAGGCGAAATTATCGATATAAGAATGTTATTCGATAAGAAAATATATGCCAATTTAGAAACTGTATTAAACAATAGTAAAATGGATGCTTTTGATAAGGTAATAGAAATAGAAGAGCAAAGGGCACAAGATGCCAATAACAAAAGAGTAGTAATAAAAGTTTTGTACTATGGAACATTGGGATTAGGTATAGTGTATTTAATAGGACTTGTAATAGTTTGGATTTATATATATAGAAAATATGACCGCGAGTATGATGTCGGGTTTAAACATAAGTATTATAGAGAGTTTATAGAAGATTATGATGTCGAAGTTGTGGATTATTTGCTCAATCAGTCCGTTTCTACTAATGCACTTAATGCTTCTATTATGAATCTGATTTACAAAAAGAATATCGAAATCGAAGAAGTCAAAGAAGCATTAAATATCGATAAAAAGCATAAAGCTTCTAACAATAATATTGTACTGAAGTTAAAATCGAGAGACAATATTAGTGATGCAGAAGAAAAAATATTAAATTTGCTATTTGAAAAAATTGGAAAAGACAATAAAGTATCCTTAAAAGAGATCGAAAATTATTCCAGCGACTATTCGACAGCTACAGACTTCATGAATGCTTATAATAGTTGGAATATGACTGTCGTAGCTAATGCAAAAAAAGAAAACTTTTTTGAAAATTATAGAAGTGTACGCGGAGTTGCATCGATGTATTTTGTTTTAGGACTATTGATCGTGGGAATCATAACTTTTCTTCATATATCACACTTAATATTAAGTATACTCATTATAGTAGGTGGAATCGCTTTCTTAATTTATGTTTTATCATTTAAGAAATGGACGAGAAGGGGAAGAGAGCATTATCTTAAATGGATGGCTTTTAAAAACTTTTTAAAAGATTTTAGCTTACTCAGTGAAAAAGATGTACCTGATATCGTTTTATGGGATAAATACTTGGTATATGCTACTTTGTTAGGTATTGCAAAAGAAGTCCAAAAATCGATGCGAGTTAAGCTTACCGATTTAGGTATGGAAGATGCGATGGTGGGAACATTTTATTATAGAAATTATTATATGTTCAATTCCTTAAATCATTCTATGTCAAAAGCTCATTCGAAATCTGTTTCTACTATAAATGCTCATAATGCTTCTAGTAGTATGTCTAGTGGATCGGGATTCGGGGGAGGATTTTCTTCTGGTGGCGGTCATGCTGGTGGAGGTGGAGGCGGAGGAGGCTTTTAACAAAATAAAAAGCCCTAAGGCCTTTTTTTATGCAATTTCTTTAATATTTGGACTTGTAGCACAGGCGAGAAGTTTTAAAACTTTGATCTGTTCTTTACCCGACATAAGTTCGCGTTCGGTAATATTAAATTGAGTTAGTAACGTTTGTACAGTTTGTTCAGAAAGTCTGTTTTTATATCGGTTTAATAGTGATATTACTTCTTGTCTGCTGGCATTATATATATCAAATACGGGTTCTTTTCTCTCTTTTAATAAGTCTATTAAAATATAAGGGCTTACATTGCTTACAAAGTAGTGGTCAAACTCTTTATTTTTAGACATTTTTTCGAAGTAAGAAAGATATATTTTTCGATGATCTCTGTCCATTAAATCTTGATTTTTTGAGTAATATTTTAAAATTTCTTCGTAGGAGAATGTAACTGGCTTTTTGATATTACAACGATGTTTCAATATTGCAAGATATAATGTTTCTATTATTCTATATAGCTTATTAGAACTACAGTTGAGATTTAAAGCTTTAATAACTTCTTCTATGGGTAATGACTTTTCAAAGTACAAGTAAAATACTCTTTTCGCTAAAGTTATGTCACCATAAAAAGGTAAGTCTTGATCGTCGATGTGTGCCCAAAAATAATCAAAATCAAAACCGTTTACATAGTTTTTTTGTAAGTCTTTTAAGTGGACTGCAATTTTGTAAAGACGACCTTCCATTTGATCATCAGAAAGGTTATACTTTTTGGCAAGCTCTTTTACGGTCATATTGTTTTGGTATTTGTCAAAAATAATTTTTTGATCAAATTTTGTAAAGAATTTAAGATAAGGAAGAATATCTTCTTCAAATAAAAACTTTTCTGGTATTTCATGATTATTGAATTTATAAATAATAGCAAAAGCTTTTTGAATAAGTATCCTTATATTTGATAGTGAATCTTTAAAAATGCGTTGTAAATCGTTTAAATCTTTATAAGGATAGCCTTCTAAGCCAAAAGAGTAGCATAATAGTTCTCTTTCTTTGGTACTTATCGGGATTTTTTTATTTTGGAGATATTGTTCTAACTTTTCTCTACTCATATAACCAAAAGTAGGTCTGATCAATTTTATTTTGGAAGCTCGTATTTTATCTAAGGCATCATCGTGAGATCTTTTGTATTTATCTTTAAATTCAGGATAATTTTTTAAAATTTGTTCTCTAGAGTACTTTTCTCCTGTAGGATTTAATTCATTGCTTATTCCATACATCAAACTTAAAAGTGTTCTTTCTTTTTCATTAATGATTCTCTCTGAAATATGTTTGTTTACCTCTATTTTTATGTCATCTTCAGTTATAATGACAGAAGCAATCTTATTTTTATAACAATATCTGTAAAAACGGATCATTAAATTTTTAACTTTTTGTTTGCCTATTTTTTCATAAGCTAGAGTATAATTTGATGCTAGGCAAAGTTTTATAATTTCTCTTTCTTCTTCTGTTAAGCTAGTATTTTTTAATGCTTCTTCTAATTCTTCTTGTGAATATTTAGGTTCTGTTTGTAAAATACCAAATCTATAAAAGTCGATTTTTTGTAAACCTTCGGTTACAGTGTGAGAAATTAAAGATTTGCTTTTTTTGTAAATTTTAGATAATTCATCGTAAGTTTTATGCTTGATAATAAAATCGATCAAGATAGAAAGAGTAACTTCATTTAGATCTACAACATTTTCTAATAAGTAAGGAATGTAAATCTGTTCATCAAAAGTGATCGTTTTAGAAGCATTTAAATATGTATTTTGTACTAAAGTACGAGCTTTTTTAAGTTGGTCGTTAATTTGATCATAACTTTTCCCAGTAATTTTTGAAATTTCTAATATCGATTTTGGAGGTTCTCCATAATACATATCGAGTAAACTTAATCTAAAAGGATCTATTTTATTCGTACATTGACTTCTCATATTTAAATATTTTTCTCTACTAAAAAATATATTATGAGTATAATCCCACAAATTAAAATATAATTTTTCTATAGTGGTTTCTAGTTTAAACCTTTTATTTGAATCGATCGATGCATTAGGGTATTTGACGTTAAATTCTTTTCTAGAAATTTTTCCAAATTTAATCATCAGTAAATAATCATATTCTTCGTCTGTAAATAATGATCTATTATTTTTAAGAACTTGATACAATTTTTTCTTTGGCAAATCTCTATGCTTATTTAAACCATATAAAAGAACATTTATTTCTTTTTCAGAAGATCTTAAATTGGTATTAAATTGAGTTTCACAAGTATTAAAATATTTCATCAATAACAAATTGTCATTACTTTTTATTTTTCTTGTTCCTAATGCATTCATTGCACTTTGGTAATCTCTAGTTCGCCATTTATAACATATGAGTTGCAAATTGGCGGAACTTTTACTGAGATCACAATCTAAATCTATACTTAAAATTTTTGAGTGATGTTCGTTTAAAATGGCATTTTTAAATGAATCATATGATAGCTGTTCATCGGGGTCAGTCGGAGTCATTTTATTTTGGCAAGTTGCTAAAATCCTTTGGTACTCATCTACTTGGAGGCCTAGTTCTTGTGCATAGTCCTTTAGAGATAAATATTTTCTAGATATGTATAATTTAATAACTCGTCTTTCTGTTTCTGTCAATATTTCTCTAAAGAATAAATAACTTATTACTTCATCTGGTTCAATAGGAAGTATATTATCGATGTTAGTTAGATCGTTGTTCGAGTAGTTTATGGTATTATTTGTACATAAAGGTTTCAACTTTAATAAAACTTTTTGAGCTTTTTGATGAATTCGCTGTCTAGATAAAGAAAATATTTCTCCTATTTCTGAATCAGATAACTTTTTTTCTGCAAAAATTTTGTAATAAATTATATAATAGGCATCGGGGTCTAAAGTTTTTTTGAGAAATGTGAGGAGTGATCTGTTTTCTATATTAAAATCTAAACTTTGTGAAGAGTTATCTTCGATAAAATCTTCTAATTCACTGGAAGATTGATCGTCTTCGTTTATTTTAGTGTTGGTACTAATGGTATCGTATAGATAATCATTTTTAATAGTTTTTAATCTCTCTTTAGTTATTCCCAGCAATTCACACATTTTGTCATCGTCAGGAATAGGGAGGCCTCTTTTTTCATGTTCGAGTATTATTTGTTTAAATTTATAAGATTTATCGATTAAATCTCCTGATTTTCTGATCGTAGAGTCATTTAAATTAATTGCTCTTTTAATGTAACCACTTATATAAGATGTGATGTATTTAGAAAAGCCCTCCCTATTAATATCAAATCTTTCTATCCCTTCCATAAAACCGATTACACCTTCGTTTAGGCAGTCTAGAAGTTCAAAGCTTTTAGTTTTACTACTAAGTTTTTGAGCTATTTGAAAAACTAGTCTTAAATTAGTACATATTAGCATGTCGCGTGCTTCATTGTTTCCATTTTTATATTCGAGTAAATGTTGACGGTTCAACTCGACATTTCCTGTAGGAAAGAGAGCCATGGTTCTTTTAAAATCTTCAACATTGTCAAAAGATAGATAACTTAAAGTATCATACATATATAATCCCCCTTGATTCGAGTCGGTATTTTACCATAAATAAGGGAAATATGCAATTTTTTTGACGAACTTATAATTATTTGATAAAATCAATTAGAAAGGAAAAATATCATGGAGTATATAAAAGGAAAATTTAAAAAAATTATTTTTGAAACATCAAATGGAAATGGCTATAAAGTAGGACTTTTCAGAGTAAAAGAAGCAAGTGAAAAATTAAGCGAAGCAGTTGATAATAAGACTGTAACTTTTACTGGATATTTTTATGATTTGGTAGTGGATGAAAATTATATATTTCATGGTAGTTATGTCGAGAACGGGAAGTACGGGTATCAATTTCAGGTTGCTAATTATGAACATATCGTACCCGAGGGCAAAGATGCAGTAGTCGATTTTTTGTCTTCTAGTTTAGTAAAGGGATGTGGTGAGAAGACAGCTGTAGAAATTGTGAATGTATTGGGAGAAGATGCTCTTTTGAAAATAAAAGAAGATAAAAGTTGTCTATACATGGTACCGAAGCTTACCGAGAAGAAAATAGAAAGCATTTATAATTCCATAATGAAATATCAAAATAGTGATGAAATAATTATGTATTTAACGAAGCTTGGATTTACTATGAAAGATGCGATGAGGCTTTTAAATGTTTATGGAATGGGAATTAAAGCTCGAATCGAGGAAAATGTTTACGATTTGATCAATGAAGTGGAGTTTAAAACATTGGATAAAGTTTATTTCAATATAAAAGAAGAAACTGATGATAATAGAACAGAAGCTTGTATTGTGGAATCTTTAAAAGAATTAGCTTTTGACCATGGGGATACGTACTCATTTAAGGAGGAAATTAGGGAGAAATTATCCAGTTTCAATATAATATTGAGTGAAGAAGAGTTGGACAATTATTTAAAAAAGCTTTCTAAATCTAGAACGATTAGGACTCTTTCTGATAAGTATTTCTTATATGGTTATTATAAAATGGAACTAGAAATAGCGGATAGACTTTTCGATATCAATAATCAAGAAATAGAGAAACAAAAAAATTTAGAAGAATCGCTTACGAGGTTCAGTAAGTCACATAATGTCGAATACAATAGTGATCAAACGAATGCGATTAAAACAGCACTCTCTCAAAATATTACGATCATTACAGGTGGGCCAGGTACAGGTAAAACTACAATCGTAAGAGCGATTGCTGGACTTTATATCGATATGCATCCTTTAGGTGAAAAGACAGCTCTATATGAACTTGCTCTTTTAGCACCAACAGGGAGGGCTGCTAAAAGGATGAGCGATCTTACTGGATTACCAGCGCAAACTATACATAGATACTTAAAATGGGATAAGACGACAGGTAAATACGAATATAACGAGTATAATAAACATAATGAAAAATTTATAATTATCGATGAGACGAGTATGATCGATACAGAGTTATTTTGTGCACTTCTTAAAGGAATCGATAAAAATGTTCGTCTTGTAATAGTCGGCGATGATAATCAGTTGCCAAGTGTAGGGCCAGGTTTGATTTTATCTGATTTGATCGCGAGTGATCTTTTTAATCATATACCTTTAAAAGAAATATATAGGCAGAGTAGTGGGTCTTCAATTCCGTATTTGTGTTTAAGTATTAAAAATCATGATTTAGAAGAAGAAAGTATTGCGCGTAAAGATGATTTTTCTTTTTTGAATGTCGATGCACATATGATCAAAGATACGATTAAAGAAATTTGTAAGGTGAGTATTAAAAAAGGGATGAATGCATCGGATATACAAGTTTTAGCACCTATGTATAAGGGTGAGAATGGAATCGATAATCTAAACGTCGTTTTGCAAGAACTTTTTAATCCACCTAGTAAAGAAAAGTCTGAGGTAAGAATTGGCGATTGTATTTATAGAGAAGGGGATAAGGTTTTACAGCTTGTCAACGATCCCGATAATAACATTTATAATGGCGACATTGGGTATGTGAGTGAGGCAAGTGCAGGCAGTAAAGATAAACTTTTAACAGTAAATTTTTATGGCAATGCTGTCTTCTATAAGAGAGAAGATTTGATCAATTTAAAACATGCGTATGCTATAACGATTCATAAAAGTCAAGGAAGTGAGTTCGACCACGTCATTATGCCTATCGTCATGAATTATGGAAGAATGCTTTATAATAAATTACTTTATACAGGTATTTCGAGAGCTAAGAGAAGTCTTACAATTTTAGGTAATCCACAGGCATTCTATATGGGTTCGAACAACGATTATAGTTTAAATAGAAAGACGAATTTAGTAGAAAGTTTATTGAATAAATTAAAGTAAATTGTCCATAATAATAGTGAGTAAGGAGAGAGATGTAATGAAAAAAATGAAAACTATCATACCACTTGCTGCGGTTAGTTTGGGCATAGGAGCTCTAATGTACACATATACTAAAAAACATCCTGTCAAAACTAAAGTTTTAGTAAGTGATGTAAAAAATATGATGAAGGACTTTAAATAAGGTCCTTTACTTTTTTATGACAAATAAGCTAAAGAAGAATTTATACATACTCTCCTCATTGTTAATAGTAATTTTAGTGTTTTACTTGTTTAAGTTGTTAAAAATGGTGCATTTTTTGTGTCTCATTATAGATATTGTCTTGCCTGTGGTTTTTGGCTATATATTAGCGTGGATATTATATCCATTGTTTAATAAACTTAATAAGAAAATGAATAAACGATTGTCTTTAAGTGTTTTAATCATTTTGTTTGTAGGTGTTTATGGACTTATTTTATGGAAATTTTTGCCTTTATTTATCGATAATGTTTCCAATATATTAGAAATGTTTAATGCTTTGATAAATAAAGTGGCAGAGATACCTTACTTTAAAGATTTGAGTAATTTGAAGACAATCGATGTAAATGTACTTATAAACTCTTGTACTAATGTTGTAGAAAGTTTGGGAATTTTCGCATTTGCACATGTATTTGGTTTTTATATATTATTTACTTATGAAAACATTAATGCATTTTTTAAAAGGTGTGTGCCTAGCAAATTTAGAAAATTTTATAAAGAGTATACTGAAGAAGTTTCTAATAATATGAGACAGTATATAAAGGGTACTTTGATAGATACTTTGATCTTATTTGTCGTATCTTCAATTATTTACTTTTTTATAGGATTAAAGTATCCCGTTTTATTAGCACTTTTTTCGGCGATTACGAATATAATTCCTTTTATAGGCCCTTATATCGGTGGTATTCCCGCGGCTATGTTAGGATTCTCGAGGGGTATTAATACGGGAATTATAACTGTAAGTGCAATTTTTATTGTTCAGTTAATCGAGTCAAATATAATCAATCCGATGATTATGAGTAAATGTATTAAAATTAATCCTATTTTGATAATCATAATGCTAACTATTATGGGAAAATTTTTCGGTCTGATGGGAATGATTTTTGCAGTACCTGTATTGATTCTAATAAAAATTTCAATACCTTATGCGGAAAAATATAGAAAAAAACTTAAGATTGTTGATTCCTAAAAACGAGAAAAGTGTAAGATTTTAGTTATTGAAAAAAATCAGCTCAAAACAGTACTAATGTACGATGTTTTGGGATTTTTTTTGGTATTTGATGA
>CANSHI010000019.1 GCA_947646655.1 uncultured bacterium
TTACTTCTACCTCTAATCCCCTTAGTTGTAGATTTTATTTTTGCAATTGAGAAAACAGAATATTATTTAGATGGAAGCAATATAGTTGTTGCAAAAACAGGTAACGATATGCTATACTTTATTCGAGATGATAGTGATAATTTAATAGGATTTAAACTTAATGGTACAATGTATTATTATGTTAAGAACTTACAAGAAGATATCATCGGAATAAAGGACAGTGAGTTTAATCTAGTTGCAAGTTATGTATATGATGCATGGGGTAAGATACTATCAGTAAAAGATTCTAATGGTAATGAAGTAACAGATAAAACCCATATAGCACACATCAACCCATTCAGGTACAGAAGTTACTATTATGATGACGAGACTGGTCTTTATTATTTAAACAGTAGATACTATAACCCTGAGTGGGGAAGATTTATTAATGCTGATGGCACTATTGGAGCAGATAAAACTATTAATTCACATAATTTGTTCTTATATTGCTCAAATAACTTCATAGTTAGTTGTGATAATATGGGAAATATACTTGCCTTTGTAGTTAGAAAAATAAGAAAAGCTTTCGTAAAAACAGTGTTAGCAATTGGAGCAAAATTAGGAGGAGTAATCACTGGGATGACAGCTGCAGGTGGGCTTTTATCCACTGCATATCGTAATCAAAAAGAAAAATCACTTACACCTTCCACAAAAGTTAAACTGACAAAAGAACTTAAGAAATCTGACAAAGTCAACAATTATATAAAAGATAAATTATCAAATCAAAAAAATAATGACTACGTGTCAGTTTATAATTATAAAGAAATGGATTTTTATGATGCTAATGATAGTAAAGATTTGAGGAATTCTATAGGGACTCTAGGAAATATTGATTTTGAAGCAAAGCGTATTGAAGATGGTTGGGCAGTAAATGTAAAAGTATCTGACAGATACGACTTTAGTCATTGGGGACAGCATTGGACTTTTAGTGGTGTTATGAATTCTGTAGGATATGCCTCTATGAAACTAGGTTTGTTAGACCCTTATGATTGGGATTTAACATATCAAATAACTATAGAAGACAAATAATTTATTTTCAAAAGTATATAGCTAATTGAAGGAGTCTAAGTATGAGATCGAAAGTAAAAATTTTTCTAATAGTTTTAAGTGGTATATTTATATTTGTTATCTCACCTGTTGGTAAAATGATTATAACAATATCTACTCATTATTTAGCTGAATGCTTTATTAAAAATCAAATGATACCAACAAAATATCTTGATTCATCAAGATATGATTTTGAAGCTTTTAATAGCTCAATCGCTTATCATGAATATTACTTTGAAAGCGATAAAAACAAGTATTTTGAGAATAATAAATCTTATCATAAAATATCGGCGAATGAAATAAAGTTTTTAACAAATATTATTAACCAACATAAAATTAATATTGCTAAGTTCGATTCAAATATATCTTGGTATTCTTTTGACATTAAAACTCAAATTAAGGAAAATGATTTAGTGTATGTAAATTATAAAAATGAATATTTTTTTACAGTATATTATTATGATGTAAACAAAAATATTTTGTATTATTTTATGATAAAACTAGATAAATAATAGGTTTGAGTTGCAAATTATATAATATTAAATTAATTTTTAGAAGGTTTTGATACCTTAACTATGCTTTAAAGCTAGAAGTTTTAATAATAATAAAATGACTTTCACTCAATGAGTTAACAAAAGCATGGAATTGGAAAAAAAATACTACAATTAAAATAATTGATTCTGTTAAGACTTTTTTTACTAAACCATCACAATCCTCGGTTCAATCAAACATTGCTCAACCATTAAAAAACAAAACTAGTGGTCCGCGTGAGGATTTGCCAATATATGGCCCACCAAATGAACATTTGAAAACTCCAAAAGGTACAAAAGAACGATGGTATGATAATAAAGGAAATCCAGTAAAGGATCGACATAATACTGATCATGGTAACCCGAAACAGCATCCAAATGTTCCTCATGAGCATGATTGGTATGTTGACGATAAAGGAAATTATACTCTTGGCAAAGGACATAAACCTGGAATAAGTGGTTTTGAAACTGTAAGTGCAACTGTAGGAATAGCAGCTAGTGTATATCTAGGTTATACTTTAATAAAATGGATCAGTGCTAGTATTGCTGCTCCATTTACAGGAGGAGGCAGTCTTATAGTTGCTGGTGTTACACCTTAAATGAAAGGAGAAAAAATATGGGCTTAGAGTTTGAATATAATAAATTTTTAGATATTATAGATAATCAACTGGAAAACTATATTTGGGTTATTAAAGAAGCTGAAGTTTATGAAAAAGATAAACAATGTTATCCTAACAGAGTATTAACAGGAACAAAGCTGAGATCTTTACTAAAACAAAATGTTATATTTTTAAATCTGCAAGGGTATAAAGATATAAGAAAAGCTTCGCAAATAGAAACATATGATGATTTTAAAAAAAGTGAATGCATGATAATAATTTTAATCTCAGATTGTATTGACATAGAAATATATTTTAAAAATTCCCTACAAAAAGAATTATTAGTTAAAAATTTAAATAAATATTCTGTGGAGTTTGAAATAAAAAGCAAAGAGAACGACTGCAGAAAGTTTTTGCATTTTTAGTAAATTTGGTTGACAGTACATATGTTAAATTAAATAACTAGATCCATGTTTAGCTAATAGATTATCTAAATACTTATTAACAAATTTTGAAATCATTATTATAATACAAGGAGGTAATATGAGCTACAAATTAAATAATATTAAGTCAAGCCCTTTTAAAGGGTTTGATACTTTAACTGTAACTTCTAGCTTTGGTGCTAGAAGTTTTTATAATAGTAAAACAAAAAAGCAACAAACTGACTTTCACTCAGGAATCGATTTAATTGGAGGGGCTATTATAGTTACTCCAGCCAAGGGAAAAGTAATATCTTCTCAGACAAACGTAAAAGGGTATAGTCAAACATTTTCAAGAGGTAACTATGTAATAATAGACCATAGTAACAACATTCAAACTGCATACTATCACATTAAATATGACACTTTGAAAGTTAAAGTAGGAGACAAAGTAGAAGAGGGAACAGAGATTGGAATAACTGGTGCAACTGGAAATGCTACAGGTGTCCACCTTCATTATGGTGTTAGAGTAAATGGAAGTTGGGTTAATCCTATTGATTATTTGCTTGGAGTAAAAACATTAACAGAAGCTAGTAAGTATGAAGAAATTATATACACAATTAAACAAGGCGATACATTAAGTGGTATCGCTATTAAGTTTAATACAACAGTTAACGAATTAGTAAAATTAAATGATATTAAAAATCCTAATCTTATAATTACAGGTAACACCCTCAAAATTAAAAGCAAGATAAAACCTAATGAAATAATTCATAAGACTTATACTGTAAAAAATGGAGATAATTTAAGTTTAATTGCAAGAAAATATAATACGACTTGGCAAAAAATATACTCATTAAATAAAGATATAATAGGACAAAATCCAAATCTTATTAAACCAGGTCAAATTTTAAAAATAGAATAGGAAAAATTTATGAAAAATACAATATTTTTAGTATTTAATATTTCAATCAGTTTTTTAGCATACATTTTTGGCGGATTCGATTCCTTGTTTTTTTCATTATTAATCGTAATGTCTATTGATTATATTACAGGACTTTGCAAAGCTGTACATGACAAGAAGCTAAATAGTACAATAGGATTAAAGGGGATATTAAAAAAATTGGGATATTTGATTATTATAATCCTAGTAACATTATTTGACCGATTAATACATGATGATAGTATGGCTATAAGAACACTAGTAATATATTTCTTTATTTCTAATGAAGCCATTTCAATTTTGGAAAACTGGGGTGCAATAGGATTGCCATTACCTAAAAAGTTATATGAAGTATTTGAAAAATTAAAAGATAAATAAGCTAGATGCAAAGTATGATGAAAATCATACTTTGCAATTTTTTAAATTAAATCACACGTGTTGCAGAAACAACTTCAATGTGTTATACTCTATTCATAATTATAATAATAGTCTAGTATTATAATATTTCAAAATCAAAAGAGTCTTATACTGTAAATATATTAAGTATTTAATATAGAAAGAATTTTAGAAAATGAAATCAACTGAATATAACTGCAAAGAATAAATTCCAAATGAAAGGAACACAATATGAATGAAATAGATAAAAAAAGTCTAGAAAAGGCTAAAGAACTATTTTCAAGTGGCGCTATTAATGATGTTGAAGTTGGTACTACAAAAGGATTACAACAAATTAATAAATATTTATTTGATGGTTTATATGATTTTGCTGGTATTATTAGAAAGAAAATATATCCAAAGGAAATTTCAGATTTGGTAATTCATTATACTTAGAAGAAATGCTAAAAAAGAGCTTAAATAAAATTGTTAACTATTTACAAGCAATGGAAAGAAGCCCTATAAATACATTAGAAATTAGAACCTTAATCGAAAATAATTTAACAGATGATTTTAGTTTGGAAAGCTTTTTTAAAGGAATAGAAACTTCATACTACTATGAAAGCAATGATTAAAATCATAATAAAAGCAATAAAAAATAATCAATTGATTTATAAAAAGAATATTTATATAATTAAACAAGATAAATGGAGGATAAATATGAAAAAATATTTAATAATAGGAACAATAGCCATCTCTTTAATGGCAACAACAGTTTATGCTTTAAACACTTCAAATGATAAAAAAACTCTTGTAAGTGAAACTACCCCAAACTATCATAATTGTCCATATAATAATTATACCAAAGAAAACTGTCCATATTATGATGAAACAACCGATACACATAATTGTCCAAATAGAGAGAATCATAATTGTCAAAACCGTTATAACAACAATAAACACGGTTATGGTAGGCATAACAATAATAGATGCTCGCATCATCAATAAATATTAAGATATTAAAATACTTTTTTAAACTATATGAAGCTTTATTCTTGACAACCCTCGGGGGGGGGCGAATGAAGCTTATACCCAAAATCGATAAAAAGTAAGAAAAAAGCAGGTAGGTTCAAAAAAGGTTCTTCTAAATCCTTATAAATAAAGGCAAAAATAGATATTTTTAAGAAATTAGAACCCAAAAATGTGTATAAAAGGTTCTTTTCGCAAGTGCGAAAAGTGTTGGAGGTGCAACTATAAGCAATAGAAATCCTTATTTTATAAGTTATTCAATGTTTCATGGTGCATTCCCATATCCTGTTGACTTAAAATATATATAATTCAAACACGATTTAGCACAAAAATTAATACAATATTATTGAACTGTACCAAATGATAATCTATATAATTTGATAAAAATTACACTAAGATACTTTTTCAGATAAGTATTTTTATTATGTTAAAACTAATGATATATTAGTGAATCTGTGGTATAATAGATATATCAAAAAACTTGAGAAAGTGAGTGAATTTAATGAATAATAAAAAGCAAACTGAAAAAGAAATACAAGAAAAAATAAAAAAAGTTGATGGTGCTATGGCTCAAGAGGGGATGCCATTAACTAAAGAAATAAAACAAAAACTTTATAATTGTATAACTGGGAAGTCAACAACTGAAATAGAACGAAATAAGGTATTAGAAAAGTATAGGAGAATCTATGGATAATAAATACAAATATACTTATGAAAAAACTGCTGATTACTGTTATAAAGATACTGATGTTTTAATAAATAAACTTAATATAACAAATGATGAAGATTTATTTAATGCCGAAAGAGAACTTGTATCTTTAAGAACTTATGAACTAAATGAAAAACCATTAAAAGGGAATTTTGATTTTAAGTATTTAAAAGATATTCATAAATATTTGTTTCAAGATGTTTATAGATGGGCAGGAGATATAAGAAATTGTAATATTGCTAAACAAGATTTATTTTGCTTAACAGAACATATAGAATCATTTGGTACTGATGTATTTAATAAAGTAAAAAAAGAAAAATACTTTGTAGATTATGATAATGAAACAACATTAGATAAATTAGTGGAATTATTTGCAGATATTAATGCTTTGCACCCTTTTCGTGAGGGCAATGGCAGAAGTCAAAGAGTATTTATAGAATCACTTGCCAAAATAAATGGAATAAACTTAGATCTTACAAATGTATCTAAAATGGATATGATTGTTGCTAGTCATGAAAGTATTAATGGCGATTATAAAAAATTAAAGGATATGTTTAAAAATAATAGTCATAATTTAAGTGAAGATGAACAATTAGAATATATAAATATTTATTGCTCTGATGAACTAAAACACGACCTTAGAAGTTAATAAAATATTAGGAGAATTGGAAATGAAATTAAAAGTGCTAGAAGATAATAATACCTTTATTGATGAATATTATTTGGGAGAACCCGGAGTCTCTTATTATATCGAAGATGGTGTTGAAAAAATATTGTTTGATACAGGATATTCTTCTGTTATATTAGAAAATGCAAGTAAAATGAACATTGACTTAAACAAGATAAATAAGCTAGTAATATCCCATGGTCATGATGATCATACTGGAGGTTTAAAATATTTTTTTGAGAAGAAAAGAAACATTGAATTAATTGCCCATCCAGATTGCTTTAACTATAAAGAAGATGGAACTGGCTTATATATTGGAAGTCCACTTAGTAAAGAGGAACTATCTAAAGTATGTAAATTAAACTTATCTAAAATGCCAATTCAGGTAAGTGATAATATTATATATTTGGGAGAAATACCCACTGTTAATGATTTTGAACCAAGATATTCTATTGGGAAAAGTGATATTGATGAAAAAAGAATAGATGATACACTAAAAGATGACTCAGCAATAGTTTATAAAAGTGGGGCTATTTGTTATAACCGGATGCTCTCATAGTGGTATTTGTAATATTTTGGAATATGCAAAAAGAGTATGTAATGATAATAGAATATATGGTGTTATTGGTGGCTTTCATTTGTTTGATGTAAATGAAAAATTGAAAAAAACTATAAAATATTTAGAAGAGAATAATATAAAACTATTATATCCTTGTCATTGTGTTTCTTTGAAAGCAAAGATAGAGATGGCTAAAAAACTTGAGATAAATGAAGTAGGAGTAGGTTTAGAAATAAATATTCAATAAAAAAATTTTGGGTATAAGCTTCATTCTAGGGGGGGGGTGATATAATGAATATGTGATAGACTGAAGGGAACCTTTAATAATTATGGAAAAAATTAAGAATGTAAAAAGAGGATTAATAATTGGAATTATAGCTTGCACTTTAATGCTAGTAAGCTTCCTTGGATCATATGCTTATTTCTTATTATCTGTTAATAATAGTAATAATCAAGATATAAGTGTAAATACCAGTAATATTGAATTAATTTTTGAAGATGGAAATAACGGAATTATAGAGACTTTAGATTTTAATACTAAAGTTGAAAAGATCTTTATCATAGAAAATACAGGTAGTACAGATACCAAAGCTAAAATAAGCTGGATAGATTTATTAAATACTTATGGTAAAGGCTCATTAACTTATAACCTAAGTTATGCAAATACAGTAGATGGAAACTATCAAAGTTTAATTTTAAACAGAGATGTACCAACAAGCTCTATAGAAGTCCAAAGAAAACTCAGTGATGAATTATTAATTCCTAGTAACACAAAATATTATTATAAATTAACGATAACTTTAAACTATCTAGAAAGTACTGATCAAACTGCTGATCTAAATGCCTTTTTTAGTACACATTTTAAATTAGATGAAACTGGATTTGGCTATACTTTAAACTTTGATTCAAATGGAGGAATATCACCAATAGATAGTAAAGAGTACGATACAAATACTCCATTAGGCGAGCTTCCCGTTCCATTAAAAGATGGTCATGAATTTTTAGGATGGTTTACAAAAATATCTGGCGGAGAAGAAGTAACATCTGAAACACAGCTTACTAAAGATTTAACAATTTACGCACACTGGACAAAAAAATCTATTGCTACCCAATTACTTGCAAAAGCAAATGATGAATCCATAACCGATTATAATCAGGGCATAAAGGAAGAAATGTTTGTATTTAACCAAGGTGCATCAGCACAAACAGAAGCTTTAACCGATTATCGATATATAGGTAATATTCCTAACAATTACATCAGATTTAACGACGAAATATGGAGAATAATAGGCGTATTTACCGTAGAAGATGAAAGCGGTGAAAAAGAAGAAAGAGTTAAAATAATAAGAGAAGAATCTATTGGAAATATACCTTGGGATACAGCTAAAAGCAATAATTGGCCCACAAGTAGTTTAAATATCTTATTAAACGATGGAGATTATTATAACAAAGACGGATCTTTTGAAAATATAGGTCTAACAGAACAAGCCAAATTACAAATAGCGCCCACAAAATTTTATTTAGGTGGTTCTAGTTCATATAGAGGATTAAATGGCTCAACATATTATAATTTTGAAAGAGGTACAGCATCAAATAATTCAAATAGTATAAATTCCATTTCAAAAGTAGGAATAATGTATCCAAGTGATTACGTTCATACATTTGCACTTCAAGTAAACCCATCATGTTATGGCAATGCTTACACTTGTGCACCTGGTAATCCAACAACTTCTTGGTTACACTCTTCTCTTAATGAATGGACTATTACACAAAGAACAAATGCACCTCAACAAGTATTTAATATCACAGCAGGAGGTGCAGTTGTAAATTCAACAGGAAGTGCTAGTGGAACTTCAGGATCACGTCTAGTTAGACCTGTTGTTTATCTTAGCTCTGAAAATGAAATAATAGGTGGTGACGGCAGTTCACCAAAAAATGCCTATATATTAAAAGATTTGACTAAATAAATTGTACAAACTAATTCTTTTACAAAAATATGTAAAATAATATATAACATCATCCCTAATGAATTAAATTGTGATATACTCTTTATATAGAATTATAAGAAGAAAGGGACATATTTATGAAAGAACAAGTAGTAAAAAAATCTTCCAAAAAAAGTCATGCCTTAGGTATCCTACTTATTCTAATAGGTATTTCCACAATTGCTTATTCAAGCTACAAAAATTTAGACTATTGGAAAAAAAGTTTTACTTACGACACCATTGAAGCCAAAGTAACGGGCCATAAATATGATAATAAAGGATATGCAGCAATAATAGTCGAATACCAAGTAGGGGAAAAAATATATTCAATAGAGGACACTTCATATAAAAAAAATCCGATTCGTAAGCAAAGCATTATTAATGTCAAATACAAACCTGAAAATCCCGCCGATGTCATTATCGACAAAGATAAAGAAAATTTAGCCCCCTCTACTTTAGGCTTGTTACTAATCATAGGTGGTATAATATTCAATATAATCGTATCTAAATATAACAAATACAAAATAAACACAAATTCTAAGCAGGTAGCTGAAACAAAACCTGAAACAAACGAAAACGCTAGAAATGGCCTTTTACAAGAAACCCAACCGATCAAACCAGCTGCAACTATTGAACAGCCTTTAGAAACTTTTAGTGACTCATCAACACCAAAAATAGCTGAAGAAGAACTTGAAGTATTCGATATATAACAATAATCTCCATTTAGTGGGAGATTTTTTTGAAATATTTTTTTCTTCTTATGATATAATATTATAGTGATACATATGAAAAATAAAAACAAACTTTTAACAATCTTAAGTATTATTGCACTGGCATTATTCCTTATTATTACATTTTTAGTAATTAGAGGAAAAACACTTTTTCTAGACGAATATATATACGATATGATTCCTCATAATGATCTCTTAACTACTACTATGAAAATAATTACCACATTCGGCTCAACCGCCTGTCTAGCCTTACTCGCTGTTTTGCTCTTTTTAATTATTAAAGATAAAAGAAAATCAATTCTTTTCCCCGCCAATCTCATTTTGATAGGAGGAACTAACCACCTTTTAAAATTTCTTATTGCACGTGAAAGACCTCTCGAAAAACTTGTCGAAGCAACTGGTTATTCTTTCCCGAGTGGGCATTCGGCATCATCGCTTGCCTTTTATGGTTTTCTTATTTATTACATCAATAAAAAAGCTCAAAAAAGAACTATAAAAGTGATATCGACCATTTTTCTAAGTACATTTATACTCCTAATCGGATTTAGTAGAATATATCTTCACGTTCATTACCTAACAGATGTTCTAGGGGGCTTCTTATACTCATTTGCTTACTTAATTTTATTTATAAAAATGGTAAAAAATTTCACTTGAAAAAAAAGACAGTCATGATATAATAATCTTCCACATTTAAAGAAAAGAGGAAAACATATGGAATTAACCTTAAATAGTCAAATGATAGAAGCTATGCTCTTAAAATATTATGAAGAAACAGAAGACATAGTTCCTACAATCAAAATCACATGTGGCCGTGTTCGTACTTCAGAATCTTACCTTCCACCTAGGATAGCAATAAGTATAGAAGTGATAAAAATTGACGAAACAACAGAAGAACCGATTAAAGAAAATTTATCCAATGAAGCATTACTAGAAAAGCTAAGTTTAGTGTTTCAAGAATCTCACTTCACTCCTGAGTCCATAAATTACGAACTAGATAGAGCAACTAATCAGCCATTATTTAAAATTAAAGGTGAAAAAATTCAAGAAAATAAAAAAACAATTTAAGATTTGCTTATGATTTTGCAAGTCTTTTTAATTTGCAAAAATTTTGGACTTTTTAAAATATTTAAAATATGTTATAATTTAGTATAGTAAGGAATGATAAAAATGGGTAAAATAAATGTGAACATCAATAATCTCTTTAGCATAAGTGCTGATCAAGGAACTCCTGTGTCGGAAATTGCTCACGATTACAAAAAAGCAACTGGCAACACAATTGTAGGTGCAAAAGTAAATAATATTTTAGTAGATGCCAATACTAAACTTTATGAAAACACTAGAATCGATTTCTTTGATTATACTACTCCTGAAGGCAATAAAATATATCAAGCAGGTTTAAAATTTATAATGATCATCGTCGTAAAAAAACTTTGGAATAAAACAGTTAAATTTAAATATTCCATCGATAAAGGAATTTATTCTGAAATAGATAGAAAACTTTCTGATAAAGATATTCTAGACTTAAAGATCCAAATGGAAGATATAATCAGTTATGACTACCCAATTAAAAAATGCGTCACTTCTAGAAACGATGCAATCAGATATTTTCTATCTACAAATGACATCGAAAAAGTAGACAACTTAAATAATATACCTAACAACTTTGTGGAACTCTATGAAATCGACCATACTTATAATGACTTTTATATCGACATGCCCTTTTCGACAGGCGAACTAAAACTGTTTAGTTTAGAAAGAATCGATAAAAACGCTGTTGCTCTTATGTATCCACACATCGACAATGGCAATAAAGTACCAAATTACGACTATAATGAACAAATATATAATGAGCTTACAAGATTTAGTAAATGGGCAGATAAACAAGGCGTATCATATGTAAGTGGCGTTAATTCTATCGTATCTGAATCACGTATTCAAAAATTTATCAAAATGAACAACATATTTATAAACGATTCACTATACATGATATCAAAAGATATTGCTAAAAAAACTAAAGACATTCGTATTATTTTAATCGGTGGTCCATCTAGTTCAGGAAAAACTACAAGTGCTTATAAAATGTGCTCATATTTAGAAACTTTTGGAGTAAAACCGATAGTCATAAGTGCCGATGATTACTTTAAAGATCGCGAAGACTGCCCTAAAGATAAAGATGGAAACTACGACTTTGAATGCCTAGAAGCCCTTGATTTAAGACTTTTTAACCAACATCTAAAAGACCTTTTAGCGGGAAAAAGTGTTATAATCCCTTCTTTTAACTTTTTAACAGGAAAAAGAGAATTTAAAAGATCGCCTATAACGCTTAACGATGACAATGTACTTTTAATTGAAGGTCTTCATTGTTTAAACGATGAAATGACTAAAAAAATTGAAAGAGAAAGAAAATTTAAAATATTCGTATGTCCTTTTACTCCACTAGGAATAGATAAACACAATCACTTATCGACGACAGACATGCGTTTAATAAGAAGAATAGTAAGAGACAATCGTGTTAGAGGAAGAAAAGTTGAAGAAACTCTAGATGCTTTTAAGAAAGTCAAAGAAGGAGAAGAAAAATACATTTTTCCTTTCACTCAGGACATCGATGCCGTTTTAAATACTGCCTATTCTTATGAAGTAGGGGTTTTAAGAGTATTTGCAGAACCACTTCTTTACAGTATAAAAATGGACTCTGTTTATTACGAAGAAGCTAAAAGACTCCTCGATATAATCAAAAACTTTTTCCCAATCAGCAGTGAATATATTGAAGATGACAATACACTAAGAGAATTTATTGGTGGCAGTATATATGAAAAATAAGAAATGAGGAATAATTAATGAAAAAGAAAATTGCAATAAATGGGTTCGGAAGAATTGGTAGACTAGCTTATAGAGAGTTATTAAACGATCCATCTCTAGAAGTTGTCGCAATCAACGATTTAACGACTCCCGAAGAACTGGCCTATTTAGTAAAATATGACTCAGTACATGGTCGCTTAAATGAAGAAGTGACAGTTCAGAATGGTGAATTGGTATGTAAAGATATCCACACAAAAATATTTTCGATCAAAGAAGCCGAAAACCTTCCATGGAAAGATCTCAATATCGACCTAGTACTAGAATGTACTGGCATATATACGTCTGAAGAAAAAGCCCATAAACACATCGAAGCTGGAGCTAAACATGTTTTGATCAGTGCTCCTGCCAAAGGAGATATCAAAACCATCGTTTATGGAGTAAACCATACAGAACTAGATGGAACTGAAGAAGTAATTTCAGCTGCATCCTGTACTACTAACTGCTTAGCGCCTGTTCTAAACGTTATTCATAAAGAATTAGAGATCACATCAGGGTTTATGACTACAGTTCACGCCTATACAAACGATCAAGTAAATTTAGATGTTCAACATAAAAAAGGCTATATGACACGTCGTGGTAGAGCTTGTGCCTTAAACATGATACCTTCTTCGACAGGAGCAGCTACAGCAATTGGTAAAGTTATTAAAGATTTATCAGGAAAATTATCAGGAAGTGCTATTCGTGTCCCAGTAGGAGATGGTTCGATGATAGACTTAACTCTTACACTTAAAAGAAAAACGACAAAAGAAGAACTTAACTCTTTATTTAAACAAAATACTTCTGATACATTACATTATACAGAAGATCCTATCGTATCAAGTGATGTTATAGGACAAACATCAGGAGCTCTAGTAGACGGACTTTTAACTGAAGTACTAGAAACCGATTCCAACACATTAGTCAAAGTAGTAGCATGGTATGATAATGAACTAGGCTACACTTCTCAAATGATAAGAACTATGAACTACTTCTTAAATAAATAATTCGACATATTTCTATCAACTTTTATGTTATATTATAGTCACAACAACAATATACTTGAAAAATATGCATAAAACGTATATAATTTAAGAGTAAAATAAAGCTAGGAGACTGTACTTATGAATGGTGAAAAACAAAGAAAAATAAGAAAAGGAATAACGATAGGAGTAATAGCATGTGCTTTAATGCTAGTAGGATTTTTAGGATCATATGCATTCTTCATAAGTCAAGTTGGTCAAAGTAAAAATCAGGAAGTGACAGTAGAGACGGGAATAATGGCGCTTACTTTCAACGATGGTAATAATGGATTCAATAAAGAACTAGACTTTGGAGAAAGTGCAGAGAAGATATTTACAATAGAGAATACAGGAACAAAAGATGGAGTGGTAAGTGTCAGTTGGATGAACTTGTTAAACACATATATGGAAGGATCTATGACATATAGTTTTTTGGAATCTGATACAGAAGATGGAGAATACACAGAAATAGTTTCGAATAAAAATGTACCTAAAACTGAAGTTGCGGAAGATAAAGTATTAGCAAGTGGAATAACAATAGCAGCAAATACTAAAAAATATTATAAACTTATAATAACTTTGAACAATACAGATTTCGATCAAACAGCAGATTTACAAGCTAAATTAGAAACTCAATTCAAAATCACAGAAGGAATACTAGAAGATATAGGAACATCTGAACAAACACTAGCAAAGTTAGGAAAGACCATCAAAGAAGGAAATCCAAACTTTGCAGAGCCCGCAACGACAGATGAGACAGCGGATGGATTGTATGCAATGGAAGATGATTATGGAACAAGCTACTACTATAGAGGAGCAACTGAAGATAACTATGTAAAGTTTGCAGGTTTTTATTGGAGAATAATAAGAATCAATGGAGACGGAAGTTTAAGGATAATATATGATGGAACGAGTGCACATGGAAATGGAGCAAGAAGTACGAATAGACTAGCGTTACAAAATGTTGTAGCATGGAATACGAATTATAATGATGCGAAGTATGTAGGATATATGTATGGGGGAGCAAATGGAAGTGCCAGCACAAGTAAAGAAGGAGCACAAACAAATGAAACAAATACAAACATAAAAACACAATTAGAGAATTGGTATAAGACAAATATAGCGGATAAAGGATATGATGGCTATGTAAGTGACAACATATTTTGTAATGATAGAAGTATACCAGGAAAAAGTGAAACAGGATGGAGTAGTGATACAGGATTAGGGTATGGCGAAAATGTAACAGGATATGGAGGATATTCAAGATTAGGAGTAAATTCATCAGGACCAAACTATAATAATCCAACACCACAGTTTATATGTGAGAATAAAAATGATGCCTTCACGAAGGAAGACGAAGAGAGAGGTAATGGAAAGTTAGGAGAAAAGGTAGGACTAATAACAGCAGATGAGATAGTAGCAGGGGGAAGTGGAAAGTATAATACAACAAATCAAAATTATTACCTATATAAGGGGAATTGGTACTGGTCGCTCTCGCCTAGTTATATGTCTGTTAGCGGTTATGCTGGTGTATTTATTGTCTATGGCAGTGGGGGTCTATACCATGATTATGTCAATAACGCGGGCGGCGTCGCCCCAGTTATCTCACTGAGAGCAGAATACGTGAGTACAATGAGTGGAAATGGAACAACAACGAGTCCATACGAAGTGAAGTAAACATAGAAACGCGAACGAACGAAGGAAGGACAAAAAGAGAAGAAAAAGGGTTGAAGAGGAACGGACAAAAGAGCTCTATATCAAGAGAGAGTACGATAAAAAAAATAGAACGAAGCAAAAGAAATAAAAAAGACTACGAGACCTTTCTTTAATACCTTATTTTGGAAAGAAAGTACACGCAAATTTTCTCTCCTATATTGCTACTTAAAATATTAAGTGGCAATAATAGAAGAAAAAGTTATATAAAAGGAGATAATTAAGTATGAAATTTACAAAATCACTTAAAAAAATTTTTAAAAGAATAAAATACTATGATAAGACGAAAACACGCTTTTTTACATCTATGATTGTCATATCAGCCTTTACTCTTTTTATAGGATCAACTTATTCTTACTTTGCTATAACAGAGCATCTTAACGCTGCGACAATAGCTATAGCTAACCTAAAATATACACTATCTAGCCCTTCTGATCGTTTTAACATAGATGATATGTCTATACAAGTAAACTCAGGAGAAACTTTAGAACTAGAACTAGTTTTAAAAAGCCTTAATACACAAAGTACGAAATATGCACTAGATTATACTTCAGATAATGAAAATACAAAAGTTTATTACTCAGAAAAATATAAAAATAATATGTCAGGAATAATTGGAATAACTAACAGTGAAATAAGTCTTCATATTATTATTGTTAATACAAGTACCTCTAGCCAAAAAGTTAATCTTACCCCTAAAGGAGGATACCTTCAAAATACTATAGTTTCAAATATTACAGAAGGATATTATCCAAATGATGCCGATATAGTTGTGAGAACGACACTTTTAAACGAAGATTTAAGCGTTTCTTATTCGGGAGAAGATTTTCCAGCCAAAGATAGTGAATACACTTATTTTAAAACTGATTGCTCTTCAAACACAACGGCACAATGGGATAATGAAACATGGAGTCTAAGTTTAGATAACATTGAAGAAAAAACTAGTTGTGAAGTTTATTTCAAAAAAATGACTTCCGATATAGAAACTTATTTCCAAATTACAGACACTAATGGCACTAAAACATATGTAGATACAATACCGAACAATGGCTCATTTACTTTTAATAAAGTTACTTGCAATAACGCCTCTCAAGCCACTTGGGATAATGAAGCATGGAAACTAAACATAAATGGAATGTCTGATCATACTATATGTATTGCCGAATTTACGAAAAACTAGCTCAATTTAGAGCTTTTTCTTTGTCAAAATATAAAAATATTTGTCGTTTCTGTTTAAGATTATAAGCGGATTTCCATAACATAATTGGTTAAAAGAACTATACCAAATTTGACTTTAATCATCATTTATGGTATAGTATACACCGTTCGTTCAGGGAGGTTTGAACAATTATGAAAATATTTAAGGCTGGAAATGCCGTTAGAAATACACTATTCTCAGTGTTATTGCTAATACCATTGCAATTACACATAGGGTATGCATCAACTGGTAATACAGAGATATCTAATGATACAGCCAATGCAGTGGAGGAACTGCCACCCTCGGCTACGCCGAATGTAGTTTTATTGAGTTTAGAAACTGATGAAAACAGTAAATCCACAGAAATCTTCTTAAAGAAGAACAAAAATACTATTGATTTCCTGGCTAAGACTTTTGGAATCAAAAGTGAACATATAGTCAATGACTTAATGGAAATTAATGAAAAAAACACATTTGTTGAAAATAATATAGGTTTATTAAAAAACAAAAACGGAAAATTAAAGAACTTTAAATCTTTTGAAGAAGGTTTAATAGAATATTTATATAAATTCGCAGATAACAATAAAAAACTTGTATCTAATAAAATTAATCCATATTCAGGAAAATCAAGTTATGTTATTAACCTTATCAAATACTTTACTACTATATACGACAATGTTGATTACTTAACAGCAGTATCTATTGGTGCAGCTGAGAGCGGACATTATACAGTAAAAAGCATGTTGAAATATAATAATGTATATGGTGGAATGAGTTCCAAAGGATTAATAAAATACAAAAATATCGAGTATGGTGTTCTAAGCTACATTAGATTATTGTCAAAAAACTATTATGATAAAGGCTTAAATACTGTTGAATCGATCGGTAGGGTATATTGTCCTAGAATAGAAAATGGAAAAAAAGTAGCAAGCTCTCATTGGTTGAGTCTTGTTAGAGCCAATAAAAACAAATATGCCAATACTACAAATGAAATAACAGTTGAAAAGCTTTTAAACATTAAGTAGATCGAGAAACTTAAAACTTCTTGATCTTTTTTAATGCTTAAGTTAAATTATCTTGTTTTATTCTTTAATTCTTCGTATAATAATATTGTACAAAATAGAAAGAGATGATACATATGATAAAATTTTTAAAAGATATAGATGTTAAAGATAAAAGAGTCATTGTCAGAGTTGATTACAACGTTCCAATGCAAGATGGGAAAATTACTAATACAAAAAAAATTGATGATTCGTTTGAAACCTTAAACTATTTAGTAAAAAATGATGCCAAAATAATCATCTTAAGTCATTTCGGAAGAGTAAAAACAGAAGAAGATAAAAAAAGTAATTCCTTAAAACCTGTATTTGATTATATTAAAGGCTTAAACAAATACGACATCCTTTATTCCAGTGTTGTTATGGGGTCTATGCTCGACACAATGGCTAAAAACTTAGAACCAGGGCAGATGATACTTGTTGAGAATACTCGCTATATGGATCTAGAAGGAAACTTAGAAAGTAAATGCGACATACAGCTTTCTATGTACTGGGCTAGTTTAGCAGATATATATGTCGACGACGCTTTTGGCAGTATGCATAGAAATCATGCCAGTATCACAGGTATTCCTCGCCATATCGAAAGTGTCGCAGGCTTTTTAGCTGAAAAAGAAATAGCTAACTTAAAACCGTTGATTACTAATCCAGATCATCCGTTCGTCGTTGTCATGGGAGGAGCTAAGCTTACTGATAAAATTGAACTCATTTATAGTTTAGCAGAAACAGCAGATCACATCTTATTGGGAGGAGGAATAGCTAATACTTTTTTGAAAGCTGCTGGTTATGACATAGGCTCAAGTCTTGTTAGTGATGAAGCCTTAACCAAAGCTACTTCAATTTTAGCGGAATTTCCTGATAAAATTATTTTACCAAAAGATGTCATAACATCTCCCTCTTATAGTGAAACTATTTACGAGATGAAAAAACTTGACGAAATCGTAATAGATGATGTAATAGGAGATATTGGTGGCGAAGCCATAAAAAATTATGCTAGAATATTAAACTCGGCAAAAACTATCTTCCTAAACGGCACTGTTGGTATGTATGAACAATTACCATTTTCTAATGGTACACAAGAAATACTTGAAATAATAGCTAATACGTCAGCAAAAAAAATCGTCGGTGGTGGTGATGCAGGAGCTGCCGTAAAAAAATATAAATACGAAAAAGACATGGACTTCATCTCTACAGGAGGCGGGGCTACCCTTACATATATAGCAAACAGAACATTGCCTGGCCTAGAAGCTCTTGAGGAATCAGATGAAAAAGATATTAGTTAATTTAAAAGATTGGTTAGACTATTATCAAAACATAGATTTTGCTCTTCAAATAGACGGGCTAGATATAACAGTTTTTCCAAGTCTACCTTATCTTTATATATATAAAGATATAAATGTCAAAATTGGATCACAAAAAATATCTTCGTACGATGAAGGTCCACACACTGGTTCCATAAGTGCTAAGCACTTAAAAGATTTCAAAGTGACTTCAGTTATATTAAACCATAGAGAATGTAAAATCAGTGATACTAAAAATTTATGCCAAAAAATTAAAAATGCTCAAAAAGAACATATGGATGTCATAATATGTATAGACTCATACTATGAAGATGAGCTTAACAAAATTAAAAATGTTTTAGATCAAGTCGAAACAACTAATATATCTATTGCATATGAACCTAACGAAGAATTAGATTTAGATCATATTGCAGAAAATTTAAAAATCATTAAGGAACACTTAAAAACATACTCACTATCCTATATATATGGAAATAACGTCACTGCAGATAATATTTTAACTTATAGTAAAAAACTAGATATCGATGGATTTCTTATTAGTTCACACGCCTTAAATATAGAGGGTCTTAAAAAAATGGTTAAACTTGTTAAAAGTGAAGGCTAGGAATTTAGTCTTTTTTTTGTTATAATTACCATTGAAAGAGACGAGAGTGTAAAAATGAGACAAATAAAAGAAGGAGATAAACTACAAGTTCACTGTTACAAGCACGACGGTTCATTACACAGAACTTGTGATGAAGCAACTGTAATTGAGATTACAGACGACTTATTAGTTTGTGCTAACAATAAAACAGAAATAATTGAATCTGACGGTGTACGGTACCATACTAAAGAACCAGCCATACTGATGTTTTATAAAGATGAATGGTTTAATATAATAGGTCAAATGAAAGAAAATGGACTTTTCTATTATTGCAACATAGCTAGTCCGTATATTATAGATGATGGACTCATAAAATATATAGATTACGATTTAGATCTTCGGGTATTCCCCGATGGTTCATTTAAAGTTTTAGATCGTAATGAATATCGTTATCATAAAAAGAAAATGCAATATGGATCCAATTTGGAAAAAGTTATAGAATATGAATTGACCAAACTTATCGACATGAAAAGAGAAGAAAGTGGACCGTTTAGTAAAAAAATGATCGACCACTATTACGAATTATACGAAAAAATTAAAGGCAAAAAGCCTTAAAAACGTCGATTTTCGTAAAAATTGCAAAAAAAATAAAAAAAATGCAAAAAAAGTGTTGACTTTACGAATTGATAATGATATATTACTAGTGCACAGAGGGAAAGGACCTAAAAAACAAGGCTTACCTCGATGCAAATGATCTTTGAAAACTAAGTAAAATGTCAATTAATTAAGTAGCTAAGATTAAACTTAAATTAACTTATTAATATAAAGTTATTTTTTATTGAGAGTTTGATCCTGGCTCAGGATTAACGCTTGCGGCATGCCTAAGACATGCAAGTCGAACGAGAAGGCCCATTGATATAGATTGAAGTCGGAGTGCTTGCACAAAGATGGATTTCTATTGATTTGGATTTTCCTTCTAGTGGCAAACGGGTGAGTAACACGTGGGTTACCTACCTTTAAGTTGGGGATATCACCTGGAAACGGGTAGTAATACCGAATGTGATCTACGGATTAAAGAAGCCCTTAAAGCTTCGCTTAAAGATGGGCCTGCGGTGCATTAGCTAGTTGGTGAGATAATAGCCCACCAAGGCGACGATGCATAGCCGAACTGAGAGGTTGATCGGCCACACTGGGACTGAGACACGGCCCAGACTCCTACGGGAGACAGCAGTTAGGAATATTCGTCAATGGGGGAAACCCTGAACGAGCAATGCCGCGTGAACGATGACGGCCCTCCGGGTTGTAAAGTTCTGTTGTTTGGAAAGAATCTCATGTATAGGAAATGATACATGACTGACGGTACCATTCAAGAAAGCCACGGCTAACTACGTGCCAGCAGCCGCGGTAATACGTAGGTGGCGAGCGTTATCCGGATTTATTGGGCGTAAAGCGTCCGCAGCCGGTTTATTAAGTCCAGAATCAAAGCCCGAAGCTCAACTTCGGTTCGTTTTGGAAACTGATAGGCTAGAGTGTGGTAGAGGCAAGTGGAACTTCTAGTGTAGCGGTAAAATGCGTAGATATTAGAAAGAACACCAGTGGCGAAGGCGACTTGCTGGGCCACCACTGACGGTCAGGGACGAAAGCGTGGGGAGCAAATAGGATTAGATACCCTAGTAGTCCACGCTGTAAACGATGAGCACTAAGTGTCGGGTTACCGGTGCTGAAGTTAACACATTAAGTGCTCCGCCTGAGTAGTACGGTCGCAAGGCTGAAACTTAAAGGAATTGACGGGCACCCGCACAAGCGGTGGAGCATGCTGTTTAATTCGATAATACGCGAAGAACCTTACCTAGACTTGACATCCCCGGCAAAGCTATAGAAATATAGTGGAGGTTATCCGGGTGACAG
>CANSHI010000020.1 GCA_947646655.1 uncultured bacterium
CTCTTTCAATTTCTAATTGTGATAACACAGTAAGCATTCTTACAAAGAATTTTCCGTTAGCAGTCGAGGTATTAATATCATCCATAGCACATTCTAAACTACAATTATACTTTTCTAGTTCACTAATTAATATTTCTAAATCTCTAACGCTTCTTGTTAATCTATCTAATTTATAGGCAACTATAACATTAACTTTACCATTTCTTACTTCTTCTAGCATTTTTTGAAATTGTGGTCGATGTTCCATATCTTTCCCTGATATTCCCGCATCTTCATAAATACCATAGATATTATAATCTCGATATTTACATAAATCTTTTAATTTTTCTTGTTGTTCAGGTAGAGAATAACCCTCACGAGCCTGATCCTCTGTACTGACACGACAATAGATTGCTGCATTCTTCTTATTCATTTCTTTCCTCCTTTTTAAGAATTTAAGCATTTTATCATATTTTACTGCCTACATTTTAAATTACAATAAACTAAATCAGCATAATTTCGCTTTTTTTCGTATTCAATTTGTATTTAAAATGTACACTTAATAAAATGTTCTAATTCTTTCAAAGGAATAGACCTACTTAAATCATTCATATAGACATCTTCACATTCATTAAAGAAAAGATAAGTAATTCCCTTTATTTCAAGACTGTGTGGCTCTATATAGGCAATATTAGTATTGCTTAAACTAATAATATTCCCATTTTCTAACTTTGCTTTAATATTATTAAAATTAAGTAAATTATTAATTTTCTTTTCCAATTTTTCATCAATGTCTAGTTTTTCTTTTACTATTTGCATAACTAATCAAACTCCTTCCAAAACAAACAAAAAAGATTAACCGAAATTAACCTTTATATTTTGAAAGTCGAATTAGTTCGACTAATTTCCCTATGGTGCTGCAAGAGGGACTTGAACCCCCAACCTGCTGATTACGATTCAGCTGCTCTACCAATTGAGCCATTGCAGCATTTATAAAAATATTATATGTTATTTTTGGGTAAAATGCAAAGGTTTTTATAGAACTTAAATAGGAAATTTATTAATGGTGTACTAAATATTTATATAAATTATGTTATAAAAATAAAATATTTTCTTAATAATCTTGATGTTCGACAGCTTTTCAACTATAATTAATATATAGAAGTTATTTAGTGCGGATTTTAAGTACTTTGAGCATAAAATTAAGTAGGAGGTATTATGAAAAAATATAAGTGTTATATAAATAATTTGCGATGTGCTAATTGTGCAAACAAAATAGAAAAGGCAATAGAAAAAAATAATGATATCAGTATGGTAAATGTAAACTTTTCTAAGTCGACTCTTACTTATGAAGCACAAAATGATATGAAAAATGAAATTAATAAAATTATTAAAAACATAGAACCTGACGTTTTTATTTCTACTGATGAAGTAGAAAAGGAAATAAAAGATTTTCGTCTATCTATATTATTAGTGGCAGTATTTTTTGGATTAATTGCAAATTTTTTTGACGGCAATTTCAAACTATTTTTATTTAGTTTAGCATATATTTTGCTCTTATATAAAATTGCATTTCGAGCTATAAAAAAGCTTATAAAAAGTAAAACTTTAGATGAAAATGCTTTGATTACAATTTCGGCATTAGGTGCATATTTCTTAGGACAAGAATTAGAAGGTATCATGGTTGTGGCATTGTATACTATTGGAAAAATTTTAGAAAATAAAGCTCTCGACAATTCTAGAAAATCGATAAAAAATTTAGTGAATATTAAAGAGCCTATGGCAAACATTTTGATGGACGATGAGATCATTAAAAGTGAAGTGGAAAAAGTTAAAGTAGGGGATCGATTAGTTATAAAAAAAGGCGAGAGGATACCCGTCGATGGTTTAATTGTTAAGGGGGTCAGTAAGCTAGATACTTCTTCTTTGACTGGCGAAAGTGAGCCTTTAAAAGTTAGAGTGGGAAGTCATGTTATTTCTGGGTCGATCAATTTAGGACAGGTTTTGGAAATGAACGCCGAAAGCACGTATGTCGATTCGACAGCAAATAAAATTTTAGAACTGTTAGAAACAGCTGGAGAAAAGAAAGCTCATACAGAGACAATCGTTCAACGAATGAGTAAATTTTATACACCTATTGTATTTTTCCTGGCTATACT
This sequence comes from uncultured bacterium, assembly GCA_947646655.1. Classification (GTDB taxonomy): domain Bacteria; phylum Bacillota_I; class Bacilli_A; order RF39; family UBA660; genus RUG11867. The sequence continues at coordinate 2,139 of CANSHI010000020.1, forward strand.
CGTTACAATTATTTTGCCTCTAGTGAGTGATTTAACTTTAGAAAGCAGCTTTTATAGAGCACTTACTTTCTTAGTTATTGCTTGTCCATGTGCGATTGTTATATCAGTACCACTTTCTTATTTTAGTGCTATAGGAGTTGCTTCGCGCTTGGGAATTTTGGTTAAAGGAAGTAATTATTTAGATAATTTGAGTAACGCAAAAAAAGTTGTCTTTGATAAAACTGGTACTCTTACCACAGGAGTAACACGAGTAACAGGCATAAAAATTTATGATGAATCTTATAAAAAAGATGAGCTTATCGATTTGTTAGTTAAGGGAGAATCTTTTTCGAGTCATCCTGTAGCAAGTACTTTTATGAAACTTAGTAATGGCAATATAAATAATTTAGATGTCGAAAACTTTAAAGAATTTGGTGGTAAAGGTATTAGTTATAAAGTTCGTGGTAAAAAAATAGTAGTGGGAAGTAAGAGATTTTGTAAATGTGATATCGGTGAAGGATTGCATATGCATATAGATGGCAAACATGTGGCTTCGATAAATATTAATGATGGAGTAAAAAAAGGTGCTGACGATGTCATCAAGTCTCTTAAAAAGCAAGGTGTAGAAACTTATATGTTTACAGGCGATAGAGAAAAAATTGCTTTAGAGGTTGGAAATAAATTAGGAATTGATCACATCGAATTTGAGATGTTACCGACAGATAAATTTAAAAGATTTGAGCAGATTTCAACTAATTTCATAACAGTGTTTGTGGGGGATGGCGTAAATGATGCACCCGCACTGAGACGTGCCGATGTAGGAATATCTATGGGTGGTATTGGAAGTGATGCGGCTGTATTAGCTTCTGATATAGTAATAATGAATGATGATTTAAAAAAAATAATCACTTTATTTAATATATCAAAGTTTACTAGGAAAATTGTTTTGGAAAATCTGATATTCGCAATCGGTTTTAAAATAATAGTTTTAATATTAAGTATTTTAGGAAAAACTAATATGTGGGTTGCAGTATTTGCTGATACAGGAGTTACACTTATTACAATTTTGAATACATTACGTATTATAAGAAAATTTAAACATAAGTAGAAACCAAAATGTTGATTTTTGGTTCTTTTTATGTTAAAGTAAGTTTCTTTAAAAAGGGGAGTTTATAATGAGACATATTTTTAAAGTTAAAACCGTAGAACATAATGGTCGGATTATTTGTGTTATCGGTTTAGATATGGAAAGTGGAGAAATAAAATACTATACTTTTTTGGATAATGACTGCAGGTATAATGAAGATAATTTTCATTTAATAGATTTTAATTCTATGCCCAATTGCATGCTTAAGTCTTGGTTAGGAAATTTTAAAAGATTTAACAATAGAGAAAATTTACCCGATTATTTAAAAGATGTTTTAGATGAATATTTAAAAAAACATCGTGATTATAATTTGAAAAATGGATTTCCTGTCGATGCACTAGATTTTAATTTTCCCCACTTAGAAACGAAATATTGTAATATTCCTGATGCACGACTCGCATTTGTGTGTCATGGCGATTATTGTTCTCCCGAAAATTCTATTGAGTTAATTAGTAATGGGAATATTAAAGGCATAGCTAAACATCAAAGAGATATTGAAAAAAATGTGTTGTTTCATGAATTAGGGCATTTAAAAGTGACAAGAACTATGTTAGATAAAGAAACTCAAAAATTAAATTATTCAGTTGGGTTTGCAAAGTTTGCCTGTGAGCTTATACCTATTTGTATGGTAGGAGATGATTTAATTTATATTGGAAAGAAACGTATAGAAAATGGACACTTAAATGCTTTAGAAGAAACGTTTAATGATTATGAATGTTCTTTGGCAAACGAAAATTACAGTTTTATTTATCCTTTATATGCACCAATCTTAATGGATCTATCAAATGGAACTTTTTTAAAAGCAAGAAATGAGAATGATAGTGAAGAATACTTTAAAGTTATGATGAGAATTATTAATGATGAAAATATGGCTAGGAAGACTTTAGAAATGATGTATCATGGATTGGATTCTAAGGCAGCAGTGGAACGAAGTGGCGCTTTTAAACTTTTAAGAAAATATCAAAATGTTAAGAATAAAAAATAAAGGGGGATAAAATTTATGGAAGAGTTTTTTGATTTACAAGGTAGTACAAGAAAGTTTGTTGTTAATCAAAGTCTTGGACGAGGATTATTTGGTGGAGCATTTATCTATTTATTGTCTGATGGAAAAACGGTTATTAAGATTTATAAAGATAACACTTTTGAATGTTATAGAATTAATTATGAGACTTTTATGTATTTAAAACATTGCGAAAGTAGCCATCTATTAAAGTTAAATGACTTATTATATAAAGAGAGATTTCTTCACAATAAAAAAAAGATCCTTAAAAAACCACAAAAACATATAGTAGATGCATATACATATGATTTTGTTCCAAAGGATGGTACTAGATTAGTAGATATGCCAGTAGATTATCTTTTAACTAATTTTCGAGAGTTAGAAGTAATGTTTAGTGGATTTGCAAGAGATAAATTTTTAGTTCGTGACGTTATTCCTGATAATAGTGTTTTAAACCAAAAAGGAATAGTTTTAATAGATCCTGATTTGTTCATGCAAGTGGGTGATGATTATTCATGTGAGAGAGTTAGTTATGAGAATAAAAAAGAATTACTTGAGTTATTTAAAGGCTTAATTAAGATGGAAATGTATGTCGATGAAAGTATTCTGAGTAGAATTTTTAATCAAGAAAATGCAAAGTCAAAAAATATGACAGATGAAATTGCTAAAACTTTTTCTCTTGCTAAAAAGCCTATTGATTTATTTAAAAGGTGGTAATATAAATGAATCATATTTTAAAAATTAGAAATATAAAAAGAAATAACAAAGATATTGGCTTTATAGGAGTAGATTTAGAAACTGGAATATATAAATATTATTCTACTGTAGGACGTGATAGCCTTGAAAGAGTAGAGAAGCCCTTTTGCATAGATATTCAATCGTCGTCATCAAGTTATTTAAATTATCTTTTAAGGCAAGAGTTAAAGAGTCTTAATGCAAGCTTGTTAAATAATCATATACAAAAATATGAAGCTATACAAAGATCATATAATTTAAGTAAGGGGTTTTCTAATAATGATCTCGATCGTAATATACCATCTCTAATTTCAGAATATAGAAATGACCTATGGGGGAGTTATTTTACTTATGGTGGAAAATACAATTTTCCGTTAAACGAAATTATTGTTTCAACTAATAAAAATTGGTATGATTTGACACAGACTCAGATGAAGCTAATCGAGGATGTTGTTATTCATGAAGTAGGTCATATGGCGGTTTCAAAATATACTTATAAAGCTTGTTCTAAGGAGTTAGATTGTCATATAGGGTTTATAACTTTTACGATTGTTTTAGTTACAGCATTTGAATTAGAAGAAGACATAATTTATATTCCAGCCAAGAAAAGAATAGCTCAAGATTTTACTTGTTTGGAAGAGACAATAAATGAATTTGAATGTTCTAATATGAAGGCAGATTATCATTTCCGTTATCCAGAGTACGGTTATTTGCTAAGTGAAATTTCGGATGGTTCTTTAGTAAGGGCAAGACATGAAGGAGATATAGTAGAATATTTTCGTGTAATGAAAGATCTTATCAGTGATGAATGTTTAGCTAATGAACTTTTGGAATTAATGAACTCTAGTATAGAATCTGATAATAAGGAACAAAGAGATAAATCGTTTAGGTTACTACAAAAGTATAGGGATGTTAAATCTCAAAAAAATCTATAAATTGCTCTTGTTTTAAAATGGTTTATATGTTAGAATTTTTATGGGTACTCGATGAGTCCTTTATGCAAGGATGGCGGAATTGGTAGACGCGCTACTTTGAGGGGGTAGTGAGCATTTGTTCGTGTGGGTTCAAGTCCCATTTCTTGCACCATTTAAGCTTTTTAAAGCCTTTATTTAAGGGCTTTTTTCTTTTTTAACTCTTAAAATTACTCCGACTTTCAATTTAACTTAGTAATATTTATCAGTGGTTTTTATTATCTCTACTTTATGATGAAATCGCCTGATTCCATTACAAACGATTGGTAAAAGATAAGAAGATATGATATACTACACTCAGTTAATAAATTATTACTGATTATTTATTTCGCTTAAGGTTTGCTATACTTATTCAGAAAATCTACCACTAGAAGATATGCTTTAGCTGGTATAATCTAATCATTAAATTTTTTAAAAACTTTATTAAATATAGCATCTTTATTAGATTTGCCAATGCTATTAGCAAATTATATAAATTTGATTAACTATTACAATTTAGGAGTTGATTATATATGTGGAATTTAGATAATATTTTTAAAAGTGAAAATGAATTTTATGAAAGCATTTGTGAAGTAAAAATCAAGGTTGAAGAACTTCAAAGATATAAAGATACTAAGATAGATGAAAAAAACATTTTGGAGATGCTTAATGACAAATGGTCTATTAAAGAATTGGCGAATAAAATTTTACTTTATGGTTCATTAAAATACTACAAGAATATTGCTTCAAAAAATTGTATTAAACTTAAAAATGATGCAGAAGAAATTGACGTTTATATAAATGCTGAACTCAATTTTATCGATAGAAAAATTTTAGAATGTGGCATTAAAAAAGTGAACGCTTTTCTAAAGAAAAATGCTGGTTTGAAAACTTATGAATTTTATTTAAACAATTTATTTAGAAAAGAGAAACATGTTCCAAAATATTTTGAAGAAAAAAATATTAGTGAAAATATTTCTAAAATAAATTTAGAAATTAATAGATATAATGAATTACTTAGAAAGATCGACTATGGTGAAATTGAAATAGACGAGCAAAAGATTAAAATTGATATTAATAATTTTATAAAATTTCTCACTTCAGAAAATAGGCAACTGAGAGAAAAAGTATACTTGGAAGTTAATAGAAATTTTAAAAATAAAGGGAATGAATTTTCAAATATATTAAATGCACTAATCGGGTATAGGATTGATAATGCCAAACATGAGGGCTATGAATCTGTGTTAAAAAAAGTTTTATTTGAAGATAATCTCGATTTTAAAATCGTTGATTCGCTCATTAAAAGTGTCAATAATAACTTAGTTTTTTTGCAAAAATATTTGCAATTTAGGGCGAGTATAGTGGGAATAGAAAATCCACATTTATACGATTTTAGTGTACCTATAGAAAGTAACTTGGATATAAACTTTAGTATAGAAGAAGCAGTCAGTATTGTAAAAGAAGCATTGAAGCCACTTGGGAATGAATATATAAAAGCAGTAGATTATTTATTAGATGGGCATGTAGATTTTTTGTGTGACGAAGCTAAACATCAATCTATTACTTTTTCTTGGAACTCGTATTCATTTATGAATTTTAGAGGAAAATATAACGATTTAAAAAATTTAATACATGAACTCGGTCATATAGTTAACTATTATTTTGCGAGTAAAAAACAACCTTTTATATATGCCGACAGTACAATATTTGTTGGAGAAATTGCTTCCTTAGTAAATGAAATTCTTTTGAATAAGTATTTAATAGAACATGCAAAAAATGATAGTGAAAAGACATTTTATTTAAATAAAGAACTAGAGAATTTTTTCACTACTGTTTATAAACAAACGATGTATACAGAGTTAGAAGTAAATTTGTATAAAGAGAGAATAGGAAAAAATTTGACTAGTTCAGATTTCTCATATAAATATTTAGAACTTATAAAAAAATATTATGGAAAAGATATCGTCTATGATGAAGTAGCAGATGCCGAATGGTGTAGATTGGGACATCTTTATAGGTGGAGTTTTTATCCTTTTAAATATGCGAGTGGATTGATAATTGCAAATATTGTGGTCGATTCTTTAATAGAAAATAAATCGGTCTCAGTTCAGGACTATCAAAAGTTTTTGGAAGCTGGAAGTAGTTTGTACCCTTTAGAAATATTAAATATTTTAAATGTAGATCTTAATGATTTGAAAATAATTTCAGACGGGTTTAATATATTCAAAAGAGATTTACATTATTTGGAAGAGCTTGTGCAAAATGATTAGTCTTTAGAGTATAGATTTAATCATAGTTTTAGTGTATAATGGGGTTTAGCACGCAATGCGGGAGGGTTTTGATGATGAAAAATATAAATGAATTAGATATAGCAAATAAAAAGTATATGATTTTTGATGCCGATGGAACTCTAATCGATTCAGTAGGCTTGTATGCTTTAGCAGATCAAAAACTCATCGAATTGTATGGTGGAAGAAAAGCAAATTTTGACACGATAAGGCGAGAAGCAGATGAATTTTTTTTACAGGCTGCAAATGAAGAAAATATGTATTTAGCTTATGCCCAATATCTCATTGACCGCTATAACTTCAGTATAAAAGATAAATATGAACTTTTAGAAAAACGTGTTAAAATTGATCAGGCTTTAATGAGAACTGAGTTGAGGCTAAAAGATGGTGTAGAGGAACTTATTAATCTATTAAGAAGTTTGGATTATAAATTAATAATAGCTACTATGACACCAAAAAAATCACTGTATAATGCTTTTAAAAATAATCCTGATATTAGGGCAAGAGTCGATTTAGATTTATTCGATTTGATTGTTACTCAAGAAGATGTCGAGAATAAAAAGCCTCATCCCGAAGTATTTTATAAAATTTTAAAATATTTTAATGCTAAAGTTCACGAATGTGTGATTTTCGAAGATTCACTCGGAGGGGTGAGAGCTGGTAAAAGTTCGGGTATTGAAGTTGTAAATGTATTTGATAGATTTTCTAATAAAGATCGATTATTATTAGATGAATTAGCTGATTATTATATTAAGAGTTTCGACGAAATTGTTGCACTCATAGAAGAGACGTTAAAGGGTGAAAAGGGGAAGCCATTTAAAATAAATAAAAAGTAGGAGATTATAATATGAAACTCGATAAAAAGACTAAAGTATGCTTAAAAAAACTAGTTCACATAAATAGAGAAATTTATAAAAGATATTTAAAAATAGAATGTAGACAAAATGTTGAAGTTAATACTCAAGAAATTTTTTTACTCATTGAGAAAGAGAAAGAAATTATTGCAGATTTAAATTTAAATATAGAAAAAATGGAAAGAATTAAAAAGCATTTTCAAGGGATAATAGGTGCTAATTTAGATGAAGATTTGATCAAGTTAAGCTTATGTGTCGACAGTAGAAATTATCCTTATTTGAGAGCTTATGCAAGAATTTATTATGCGTTTTGTTATAGTAAAATGCTTAAAAATCTCGATAATAAGAGCATTTTTATCGATCAAGAAGTTTTAAATTTATATCGGTTATTAACAACTTTGGCACAGAGTGAAGATAGTATTGATGTCAGCTTTTTTTCAAAAGTGATTTTGTTAAATTCTCCCGTGGCAGAAGAAGAAATATTAAAAAACAATTTTAATCCTGTTATAACATATGATATAGTAGAATTTGCAAGTGAACTGTATACTGCAATGGAATTAGCGGTTAAAAGACGTGAGGGCTGTGAAAATATAATAGTCGATTTAGAAAGAATAAAAAGATCTATTTTGTCTAGAAAAAGTGAGTTCTATAAAATTTTTCATGAGTTATTAGATTTAATTTTAAATAATCTACCTTTGTATGCAAATGGAGATATTTTTATTAAAATGTTCTGTTGCTATTTTGAAGTTATTTTTTCATTATTAGATCAGCCGAGTAGAGAAATTATATATAAAAGTATAGATAGTTCGAGAACACTCAACAATTTACAGTATAATACTTATGGATTTTTGGAAGATTTTGTACCAAGTTTAGAGGAAAAAATTAGTCAAGATTTAGATCCTTATAGTCACCGCATATCACTGTTTAAATTTTAAAAACTTAATGTGTATTTTTAGAAGAAAAAATGTTGCATAATTATAAAAAATATGGTAGAATACTATTCCATTTTGAAAAAAAGGGGAAAAGGTGAATAATATGCAATTAGAATTTAATTTAGAAAGTGAGATTCAGTTTTTAGGATTGTTTGGCCTACATATCTCGGCGCTTAATTTTAGAAATATATGGATAATTCAAGATAAAGACCTCAGATATAAAGGAACTATAAAAAAAGAGCTTGTTAGACGTCCAAACGGATTATATGTTCAATCTTATCATATGAATGTTATCGATAAAGATTTTTCGTGTAACAGTTTTAGATGTTCTGATGAAACAGATTTTACTTTTAAAGTAAAATTATTTGATCACGAAAATTTTACTATAGATGTAGTTTTAGGTACTTGTTCGTCATTAATTATGAGAAATGGTGATCAAGAAATAGGACATTTAAGAGTGAGCGATACTTCGATAGATCTATCTTATAATTTAGTTACGCCTGCAACACCAAAGAAACCAGAATACAATGTTAAAAAGACTGTTTTGATTAACGATGAAGATCCAAGTTATGAAGGTATAAAAGGTCAAAAAGCTTATTGTTATAGGGTAGATTATGCTCCTCGAACAGGTTCTCTTGCCAAAGCTGGTTTTTATCAGCAGGTTTGCTGTGTAAAGGCTGGCGATGAACATGTGAGACTTTTATTGCAAGAAAAAAATCCAAATATTAGAGACAATTGTAATGAGTCTGGTATCGTTAAGGGATCTGTTGAACAAATGTTCAGGGAACGTGATGGTATGGAAGCTTTAAAGTTTTTTAGAGAAGTAGTAAAAGATTACTGTCCTTTTTCCGAAGATGTAGTTCGTATTATGATAGATAATTCAAATTTAGGTCAAAGCTTAGGTGTCTTTGAAGATAAAAAATGGTTCTCTTTTGGAAAATAGAACCATTTTTAATTTATAGAAATAATAATATTATTGTGCCAAGTAAGATCAAATATATTGAAAATTTAGCAAGCTTACCTTTTTTAACGATGTCAAAAAACCATAGAGAAGCAAAATATGTCATAATAAGAGTTGCAACAAATCCTAGAGCGTATGGCGGATATAGAGTAGAGTCTACTTCTAATAAGTCTGGAATGCTAAGAGCAAATGATCCAACCGATACTGGAAGATAGAGCATGAATGCATATTTTAAAGCTGTATCGCGATCTAAATTTCTGAGTAGACAGCCCACTAATACAGCGCCACTTCTACTTATACCTGGGATGAGGGCAAACATTTGAAAAACTCCTATGATAAGTGCATCTAAAACACTTAAATCTTTGTCTTTTTTAGTGCCTTTTAACTTTCTTACTAAAAATAACATGAGAGCTGTTATGAGGAATGCAACACCTAAAATGTTTATGCTTTTTAATTGCTCTTCTATAAAGTCTTTAAATAGAATACCTACTATACCAGCTGGTATGCTTCCTAAAACTATAAGCCAGGCATATTTAAAATCTTCACAAGTTTGTTTTTCTTTACGAGATTCTTTTTTAAAAATATAAGTAAAAAAGGATTTTATTAAACGTAAGATATCTTTTCTAAATATAAAAATGATAGCTATTAAAGAAGCAAAGTTCAATAGTATTTCAAAGTTTAAGTCATCAAAAGCATCAGTATTAAATAAATAGCGGAGAACTTTTAAATGTCCACTTGAACTAATAGGCAGAGGTTCAGTAAAACCTTGTACGAGGCCAAAAATTAAATATTTTATAAAAATCATATTATCACCTAATTCATTATATAATAAATTAAAGAATATAGAAATGATTTTGAAAGAAGTTGATATTATTTTACGATTTTTAATTTATATATTAGGTGTTTTTTTAATAAGTTTAAGTTTTATTTTTATACTTCTTTATACCAATTTATTTTCCTTTGGTTACACTTTCTTCGAGTTTTTGACATATATTTTTACAAAGTTGGAATGTTTATGCTTATTTGTGGGTATAATTTTAGTAGTATGTTCTTTTAAGAAAGAGGGTTCGTATGAGAAATAATTTTAATTTAAAAGTTAGTTTTGGTAATAGTCCTAGAATGCCATATGAATGGAATAAAACAACTAATATATCGGGTGTAAAATTAGAACGAGTATCTAGTAGCTTTTTAAAAAACGTTTTAACTTATGAAGGTACTGTTCAAAATAGAAGCGATTACTTATTATTAAGTGATACTAAAAATGCCATAGTATTAAAGTTAAATAAAGAAGGTAAAATAGTAAAGAGAAGTTTTTTAGATTTTAATGAGTGTCTAGATGTATGTGAATATGCTTGTAACTTGAGAGAGAGCAAAATAGACTTTTTAAATTCTAATAAACGTGTAAAATATGAAACAGATCTTTCGATAGAAAAAGAGATGAAAGAATACATTTTAAATTTGATTAAAAGCTCTCAAGATGACGACTTAGTTAAATATCTTTATTATTTATATTTTGATGAAGTGGAATCTTTTTCGAGAGAAAAATTAGTGAAGCTTGTAAAGAGTTCTACTATAGAAAAGAATGCTTATGTATACGAGTTTTTAACTTGTGGAAGTTGATTTAAAAACTACTAGATTTAAGTTCTTTTTTTTTGTATAATTAGATAGGTGAATATTATGCAAGAAGTAACCATAAAAAAAGATAATAAAATTAAATTGGATACTATTTTTCATTCTAGTTTGAATCCTAAGTTTATATTTTTGCCTATAAAAAAAGGGTATGATTTACTAGTAGAAGATAATGATTATGTATATAAAAATGATAAAGTTTTAGTAAGTCCTTTAGGATCTAATATTTATTCTAGTATAAGTGGAAGAGTGCTTGGAATTAAAGAGATGACTTACTTCAATGGGAGTACTACTACTAGTTTAGTTATAGAAAACGATTTTAAAGAAAATATTAGGAAAAGATGTGGGGCTAGAAAGTATATAAATAACTATACTAAAGAGGAGTTTTTTGATACGCTTAAAAAAGTTTCACTTCATTATAAAGGTAATGATACTGTAAGTAAAATAAAGAAAATAGAATCTAGTTTTATAGTTAATTGTGTCGAGTTGGAGCCTTATTTTGGCAATAAATATTTTATATTGAAAAAACACATCGAAGAGGTTTTGGAAACGATAGATTTGATCGATAAAATAACTGGCAATAATAAAGTTTTATTTGTTATAAAAAATAATGAAAGTGAACTTATTAATGAACTTATGAATATACTAGGTACTTATCCTAATATCGAGCTTAAATTGATAAATGATGCTTATCCGAATGGAAGAGATGAAGTGTTAAAGAAATACTTTAAATTGGATTTAGCTCAAGTAATCGATGTAGAAGAAATATATAATATTTATGAAATACTTAAAAGAGGGAAACCAGTTACTGAGAAGTTTATTACGATTACTGGTAATGCAGTGAATCCGAGTTGTATCATTAAAGTAAAAATGGGATCGCTATTATCAGAAATATTTACAAGCCATTTCGATTTTACTTCTAAAAATGTAGACGTTTATATAAATGGTTTATTGGGGGGAGAGCTTGTACATACTTTAAAGTATGTCGTGGATTCTAATATCGATGGGATATTGATCATGGAACACACTGAAATTGAAAAAGAGGCATGTATAAATTGTGGAATATGTTCGAAGTGTTGTCCTATGGGGTTAAATCCTAAATATGTTTTCGATCACGAGGGAAGAGTCAAACCAATTTATTATGAAAAGTGTTTACAATGTGGGCTTTGTAATTATGTTTGTCCTTCTAATATAGATTTGAAATCGTGTATGAAAGGGTGTAGAAAAAATGAAAAAGGGATTGAGTAATCGTCTTTATTTGATGTACATTATCGCATTATGTCCACTCGTCATATATGGTTTATTTAAAAACGGAATATTGCTTTATAAAAAAGATTTGGTCAATTTTATAATGATGTTTAAACCTATTTTAATACTTTTAATGAGTGTATCAGGAGCATTTATAGGTGGTTTTTTGAGGGAATATAAGAGACAAGGTAAAATATCATTTAAGATGATAAATAGAACAAAAACTAATGTCATTGAGGCTATTTTGGTAGCGTGTATTTTGCCTATTAAAAGTAGTCCTTTAGTAGTGTTTGGCATATCATTTTTAGTTAGCTTATTTTTAAGTAAAGTAAAATTTAATCGTATTGCACTTATGTATTTATTTATCGAAGGCATAAACGTTTTATTTAAGTTAAATGTATTTGAAAATGTATATGAGGCGAGTACTGTTTTAAATTACGATGCTTTAGATCTATTTTGGGGATTAGGTGTTGGTGGTATAAATTCGACAAGCATTTTATTCATACTTTTAGGACTTGTGTTTTTATGTTTTAATAAGCTTTACAAAAAAGAAATCGTATTTTCGTCTATTATAAGTTTTTTAATATTAGGTATCGTTCCTTTTATGATAAGAGAAGAATACTTAAATATTTGTCCATTTATTTTTGGTTTTAATATTTTATTTATATTAGTGTTTATTTTGCCCAATTTGTACAGTTCGAGTTATACTTTAAAAGGGCAGATTGCATCAGGTATTAGTGTCGGAATTTTGACTTATCTTTTGTCTTTTGTGACACCTTATACAGCATGTATATTGGCCGTGTTGATTGTAAGCGTTTTAAGTGGTATAATAGACAGGATTTTTGTCATTAAGTGAGGGAATTATGAAGAGAAGATTATTAATTATTTTGGCTACTTTAGTATTCGGTTTTTTATATTTTTATTTTGCATTGCCAGCCTTGAATATAACTAATCCTGAATTTTATGTTTTTATATGTTTTGTATTAGGTTTTTATGGAGTATTAGATGCGTTTAGTGGTTCTTTCGATTTAGATCAGATAGAAATTAAGTTGCATCCTAAAAATTTTAAGTTTAATGCGATTATGCTTATTCCTGCTATCTTTTTAGTAATTTTATTAGTCAATTTTATTTTTTGTCCACTATTTGCTTCTAAGAGTTATGCTAATCGAATCATCATCGATGAATCCGGCAATTTTAGTGAGGATGTTGAAGAAGTCGATTTTTCTAAAGTGCCTTTATTAGATAAAGCTTCGAGTGCTAAACTCGGTGATAGAGTTATGGGGGAAATGAGCGATTTAGTTAGTCAATATTATGTGAGTGATATTTATACACAAATTAATCATAATAATGAAATAGTTAGAGTTACACCTTTAGAGTATGCTGGTTTGATTAAGTATTTTGCTAATCATAAAGAAGGAATTAAAGGATATATAAAAGTCAATTCGGTCGACGGAACGAGTAATCTTGTAAGGTTAGAAAAAGGTATGAAGTATGTTCCTAGTGCGATTTTCAGTGAGGACATGATGAGACATTTAAGATTTAAGTTTCCTTCAAAAGTTTTTGGCAATTATTCTTTTGAAATAGATGAAGAAGGTAATCCATTTTTTATTGTACCAACTATTAAATATAGTGCGATCGGGTTAAGACGTGAAGTAAGCGGAGTCGTAGTTTTAAATCCAGTTGATGGTGAGTGTGACTATTATAATGTTGATTCAGTGCCTAGTTGGATCGACCATGTATATGAACCTAATTTGATCATCGAACAAACTGATGACTGGGGTAATTATAGAGGTGGTTTTTGGAACTCAGTTTTCGCTCAAAAAAATGTAGTGAATACGACTGATGGTTATAATTATTTAGCGATGAACGATGATATTTATCTTTATACTGGTATTACGTCTATACAAAATGATGAATCAAATTTAGGATTTATACTTTCAAATATGAGAACTAAAGAGACTGTCTTTTATTCAGTTGCTGGTGCAGAGGAATATAGTGCGATGGCAAGTGCTGAGGGGCAAGTGCAGGAAATGAAATACAGTGCAACTTTTCCTCTTCTAATTAGTTTAAAAGGAAGACCTACATATTTAGTCAGTTTAAAAGATGATGCTGGATTAGTAAAAAAATATGCTTTTATAGATGTTGCGGATTATCAAAAGGTAAGTGTAAGTGACGTTACTATAGGGATTAAAGTGGCTTCGGAAAACTATTTGAAAAGTTTTAAGACAGAGAACAATAGCGATTTAAAAGAAAGTATAATTACTATACATAGTATTAAGTCGGCGATAGTTGACGGAAATACGGTTTATTATATTGTAGATCATGAGAAAAATAAATATTCTGTACGTATAAATGTTAATGAATCTATCTTACCATTTTTGACGATTGGAGACCAAATAAAGGTCAGTTATAGTGATGGGGATTTGAAAAATATTAAAAATATTGAACTGGAAAAATAGAGATTTATAGGTTAAGTACTAGTGAATCGACCGGTTAAAGTGCCAATTAACCGGTAGCTAATCCAATATCGACCGGTTAAACATTAAAAAAGTGATTATTCAACAATTAATTCTAGTCATATTATTATTGATGACATAGAGTTATTTTCTCTAAAGCTTTTAAAGCTTTTAAAAGAAAATATCCCAAAAGTATTAAACGTGCAGAAATATAGAGCGATTGAAATAGTATCATTGCTTCTCAATTTTGATTTAATCGATGAAGTTAAAACTAGTATAATATAGATTTAGGAAGTAGCTTATATCTTTTAATTCTTATAAAAAACAACTATATTATATTAAAAATATGTATTGGCAAAAAGAAAGAAAGTGTGTAGATGAAGGAAAACTTAAAAATTTTTTTGATAAGTGGTAAAGCAAGGCATGGTAAAACTACTGTGGGTAAAATGATAAAAGATTATTATGAGTGCCACGGGAAAAAGGCTGTTTTAACGAGTTTTGCGAAATATATTAAAATGTATGCTACTGAGTTAACAGGATGGGACGGAAATCCTGATACAAAACCTAGGACTTTGTTACAACAATTAGGTACAGAGGTAATACGCGAAAAACTAGATAAAAATGAATTTTTTGTAAAACGATTAGATGACGATATGGACGTATATAACGAATACGTGAATGCAGTCATTATTGATGATGTAAGATTGCTAATCGAAATCGATTATTACAAAGATAAATATATAGATAAAGTGATTTCTATTCATATTGATAGGCCTAATTTTAAAAATGATTTAAATGAAAAAGAGCTAAGGCATGCGACAGAAATTGGGCTAGATGGTTATGATGACTATGATTATAAAATTGTGAATAGTGGAACGATAGAAGATTTAAGAGAGAAAGTTAATAAAATAGTAGAAAAGGAGATTTTGAAATGAAATTAAAAGATGAGTTTATAAAATTTTTTGTTAGCAAAGGGCATAAGCAGATTCCTAGTGCTCCAATTGTACCTGAAAACGATAATACAGTATTATTTAATACAGCAGGTATGCAACCACTTATACCATATTTAAAGGGTCAAAAGCATCCTTTGGGAAATCGTTTGACAGACTATCAAAAGTGTTTAAGAACAGATGATTTGGAAGAAGTAGGTGATGCTACTCATCATACTTTTTTTGAAATGTTAGGTAACTGGAGTTTAGGAGATTATTTTAAAAAGGAAAGTATTGCGTGGAGTTTTGAATTTTTAACAGAAGTATTAAATATTCCTGTAGAAAGACTTGCCGTTTCTGTTTTTGCAGGTAACGAAATAATCGGAAAAGATGAAGAAAGCGCAGAAATTTGGAAGTCTTTAGGTATACCCGATGCTCGAATTGCATATTTAGGCGAAGAAGATAACTGGTGGCCTAACATGAAACTATTGGGACCATGTGGTACAGATACAGAAATATTTTATTGGAGAAGTGATGAAAAAGCTCCTGTAGAATATGATCCAAACGACGATAGATGGGTAGAAATATGGAACAATGTTTTCATGGAATATAATCATACCGAAGAAGGATTTACTCCTTTAGCACATAAAAATGTCGATACTGGTATGGGAGTTGAAAGAGTTACAGCTATTTTAGAAGGTGTAAACGATAACTACTTATCAAGTTTATTTAAAAATTATATAAAACTAATTGAAGATTATGCTGGTAAAAGTTATAACGATAGTGAATATACTGCCAGTATGAGAATAATAGTTGATCATATAAGAGCTGCAGTGATTATAGTAGGGGAAAACTCAGGAGTTAAACCTTCTAATACGGATCAAGGTTATATAGTTAGACGTCTAATTCGCCGTGCCATTAGACATGAAAATAAACTGGGAATCGATATTAATAGTGATTTTTTACGAACTTTAATAGATAGTATTATCGATGATTATAGAGAATATTATCCCGAACTTAACGAAAATAGATTTAAAATTGTAGAGACAATAGAATCAGAAAAAACTAAGTTTAATAGAACTTTAGAAAAAGGACTAAAAGAATTTAATAAAATATGTACTTCATATGAAAGTAAAATTCCTGGAGAGGTTGCATTTCACTTATATGATACTTATGGCTTTCCTATCGAATTGACGACTGAACTTGCTTTGGAGCGGGGATTAAGCGTGGATGAAGAAGGATTTAATCAAAAATTTAAAGCGCATCAAGAACTTTCAAGAGCGGGAGCTGAAGCTAAATTTAAAAGTGGTCTTGCCGGTACTGGAGAGGTGGAGACTCGTTATCATACAGCTACTCACTTACTAAATGCGGCTTTGAAAATAGTTTTAAATGATTGCAATATACATCAAATGGGAAGTAATATTACAACTGAGAGAATGAGATTCGATTTTAACTTCGATCGAAAGTTGACTGATGATGAAAAACAGAAATTGGAAGACTTAATTAACGAATGGATCGAAGCTGACTATACAGTTACTAAAGAGGAAATGGACAAAGAAAAAGCTGTTGAATCGGGAGCAGAGGCGATGTTTATAGATAAATATCCTGATGTCGTAACGGTGTATCAAATAGGCGATGTATCTCGAGAAATATGTACAGGGCCTCATGTTAAGCATACTGGGGAATTACATCATTTTAAAATTAAAAAGGAAGAAGCATCGGGTGCGGGGGTTAGAAGAATTAAAGCAATTTTGAATTAATAGGCATCATATAATGGTGCTTTTTTCGTTGATTTTTATTATGGTTTTTGATATTATTAGTTTAAGGTGAAGATATATGAAAAATAAAAATGGGTTTACTCTGATAGAGCTTTTAGTAGTCATAGCTATATTAGGTCTTTTGCTTGTAGTTGCAGTTCCTAGTATTATGAAAATGAGCTATAGGATGAAAGATAGAGGACTCGTGAGCAAGATCGAATCAATCGAAGATGGAGCGATAAATTATGCTCAAAACAACAGTAATAAATTAAAAAGCGAATGGGGTGGTGGACAAAGGTGTGATGATGCACATAGTGGTACAACTTGGTGCGATTGCGAAGATACAAGCACTGATTCGGGATACTCAAGACATTTTTGTAAATATGTGCATAAAATGACAGTAGAGGAATTAATAAATGTCGGAGCTTTTGCTTCGGAAAGAACGGATGGAGATAGTTCTCTTTGTGATGTTACTGATCCAACTGATCCTAAAAAGTGTTTAGATTGTGCTATTGTAGAGATCAGACTTGATGATGATTATAAGACTGCTACTGCACATTTAGATTTAGATGGATATAAAGAGATGACTGAGTATCATACTAGCTGTCAGTCTACTACCAGTATTTTACAGTAAAAAACCACTTTTCGCAGTGGTTTATTTTTTGGGACGGACTTCTAAATATATTTTATCGTCAAAATTGTGTTCTAATGTATCATAAGATAAAAGAGTTGGAGTATCGATCATATAAAATTTGTGTCTAATAGTATCAGTAATGGTAGCACCGTTTTCGACAATCGGGTCATCCCATGTAAGATCTATTTGTGACCATGTATCATTAATGTATACAGCATTCCAAACGTGCTCTTTGCTGGCGACTTTAAAATTTTTAATATTGAGACGAGCTAATATTATCGATAAAGCATCGGCATAGCCAGCACATTTTGAGATACCTTCGATAAGAGCTCCATAAGCATTTCCAGAGTTAGAAGATTTATCGTGTTCATCATAAGAAGCAAAATTAATTATATAATCGTGAATAGCCAGTACTTTATCTTCGAGAGCCATTTCATCATTAACAGTTTCTTTTAATATTTTATCGACTTTGTCATTGATGTCGCGGATTTCTGATGAATCATACATTTTGGTAACGAGAACATCGACTTGCCCAAAAGAATCTGTGACAACTTTTAAATGCGTAAAGTTATTATAAGGGTGGACAAAATTTCCTATATCTGTCATAATCGTTTGGTTGTTCGATATTTCTTCGACGTCCTTTAGACAATTATCATACTCGCTTGGGCAATAAAAAGTAAAAGATTCATAGCCGTTGTCCAAAATAGAATAAAAGATGTTCATTATATCTTGCTTGCTATAAGGTACGAAGTCTTGAGACTTTTGAACATATAAATAATCGTTATCATACGAATAAGTATTAGCTGGATCGACAGTTGCCGTTGGCCTGGAACTAGTCAACTTGGCAATATTATTTGTAATGTAATCTAATTTCCATATAATAATGCTTAAACAAATAAGTAAAAAGCCTGGTACAATTATGTTTTTCATATAGTCACCTTCTAGAAAAGATTATAACATAGCAATCGATAATTTTACTAGGGGTATAAAAAAATGTTTACAAAAAAAATGACTCGATTAAGCCATTTCTTTAATTCTTTTATTAAGTCTAGATTTTTGTCTAGCACATGTATTTTTTTTGATTAAACCTTTGCTGCAAGCTTTATCGATTGCTTGAACAGTAGTTTTGTAATTAGTTGTAGCAGATTCTTTATCTCCAGCAAGAATAGCTTTTTCAGTTTTTTTGATAGAGTTTTTAACAGTTCTAGTATAGACATTATTAGCTTCTGTTTGAGCTCTGTCAGTCTTAACAGACTTTTTTGAACTTTTGATAATTGGCATAATTTCACCTCGCTTCTTCACATACAACAACATTTTAGCAAAAATTCTAAAAGTTTGCAAGTGATTGTTACTATTTAGAGTGTTGAGTTACAATTGATGTGGCACCAAAAAAAGGTATAAAAAAAGTGAAACAAGCCTTATAATACAGATTACAGAAATTTTGTATATAAGAAAGGACTTGATTCACATGAATAGTATAACACAAAATTTAGAAAAAGAAAGATATTTACCATTTGAGTTTAGGTATTATCTAAAAAAATAGGAAAATTTGGAGATTGGAATAACAA
>CANSHI010000021.1 GCA_947646655.1 uncultured bacterium
GGAAGAATTGCAGTCGCAGTTGGGTGCTTATGCCCACAACGGGGAATACTGTTGTCGCTTCACCTCGTGGATTAATTGCTGTTATCGAAAACAATTATCAAAAAGATGGTTCAATATTGATTCCAAAAGCACTACAACCTTATATGGGTGGGAAAACTAAAATTTCAATTAAATAATTATACTTTAATTTTTTCCAATCTAACAAAAAAAGTCTGTTGTAGAGAAAGTTTTTCCATTTCAACAAAAAAACTTTTTATAATGAATTAATAAAAAAGGGTAGGATGTTTTTTATAGGCAAGACTAGGGAAGGTGAGATAGATTTTATAGCCTTTAAAGGTAGAGATATTAAATAAATTCAAGCTTGTTATGATTTATCAAATGAAGAAACATTAAATAGAGAGTTTAGTGCTTTTAAGAATATTAGTGATAATTATTCTAAGAGTTATTTCAACTAATAAGGAAGATTACTCTCAAAATGGAATTAAACACGTTAATATTTTTGACTTTTTAATGAATGATAATTTTTAAATTTTTTAAATAATATGATGGGAGGGGACTTATGAAAAAAATATTAGATTATGAGGAAATGCTAGACCTTTTAAATAGTTTAAACCCCGATATAATTAAAAAAGAAGGGGCAATTGGTCAAAGTGAATTTGGAGAAGATATTTTAAGCTATTCTTATGGTCAAGGTAATAATCATGTTATTTTAACCGCGGGAACACATTCTTCGGAACTAATCGGTAATATATTTCTTTTAAGATTTATGAAGAGATTAAGCGATAAGGAAATTGAAGTCGATAAGAAATTTACTTTACATTTTATCCCGATCGTAAATCCCGATGGAACAATTATAAATACTAGTGCAATACGAACAGTTATTCCAAGAGATGTAAGTGAAATCGAAGAACAGATGAGTTGTTTACAATTTTATTTAAATTCAGTGATGGATGATAATAATGCTTTAAAAGGAAATAAAGAAAATAAAATAATACATAAAATGTTTCAATATGCAACACCTCTTTGTATAAGTGATAAATATTATAAGTTAAGAGACAATGTCGAACGTATTATCAAAGAGAATAATTTGCCAATTGAATGTTTAATCAATTGGACAAGTAATGGACATGGAGTAGATTTAAATTCTAATATAGAAAGTGGAGTATTTTTTGAAAAGTTTTTAAGAGATGAAGAGGAATATGCTCATTTGAGGTTTAATCAAATAGACAGATTAAAATTAGGACCAATGGGTTGTCCATCTAGAGAGAAAAAATTTATCGAAGAAAGTGAAAATACGGCCGTGTTAAAATATTATAAAACACTTAAAGAAAAATATGATGTAGTCGGTTCAATAATTTATCACAGTTGTGGAGGATTAGTTTGTTACTTAGATGAGATGGAAGAAGAAAACTTTTGGGATAAAAATTATGGTTTAAAAGAGATAGAATATAACAGAAAAGTGGGCGAAGCTTATGTAAATGTTTCGGGCTATAAAATAAAATTGCCTAAGACTTATACAACTTTTTGTGCTAAACTGCGTACTTTATTGCCAGGTACTTTAGTTGTGGAACTCGGTACATTAAGATCAACTCCTTTATCACAATTTATAAACATTAAGATAGATGATCTTGAAGGTTTAGAAAATGTACGAACAGAATTAAAAAGTTTTAATAGACAATTTGATAAGACTTGTGAAATTAATGAAAAAGCTATAATAAAAAGTATAGAAGTTATGGCAAGTGAGTACAAAAAATATAAGGAATAGAAGTGAATGAGAATACTATTTTTAGTATTTTTTTTGGTTAAATTAAACATTTGACTTCTAATTATTTATTTGTTAAGATTTTAATAGGAGGTTTTGAAATGACAAGATTAGAATTAAGGGAAGTAATCAAAGTTTTGATTTAAGTAATATTAATGATATAAAAGTAGAATATAGCGATGCAAGTTATAGTGCAATAGTTAAGGGATGCTTTCCATCTTCTTTTGTTCAGTTTATTACTGAAAATTATTCTGAAAGTTTTTATAAAAGAATAAGTGAAGCCGAGAGTAAAACTGATATTTATCAAATTGATTATAAAGAAGATCTTATAGTACTTTTTGCAGAGCTTTTAGATTATTATAAAAGGCAAAATGGCGAAATTGAAACAGAAATAGAAAAGTGTAAAGGATATATAGATTTAGTAAATAAAAATGTTATTGAAGCCGTAAGTCCTAGTATATCAAACCACGAATGGATGTATGAAGATTCCAAAAATAGAGATATTTATTTTAATACTTTAAGAAAAAGTTATGAGACAGAAATCGATGCAGAAATGAGAACTTTAATAAACGATTTTGACAGAGCTGTGAATCCATTTTTAGAAATGGAAGTAAGTGATGAAATGTCTCTTTCCAATTTAATAGTAAAGGGAAATGTTTATACTGCTAGAGGTAGAAATAAAAGAGAGAATTGTTGCTATTTAGAACTTAAAGATAAAAACAATAGTAATCTCGTTCGAATGTATAGAAATGCGGTAGGATTCTCTTATCAATTAGGAGTAACTTTAGATGATAATAGTTTTATGGATATTAGGCATTTTTATTCGCCAATTTCTGCTGGGGTGCATACTAAGGGCGAGTTTCTTTGTGTAGAATATTGGGGAAAGGAAAGCCAGTCTAAATTAACACTTATATATAATTTAACCGATGAAACTATTAATACTAGTTATACTGAAGTATTTTTACCAATTACAGATGAACAAAAGTTTTTATTATTAAGAAAACTCAGGACTGCTGTAGATTTAGCATCAGAGGTGACAATTGCTAATTTAAATGAAGGAAATTGTTTAAATTTAGCTCCAAGAAAGTAAAAGAATAATTAGGGTTTTAGGGAGGACTTTTATGAAGATACAATTATTAAATACTACTTTAGAAAATTTAGAAGAAAGAATAAAAACTATAGCATGTGCAGGTGCTTTATCGCGTTTTGATGGAACAGTCAGTGAAGTATTTGAAGATAGAGATAATTATGATGATAACCTCGAGCTAATTAATTTAGTGATGAAATTAGGACATAAATCTATAGCAGAACATGACTATTTTGTTTTTGCACTTGAAAATGTTACACCAATTGTAGAACAGACAATTATTAGTTATAGATTAACATCTTTCACTATTAAATCGAGAAGAAATGTCGATTTTAGAAAGGCCGGTTTTTATGTTCCAATATTTAAAGACAATGCTGGAAATGTTTTAAAAAATAATCAGGAATTACAAAAAATATATATGACCTATACTCAGTCACTTTTTAATAAATATGCCGATTGGGTAGATGAAGGTCTTCCGATTGAAGATTGTAGATATATTCTTCCATACAGTTTTTATAGCAATATTATTATGGGCTGTGATGCTCATGAGCTTTTAAGAATGGTAAGTGATATGCTATATGGTAAAATTTCTCATATTACAGAAATTCATGAGTTAGGTTTAAATCTGTTAAATATAATTAAAGAAAATGCGCCATATTTAGTAGAGTCTTTAGAAAAAGAGAAGAATAAAGCTTATAATGCAGATAAGTTAGAGTTTTTAGATCTATATGAAAAATGTCCTAAAAAAGATGTTCCACTTCTAGATAAGGTATATTTAACTGATTGTACAAATGATCTTGATTTAAAGGTGATCATAAATGCTTTAATGGCTAGATACCAAATCGATTATAATTCAGCTTACACTTTATTAAAGAATATGATGGACTATAATCCTGATATTAAAAAGGATGTTATAGAAGCGATTGTTAAAAATAAAAGTCAAAGAGAATTGGAACAAGGAATATTTACTTTTCAAATACCGATTTCTCTTGCAGTGTTAACACATTTAACTAGGCATAGAATGCAATCTTTAATGATACCTGAGTTTACGAACTTTAATTTAGAAAATTATATTACGCCAAAGTCTGTAGCAAAGAGCCATTTAGATGAATTTAATGAAATATTTAAAAATAATAAAGAAATGAGAGACTTTTTTAAGGAAAATGGTGTAAGAGAAGAAGATTTAGTTTATTTCTTACTTTCTGGAAATGCTTGTAATGTGACTACGACGATGAATGCACGAACTCTTTTATGGATCAGTAGAATGAGATGTTGTAATAAAGCTCAGTGGGAAATAAGAGATATTGCCAATTCAATGGTACAATTGGCATCAATGAATGCACCTTTAATTGGTGATAAATTAGGAGCTTCTTGTGAAATTTTAGGATATTGTCCTGAAGGGAAAGATAGTTGTAAAAATAGAGGTGTTGTAATTAAGCCTAAAAAAGAAAAGCATTCTTAATATTTGTAAGTATAGTGATTTGAATTTTGTAATAGTTTTTAAGTCACTTGTAAAAGGAAGAGTTAATTTTATCTTGTTGGACTTTAAAACTTTAAAAATATTAAACTTCTTAATAGAGAAACGATATAAAGTTTCTTTATTTTTTGACAAAATTTTAAATCATTTAATGGTAAACTGAAATAAAGAGATAAATCAGTTGCAAAATATACGTAATACGTATATAATTTTGTATAGAATAAACGTATTTAGAGCATATGAAAGAATAAATAAGATTTAGAAATAAAATATAAGTTTTGGCTTCTAAAGAGATTATTGACAACTCTCGGGGGGGGGGGGTGTTACAATGGACATAGGATAAACTGAAAGGAATGTTTAACAATATGGAAAAAAATAAAAATATTAAAAAAGGACTAGTAATTGGAATTATAGTATGTTCCCTTATGTTAGTGGGTTTCCTCGGATCATATGCATTCTTCATAGGGCAAGTAGGACAAAATAAAAAACAAGAAGTAACAGTAGAGACAGGAACAATGACACTTACTTTTAGTGATGGAAATAATGGATTTAATAAAGAATTAAACTTTGGAGAGAGTGCAGAGAAAACTTTTACTATTGAAAATACTGGGACAAAAGAAGGCATAGTAAGTGTAAGTTGGATGAACTTGTTAAACAATTATTTAGAAGGATCTATGACTTATACTTTCTTAGAGTCTGATACAGAAGATGGAGAATATATAGAAATAGTTTCAAATAAAAATGTACCTGTAACAGAAGAAGCAGAGGATAAAGTATTAGCAAGTGGAATAACAATACCCGCAGGAACTAAAAAGTATTATAAACTGATTATTCAATTAAATTATACAGAGTTTGATCAGACAGCCGATTTACAAGCAAGGTTAGAAACACAATTTAAAATAACAGAGGGGGTATTAACAGATTTGACACCAGCTGAGAAAACTTTAGCTAAATTGGGAAAGGCAGTCAAAGAAGGCAAACCAACCTTCGCAGAACCTGCAACTACAGATGAGACAGCAGATGGATTATATGCAATGGAAGATGATTATGGAACAAGTTATTACTATCGGGGAGCGGTAGAAGATAACTATGTAAAGTTTGCAGGGTTTTATTGGAGAATTATCAGAGTAAATGGAGATGGTACTCTTCGAATAGCATATGATGGAACTGAACCCTTTGAAAACGGAACAAGTAGTGTAAATAGGTTAGCGATGAACGGAATCACTTTTAATAATTTTACAGATGATAATAAATATGTAGGATATATGTATGGTCCTGAAAGCGGTCATTCTGATAGTAAAGAACAAGCTCAATCTAATGATTTTAATTCCAATATAAAGGAAAAAGTAGATGAATGGTATCAAACAAATATTGAAAATAAAGGTTATTCCGAATTTATTTCAGATACTTTGTTTTGTAATGATAGAAGCACTGCAGATTCTCCTGGATTATGGGCAACTAAGTATTATGACACGACATTAGGTTATGGCTTAAATACCACAGTTTATGGTCCTTATCAAAGATATATAAATCCTGATGATACGATCAAAGATAATCCTCTACCTACTTTAATATGCAAGCAACAAAATGATAGATTTACTGTGGATGATGTAAATGTGGGGAATGGAAGTTTAAAATATCCAGTGGGATTATTAACTGTCGATGAAACATGTTTAGCAGGAAGTGGAAAATATTTCGTAGGCGAGAGTGTAAATGATTTATATTTTTTGTATAAGGGGTATCAATATTGGACAATGTCGTCTACTTGGTCTTATGATAATGGGAATTCTGGAGTTTATTCTATATCTAATACAGGATTTATTAATTCGCTTGAAAATCTAAATAATTTAAATTATTATAATGGAGGGGTAGTTCCAGTTATAAATTTAAGTGTAGATTATGTAAAAAAGATGAGTGGTAATGGATCGATAAGTAGTCCTTTTGAAGTAGTGTAGTAAATAGTCAAGTTTTAGAATTAAAAGATTTCGGTGGTGAATCTTTTTTTATGTGAATTTTTAGTGATAAAAGTTGACTTTATAATTTATTAGTAATATACTTGAGAAGTCGGTTAGTTAGGTGGCTAACCTTAGAGGTGATGATCTTGGAAAAACTTCCTTTAAGAGAGATGAAAGATTTCCTTAATGAGATTTTAAGAAAATATTCTATTTTGTCGTTTGGAAATTTTAAAATCAACAATATGACTCAATGTGAGATAGTTAAAATCATTATAGATTATGATATGAAAGATGATATTTTATATCAAAAAGACTTAGAAACAATATTGAATATTCGAAAATCTACAGTTTCAGGTATCTTAGAAACGATGGAAAAGAATAAGATTATTATTAGGGCTCCTAGTAATAAAGGTAAAATTGTTAAACTAACAGAAGAAGCTTTAAAAGAGAAAGATGTCGTATTTAATCTTCTTCAAACTATAGAAAATGAATTAATAAGAGGAATCGAAAAAGAAGAATTAGAAGTTTTTTTTAGAGTCATCGATAAAATGAGAAAAAATTTAAAATAAGAAAGGATTTGGTAAAATGGGAAAATTATTTAAAAATTTTTCAAAAAAAGATTGGATTTATATAATTATATGTGTAAGTTTAATCGTATTTCAAGTTTGGTTAGATCTTAGAATGCCAGATTATATGAGTTCTATTACAAGATTAGTACAAACTGAAGGTAGTGAAATGAGTGAGATAATAAGAGAAGGTGCTCTTATGCTCGCCTGTGCTTTAGGAAGTTTGGCTTCTGCTGTAGTCGTTGGATATTTTGCAACACATGTCTCTTCAAGCTTTTCGGCGAATTTGAAAACGACTATATTTAAAAAAGTACAAGAATTTAATACTGAAGAAATCAAAAAGTTTTCGACTTCTAGTTTGATTACGAGAACTACTAATGATGTTACTCAGATCGAAATGTTTATAGCTATGGGATTACAAGCGATGATAAAAGCGCCTATAATGGCGGTGTGGGCAGTTTCTAAAATACTAAATAAAAGTTTAGAGTTGTCCCTTTTAACGGGAGCCTGTGTTTTAGTGCTTTTAATAACTGTAGGAATACTTATGGCTCTTGTGTTGCCGAGATTTAATAAAGTACAAAAATTGTTAGACAAAATAAATGGGGTTACTATCGAAAATTTGAGTGGAATAAGAGTAATTAGAGCATTTAATGCAGAAAAATTTATTAGTAAAAGATTTGAAAATGTTAACGATGATTTAACTAATATGCAACTATTTAATCAAAGATGTTTTGCTGTTATGATGCCTGTTATGAATATAGTAATGCACGGTTTAACATTAGGAATTTACTTCATAGGAGCACACATTATTGAAGCATCTGGTATGGTAGATAAAATAAATATGTTTAGTAATATGGTTGTATTTTCTAGTTATGGAATGCAAGTCATAATGTCGTTTTTGATGCTTGCTATGATATTTATGATGTGGCCTAGAGCACAAATATCTGCTAAAAGAATTAATGAAGTATTGGATGAAGATATAAAAATTAAGAATGGTGAATTTGAAGGTAAAACAAAAGAAATAGGTGTTGTGGAATTTAAAAATGTAAGCTTTAAATATCCCGATGCCGATGAATATTTACTTAAAAATATATCGTTTAAAGTTAATAAAGGAGAAACTATTGCGTTTATCGGTTCTACTGGATCGGGAAAATCGACTTTAATCAATTTAGTTCCAAGATTTTATGATGTCACAGAAGGGGAAGTATTAGTCGATGGGGTTAATGTTAAAGACTATAATATAGAAGATTTAAACAATAAACTAGGGTATGTACCTCAAAAAGCAGTAATGTTTACTGGGTCAGTAAGCGATAATGTTTCTTATGGTGATAATGGAAGAGTTAAGCCTAGTGCTGAAAAAGTGAAAGAGGCTATAGCTGTTGCACAAGGTACAGAGTTTGTTGAAGCTATGGATGAAGATTATGATTCTAGCATAGCACGAGGTGGAACAAACGTTTCAGGAGGTCAAAAGCAAAGACTTGCTATTGCTAGAGCTATTGCACGTGATCCTGAAATATACATTTTTGACGATTCATTTTCAGCACTTGATTATAAGACTGATTCTGTGCTTAGAAGAGAGTTGAAAAAGTATACAAAAGATGCGACAAGTATGATCGTTGCTCAAAGAATCGGTACGATAATAAATGCTGATACAATTGTAGTATTAGATCAAGGTGAATGTGTTGGAATAGGTAAACATAAAGATTTATTAAAATCTTGTGAAGTTTATAAAGAAATAGCACTTTCACAGTTGTCAAAGGAGGAGTTGGAAAATGCCTAGACCAGGAAGTAATCAAACTAATGAAAAAGCTAAAGATTTTATGGGATCTATGAAAAGATTAATTAAACATCTTAGACCATGGAGAGCACTAATGATATTGTCCCTTATATTAGCAGCATCAAGTGCAGTTTTAGCGCTCGTTTCTCCTAATAAGCTATCCGAACTAACTGATACGATAACAGCAGGCTTAGCACCAAATACAAAAAAACTAGAGGATATTTCTAAAGAGATAGGTAGCAGTTTTAATGAAGAAAATTTAACATCTAAAATGCCTATTATTATGAGTGATGCAAAAATTAGTGATAGTGAAAAAGAACAGTTTAGTGTTATTTTAAATAAAATGAGTGAAGAAAAAGATCAATCAAAATTACTTGCCAACATTATTGATATTCCAAGTATAATTTTACAAACGATATTAACCGAATTTGAAATCGATGGACAGAAAATAAATGTCGATGATCAGATCGTAATGTTAGAAAAATTAAGTGAAATGGGAAGTGAAACTGGTACAAGTAGAGCTTTAGAATTGATCGATGAATTGCCTGTAAGTGTTTATAATGTGATAAAACCGCATATAGATATGGAAATGGTTACAAAAATTGCAATTGTATTGGCAGTATTATTTTTGTTAAGTGCTTTATTTGGATATATCGAAAACTATTCGATGACAACTATTTCCAATAATTTTGCTCGTAAACTTAGAACTAATATCAGTAAAAAGATTAACAAATTGCCTCTTAAATATTTCGATACTCATGAACATGGAGATGTACTATCGAGGGTAACTAATGATGTCGATATGATAGCTCAAAACTTAAATAACAGTTTATCGACATTAGTAGCTAGTATAACTATGCTAATCGGTGCTGTATTAATGATGTTTATAACTAATGCTGTAATGGCGGGGACTGCTATAGTTTCTAGTTTACTAGGATTTTCATTAATGTTTATAATACTCGCTAAGTCACAAAAGTATTTTGAGTTAAAGCAATCTCAATTGGGGGATTTGAACGGTTATATTGAAGAAATGTATTCGGGACACAATGTCGTAAAAGCATATAATGGAACTAAAGATGCAATTTTGGAATTTGAAAATTTGAATAGACAATTATACGAAAGTAATAGAAAAAGTCAATTTTTATCAGGTTTAATGCAACCAATAATGGGTTTCATTGGAAATTTTGGTTATGTGGCTGTTTGTATTGTGGGAGCTTTACTTGCGTTAAATGGACATATAACTTTTGGTGTGATCGTCGCATTTATGATCTATATAAGATTATTTACAAACCCATTAGCTCAAATTGCACAGGCAATGACTAGTTTACAATCGACAGTTGCAGCAAGTGAAAGAGTTTTTGAATTTATGGATGAAGCAGAAATGACTGATGAGAGCAATTTAAGAAGATCTTTAAGTAAATCAAAAGTTAGAGGAGAAATTGAATTTAAAAATGTTAAATTTGGTTATAATCGAAATAGAACAATAATAAACAATTTTAGTGCAAAAGCAGAACCAGGACAAAAGATTGCAATTGTCGGTCCTACAGGCGCTGGTAAAACGACACTTGTAAACTTGCTTATGAAATTTTATGAGATAAATGGTGGGGACATTTTAATCGATGGTGTATCGACTAAAGATTTGACGAGAGAGAATATTCATGATCTATTTATTATGGTTTTACAAGATACTTGGCTTTTCGATGGGACGATTGGAGAGAATATTCGATTCAATAAAGAAAATGTAAGTGATGAAGATGTTTGGAGAGCATTGCATACTGTAGGAGTTGATCATTTTGTTAAAACTCTTCCAGGAGGATTAGACGCTAAAATAAACGATTCAGATGCTATAAGCGGTGGACAAAAACAACTTTTAACAATTGCTCGAGG
This sequence comes from uncultured bacterium, assembly GCA_947646655.1. GTDB lineage: Bacteria > Bacillota_I > Bacilli_A > RF39 > UBA660 > RUG11867. The sequence continues at coordinate 10,512 of CANSHI010000021.1, forward strand.
AATGATAGAAGATGCGCCATTCTTAATTTTGGATGAAGCTACAAGTAATGTAGATACTCGTACTGAAGAGTTAGTTCAAAAAGCGATGGATTTACTTACAAAAGGTAGAACTTCATTTATTATAGCTCATAGATTATCGACTATTAAAAATGCTGATTTAATATTAGTTATGAAAGATGGCAACATAATTGAGCAGGGCAATCATGATGAACTTATAAAGAAAGATGGATTTTATGCTGAACTTTATAATTCACAATTTCAAACCAGTTTAGAATAGGAGAAAAGTATGTTAAAATTAGCAAATATTACTAAAAAATATAAGACGGATGATTTTACTCAAACGGCTTTAAATGATGTCAATTTAAGTTTTAGGCAAAATGAATTTGTATCTATTTTGGGACCTAGTGGATCAGGAAAGACAACTCTACTTAATATTATTGGAGGGCTAGACGATTATACTAGTGGTGATTTAATTATAAACGGTATAAGTACGAGTAAATATAAAGATAGAGATTGGGACACATATCGTAACCATAAAGTAGGATTTGTGTTTCAAAGTTATAATTTAATTCCTCATCAGAGTATTTTAGCGAATGTCGAACTTGCTCTTACTTTATCGGGAGTTAGTAAAAAAGCTCGTCGTAAAAGGGCAATAGAATCTTTAAAAAAGGTAGGATTAGGAGATCATATCAGCAAAAAGCCTAATCAATTATCGGGTGGACAGATGCAAAGGGTCGCTATTGCCAGGGCGCTTGTAAACAATCCTGAAATACTGCTCGCGGATGAACCGACTGGTGCTTTGGACTCAAAAACAAGTACTCAAATAATGGACTTACTTGCCGAAGTAGCTAAGACTAGATTGGTCATCATGGTAACGCATAATCCCGATTTAGCTCATGAATATTCTAATAGGATTATCGAAGTTAAAGATGGCGAAGTTTTAAACGACTCAAACCCTTTTGATGGTGAAGAAAAGGAAGTTAAAAAGGGAAAAGATAGAAAAACAAATATGAAGTTTATAACAGCATTAGTTTTGAGTCTCAATAATTTACTTACTAAAAAGGGAAGAACTATTTTAACTGCATTTGCTGGTTCGATCGGAATCATCGGTATAGCGCTCATATTGTCACTTTCAAACGGTGTACAAGAGTATATAAATGGAGTACAAGAAGAAACGTTGACTTCTTATCCCATTTCAATCGATCGTAAGAGTATAGATATGACAAGCATTATGAGTAATGCGATTGAAAAACAACATGAGAGCAATAATAGAGAGAAAAATAAAGTTTATTCAAATAATTCGATTAGTGATACATTAGCAATTATGTCTTCTAGTGTACAATCAAATAATTTAGAAGATTTTAAAAAGTTTTTAGATAATAATGAGGAATTAGACAAATATATTTCTTCTATAAATTATGGTTATAATTTAGATCTACAATTATATAATACAGATTATAAAGAAGATATCGTCCAAGTTAATCCCGATACTGTGTTAGAAACACTAGGCATGGCTAACATGGGTGGTGGTATGAATGTAATGATGGCGAATGTATGGTCAGAGTTATTTGAAAATGAAAGCTTAAACGATAAGCTATACGATGTCGTAAAGGGTAGAATGCCTGAGAAATATAATGAAATAGTTATTTTGATTGATGATGAGAATCGTATATCCGATTATGTATTATATGCTTTAGGTTTAAGAAGCCAAGATGAACTAAAAGAATTATATGATAAAGTAGTCGCTGGAGAAGAAGTAGACTCTTTAGAAAGTAGTTATGAATACGATGAATTAATTGGTATGAAATTCAAGGTTTTATTGAACACCGATTATTATAAAAAGGAAAATGGAGTTTGGACTTATAAAAAAGATAATGAAAAATATTTAAAATCTAAATTAGATGATGCTGAAGAGATAGAAGTGGTAGGTATCATAAAGCCTAGTGAAGATGCTTTAGTTACTAATTCTACAATGGGTGGAGTTATGTACACAAAAGATTTAGAAAGACATATTATAAATAAAGTTCAAACGACTAAAATTGTTGAAGAACAAAAGAAAAATAAAGATGTCAATATTTTAACAGGACTAAAATTTTCGAATAAAGAGTTTGATATGAGCGATTTGAGTTTAGAACAACAGAGATATTTAGCTAGTTTAAGTACAGAAGAAGCAGCAGAAGTTATAAATCGATATAAAGAAGAAGCGAGTGCTACTTATGAATCAACTTTAGAAAAATTGGGGGCAATTAATTTTGAAAAACCGTCATCTATAAATATTTATGCAAAAGATTTTGAATCTAAAGACTCGATAAAGAAAATTATTGAGGAGTATAATGATAAAGAGGAAGAGGCGGGTAACGACGAAAATGTCATTACTTATAGTGATTTAGTAGGCATGTTAATGGAAAGTGTAACAGATATTATAAATATGATCAGTTATGTTCTTATAGGATTCGTATCTATTTCATTAGTAGTCTCTTCGATTATGATAGGAATAATTACATATATTTCTGTTCTTGAACGTACTAAAGAGATCGGTATACTAAGGGCTATTGGAGCTTCTAAAAAAGATGTTTCAAGAGTATTTAATGCTGAGACTTTGATTACAGGTCTATTCTCAGGATTACTCGGTATTGGAGTGACAATTTTAATAAATATTCCAGTCAATATGATTGTTAACAATTTAACAGGAGTTAAAAATATAAGTGCACTTCCAATAGTAGGTGGAATAGTCTTAGTATTGATAAGCGTTTTATTAACACTGATCGCTGGATTAATTCCATCTAGAATGGCTAGTAAGAAAGATCCTGTAGAAGCTTTAAGAAGTGAATAAATATCGAAGAAAAACTTCGGTATTTTTTTCGACAAAATATTATTTCATTCAATGCTATACTAAAATATAAGCATAATTGTCTTGAAAAAAATACGTATAACGTATATAATTTTATATATGATAAGCGTATTCATAATACATCAAAACTTTGAAAGGACTAGAGTAAAAATGGAAGATAATAAGCCAAATAGCAGAGAAATAATAATGATAACATCGATTATATGTACCTTAATACTAGTAGGATTTATAGGATCATACGCTTTTTTCATAAATTCTGTTGAAAATAATGAAAACCAGGAAGTTACAGTACAAACCGGAACGATGCAATTAATTTTTAGTGACGGAAACAATGGGTTCAATAAAGAATTAGACTTTGGAGAAAACGCAGAGAAGACTTTTACAATAGAAAATACTGGAACAAAAGAAGGCACAGTAAGTGTAAGTTGGATGAATTTGTTGAATACATATTTAGAAGGAACCTTGACCTATTCTTTTCTAGAATCTGATACTGAAGGTGGAGAATACACAGAAATAGTTTCGAATAAAAATGTACCTGTATCAGAAGTAGCTGAGGATTGGGTTTTAGCAAGCGGAATAACGATTTCTGCTGGAGTTAAAAAATATTACAAGCTTATAATAACATTAAATAGTACAGACTTCGATCAGACGGCAGATTTACAAGCCAAGTTAGAAACACAATTTAAAATAACTGAAGGTGAATTAAAAGATCCAACACCTGGTGAAAAGACTTTAGCTAAGTTAGGGAAGACTGTGAAAGAAGGAAATCCAAATTTTGCTGAATCTGCAATTACTGATGAGACTAAAGATGGATTATATGCAATGGAGGATGACTATGGAACAAGTTATTATTATAGAGGAGCTGTAGAGGATAACTATGTGAAGTTTGCAGGATTTTATTGGAGAATTATGCGAGTGAATGGAGATGGAAGCATAAGAATAGCATATGATGGAACAAAAGCCCATGCTAATAATGATGTAGATACTGATAGAATCATTATAAATGATAGATATTGGAATTCATATTATAATGATGCAAAATATGTTGGATATATGTTTGGTGGAGCACAGGGTGTAGCTTCTACTAGTAAAAAAGAAGCGCAGACTAATGAAACAAGTCCTGATACAAAAATTGCAATTGATAATTGGTATTTTGAAAATATAGAAAGTACTAATTGGAAAAAATATGTCTCTGATAATTTATTTTGTGATGATAGATCAACAGCTTCAGAGCCAAATGTTTGGTCTATTAAAAATAATGACACAGCATTAGGCTATGGAATAAATCACACTTATTATGGTCCAACAAGTAGATTTGTAACTCCTGATGATTTTGTGAAAACAGAAGTAAACCCTACAATAAAATGTTTGCAACAAAATGATCGATTTACGGTAGATGATATGACAATTGGTAATGGTAGTTTAACATATCCAATAGGCCTAATGTCTATAGATGAAGTAAATATAGCAGGGAGTGGTATACAAGGAATTGCTAATAATAAATATTACTTATATAAAGGATATTCTTATTGGACAATGTCTTCTGGTGCTTTTCATCATAATCTTGCTACAAGGTATTACGTTGATACCACTGGTGCTATTTTTAGTCAAGTATCAATGAATCATAAAATATCATTTGTACCAGTCATAAATTTATCAGTGGATGCAATAAAGAATTTGATTGGAACTGGCACTATGACTGATCCATATCGGTTATTAAATGAAACTATTTAAATAATAACTTTATATTATAGAGGCATTAGTTTTAACAAATAAAATTATCTTGATAGAATATATATCACACAAAAATTCAACTTCACTAAAATTTCACATTGAGAACACCTTTAAAACAAAATGTTATTGTATACTTTAATCATGAAAGTTGGTGATAGATGAAGAAAAAAAGAAGTCATATTAAATTTAAACAAAATAGAATTAACATAAATATTTAAAATGACATAAATAAACCTATAAACTTATCCTTCTCAATAAAACTATAAAAAATAAAAATATTAAACTTCAAAATAGAGAAACGACATAAAGTTTCTTTATTTTTTTCGACAATTTTTGAAGATGATATTTGGTAAGATAAGTAAAATATAATGAATGGGAGTAAATCATATAACAAGATAAACAAATATACTTGCAAAATATGTACAATACATATATAATTTTTTATGTAAGATAAGCGTATTTATAATACATCATTCTTTGAAAGGATTAAAGATTAAAATGGAAGAAAAGAATGGAATGGTATAAGAATGAAAAGCAGAAAAAAGAAATTATTAGTTGCTATTATAGGGATTATTTTGGTATTTGGAAGTTTGATATGTAATCGAATAATAAAAGAAGAAAAATCTTTATTACCAAATTCACACACCTCAAATAATAATATTATAGCAGTATATATGGAAGATGCCGATAGTGAAACAGGTTATAGTAAAAGTGATGAAACAATGTTTCCGAGTGAAGGATATATATTAAATTTGGAAAAGAGTACATGTACTAATGGCGGAGTTTTAAGTCAGGATTCCAGTACAAAAAAAGTATCACTAAGTGTAGGATATAAAAGTAATTGTTCACTATATTTTGATAAAGAAATATCAAAAGCTTCAGATATACTGGCGGGAAAAATCATAAATGCAAAATCATCGGATACTTTAAATTTCGGAAATGCAGCAACAACAGATGAAACAGCAGATGGTCTATACTTTATGGAAGACGATTATGGGACAAGTTATTATTATAGGGGAGCAGTAGAAGATAACTATGTAAAGTTTGCAGGTTTCTATTGGAGGATCATCAGAGTAAATGGAGATGGATCTTTACGAATAATATATGATGGAACTAATGCTCATAGGAATGGGGAAGCGAACGAAGATAGATTAGCATTAACAAATTTAGACTGGAATTCAATCTTTAATGATGCAAAATATGCTGGCTATATGTTTGAAGGATCTAATGGGAGTGCAAGTATGAGTAAAGAACAAGCGCAGACGAATGAGACGAATACAAATATAAAAACGCAGTTAGAAAACTGGTATAAGACAAATATAGTAGATAAAGGCTATGACAATTATGTAAGTGACAATATATTCTGTAATGATAGGAGTACACCAGGAAAGAGTGTAACAAGCTGGAGTAGTGATACAGGATTAGGATATGGAATAAATGTAACAGGATATGGAGCATTATCAAGAATGATGACAGGAAGTGGAACTGCATTATTATATGCCAAAGGTAGTCCAAAACCAAAATTTACATGTGAAAATAAAAATGATGCATTTACAAAGAGTGATACTAATAAAGGAAATGGAAAATTAGAACAGAAGGTAGGAATTATAACAGCAGATGAAATAGTAGCTGGAGGAAGTGGACAATATATAACGGCAAACAGTAATTATTACCTAAATAAAGGGTTTGTGTTTTGGTCGCTCTCGCCTGCTTATTTTAGAGGTAGTGCTTTTATGTTTGCTGTTACTACCGATGGTGCTTTGATCAACAATAGTATCAATAATATGAGTGGTGTTGCTCCTGTAATTTCATTAACTTCTGAATTTGTAAATACCTTAATTGGAAGTGGTACAATGTCTAATCCTTTTAGAGATGTAGAAAATTAAAAATCAAAGAATTTCAAATTTTTCTTTGATTTTTAATATTTTTTTAATTCGCATACAATGTTTCCGATCACTTTATATAAAGGTTTGATTTCTATAAAGTATTCGTTTTCTAATTTGGTTAGAGACGGTTTATCTATATATAATTTTGTTGTATCTATAATATAAGTGGTGTTGTCTAAATTGTAAGCTAAGAGATTGGAAGGTTTTAAATCTTCTAATAAAAATTTGGGCGTTTTTATAAAGTCTTTGAAAATATCATCTTTTTCCGTATTTAAAAGAGGAACAGATATGATGTCATCTTCTTTGCTTAAGTATTCATTTTCAACTAGTAATTCAATCGTTCTCGATTTGTTTTTATCTATGGTAATAAGACCTGCAATAGTGAGCTTGCGCAAATGCTCTTGAACAGTAGAATGGCTTTTTAGTCCTAGTCCTTCGCTTATTTCTCGAATAGTAGGAGAAAACCCATTTTTTGCAATAAATTCTTTAATAAAATCTAAAACAATTAACTGTTTGCTGCTTATAGCCATATAAATACACCTCTTAAAAATCATAACTTAAAATTAGTAATAATTCAAGAAAGATTTGTAAAAATCATAAATTAATTATATAATTATATTAGGAGTAAGGATTATGAAGAAAAAACTTTTAGTAATGTATGCTACATATGGTACTGGCCACAAATCTATTGCAAAGTACATAGATGATTTTTTTACTGAAACAGGTGAGTATGAAGTAATGGAAATAGATATACTTCAATATGCTAATCCCTTTTTAGGAGCGTTTACAAATAAATTTTATAATAATGTCATGTATAAATGTCCAGCACTTTGGAGTTTAATATATTATATGACTGATGTTCCAATAGCTGGAAAAATGAGTGCTAAATTGCAATCTAGAGTAGTTAGTAGCAAAAAAATTAAAAAAGTAATTTTAGACTTCAATCCCGATATGGTAATTGCTACCCATTTTACCGCGGCAACTTATATTAGTAAATTAAAGAAAAGTGGATATTTGAACTGTCATTTAGTAAGTATAGTAACAGATTATAAAGCACATAGAATTTGGTTAGACTCCTATAAAAGTGAAGATGCTTTAATAGTAAACAGTGTGGAAGAGAAAAAAACTTTAGTAAAAAGAGGAATCGATGCCAATATAATTCATACTTTTGGAATACCTGTTTCATCAAAATATACGATGAGCCTTTATAATAAATATGAGCTACTAAAAAAGTTTAAATTATCTGGTGATAGACCGATTATATTGTTTTATGGAGGTGGGGGGAATGGATCTACAACGACTCTACCATATCTTTTAACATTAATAGAGAAAAAAATAGATGCCGATGTATTCTTTGTATGTGGAAAAAATCAAGAATTAAAGAAAAAAGCTGAGAGTATGGCGAAAAGACATAATGCTAATAATATTCATACACTGGGATTTATAACTAATGGTCCAGAATATATGGTTGTTGCAGATTTTGTAATTACTAAACCAGGTGGACTTACAGTGACAGAATGTTTAACATTTAAAAAACCAATGGTATTAATTAGAAATGCAGGAGGTCAAGAAAGGGACAATTATAAATTTTTGGAAAAGCGTGGATATGCTATAAATGCTGTGAGCTTTTTTAAGTTTGCACGTGTTGTAAAGAAGCTATGTAATAATCCTTATTATTTAGATAAAATGGCCTATAATTTAGAGGAATTGAATAAAGAGGAGACGATGAGAAAATTGTATAATTTAGTAGGTGAAATTTTATATGAAGATAGTAGAAAAGGTAGCTCCTCTAAATAAACTTAGAGGTATTAGAATAGCGTGGGGAGTCAACATAGTAGATTTTAGTCGCGACATAGGATTATGTAAATCGATGATCGATTATATTGAAAAAGGCGAAAGAAGTATGACATATGCAGAAGCAGTAAAGATTGCCAATTATTTTGGAATGACACCTGATGAGCTTTTTTATGATGATTATAAAGAATTTTTTAAAAAGTTTCTCATATAATTCTCATAGGTGATGTAATTTGAATGATGAAATTTTAAAGAAAGTCGAGAAAAAAACAAAAGTTAAAAAGCAGACTATTATGGAACTTGCTCAAAAATTATCTAATGGAAATATGAAAGATGAAGCTACTATCAATGAAGTTATAGATACTTTAGCACAGGCTACTGGTAAAAAAGTCGCGCCTGAGACTAAAGAAAAAATTATTAAAACGATTAAAGAAGATAAAGTTCCTAATAATGTCGATAAAATGTTTTAAGCTCTCTTATGAGAGTTTTTTACGTAAACAATAATTATTTTTAGAAGAAGAATTTAGTTTTTGTGTTATCATTATTTTAGGAAAGTATGATAATATGAAAAGAATTTTGGCTTTAATAGCGTTAATTATAATGTTAACTTTTGGGGGATATATTTGTCTGAAGAGACAAGTTTTAAATAAATACGTGTTTCATGATGAAGTTTATGAAGAGTTTTTGGAGGAATTAAGTAATAGGACATTTTTGAAAATAGAATCACAAAAGAATGATAATACAGAAGAATATATTACTATAGATAAGTTAAGTGTAAAGAATGAATATCAAAACTTTAGCAAAGTGGAAGAAGGGACAAACTCTTTAATAGGTGAAAAATATGTTTTGTATGGGGAAGATGGAAACTTTATAGCTTCGATTAGTTTTGGTAAGGATTATATCGGTAAAGTGGAAATGATTAAATCGCAAGATATTATGGGTAAGAAAAGGTGGAGAACTGATTATTTAAATTATATAGGTGTCAAAGATGATTTAGATTTGTTTAACTATTTGATAACTATAAAAAATAAAGAATATAATTTTTTTAGTAAAATTAAGGAAATCAAGGGAGACTATGAAATACATAATATTTTGTCCGATTATGCTTTAGGAAACGAAGTGGTTTTCTTTACTGGAGATTTAGAAGGTTATATGACCAAGATAGATGCGAAGACGAGAGAAGCTTTTATTATAAAAGATCGCCAGAGTTATTATATTGCTTTTACAGGTTTAGACTATTTTAATAATGAAAAAATTAGAGAAGTTTTAGAAAATTTAATTATCGAATAATATTATTTTGGAATAATTTAAGAACAATCTCAAAACAGTACTAATGTACGATGTTTTGGGATTTTTTTGGTATTTGATGAGAAAAAATAAATTTGTCCGGTATAATAATAAGTAGA
>CANSHI010000022.1 GCA_947646655.1 uncultured bacterium
CACTTATCTATGGAATTTACCTCTTCAAAGTGGATTTTACTTTTTCATTTGAGCAATAACAAGTTTATGATTACTAATACTCACAGTTATTTGGCGTTCTAGGATAAGGAATTACATCTCTAATATTTTCTATCCCAGTCAAATACATAACAAGTCTTTCAAATCCCATACCAAACCCTGAATGTACACATGAACCATATTTACGAAGATTGATATACCATTCTAAATTACTTCTATCTAAATTTAATTCTTCAATTCTTTTAACTAGCTTTTCATAATCGTCTTCTCTTTGGCTACCACCCATTAATTCACCAACTGTTGGTACTTCCAAATCGACAGCACGTACAATTTTTCCATCTTCACTTTGTTTCATATAAAACGATTTAATGTCTCGTGGCCAGTCAGTTATGAAAACAGGTCCGTCAAAATATTCCGTAATATATTTTTCATGCTCTTTAGCAATATCTTCCCCATATTCAGGCTTAAATTGCCATTCAACATTAGCCTCTTTTAAAATCGTTATACAATCGTGATGAGTAATCCTCTTAAATTCACTATTTAAAAGCTTAGTAAGTTTTTCTATCAACCCTTTTTCTACAAAAGAATCTAAAAACTCCATTTCATCTTTGCCATGTTCTAAAACATACTTTATGATAAACTTTAAAAACTCTTCTTCAATATCCATAAGCTGATCCAAATCACAAAAAGCTATCTCAGGCTCTATCATCCAAAACTCATTTGCATGAACTTTAGTATTTGAATTTTCAGTCCTAAAAGTTGGACCAAAAGTATAAATTTTACTAAAAGCAGTCGCAAAAGTTTCCCCATGCAATTGTCCACTTCCTGTTATAAAAGCTTGCTTACCAAATAAATCTTTAGAAAAATCTACTTTCCCTTCCTCATTTTTAGGCAAATTATCGAAATCGAATGTCGTCACCTTAAACATTTGTTCAGAACCTTCACAATCGGCACATGTAAACAGAGGAGTATGCACGTACACATAGCCTCGCTCCTGAAAAAAAGTATGAATTGCCATCGAAGCTAAACTTCTTACTCTAAAAACAGCATTAAATAGATTAGTACGTGGTCTTAGATAAGCTTGTTCTCTTAAAAACTCCCTCGTATGACGTTTAGGTTGAATAGGATAATCTTCTGGACAGTCACCTTCTACAACTATACTTTGTACTTGTATTTCAAAATCCTGATTTCCAGAAGATTCCACTACTACTCCCTTTACTCTCAAAGCACTTCCAACGTGGATATGTGTGATTTTATCATAATCTTTAAGTTCACTACTATATACGAGCTGTACACCCTTAAATCCTGTTCCATCGTTAAAGTCGATAAATCCCACATTAGTACTATTACGATTATTTTTAACCCAACCAGCTATTTCTACAACTTCTCCGATCAATTTTTTATAGTTTTTATGTATATCTTTAATTTCCATTATATCATTCCTTTACCAAAAATTTAAACTTCTCACATATCTATATATGATATTTTCATTTTTCTTTTCACTTGCCAACTTTATGACATCACTTTGCTTATATTTTTTTAAATCTCTCATCTTCTCGTTTTTTAAAATATATTCCAAAGCTTTTATAACAGTCTCTTTTTCATTAAAAGAGTTTAATATGGCAGAAGCAGCTTTATAAAGCTTACCACTTATATTATGGTTTAATCTCTTATAATACCATACAGGCTTTTTATAAAAATAGTATTCTATCCCATCTATTTTATCTAAAGTTCTCATAGTATCATAGTAACCTCTAGTTATATTTTCTTCATTAGTAGTCTTATCAAAAAGTACCATGCTACCCAAATTAGTAGAAGGCTTAATCTCAATTATTCTCGCTTTACTCTTAATATTGGGCTTTCTAATACCGATCCCTTTTATGTTAACTACATAAATCTTATCACAACCGATACTTTCTAACATATCAGTTGGACACAAATTATAAAATCCTCCATCTAAGTAATAGCCATCATCTATAAGTTTTTCTTTTTTGAAAATCGGCAAATACGAGCTTGCAACTATATAATCGGGAACCTGCCCTTTTGGAATATCATCAATAAATATTTCTATAGGTTCATAGTTTTCTAATCTTACTGCAGTTAACCCAAATTTAATATTAGATTTCCTAAGAGCTTCTTCATCGATAGAGTTTCTAACTACAGCTCTATAGTTACTCATATCTAAACCTTTATTTTTAAGTATTTTATATATTTCTGTAAACGATGCTTTTAACTTGCCTAAAGAAAAACCTGATTTTAAAATTTCTTGTGCTTTCTCATCGTCTATTCCCAATAGTTCATGCATAGTAGCATCTTTCCACAAACTTAGCAATTTATCTTCTTGATGAGCTGCAATCATTGCACCATTAAAAGAACCTATGCTTGTTCCTGTAACAGCATCGACTCTTATACCGCACTTCTTTAAAGCCATATAAGCACCAACTTGATAAGATCCTTTAGCACCTCCGCCCTCTAGAGCTAGTCCAACCATAGCAACTCACCTCTCTTTATCTAATTATAAAGGAATTGCTTATAAAAATAAAGAACTTTTTAAATATGTTTAAAAAAAACTTGACTATTCGTAACTAATAAAGTATAATACGACCCGTATTTATTAAAAAGAGGGGAATTTTATGGAAAAATATAAATTACAAAGAAAACAAATACAAGGAAAGTTAATAAAACCATTATTGACTAATCTTAAAAGATTATGTGCAGGAGTACTGATTGCAAATACGATTATGTTAGCTGGCTGTACTTCAGTACACACAGATGAAGCTGGGGCGAAAGTTTTCACCAATACTTCTTGGCTTAACGAAATCGATCAAACGGAAGATTATTATTTATTAAAATTAAATAACCAAATACATCTTGCAAAAATATACAACAGTCTTAGTTGGGATAGTTGGCACTTAAAAGCATACTGTAACATAAATACTGGTGAAGTTTTAGGTGTAACAGTAGAAACTAAACCTCTTGTTCTTAATAGTGATAACTTTAAAACAAGCCTTAAAGATAATGGAGGCGAATATGAACAAGGAAAAATCATTCCACGACCTGCTGTTATCAGTCTTACAGAATTTATAAGTTCAGAATATCCAAGTCAAAATGAAATTGATTTTTGGAAAAGTAACACTGAACAAGTAGAAGAACAATTTAATACATATTGTCCTAAAGATGTTACAATGGAAATTACTGATGTCTTTGGTAATAACAAAAAACAAGAAAGCTATGCAATATGTTATTATGAGTGTACACAAGAAAATGGTGATCTAGTTAAACTAGTAGGATACAGAAGCAGTTACAGTCCAGATGACACAGGTTACAATTATGTTTACAACATTTTAGACGGACAAATTTACTACATAGGAGAATACAGTGAAGATTGCTTTACAGATGTATTAGAATGTACTATCGAAGATGCTGGGAATATCAGTATTGAAGAAATTATAGAATTATATAAAATTAATAGTCAAGAACCGCTTTATGGAAATAAAAAAGATAAGGTTCAAACTATAAAAAGAGTTACCCCAAATAGAAAGTAACTCTTTTTTTATATTGCCCTATAATCTTTTAAAAGCCCCTTATACTCTAATTTTAATCTTCTCTTACGTCTAAAATCCATCGGTTTTACCATGTCGGGAAGTTTTAACCCTACTTCAGCTTCGTCCATTAAATATTTTACAAATTCAGCACAATAAAAATAATTTGCTCTTCTATATCGAATATTAAATATAATAGCTAATACACCAATAAGATTATACTTATATATTTTTTTATTTTGAACCATATTTTTTATAAGCTTTTTGATCTTTCTATATTGTCTATCTGAAATATCTAAAGAATATATCTCTGCTTTAGTATTTTGAAATCTACTAAAAGTTCCATTTTCTATATCTTCATGTACAAAACCCGCAATAAAAGGGTTATAAGGATTAAGTCGTGCAAAACTATACATTTCTTTAAGTTTAGGATCTAAAGATATAGATACATGTGAAAACTCTGCTTTTGTATACATTCTTATAATTTGACTAGGAATAGTGCCCGTATAAGACAAAATAATATATATTTTTTTATTACTTTTATTCTTCATACAAAACTCCTTAAAAGTTATTTCATCTATTACAAGTATACCACAAAATTAAAAAAACACACAAATTTTACAAATGTGCTTTTAAATGTATTTTTAATGATCTCCATTTCGTTACTTTCTTTCCCAAATAAAGTAACAAAGAAAGGCACCTAATTTACCCTATTAATCTCCTTCTGCTTCGCTTTATTTTTTTGCCGTCTAATCTCTTAATAAAGAGTCATTTTCCGTACCTCTTCGAACTTTTTCTTCTCATTTTGTCCTTCCTTCGTTCGTTCGCGACTTCTCGCTTACTTCACTTCGTACGGACTCGTTGTTGTTCCATTTCCACTCATTGTACTTACGTATTCTGCACTCAGTGAGATAACTGGGGCGACACCGCCCGCGCTATCATCGACATCAGTATAGTTCAGACTTCCAGATGCATAGACAATAAATACAAGAGCATAGCCGTCAGTACCCATATAACCAGGCGAGAGCGACCAATACCATGATCCTTTAAACAAGTAATAACTGATATTGGATGTTCCATACTTTCCACTTCCTGCTGCTACTATCTCATCTGCTGTTATCATTCCTACTTTTTGCCCTAACTTTCCATTCCCTTTCTCTGTGTCTTCCTTTGTAAATGCATCATTCTTCTGTGCACATGTGAATTTGGGTTGTACCTTATTTGCATCTGTATTCCACACATTACTTCTCGCTGTTGCTCCATATCCTGTTGCGTTTGTTCCATACCCTAATCCTGTATCACTACTCCACCCTGTTGCTTCTTTCCCTGGTATACTTCTATCATTACAAAATATATTGTCACTTACGTATCCATCATACCCTTTATCTGCTATATTTGTCTTATACCAATTCTCTATTTGAGTCTTTACATTTGTATTTGTCTCATTTCTCTGTGCTTCTTCTTTGCTTGTGCTTGCATTTCCATTTGACCCTCCATACATATATCCTACGTATTTTGCATCATTATAATTCGTTGTATTCCATGCTATACTTTCTATTGCTAATCTATCAGTGCTACTCGTTCCATTTTCATGTGCTTCTGTACCATCAAATATTATTCTCAAACTTCCGTCTCCATTTATTCGGATTATCCTCCAATAGAACCCTGCAAACTTTACATAGTTATCTTCTACTGCTCCTCTATAATAGTAACTCGTTCCATAATCATCTTCCATCGCATACAATCCGTCCGCTGTCTCATCTGTTGTTGCAGGCTCTGCAAAATTTGGATTTCCTTCTTTAACTGTCTTCCCTAGTTCAGCTAAAGTTTTTTCGACTGGTGTTAAATCTTTCAGTATTCCATCTGCTATTTTGAACTGAGTCTCTAACCTTGCCTGTAAATCTGCTGTTTGATCGAAATCTGTATAGTTTAAATTTATTATGAGCTTATAATATTTTTTTACTCCCGCTGGTATTGTTATTCCACTTGCTAATACTTTATCTTCTGCTTCTTCTGTTACAGGCACATTTTTATTCGAAACTATTTCTGTATATTCTCCATCTTCTGTATCAGATTCTAAAAAGTTATAAGTCATAGATCCTTCTAAATATGTATTCAACAAATTCATCCAACTTACACTCACTACTCCGTCTTTTGTTCCCGTATTTTCTATTGTAAAAGTTTTCTCTGCACTCTCGCCAAAGTTTAATTCTCTATTGAAGCCATTATTTCCATCACTGAAAGTAAGCGCCATTGATCCTGTCTCTACTGTTACTTCTTGATTTTTATTCTGACCTACTTGACCTATGAAGAATGCATAAGATCCTAGGAATCCTACTAATATTAAAGCACATGCTATTACTCCTATCGTTATTCCTTTTCTTACTTTTCTTTGTCTTTCATCTTCCATAAGCTTTAGTCTCCTTACCTTTTCTACTCTTAAATTATATACGTTTTACGTATATTTTTCAAGCTAATTATGATCATTTATTAGTTTAGCATTTAATAATCTAAAATTTTGTCAAAAAAAGATGATCTCTTTTAAGATCGTCTCAACTTTTACTCATAATACTCACAAAACTTTTTATCCAAAGTACACTTAACCTTTTCTCCCTCTTTAATTTTACCATCTAATTTTAGAGAGGAAAAATATATATATTTCTCATCAACTGCATCTATTCTCATATGTAAAGGACTAAAATTAGAAGTTTTATCAAAGTTAAACTTTACTGTTTCATGAACACTTTCAAAATTATTTAAAGTATATTTATCGACTTCTTTAAAACCTGTACAATGAACAAATATATCATCGTTATGAACTAAAACATTATCCTTATAAGTTATACAATTATTTCTAGAATCTAATAAAAATAATTGCTTTTTATATTGAACTAAAATTTTAAACTTATCTGGATTCTCTTTTAAAATAATATATTTATTTCTTCTTATTTTAAATTCACTTAAAACTTCTATATCTTTATCGTTTATATCGTACTTTTCTAAACCCAATAAACTTTCTTGAACCTCTAAATGATTGAGTGTCATAAAAGTACCTATGACTACACCTAAACAAAACACTACTATAACAAATACAATTAAAAACTTTTTCATAATGCCGAACTTCTACTTTCTAATTAATTTTACTATTTACATTAGTTTTTAAAAGATAATAAAGTGTAGTCGCGATAGGAACTCCTAAAAGCATTCCTAATATGCCTCCTAAACTACCACCTAATATAACTGCTGCTAAAACCCAAATTCCAGGTAGTCCAACTGATTTTCCCACTACTCTTGGGTATATAACATTTCCTTCGATTTGTTGCAAAATTAATACAAAAATGATAAAAATTAAAGCCTGCATAGGATTCACACAAACGATAAGTATTGCACCGATTCCAACTCCGATAAAAGCACCGACCACTGGAATTAAAGCCGTAACACCGATTAAAATACTGATTGGTACAGCATAAGGAAGTCTTAGTAATAACATCCCCAAAATACATAATCCCCCTAATATAGTAGCTTCAAAACATTGAACCGTAAAAAACTTTTTGAATATATTACAGGTAACTTCCCCGATATTGGACAAAGTATTAACTTTCTTTTTATTTAAATAAGCATTCATAAGCTTTTTAACTTGTCTTAAAAGTCTTTCTTTATCAGCTAAAATATAAATTGCAAAAATAATACTTATGAAGAAATCCGAAATCGACTTAGCAATATTAGTTACTAACGTAACCGAAAATGTCAATAAATTAGGAATCTGATTTATCATTTGATCTTTTATACTATTCATATCTATATTGATGCTTTTAATATCGACACCCATATTAGACATAAAATCCATTATTTTATCTACATAATAAGGTGTATTCTCGACAAGAAGATTTATTACATTCACAAGCTCAGGCAATATCAAAGTTATTACAATTACTAGAACAACCAAAACTACAAAAATTGCCAAAATTAATGATATTGCTCTTTCCAGTTTTTTATTTTTGAGCTCTAAACTATTCGCAAAAAATGACATCGGGATATTTAGAATAAATGCAAAAGCTCCGCCCAAAATAAATGGAAATGAAATGTTAAATATAAACTTTAATCCATCACCTATTAAAGTTACATTATTTACAAAAAAATATCCTATTAAAGCAAAAGCTATCAAAAACATCGGTTTCTTTAAATCTTTTTTCATAAGTAGCCTTCTTTCATTATGCTTATAATATCATAAAAATTAACTTTTTACTAATCTTTTTATATTTATCTTTTAAGCCAGTCATTTTTCAATAAACTTAAAACTTTATGATAATCATCGGTAACATTTGAAAGATCGACATTTTCTTTTAAAATTGGGATATCTAACCCTCTTAATATATCCATATTTTCTTTATCCTTCCAATCAGGATCACCTAAAATATGAACTAGCCATTCAAAATCTGAATTGATCATCTGTCCTTCCACTACCTTCAAATAAAAATTACAAGCAAATAATAATCCAATAATATATCTTATACCAAAAAGAAATGACAATCCCTTCCAACATTCAATACGTCTAATTGAAACTAATAATATTTTTAAGCGACTTTCTTGCATATCATTTTCAGCAATATAATTAAGTAAATTTTTAAAGTCCAATGATTTTTTCTCTAAAAATAACTTATACAAATTATATTCTTCCCTTATAGTAATTGCATATTTCCTATAAAGTGAAAAGTCGTTTAAAATATTGACCATTAGCTCTCTTTCATAAAAAATGCCTTTTCTTTGTAAAAAATCGTATACTAAAAATTCACCTGTTATAGAAGGGCTTTCCGTTAAAAATAAGCGTATTAAACTGGTTTGATTATAAGGATTACATAGTTTATGTATTAATTCGTGAACTATGATATAAATATCTTTAACAGTGCCTTCTAAAGAAATATATACGTTTCCTTATTGGTCGACATGATTGTATGTGTTTTCTTCATTTTTCCTATAAGCGAATTTTACAGAGCCATAATTTATAATATTTAAAAATCTACTTGCAAAATCCTTTGAAATAGATTGAAAAAAATCATAAGATAAGTCTACTGCTTCTTGAGGTGACACATGTGTAGAATAAATAATATTTTTGTCAAAAGAGAATACTTTGTACTTTAAAAGAACATCGGCAAATTTAAAAGTTTCTTCAAAATATCTTAGCATTTTTCTACAAAGCTCAGAATTTTCAATTTTCCTTAAACATTTATTCAGCAATTCATAGTCAACTGCTTCTAATTCTGCTAATAACTCTGTCGACATAAAAATCCCACTCTTTCTTTTGTTGGAATCTATATTAACATAAGCTCGTATATTAATCAATAAATTGCTCTACTTTTTATTTACAAAGAAATTATTGAATACGAAAGAAATAATTCCCTTGAAATATCGACAACCAACATTAAATATTAAATTGATGATCTTCTTTTTATAAAATATCTTTTGCATTTTTTTCATCAAGTTAAATTTAATCTTTAAGCTTTTTATATAATTAGCGTAAATTTTAGTATTATTTTTAGCAATACTTAAAGCACATTTCTCACCACATTTCAAACCATATCTAAGTCCTGATAAAGTTAATGGATCACATGCTCCCACTATATCTCCGACAAAATAAACATTTCCATGTAATATTGGATTACCTAATCCAATTGGTGTAAAAGCTCCTCTTAAATTTTCTATATCTGGTTTTAGTCCAAGTCTTTCTAATAAGTTTTTAAATATAAGTGCATAATTTTTATTTATATCATAAACATCCGTTAATCCCACATTTGTTATTCCATTATTAGAGCTTACCCAAACATAACCTCGTTCTGTAACTCCAAAGTGTATTTGAATTTCATTTTTTAAAGTGCTATCAAAAGTAAGTTGCATAGCAATATTTTTTTCATTAAATTCTTGAAATTTAGATCCATAACCGTTCATACCATCGGCAAAAATAAGTGTTTCATATTTCAAAGTTCTCTCGTCATTCAAAGTTATAGTTTTCTCCGTAAAGTCATTGTGTATAATATATCTATTTTCTAACACCTTTACTCCCATATCCTTTGCTAGTTCAAAAAAAGCATTATCGAGTTCAACTCTATCGATTACATCATTAGTATATAAAAATTTATTTTTAATTTTTTGTCTTATACTGTATTCGTAATAAATATTAAAATCTTTTATCAAAGTATAATGACACTTTTCTATATCTAAACCCAATTTAAAAAATTCCTGCTTAGTCTTATTAGTAATATACCCCGCACAACATTTATATCTTGGAAACATCTTTTTTTCAACAATTAATACATCGTCTATACCATTTTTCTTTAAATTTAAAGCTGTACTTATACCAGCAGGTCCAGCACCGATGATTATTACTTTATAACTTTTTTGCATATCAACACTTCCAAACATTCATTAAAGATTATTATATCATTAAAACAGCAAATTAGAGTAATAATTGTACAAGTTCATGTAAAGTAAATCTCCTATATTTATACACTAATTTCGCCCAAACGAGAATATAACTATCTCATATAATATAAAGTAAAGTGGTGAAAAGTTTATGAAAAATAAATTATCTTTAAAAAATATTAATAAGAGTTACGAAACTAAAGAAGGAACATTTACTGCTATAGAAGATATAACCCTAGATGTCAAAGAAGGAGAAATACTAGCTATAATTGGAACAAGCGGCTGTGGAAAATCGACTCTTTTAAATATAATCGCTGGATTAGATACAGCGACAAATGGAAAATTAAAGTTTTCGAGCAAAGATCCGCGCATTTCGTATATGCTTCAAAGTGATGCACTTCTTTCTTGGCGAAGCGTTTTAGATAATGCTTGTCTAGGTTTAGAACTGCAACACGAATTAACAGAAAATAACGTAGATCGCGTTAAAGCATTACTTTCTGAATACGGCTTAGACGATTTTATTTATGCCAAACCTTCGAGTTTATCAGGAGGTATGAAACAAAGGGTTGTATGAATATAGTATAGACACAAATGCAATAATTAAGTAAGGAACTTATAAC
>CANSHI010000023.1 GCA_947646655.1 uncultured bacterium
GTAGTTATTTCCACTTTTTTATTTTCAGGAGTAGAATTTACTTTTGCAATTGAGAGATTCAACAATTAGGGTGGTAATGCCTTAAGTTCTATTGAAAAAAGCTAAAGAAAGATATATAATAATAATAATGTATTAAGAGTAGCGTATAAAAAAGAGAGGATATGAGAAAATGAATAAAAAGAGAAAAATACTACTAGCAAGTGTTATAGGAATTACAACAAGTGTTTTAGTTTTTGGAAATATGGTAGGTAATAAATTTGCAGAAGAGGAGGGCTCTTTTATCACCCCCCCCCCCGAGCAGTAAAACAATAGCGGTATACATAGAAGACGAGAGTAGTGAGACAGGATATAGTAAAAGTGAAACAACACAATTTCCAGCAGAGGGATATATATTAAACATAGAAAAGAGTACATGTACAAATGGAGGAGAATTAGATCAAGATTTTACTTCAAAAAAGATATCATTAAGTGTAGAACATAAGAGCAGTTGTTCATTGTACTTTGATAAAGAAATAAAAGCAGATTCTTCTGCGATCCTAGCTAAGTTAGGAAAAATCGTTAAAGAAGGAGCTCCAAATTTTGCAGATCCCGCAACAACCAACGAAACAGCTGATGGATTGTATGCGATGGAAGACGATTATGGAACGAGTTATTATTATAGAGGAGCAGTAGAAGATAACTATGTCAAATTTGCAGGATATTATTGGAGAATAATCCGAGTAAATGGAGACGGAAGTTTAAGAATAATATATGATGGAACGAGTGCACATGGAAATGGAGCGAATAGTACAAATAGACTGGCAATAACAAGTCAAGTATATAATACGAACTATAATGATGCAAAATATGTAGGGTATATGTATGGACCAAGTGGAACAGGGGCAAGTACAAGCAAAAGTGAAGCTCAAACAAACACAGCAAATTCAGAAATAAAGATAGCAATAGAGAATTGGTATAAGAGTAACATAGCGGATAAAGGGTATGATGGCTATGTAAGTGACAGTATATATTGTAACGATAGAAGTACACCAGGAAAAAATGTAACATTGTGGACAAGTGATACAGGATTAGGATATGGAAGAAACTATACAGGATATGGAGCATTATCAAGGATAATGACAGGAAATAATAGTACAACTTTAAGTGCAAAGGACAGTCCAACACCAAAGTTTATATGTGAGAATAAGAATGATGCATTTACGAAGGAAGACACGGAGAAAGGAAATGGAAAATTAGGAGAAAAGGTAGGATTAATAACAGCAGATGAGATATTAGCAGGTGGAAGTGGAAAGTATAATACAGCCAATAGTAGTTATTACCTATATAAAGGTAATTTGTATTGGACGCTCTCGCCTTATGATTTCGCTGGTAGTTATGCTCGTGTGTTTGGTGTTTATGGCAACGGCTATTTGTACTACGGCAATGTCGATAGCGCGGGCGGCGTCGCCCCAGTTATCTCGCTGAGTGTAGAATACGTGAGTACAATGAGTGGAAATGGAACAACAACGAGTCCGTACGAAGTGAAGTAAGCGTAGAAACGCGAACGAACGAAGGAAGGACAAAACAAGAAGAAAAAGTTCGAAGAGGTACGGAAAATGACTCTCTATTAAGAGACTAGACGGCAAGAAAAAATAAAGGAATAAAGTAAGACCTTTCTTTGTTACTTTCTTAGAAAAGAAAGTAACGAAATAGAGACGATTAAAGCAAAATAGGGTTGTATTAGTCGTTTTTTTTTGATATTATATATATGGCTTTTAAGCCAAAAAATAACACCGTGTGTGGATTTATTCGTCTAGTGACTTGTAGCCACAAGTTGTCGAATTTTAGAAACGACGGGAAGTATTAACAAAGGAGGAAAAAATTATGGCTATTGTTTCTATGAATTATTTATTAGAAGCAGGTGTTCATTTTGGACATCAAACTAAGAGATGGAATCCTAAAATGAAGGAATACATCTTTACTGCAAGAGATGATATTTATATTATCGATCTTGAAAAAACTGTTGCTTGTATGGAAAAAGCGTATGAGGAACTAAAAAAAATTAGTGAAAATGGAGGAAAATTCTTATTCGTTGGAACTAAGAAACAAGCTAGTGAAGTATCGAAAGAAGAAGCTATTAGAAGTGAATCTTTTTATGTTACTGAGAGATGGCTTGGTGGAACTTTAACTAACTTCCGTACTATCAGAAGAAGAATTAAGAGATTAGAAGAAATCGAAAAGATGGAAAGTGATGGTACATTTGAATTACTTCCTAAAAAAGAAGTAGTGGGAATTAGAAAAGAGTACTATAAACTAAACAAAGTATTATGTGGTATCCGTAATATGGAAAAATTACCTGATGCGATGATTATTGTCGATCCTAAAAAGGAACAAAATGCAATAAGAGAAGCGAGAAAATTGAACATTCCAGTATTCGGTATAGTTGATACTAACTGTGATCCTGATGATGTAGATTATGTTATACCTGGAAATGATGATGCAGTTCGTGCTGTTAAAGTTGTACTAGGTGTATTAAATAACGCGATTTGTGAAGGTAAAAATTTACCACTTGATGATTATATTACTGAAAACTTAAAAACTGATGCATCTCAAGAAGGTAAAGTTGAAGTTAGAAAAGAAAATAAAGAAGTTTCTAATGATACAGATTTATCTAAGAAAACTGTAAGTGAACTAAGAGATATGGCTAAAGAAGCTGGTGTTACAGGATTTAGTTCAATGAAAAAAGATGAATTAATTGAAGCATTAAATAAATAATAAAATTATATAAGGAGGATGAAAATTATGATAACTGCAAGTATGGTTAATGAACTAAGAAGTAAAACTGGTGCAGGTATGATGGATTGCAAAAAAGCTCTAGTTGAATCAAACGGAGATATGGATGCAGCTATTGATTATCTAAGAGAAAAAGGTATTGCTAAAGCTGCTAAGAAGTCAGATAGAATTGCTGCTGAAGGTTTGGCTGGCGTATATATCGATGGCAATAAGGCTGTAGTAATAGAAGTTAACTCTGAGACTGACTTCGTTAGTCAAAATGAAAATTTTAAATCTCTTGTTAAAGAGGTTGGAGAAAGTATTCTTAAGAGTGCCGCTAAAACTTTAGAAGAAGCTTTAAAAGCAAAAACTAGTGAAGGTACTGTTGAAGAGCTTATCGTTAGTAAAACTGCTACTATAGGTGAAAAGTTAACTTTACGTAGAGTAGAAGTTAAAACTAAAAATGATGATGAAGTATTTGGATCTTACTTACATATGGGTGGAAGAATAGCAGTTTTAACTGTTGTTAAAGGTGCAAATGAAGATGTTGCAAGAGACGTTGCAATGCAAGCTGCTGCTATGAAGCCTGAATATTTAAGCGAAGAATGTGTTCCTGCTGAAAGAGTAGAAAAAGAGAAGAAAATCTTGATTGAACAAGCTATGGAAGAGGGTAAACCTGCTGATATAGCAGAAAAAATGGTTGCTGGAAGACTTAAGAAGTTCTTTAAAGAAATTTGTCTTGTTGATCAAGCATTCATCAAAGATGGCGATATCGATGTTAAAACTTACGTTAAGAATAACGGTGGAGAAATAACTGATATGGTACGTTTCGAAGTTGGTGAAGGTATTGAGAAAAAGGAAGAAAACTTTGCTGAAGAAGTAATGAATCAATTAAAAAATGAAGAATAAAGCTTTAAGAATAGGACTCGATATCGCATTAATTTTAATCGGTATCGTTTTCTTAATATTTGGTATAAAAGATGCTATTGAAATGGCAAAAAATAGCAAGA
Source organism: uncultured bacterium (assembly GCA_947646655.1). GTDB lineage: Bacteria > Bacillota_I > Bacilli_A > RF39 > UBA660 > RUG11867. The sequence goes on from CANSHI010000023.1 coordinate 3,762, forward strand.
TTACTGACAATGTCTTATTCAGTAGAGATTATAAAGAAATATCCGAAGACAACATTTATGACTATATAGATTCAAAAGAATTAGGTCAGCTTTTAGAGAATGGTACTGGAGCAATTTTGATAAGCAAAAAAAGTGATGCTTGGACTCATGTTTTAGTTACTCCTCTCAATGATTTACTTAAAGAAAAGTATGATAAAATTTATTATTTAGATTTAGATGATGACAAAGTTTTAAGCGAAGAATCAAAAAATAAATTACAAGAGAAATTAAATATTCAAAATATTCCTTGTATAGCTTTTATTAAAGGTGGCACTGTTCAATTGGCATTAGATAAAAGCGATTTAATTGAGAATAACTATGATGGTGCTCCAGTAGAATATTTTACTGATGAAAGAATAGATCAGTTAAAAGAAAAATTAGAAAAAATCTCAGAATAATTAGGTCTGAGATTTTTTAAGTGTGGCAGAAATCTATGATAACATAAATGGCTTATCTATAAGATCTTTATTATGTTTTTTTCTAGCATCTTCGATTAGAGATTCCATGTCTGTACTTCCAAGTTCTTCAATATCTATGATGTATGACTCTCTTATGTGATAAAAGTCGCCAGTTTTGGTGTCGATATTACTAGTCATAAATTCGATAGTAATTTCGACTTCTTCACTGTTTAAGTAGTTAATATGACATAATGGTTCATAATAACCTACTTTATCTTTAATATAGGTGAGCCCAGCTATAGGGGGTGTATAATAACCGAATATCACTTTACTTAAAGATGAATCTTGAATTTTACAATTAAATCTTTTTTCAAATAATTTTTCTAATATACTACGACTTATCATTTCGGAATTTTCTTGATCTTTTAAAGTTTTGAAGCCAGGCTCAAGGTCTATTCTTGATAAAAAAGAAGTATAAAAATGGGAGAATACTACATCGTCATATGAGACAATCAATCTGTTTGCATCTTCTTTAGAAATGTATTTTGACATTTCCTCTTTTAATCCTTCTAGATCTCCTCTAAGAAAAAAATCGTAAAGTTTTTCTTTTCCAATGACAAAAGTTAAGACATCATGTAGTAGATCTAAGTAAATATAAGATTCATCCCCTTTAACGGAGTTTTTAGTCATCGCTTCATTTAAAGCATACGATTTTGTGTAAAAGCTATTCCTAAGTATGGCGTGTAGCTGTTCGTGAGCTAGAAGTGTATCTTTGACATCGTCAATAGAATCATCTAAGACTAGCTGATTTAAGTATTTGTTATAAAATCCTGTATACCAACTAAATCTTTTTTCGAGAGAAGTCAGTTCTTTAATAGATTGAGTTTTAGCTACTGCCATCATTTGAATAAGGGACTCCTCTGTAAAGTATATGCCAATATTATTTAGTACTAAAGTTGTAAAAGTGTCAATCAATTTAGCTTTTTCTGTTTCGGTCAATTTATTATTACTTTTTATAGCTTGTTCATAAAGCCTTTTAACGTATTCAATTTTTGTTTCATTTTCCTTAATAGATGGAAGTGCACTTTTATATTCTTGATAAGCAGTGTCTAGTTCTATCGAGGGAATAGTACTAATAGTAATACCTATTAATGCTAAGATGATTAATATTCTTTTTATTAATTTTAAAATCTTTTTCTTTCGACTATATTTCTCGTTATTTGTGTGCATAAGTTTGACTCCTCAAATGGAAATTATTTTACAACATATTTTTCTAAAGTCAAGTTTAATGATATACGTAATACGTATATTTTGGAAATTAATTCGACAAAATATGATATATTTTTTATGAATAGTATAGGAGATGTAAGATATGAATAACGATGATCAAAGCACAAAAAATAAAAACGGTAAAAGAGGAATAACATTAGCCTTCATAATAGGATCAATCATGTTAGTAGGATTCCTCGGATCATATGCATTTTATGTAAACGTAGTAGAAAATAATAAAAATGAAGAAGTAACAGTAAAAGGAGCAGAGTTGGCACTCACATTTAGTGATAATGACAATGGAATAAATGCCGAGTTAGAGTTTGGAAAATCTGTCACAAAGAAGTTTACATTAGAAAATACGGGTACAGTAACAGGCTCAGTAAGTTTGGAATGGGACAACTTAATAAATACATATTTAAATGGAAGCTTAACTTACCGATTAGAATATTCAGACAGTGAAGAAGGAGAGTATACAGTCTTAAATGAAAACAGTAATGTCCCCGTCACAGAAACTCCGATCACACAAGGATTATCGAATGAAATATCAGTACCCGCAGGAGAGACATATTATTTCAATCTAGTAATAACATTAAACTATACAGACTTCGATCAGACAAGTGATTTAAAGGCAACATTCCAAACAAACTTCATATTAGGAGAAGTATCAAAATATAGATATTATGGACTGACAGTAGATCCGAATGGAGGAACATGGGAAGATTTTACAAGTGCCCAAGAATATCAATTAAATAAAGATGAGACAAAAGAAATAAGTAATCCAACAAGAGAAGGATACACATTTGGAGGATGGGAAGTAAATGGAATAGCCTCTAGTATGAATGAGAATACATTTACAATGGGAATAGGAAACACAATACTAAGAGCTAAATGGAATGCGAATAAGTATCCAGTAACAATAAATATAAATGGAGAAGAGACAACACAAGAAGTAGAATATGGAAGTACAATAACATTAAATACACCAAGTAGAGAAGGATATACATTTGCAGGCTGGGAAGTAACAGGAGGAACAATAGAAGGGAATAAGTTTACAGTAAGAGAAACAGAGAACATAAGCATAACAGCCAAATGGACAGTAAATAAGTATAAATATATAGTATATCATAGTAAGATGAACATCGATGGAAAAGGATATACTTTGGTAGATGCCGATACAGATGAAGGGGAAGCAGAGTATAATACGACAGTAACTCCAACTGTAAAAAGTTATATAGGATTCGGAGTACCGAGTACAAACAGTTTAACAATACAAGCAGAGGAATCTTATCCACCGGTATTAAACAAAGTAGAGTACAATTATGAAAGAAATAAATATACATTAACATTAGATACACAAGGTGGAACATATGCAGGAAACTTAAGCGAAGAGATGTACTATGAAGCAGAAAACATATTAAGTACCCCAGAAAAAACAGGATACAATTTTACAAACTGGACAGTAGGTGGAGAAGTAGTAGAAGATAACAAAATAACGATGGGAACAGAAGAAATAACAGTAGTAGCAAATTATACAGCCAAGACGTATACAGTAACATTCAATGCGAATGGAGGAACAGTAAGTAGCGAGAGTAAAATAGTAAGTTATGATGGAACATATGGGGATATGCCTGTACCGACGTATACAGGATACAAATTTATGGGTTGGTATACAACAGCAACAGGAGGCGTACAAGTAACAGCGAGTAGTAAAGTCGAATTGAGTGAAAATCAAACATTATATGCAAAATGGAACAAGGTTGGTGATAGTGCTTCAACATTAGCAGTATTAAATAAAAGTGTCAAAAGTGGAAATCCAACATTTGGAAATGCAGCAACAACCAACGAGACAGCCGATGGACTATATGCAATGGCTGATGACTATGGAACTAGTTATTACTATAGAGGTGCCACAACAGATAACTATGTAAAGTTTGCGGGATTCTATTGGAGGATCATAAGGATCAATGGAGATGGATCACTCCGAATAATATATGATGGAACGAGTGCCCATGAGAATGGAGCAAGCAGTACAAATAGACTAGCGTTACAAAGTATAGCATGGAATACAACGAACTATAATGATGCAAAATATGTAGGATATATGTATGGAGGGACAAATGGAAGTGCAAGTACAAGTAAGAGTGGAGCACAGACAAATGAAACAAATACAAATGTAAAGACACAAG